>NZ_JBQQCC010000002.1:0-849132 GCF_052245635.1 Nonomuraea sp. KM88 | reverse complement strand
AACCGGCTGAAGAACTTCCGGGCCGTGGCCACGCGATACGACAAGCGCGCCTACATCTTCCTCGGCACCGTCACCTTGGCCGCCCTCGTCATCTGGCTCCGAACCTGATCCGAGAAACAGCTCCTAGTCCATCAGCTTCTGGATGCGGTCCTTGAACAGGGTCGTGGCGATGGCGGCCTTGTGCGGCTGGCCCTTCAGGAACGCCTGCGCGAAGCTCTTGGCCTGGTCGTAGGAGACCTTGCCGGGCATCGGCGGCTCGTTCTGGTCGACGTCCACGTCCACCAGGGCCGGCCCGTCGTGGGCCAGCGCCTGGCTGACGGCCGACTCCACGTCCCCCGGCTTGGTGACCTTGGCCCCGAATCCGCCGCACGCCCTGGCCCAGGCCGCGAAGTCGGCCTCCGGCTGGTCGTAGCGCACGCCGTGCTCCGGGTAGCCGAGCACCATCTGCTCCCACAGGATCTGGCCGAGCGAGTTGTTGTTGTTGATGACGACCTTGACCGGCAGCCGCTGCTGGACCGCCGTCAGGAACTCGGCCATGAGCATCGAGAAACCCCCGTCGCCGACGTACGCGATGACCTGCCGGTCCGGGAACGCGTGCTGCATGGCGATGGCGTACGGGAGCCCCGGCGCCATGGTGGCCAGCGTGCCCGACAGGTAGAACTCGCGCTCGCCGCGGATCGTCCAGTGCCGGGCCGCCCAGGTGGCGATGGTGCCGCTGTCGCAGGTCAGGATGGCGTCGTCGGCCGCGAGCCGGTCGACGACGGACATCGCGTACTGCGGGGCGATGGGGTCGCGGTCGGGGCTCTGCAGGGCGTCCATGTCGGCCCGCCACTTCGCCATCTTCTTCTGATATTTCGCCAGATGGGCGTTGCCGTCCCGGCGAGACAGCAGCGGCAGCAGCGCCGCCAGCCCTTCCTTCGCGTCGCACACCACCGGCACGTCGGTCGCGATCCGCGCCCCCGCCCTGGTCGGTTCCGCCTCGAACTGCACCACCCGGGTCTTCCCCGGTTCCGGCAGGAACTTCGAGTAGGGGAAGTTCGTGCCCACCATGAACAGCACGTCGGCCTCGTCCATCAGCTCCTCGCTCGGCCGGGTGCCGAGCAGCCCGATCCCGCCCGTCGTGTACGGCGAGTCGTCGGGGATCACCGCCTTGCCGGGCAGCGTCTTGATCACGGGAGCGCCCAGGGCCTCGGCCACGGCCAGCACCTCGTGCCGGGCGTGCAGCGCGCCCTGGCCGACGAGGATGGCGGGCCGCTCGGCCCTGTTGAGCACCTCGGCGGCCCACTCGACGTCCTCCTGCCGCGGGATGCCGGGCGGCTGCAGGTAGACGGGCGAGGTCTGCGGCGTCCTGGCCGGCCCGAGCTGCTCGTACGGGTCCGCCCCCGCCTCCGCCACCTGGATGTCGTTGGGCAGCGTGAGGTGGGAGACCCCGCGCCGGGCGTACGACGTCCGGATCGCGAGGTCCACCAGCGAGGGCAGCTGCGCCGGGTTGGAGATCAACATGTTGTACTCGGCCACGTCCTCGAACAGCTTGTCCAGGTGGACCTCCTGCTGGTAGCCGGTGCCCAGCACGGAGGTCTCCTGCATGCCCGTGATGGCCAGCACGGGCACGTGGTCGAGCTTGGCGTCGTAGAGGCCGTTGAGCAGGTGGATGCCGCCGGGCCCCGACGTGGCCAGGCAGACGCCGATCCGCCCGGTGGCCTTGGCGTAGCCGGTGGCCATGAAGGCGGCGGCCTCCTCGTGGTGGACGAGGACGAAGCGCACCCTGTCGCGGTGGCGCCGCAGCCCTTCCATGATGCCGTTGATGCCGTCGCCGGGCAGGCCGAAGACGGTGTCGACGCCCCACTCCGCGAGCCGTTCGATCAGGGATTCCGCTGCGATTTGAGCCATGCGTCCGGCACTACCCCGCACTGCCGGGCACAGACGCCTTTACGTAGTTCGTTGTCATTTCCAGGCGTTCGCGGGTAGTGGAGCGACATGCGCATTCTGGTCACGGGAGCCACGGGAACGCTGGGCGGCGCGATGCTACCCGCGCTGGTCAGGGCGGGGCACCGGGTGCGGGCGCTGAGCCGGAAGGAGCGGGAGAGCTCCGGGCGCGTCGAGTGGTTCTGGGGCGACCTGGTCTCCGGCAAGGGCGTCGCGGACGCCGTGCACGGCGTGGACGCGATCGCGCACCTCGCCACCAGCGGGCCCAAGGGCCGAGGAGCCGTGGACGTCCCCGGCACCCGGCGGCTGCTCCTCGCCGCCCGCGAGGCGGGGGTGCAGCACCTGCTCTACACCTCGGTCGTCGGGGTGGACCGTGCCGCCATCGGCTTCCTCGGTCGCAAGCTGGAGGCCGAGCGCCTGATCGGGGAGAGCGGGATCGGCTGGACCGTCCTGCGCGCCACGCGGTACCAGCAGTCCCTCGACCAGCGGCTGCGGGCGTACTCGTCGTTTCCCGTGATGCTCGTGGACCGCTCGCTGCCCTGGCAGCCGGTGCACACGGGCGAGGTCGCCGCGCTGGCGGTGGCGCTGCTGGCGGGCGGGCCCGAGGGCAGGGAGTTCGAGTTCGGCGGACCGCAGGTGATGGACACCGAGGAACTGGTGCGCACCTGGCTGCAGGCCAGGAACGTGCACCGCCCGTGCCTGCCCGTGCGCTACCCGGGCAGGCTGTACGCGGCCCAGCGGGACGGCGAGCTCGTCACGGACGGCGACTCCCGGGGTGTCATCACCTGGCACGAGTTTCTCCACCCCGCACCGCCCGCGCTGTCGGACGACTTCGCCACCGAGCACACCACCTCCCCCACCAGCCCGGCGAACCAGCCGGAGAACGACCCTGACCTGCACGTATACGGCGGCGACGAGGGCTACGAGCGGCCGACACGAAGCTAGCCCATTGCCCCGTTCTGTTACACATCGTCCACTTGCTCCGCATATGCCGGTAATAGACAATGTGTTCGGTGATGACCGGCATCCCGCTGACCGAAGACTTCGCCAACGGCGGCGTCTCCTTCTGGTACCGGCAGATCGGCCTGCCCGCACGGCGGCCGGCGCTGCCGGGGCCCCGCGACTACGACGTCGCGATCGTGGGCGGTGGATACACCGGCCTGTGGACCGCGTACTACCTGAAGCAGGCCGACCCCGGCCTGCGCATCGCGATCCTGGAGAAGGAGTTCGCCGGATTCGGCGCGTCGGGACGCAACGGCGGGTGGTTGTCGGCCGAGTTCGCCGGATCCAGGAAGCGGCACGCCAAGGCGCGCGGCCGGCAGGCGATGATCGACCTGCAGCGCGCCATGTTCCGCTCCGTCGACGAGGTCATCGCGGTGGCCCGCGAGGAGGGCATCGACGCCGACATCCACAAGGGCGGGCTGCTCCACGTCGCGACCAACCCCGCCCAGCGGCGCCGGCTCCGCGCCGAGCTGGCCGAGCTGCGCGGATGGGGGTACGGCGAGGCCGACATGCGCCTGCTCGGCCGGGACGAGCAGGCCGAGCGGCTGCAGGCCGCGGGCACGCTGGAGGCCGCGTACTCGCCGCACTGCGCCCGCATCCAGCCCGCCAAGCTGGCCGTCGGCCTGGCCGCCGCGGTCGCCCGGCTCGGCGTGGACCTCTACGAGGACACCACCGTGACCGAGCTGCGGCCCCGGCACGGCGGGGGGAAGGCCACGGCCGTCACCACGCGCGGCGCCGTCACCGCCGACTACGTCATCCGGGCCACCGAGGGCTTCACCGCCGGGCTGGCCGGCCAGCGCCGGCAGTGGCTGCCGATGAACAGCTCCATGATCGTCACCGAGCCGCTGCCCGCCGAGGTGTGGAAGCACCTCGGCTGGGCGGGCAACGAGCTCGTCGGGGACGAGGCCCACGCCTACATCTACGCCCAGCGGACCGCCGACGACCGCATCGCCATCGGCGGCCGGGGCGTCCCCTACAGGTTCGGGTCGCGTACCGACGCCCGGGGCGCCACCCAGCCGCAGACCGTCGCGCTGCTGTGGCGCATGCTGATCAAACTCTTCCCCGCGGCCGCCGACGCGCGGGTCCAGCACGCCTGGTGCGGGGTGCTCGGCGTGCCGCGCGACTGGTGCTCGACGGTGCACCTGGACCACGCCAGCGGGCTCGGCTGGGCGGGCGGCTACGTCGGCAGCGGCGTCACCACGACCAACCTGGCCGGCCGCACCCTGCGCGACCTGGTGCTGCGGCGGGAGACGGAGCTGACGGGGCTGCCGTGGGTGGGACGCCAGGTGCGGCAGTGGGAGCCGGAGCCGCTGCGGTGGGCCGGCGTGCAGCTCATCTACGCCCTCTTCCGCGCCGCCGACCGCCGCGAGAACGAGCGCGGCACCACCACCTCGGTCTATGCCCGCCTCGCCAACCTCATCTCCGGCCGCTGAACCTCCCCACCCTCGCTTCGGTCACCCCGGGGCCGCGCGCCACGGATCGTAGTCGACCTCGAGCGGCTCCTGCCCGGGCCGCTCGCCCTCCGGCACGTGCTGCAGGTTGACCCGGATGCGATACCACACGCTGCTGCGCCCCCGCATGCCGTCGACCAGCACATCGGCGGGCTCCAGCCGGGCCGCGACCCGCGGATGGCGGGACTTCCACCGCTCCAGGCCCGCCAGCGCCTCGTCCTTGTGCTCGGCCCTCGCGATCTCGATGACCGGCTTCGTCTGCCGCCGGCGCCCGCTGCCCTTGGGCGGCTTGGGCGCGGGCCCGAGCTCCTCGGCCAGCTCCAGCAGCCCGTCGAGCGAGCCCGCGTGCAGATCCATGTCCTCCCACGGATCACCCCGCTCGGCCAGCCGCCGCGGCACGGTCTCGACGGTGAACGTCTCAGGACGGCAGCCGGGCACCTCGTCCCACGTCAGCGGCGTGGACACGCGGGCGTCGGGCACGGCGCGCACGGAGTAGGCGGAGGCCACGGTGCGGTCGTAGGCGTTCTGGTTGAAGTCGACGAACACCCCGTGCCGCTCCTCCTTCCACCACCGGCTGGTGGCCAGGTCGGGGGCCCGCCGCTCCACCTCGCGGGCGACCGTCTCCGCCGCCTTACGCACCTGGGCGAACGCCCAGCGCCGCTCGATCCGCGCGTACACGTGGAAGCCCCGCGACCCGGACGTCTTGGGCCATGCCGCCAGCCCGTGATCGGCCAGCACCTCGCGCGCCACCTGCGCGGTCGCCAGCACGTCGGCCCACTCCACCCCCGGCACGGGATCGAGGTCGATGCGCAGCTCGTCGGGCCTGGACAGGTCGTCGGAACGCACCGGATGCGGGTTGAGGTCGACGCACCCGAGATTGACCACCCACACCAGCTGGGCCAGGTCGGTGCACACGACTTCTTCCGCGCTCAGGCCCGAGCGGTATCTCAGCTCCGCCACCTCGATCCAGCCCGGCCGCTTCGCCGGGGCGCGCTTCTGGAAGAACGCCTCCTCCTCGATGCCGCGCACGAACCGCTTGAGCACCATCGGCCGCCCGTGCACGCCCCGCAGCGCCCCCTCGCCCACCGCCTGGTAGTAGCGGATCAGATCGAGCTTGGTGAGGCCGGACTGCGGGAAGACCACCTTGCCGGGGCTGGTGACGCGCACGTCGCGCCCGGCGACCTCGATGTCAGGCATACGGTCACGATACGTGCCGCCCCCGACGTTCCAGCGCCGCGTGGAGGCGCGGCGCATGCCGATGGGCCTGGCGGGATGCGGTCGCCGGTGCCCCGGAGCCGTCTCGGCGACGTCCGTGACGGCCCGGACGGCTCAACCGTGTCGTGCCTGAGGGGCGCCCTCGTCCCGGCCGGTCGCTCGTTCGGCGAGGGCTTCGAGTTCGGCGACCGCCCGGTCGGTGGCCGTCTCGGCGGCGATCTCGGCCGCCAGTCGCCCCGCTTCGCGGCGGTAGGACGGGTCGCGCAGGACGCGGTCGATCGCGCGGGCGATCGTACGAGGGGAGGCGTTCTTGCTCACGGTGACCCCGGCGCCGGCGCGTGCGACGTGCCGGGCCACCTCCGGCTGGTCGCGTCCTTGCGGGATGCAGACCATGGGCACGGCGGCCGCCAGGGACTTGACGGCCGTACCGTGCCCGGCGTGCGTGATCGTCACCGAGGCGTGGCGCAGCGCGACGTTGTGCGGTGCCGACGCGGTGACCAGGACGTTGCCGGGCGCGCGGACCGTCGCCGGGTCCATGGCCGGGCCGGTGGTCAGCAGACCGCGCACCGGCAGCGTGCCGAGGGCTTCGGCGATCCGCTCGAGTTGCGTGCGCTGGTTCATGAACGATGAGCTCAGGCTGGCCAGGACCAGCGGCGCGTCACCGTCCGGCAGCTCCAGTCCCCCGGCCCAGGCCGGGTCGTCGAGCCGTGGGCCGACGTGCCGGATGTGGGCGGGGAAGCGCCTGCCGGGGAAGTCCAGCGTACGCGGGGACAGCACGAGCAGCCGGTCGACCCGGTCGAACGCGTCGATCACCGAGTTCACCGGCGGTAGGCCGTGCGCGGCGCGAGCGGCGTTGAGCGCCGGAAGTCCCTTCGCCCACGGTTGGAGGACCAACCGGGTCAGCACCCGATCGCGTAGGCGTCCCAGCGCGCCCGTGGCGGGAGAGAGCCCCAGGCCGGGCGGCGGCGCCCCCGGAGTGGGAAACGTGTACAGGGTCGTCACCAGCGAGGCCACAGGCAGGCCGGCCGCTTCGCCGGCGATGAACGCGCCGAGCAGCATGTGCTCGGCGACCAGCACATCGGTCGGTCGGGCACGCAACTCGGCCAGCGTGTCCCGGCCGTAGTCGGCTGCGGGGCCGCAGACGATGCGATCTCTCAACCGCGCGAACGCGCCCACCGGGGTGCGGGCCTCGAAGTCCTTGATGACGTCCTTGGCCGGATCGGTGGCGTCACCTTGGGGCGCCGTGGTCCAGGCGATCGGCTCCAGGCCGCCGGCGGCGATCTCCTCGTGCAGCGAGCTGTCCGCCAGCACCCGGACATGGTGACCGCGATCTTGCACCGCGCGGGCGACCGACAGGACGGGCGGCACGGCTCCGCCGCCGGACCAGGTGGCGAACAGGAAGTTCTTACGCATCGTGTCTCTTTCGGGGGTCGATCGAGGTCAGCAGGTCACGCATGGAGCGTTCGGCGTCGTCGCGCGACAGGCCGAGGTCGCGCCGCCACAGCTTCCACAGGTAGACGTCCGTGGCGGCATAGTGCAGGTTCACCGCATGCTCACGGTCGGGTCCGCAGGAGGGCAAACGGTCGGCGAAGACCCGTTCCAGCCAGGCCCGGTGCTGGCGGCGGGCATGGGCGGCCGCCCGGGCGACGGCCGGGACACGGTCGACTTGAGCGGTCCACAGCACGCTGGCGTCGCCGTGGCGTTCGTAGTCGGCGAAGAGCACGGCCACGATCGCCTCGACGTCACCGACCGGCGCCTGACGGGTCAGCTCGGTTCGGGAGGCCATCTGATCGGCGAGGACGTCGGCGAGCCCTTCCTTGCCGCCGAAGCGGTTGACGATCGTCTGCACCGACACGCCCGCCTCGTCGGCGATGTCCTGCAGCGTGACGTCGTCGTACCACCGCTGCATCCACAGCGCGGCCGCCGCCTCCAGCACGCGCGTACGCGTGACCTCCATGGCCGCGGTACGGGAACCCATGCGGTACGGGCGCCTGCTTCCATTTCCCATGGACTCATCCCTATATTCAATTGAGTGATTAGTCAAGCAAAAATCGCCCCTCGCCGGCGAGCGCCTGCCGAGTCCGGGGCCAGCGCGCAACGCGCTAACGTGGGCGAACGTATGCGAACGGGACGGAAGGACGATGTCATGGTTCGGCGCTGGAGCCCGCCCGAGGTCGGGGCGCCGCTGGCGAAATACCACCATCTGGCCGCGGCACCCGCGGACTCGGAGCTGCTCTTCATCGCCGGCCAGGTCGGCACGGACGCGACCGGGACCCTCGTGGGGAGCGACGCGGCGACCCAGACCCGCCAGATCTTCGCCAACATCGAGGCGCTGCTCGCCTCCGCCGGGTCAGGGCCGCGGCACCTCCTCCGCCTGTTCACCATGGTTGCGGGCACGGAGCACCTGGCGGGCTTCCGCTCGACGCTCGACGAGGTGTACGCCGCCTGGTTCCCGGACGGGGACTGGCCCGCCAACTCGTTGATCGTGGCTGCCGCGCTCGCCGCGCCTGACATCGTGGTCGAGGTGGAGGCCGTGGCGGTGGTGCCCGAGCGCCCGGCCGGGTGAAGCCCTTTACACTGTAGATTCGCAATAAAGGGGTCGAACCTCGCCTCGTCCGGTGCCAGGCTGGGCTCGTGAGCGACACGCAGACGGTGGTCCTGGTCGAGGGCCTCAGCGACAAGTCGGCCGTCGAAACGCTGGCCGAGCGCCGGGGCCTGGATCTGGCGGCCGAAGGCATCTCCCTCGTGGCGATGGGCGGCGCCACGAACATCCGGACGTACGCCGGCAGGTTCGGCCCTTCCGGGAGCAACCTCCGGCTGGCCGGTTTGTGCGACGCCGGAGAGGAAGGCGACTACCGGAGGGGCCTTGAGCGCGCCGGCCTCGTCTCCGGCTCCAGCAGGAACGACCTGGAGGCGCTCGGGTTCTTCGTGTGCGTCGCCGACCTGGAGGACGAGCTGATCCGCACCCTCGGCACCGCAGCCGTCGAGCAGGTCGTCGACGCCGAGGGCGAGCTCGGCTCGTTCCGCACCTTGCAGAAGCAGCCCGCGTGGCGCGGCGGCAGCACCCATGACCAGTTGCGCCGCTTCATGGGGTCGGGCAGCGGCCGCAAGATCCGCTATTCCGGCCTCCTCGTCGAGGCCCTCGACCTCGATCGCGTTCCCCGGCCGCTGGACATGCTCCTGACCCACCTGGCGGGCAGCCGAAGTCGGTGATCGCTTGCCGGGTGCGGGCGGCTCAGGGTTCGCCGAAGGCGCCGTGCCGTCCCGCGCCGGCGGCGAAGCGGGCCGCGCCCGCAGCAGCGTCCGGCAGCGAGACCAGCCCGTGCCGCATCTCGTTCCGCATCGCCTCCTCCTCCCCCAGCCCTTCCTGCTCCAGAGCCGACAACCGGTCGCCGCGCAGGCACGCCTGCGGGAACCGGGCGATCTCACGGGCCAGCTCCTCCGCGTGCCGCCGAGCGGTGCCCTCCGGCACGAGCCGGTTGGCCAGCCCCCACGCGTACGCCTCCCGCGCCCCGACCGGCCGCCCGGTGAGAATCATGTCCATCGCCCGGGACGCCCCGACGAGCCGCGGCAACCGCACCGTGCCGCCGTCGACCAGCGGCACGCCCCACCGGCGGCAGAACACCCCGAACACCGCCCCCTCCTCCACCACCCGCAGGTCGCACCAGAGAGCCAGCTCCAGCCCTCCCGCCACCGCGTGCCCCGCGACGGCGGCGATGACCGGCTTCGTCAGCCGCATCCGCGTCGGCCCCATCGGCCCGTCGCCCTCCTCGCCCACCCGGTTGTCCAACGCCTTGAGATCCGCCCCGGCGCAGAACGTGCCGCCCTCCCCCCACAACACCGCCACCGCCGCGTCGGACTCCTCGAAATCACGGAACGCGCCGGCCAGCGCGCCGGCCGTCTCACAGTCGACCGCGTTACGCGCCTGCGGCCTGCTGAGCACCACGGTGGTGACCGATCCCTCACGCTCCACGCGCACCGTCATACGAGCCTCCTTCGCCGAACGCGCCGAGCGTACGCCCACACCGCGGCCTCGGACCAAAGCTGCCACCCGCCACGCGGACACGCTCGCGAAAACCGGACGATCTCCCGCGCCAGATCGTCCGCCTGCCGACCCATCACCCACCCCCTTACATGATTTATATGTACAGAAGGTGATTAATCAGGCTATATGGAGATGGCATCTCTTATAGCCAAATCAATTGAGCACTTGCCCAGTGAAGGCTCGAATGTTAATTTGACGGTCGAATTCCTTCTCAAGGATGGGACGGTGAAGTGCGATGTCCATGCCCTTCGAAAAGCTTATCCAGGACGCCGCCAGCGAGACCGAACTCGTCGAAGCGCTCGCCAGAGCCGGGAAGACCGATGCCTGGGAGATCATGGCAGCACTCACGGAAACGCAGTTCCCCGGACTCGGCATCCTCAACCGGATCCCGGACGCCGCCAAAGAGTTCGACGGCGTACCGGCCGTTCACAAAAGGGGTCTGGGCCCCATCCTCGCGTTGCCATGGACCATTCGTCACTACGCCCCGGCCCCCGAAGAACAGGCCCGGCGACAAGCCCGACTTCACCACCACACTCTCCGCTTTCAGCCTCGTCAGCAAGGGAATAACCCTGCAGCACACTAATCTCGCGGACTGGAAGAAGGTCGGCAACATCGGCTTCACCTTCTACATCATTTCGGTCGGCGGCGAGGTCCCCCATCGCAAATGGCTCGGCGACTGCGCGTGGTACGGCGAATGGAATATCGATGAAATCGACGAATGCTGGGTCTCAGGCGACCTGCTTGGCGGATTGAACACCGCGAACAGCACCGCCGACGCGAGCAAGGTGTTCGCCGACAGAAATACCCGCCACGGCATCTACCGCGGCTCGGGAACGGCCGTCAAGCAGGCCCTCGCCCTGCAACTGGCGCAGACGGCCTCCGGCAAGGACGCCAAGGGAATGGTTGACGCGCTCGACAGCGTGGTCGGTGACACCCTCGAACTCAAGGTCCCGCATTCCCTCGAAATAGCCGACTGGCTGCCAAAGTAGCGGCCGAACGTCCACGTCCACATCGGTGCTTCCCGCGCCCGGAGCACCGACGCTTGGTACACCCGGCGGCCACGACGACGGGCCGTCAACACAACCGGGCCGCCAGCCCGTCGAGAACGACACCGAGCTGCCGCTCGAACCTCTGATCCCCGTCGTCGCGCAGATGTCCGGCGGCCTTGACCAGATCGGCGCCTTCACCCAGCCACGCGTCGCGCTCGGCGAGTGAGTAGCGGTCCGGATCGTCGCCGGCCGGCCGGTTGCGCTCCTGCTCCTCGATCACGAAGCCGACCACGAACGCGGTGATCAGGTCGAGGGCATCGTCCGCCTCGGCCAGTGAGAACCCGGCCGCGGTCAAGCGCCCGAGCCAGGGCTCCTTCTCCTTCACCACCTCGGGCTCGGAGAAGCGGGTGCCGCTGAAGATGCGCGCTCCGTCCCGGTACGCGCGGGTGCTCATCGAGATGGACCGGTACTTCGTGCTGCATGCGCCCCGGCAGACCGGCAAGACCACCGCGCTGGATACCCTGGCGTCCGAGCTGACCGCCGAGGGCGACACCGCGGCCCTGCTGTTCTCCTGCGAGCGTGCCAAGACGGCCGGTGACGACGTCGCCTGGGCGGAGTCGCTGCTGCTGGATTCCCTCCGCGAGGCCGCCGAGCGGACGGGATGGCCGGAGAACCTGCTGCCGCCGGATCCCCGGCCGCAGGTCACGCCGGGCGCCCGGTTCGGCTCGGCCCTGAGCGAGTGGTGCCGCCGCTGCCCGCGCCGGGTGGTGTTGTTCCTCGACGAGATCGACGCCCTGCAGGGCAACAGCCTGGTCAGCATCCTCAGCCAGCTCCGCGACGGCCACAACGCGCGGCACAAGGGGCATCCGTTCCCCGCCTCCGTGGTGTTGTGCGGCCTGCGTGACCTGCGCGACTACAAGGTCGCCTCAGGTGGCGACGCCGGCCGGTCCAACCCGGCCAGCCCGTTCAACATCGTCGCCGAGTCTCTGCGCCTGAGCGACTTCACCGCTGACCAGATCGCCGAGCTCTACGGCCAGCACACCCAGGCCACCGGCCAGGAGTTCACCAAGGACGCGATCGACCGGGTCTTCGAGCTCGCCCAGGGACAACCATGGCTGGTCAACGCCCTCGCCCACGAGATCACCTTCAAGATGGGGGTGACCGGCGCCATCACCGCCGGGCAGGTGGAAGAAGCCAAGGAGCGGCTGATCAGAGCGCGAGCCACCCACCTGGACGCTCTCGTGGCGCGCCTGTACGAACCACGGGTGGAACGGGTGATCGAACCGATCGTGGCGGGAACGTGGCCGGGCACGGACACGTCTTTCGACGATGACGTCTCCTACGTTCACGATCTCGGCCTCATCCGGGGGACCAGGGACCTGGAGATCGCCAATCCGATCTACCGGGAGGTCCTGCTACGGGTCCTGGGTGACCGCACGGAGCGATTCGTCAAGGCCGACCCGCGCAGCTTCGTCCTGCCTGATGGCCGGTTCGACCTGCCGCGCCTGTTGCAGGAGTTCGTCCTGTTCTGGCGCGAGCACGGCGAGGTCCTCATCCAGCAGGAGGGCTATCACGAGGCCGCCTGCCAGATCATCCTCATGGCCTTCCTGCACCGCCTGGTCAACGGCGGAGGCCACCTCGACCGCGAATACGCCGCCGGCACCAAACGCCTCGACGTACTGATCCGCTGGCCCTACACCAGCCCCGAAGGCGAACGGCAGACGCAGCGGGAGGCGATGGAGCTGAAAGTCTGGCGCGCTGGCAAGGACGACCCGAAGCCCGACGGCCTCGCCCAACTCGACCGCTATCTCGACCGCCTCACCCTCACCACCGGCGTGCTGGTCATCTTCGACCGCCGCCCCGAAGCCCCGCCCTGGAAGGAACGAGGCACGTTCGAGCAGGCCATCACACCACCCGGCCGCCACGTCACCGTTCTACGCGCATGACCGGTTGTCCAGGATCCGAGTGGATGACTAGCTCTGTTTGAGGCGTTGCGCTTCTTTGCGGACCTCGGCCTGGACGGAGCGCTCGTGCTCCAGCCACGCGGGGTTCTCCGCCTTGATCGCGTCGATCTCGGCGGTGGTGAGCGGCTCGGTGATCCCGGCTCTGGCCAGGCCGGAGATGGAGACCCCGAGCTTCGCGGCGACGACCTGCTTGGGGTGCGGGCCGTTACGGCGCAGATCGGCCAGCCAGGCGGGCGGGGCCGCCTGCATCGCGTTCAGCTCGCTCCTGGAGACGACGCCTTCCTGGAAGTCGGCGGGTGTGGCCGAGAGGAGGATGCCCAGCTTCTTGGCCGCGGTCGCGGGCTTCATCGTCTGGGTCGTCTTGGGTCTGGGCGAGGTCATGGTGTCCAGGGTAGTCAGTGAACGTTGGTCCTCCTGACGTCGCTACCCTGGCGGAGTGACTCACGAGGAGAGCGGCGACGTCTTCCGGCTGGCGTACGCGCCCGGGGTGACGCCCGCGAAATGGGCCGGCATCTGGGCCGAGCGGATGCCCGGCGTGCCGCTCAGCCTGGTCTCGGTTCCCGCCGCCGACGTGGTGGAGCTGCTGCGCGGCGGAGGCGCCGACGCCGGGTTCGTCCGGCTGCCGGTCGAGCGGGACGGGCTCAGCGTGATTCCCCTCTACGTGGAAACCACGGTGGTTGTGGTGCCGAAAGACCACGCGGTGACCGCGGCCGACGAGGTGACCGTCGCCGATCTGGCGGACGATGAGGTGTTCCACCCGCTGGACGACGTCCTCGACTGGACGGCCCGCCCGGGACTGCCCGCGTTCGAACGCCCGCCCACGACGGCGGACACGATCCGGCTCGTCGCCGCCGGGACGGGGCTCGTCCTGGTCCCCCAGTCGCTGGCGCGACTGCACCACCGTAAGGACCTCACCTACCGGCCGGTGACGGACGCGCCGCAGTCGCAGGTGGCGCTGGCCTGGCCCACCGACCGGACGACCGAGCTGGTGGAGGACTTCATCGGCATCGTACGCGGCCGCACGCCGAACAGCTCGCGCGGCCGCGCCCCCGCGACACCATCGGAGAAGCCCGCCCAGAAGTCAGCCCAGAAGTCAGCCCAGAAGTCAGCGCAGCAGTCGTCGCAGCGACAGGCTCGCAAGCCCCAGGGCGGATCCGGCCGCAGGTCGGCGCCGTCCGCTCGCGGAAGGAGCGGCAAGGACGGCAAGGACGGCAAGGACGGCAAGGGCGGCAACCGGGGCCGCCGGTCCCGCTGACCTGGAGCGCCGAACCGCTGCGACAGACGGATCGACGTCACCGAACGCGCGGGGCCGTCCTGCGGTCGACCGCGCCCACCCGTCGGGCGTCGGAGACCGCGCCCCGCCGCTACCCGCCGCGCCGCGCGTGGTCCGTCATCGATCGGACGAGCTCCTCGAATCGCCGGGCTTCACCCGGATCGGCATCGAGCCTGACGGGCTTTCCCTTCTTGTACGCGGTGAGCCGTCCGGCGGGGGGATCGTCGATGAGCGCGGCGATCGGCGGCACGGCTTCGGCCGCGGGCTGGGCGAACAGCGTGGACGCCGCGCGGACGATGCCTCGTACCGGCTGCTTGAAGGGCCGGTGGAGGCCGGTCGCCACGAAGACCGGGTTGTAGAGCACGTACCGTGTCCGTTCCGAAGCGTAGGCGGCACCCAGGAGCGCGCTGGCTCGGGCGCCCTGGGTGATGGCGGCGAGAGGGCGGTACCTGGTGGTCAGCTGGAGATCGTCCCAGTGGATCCGCCCGGGGCCGGTCCCGCACAGGTTGACGATCACCGGCCTGCCGGCCCGTTCCAGCGAGGTGCGCAGGGCCACGGCCAGGAGCCGGCGGCTGAGCACGTAAAGGGCGAAGGTCGCCTCGAAACCCTCCTCGGTCTCGATCCTCCTCGGGTGGTACCTGAAGGCGCCGAGCACCAGAGCGTCGATCACCGGGTGTTCCGCGCTGACCCGTTCGGCCAGGTCACGGGTCTGCTCGAGCGAGCTGAGGTCGGCGTCGCGGCTGCCCACCGCGATCACCCGGTCGCCGCGCTCGTCGTAGTGGCGGGCGAGGGCCCGGCCGATGCCATGGGTTCCACCCGTGATCAGGATCGTTCGGGACATAAGTTGAGACTCTCCTCAAGTTGAATAGAGCCTCAACTTAGCTAGGCTGGCGGGCATGCGCAAGGACGCCGTACACAACCGCGAGCGACTCCTGGAGGCGGCCCGGCGGCTGTTCGCCGACCGAGGGCTAGACGTGCCGCTCGAAGAGATCGCCCGGACGGCAGGGGTGAGCATCGGAACGCTCTACAACCGCTTCGCCACCCGGGAGGACCTCGTGGAGGCGGTCTTCGAGGACCGGGCGGCCACGGTCGCCGCGATCGCCGAACAGGCCCTGACCGCGGACGACCCATGGGAGGGCTTCGTCGCGTTCCTCACCGGCGTCTGCGAGTTGCAGGCGGCCGACCTCGGCTACAACGACCTCGCCGCACGAGACGGCAAGGGAATCGAGCCGATGGTGCGCATCATCGAACGAGCCCAGGGATCCGGGGCTCTGCGCGGTGACGTGACGCTCGCCGACATGGCCTTCGTGATCTGGGGCGTGGCGGCGACCGTGCGGGCCACGTTCGGGACCGCGCCCGGGGCCTGGCGGCGGCACCTCGCCCTCACCCTCGACGGTCTGCGCTCGACCGCGGCCCACGGGCTACCCGTTCCCCCGATGTCGATCTCCCAGGCGCGGGCGGCGATGAACGAGTGCGGCCAGGCCAGGCTCACACCGCCAGCGAAAGGGACACCAGCTCCTTGAGCTCGAACGGGCGTGATCCGGGCAGGCGCCGACGGTCTCGACGCGGAACCTCACACCAGAACGGCGCATGATGACAGAATGTGAGCATGCGCCCACCCGGAGCGAGATACTTCAACACCACCGGTCCCTGCGGCCCACAGCACCACTACATGCTGTCCCCCGCTCAGCGGCTCCCTCAGGCGCGGGTTCTCATCGACATGGACCGCTACTTCGTGCTGCACGCGCCCCGGCAGACCGGCAAGACCACCACACTGGGCGCCCTGGCGTCCGAGCTGACCGCCGAGGGCGACACCGCGGCCCTGCTGTTCTCCTGCGAACGCGCCAAGGCGGCCGGCGACGACTACGCCGCCGCGGAGTCGCTGCTGCTGGATTCCCTCCGCGAGGCCGCCGAGCGGACGGGATGGCCGGAGGAGCTGCTGCCGCCGGAGCCTTGGCCGCAGGTCACGCCGGGCAGCCGCTTCGGTTCGGCGCTGAGCGAGTGGTGCCGCCGCTGCCCGCGCCGGGTGGTGTTGTGCCTCGACGAGATCGACGCCCTGCAGGGCAACAGCCTGGTCAGCATCCTCAGCCAGCTCCGCGACGGCCACAACGCGCGGCCGAAGGGCCGTCCGTTCCCCGCCTCCGTGGTGTTGTGCGGCCTGCGTGACCTGCGCGACTACAAGGTCGCCTCAGGTGTCGACCCCGAAAGGAGCAATCCGGCCAGCCCGTTCAACATCGTCGCCGAGTCTCTGCGCCTGAGCGACTTCACCACCGACGAGATCGCCGAGCTCTACGGCCAGCACACCCAGGCCACCGGCCAGGAGTTCACCAAGGACGCGATCGACCGGGTCTTCGAGCTCACCCAGGGACAACCATGGCTGGTCAACGCCCTCGCCTTCGACATCATCCTCCAGAGAGGGACGACCGGCGCCGTCACCGCCGAGGAGGTGGAAGAGGCCAAGGAGCGGCTGATCCGCAAGCGGGCCACCCACCTGGACGCCCTGGTGGCCCGGCTGCACGAGCCACGGGTCAAGCGGGTGATGGAGCCCATGGTGGCCGGGGTCCTGCCCGACATCGACTTCACCTTCTCCGACGATCTGTCCTACGTCCGCGACCTGGGCCTGATCAAGCAGAATCCTCCGCTGGAGGTGGCGAACCCGATCTACCGGGAGGTCGTCCTTCGGGTGCTGGGAGCCCCGTCGGAACAGTACGTGATGGCCGATCCGCGCAGCTTCGTCCTGCCGGACGGCCGGTTCGACCTGCCGCGCCTGCTGGAGGAGTTCGTCCTGTTCTGGCGCGAGCACGGCGAGGTCCTCATCCAGCAGGAGGGCTACCACGAAGCCGCCTGCCAGATCATCCTCATGGCCTTCCTGCACCGCCTGGTCAACGGCGGAGGCCACCTCGACCGCGAATACGCCGCCGGCACCAAACGCCTCGACGTACTGATCCGCTGGCCCTACACCAGCCCCGACGGCGAACGGCTCATGCAGCGCGAGGCGATGGAGCTGAAAGTCTGGCGCGCCGGCAAGGACGACCCGCTGCCCGACGGCCTCGCCCAACTCGACCGCTATCTCGACCGCCTCACCCTCACCACCGGCGTGCTGGTCATCTTCGACCGCCGACCCGAAGCCCCGCCATGGAACGAACGAGGCAGTCTCGAACAGGCGACCACACCAGCCGGCCGCCACATCACCCTGCTACGCGCGTGACGAAGGCTAACTCCATGGCGGACACGACACGCATCACCGTGGCTTCGACGCTCATCGGCACCTGACAGTCGAGATTCACCACGTGACGGTTCCCGCGACGAGCTCGCCGAAGTGGCCCGGGTTCGCGGCGGGGCGGTCGAGTCCGCGCAGAGGGCCGTGATCCACGAGGTGCGCCTCGGCGTACGAGCGTGCCACGAGCGCCTTGCGGCCGTCGTCGAGCCCCCAGCGGGCCTGGTCCTCCAGCAGCGCGGCGGCGTAGACGTCGGCCATGAACTGCGCGAGCGGGTAGAGCCGCTCCTCCGCCACCTCGCGGTCCAGTGTGTGCCACGTCTCGATGGCCTTGGCCAGGTCGTCGATGCGGGCCCCGACCAGGCCGGAGGTGGCCAGGGAGCGCAGCCGGTCGAGGAAGGGCAGGTGCGCCTGCTCCTTGAGCATGGCCCGCCGCACGTCGAGGCAGAGGATGTTGTCCCCGCCCTCCCAGATCGGGTTGACCTGCGCGTCGCGCAGCAGCCTGGCGACCGGCCACTGCTCGATGTAGCCGTTGCCGCCGTGCACCTCGATCGCGTCGCCGGCGGCGGTGACGCCGAGCCGGGCGGCGCGCAGCTTGGTGAGGGCGGGCGCGAGGCGCAGCCGGGGGCTGACGTGCGCGTCGAACACCATCGCCTGTGCCGCCTCGACCTCGACGATCAGCTCAGCCAGCTTGCGGCGCATCAGCGGCTGCTCGATGAGAGGGCGCCCGAACGCCTCGCGCGCCCTGGCGTAGCAGATCGACTCGACCAGCGCCCGCCTGGCCACGCCGAGGCCCATCATGGCCACGCCGAGCCTGGAGGCGTTGGTGAGCTTCATCATGGTGCCGAGCCCGGAGCCCGCGCCCGGATCCGATCCGGCCAGCAGGAACGCCTCCGCCGCGGTGAACTCGACCTCGGCCGAGGCTACCGATCTGGTGCCGAGCTTGTCCTTGAGCCGCCGGATCCGCACGCCGTTGCGCGTGCCGTCGCGCCGCTCCCACAACACCAGGAAGGGCGCCACGTCACCGTCGGGGAGCCGGGCGAGCACGACGAACGCGGAGCCGTTGGCGTTGGAGGCGAACCACTTGAGCCCGGACAGGCTCCACGCGTCGCCGGCGGGGAGGGCGGCGGTTTCCAGGGCGGCCAGGTCGGAGCCGCCCGTCCGTTCGGTGAACATCTGAGCGGCCTCGCCGGAGTAGAAGCCGTTGGCGAAGATCTCCCGCACCTTTTCGCGTACGTCCTCGGGCGCGTGCTTCTCGGCCAGGGAGACCACCATGTCGCCGCCCGTGCCAAGCGCGCAGCCCATCCCGATGTCGGCCTGGTCGAGTAGGTACGTCCACGCGGCGGCGAGCGCGGACGGATCGGCTCCATGCGCCCGCGCCTCCTCGGCGAACGACGGCGCGGTGAAGTTGTTCTCCATGAGCGCCTGCCTGGCGGTCAGGAACGACGGCGGCATGACGACCTCGCTGACGTCCCTGCCCCACTTGTCGTACTTCTCCAGCCGCGGCGGGTTGCGGTCGGTCTCCTCGGCGCATTCGGCGACGAGCCCGCCCATCAGCGCCCCGAGCCGGTCGAGGTGCGGCTCCGCCCAGGTGTAGCCGTCGCCCAGGTGCCGCCGCATGAGCAGGCGGAGCGTGGGGTCGCAGGCCCACCAGTTGCGCCCGGCGGCGCCCTGGTAGCGCTCGGTGGCGTAGCGGTCGCTGCCGTCGAACGGCTCGCTGAGATAGCGCCTCATATCCGGAGTGTTACATATACTCGACACGCGATGGAAGAGCGTAACACCCTGAGTGCCAGGTCGGCCGTGCTCAGCGCGCTGCTGGGCAGCCACCCGCCGCGCCTGCCGGCCCGTCACCTGGTGCGCATCGGCGGGCTGTTCGGCATCGCCGAGGGTACCGTGCGGGTGGCCCTGTCGCGCATGGTCGCGGCCGGTGACCTGGTTCAGGAGGACGGCTTCTACACGTTGTCGGAGCGGTTGGTCGAGCGCCAGACCAGGCAGGACGAGAGCCGCGATCCGCACACCAGGCCGTGGGACGGCACGTGGGAGGTGGCCGTCGTCACCGCCGAGCGGCGCGCGCCCGCCGACCGGGCCGCCCTGCGGCACACGATGACCGCGCTGCGACTGGCCGAATTGCGCGAGGGCGCCTGGCTACGGCCGGCCAACCTGGTGCGCGGCGCGTGGCCGGAGATCGTCACCGCGCAGTGCACGCTGATCGACGGCCGCCCGCACGACGACCCCACTCCCCTGCTGTGGGACCTGGACGGCTGGGCGGCCGAGGCCCGCCGGCTGGAGCGCGCGCTGGACCACGCGGACGGCCTGGCCGAGGGGTTCGTCGTGTCGGCCGCGGTGCTGCGCCACCTGATGGCCGATCCGCTGCTGCCGGACGAGCTGCTGCCGCCCGGCTGGCCGGGCGCGGAGCTGCGGGTCCGTTACGACGCCTTCGACCGCAGCTACCGAGAGGTGCTCAACCGGCATCTCAGCGGCTGACCCGCTCGAGGGGCGCCGACGCGGCCGGATCGCTCCACCCTCCTCTCGCCGTCGGCGGGCGACCTGATCCGCGGTGTGCCGAAGGAGGTCAACGGCTGTCGCGGGCCGGCGGGAAGCGCAGTACCCAGCGGCGCTGCCACGGGGTTTCGACGGCCCGGTGGTGGTGGTGCTCGCGCGTCCAGGCGACGGCGTCGGAGTGGTCCAGCCCGGCCAGGACGGCGAGGCAGGCGATGACCGTACCGGTGCGTCCGATGCCGCCTCCGCAGGCGACCTCCACCGCGGCGCCCGTGCGCGCTCGTTCGTGCAGCGCGCGGATCTGCTGTACGGCCAGATCGCGGTCGCGCGGCAGCAGGAAGTCGGGCCACAGGACCCACGCGTGCGGCCACCGCAGCCCGTCCTCGTGGCGCCGGCGGAGCCGGTCGGAGCCGAGGTAGAGGCCGAAATCGGGCACCGGCCCCTCCGGCAGCGGATGGCGCAGGCCACGGCCGCGGATCCAGGAGCCGTCCGGGAGACGGAGGGCGCCTACGAGCGACGGCCCGCCCGGCGTGCCGGCCTGGTCTGCCGCCGGGCTGTTCACAGGGTCTTCCACCTAGGTTCTCCTCATGCCTCTCGCTGGGGCGGCGACGTCCGGCCACCGCCGTGCACGATGGTTCGACGGACACCGCGCCGACCGCTCCTTGCGCGGCGCGCTCTCAGCCGGCCGACGTGTCATGCATCAGAGGGTACGAGTGGTGCGGCAGGCCTGGAATGAGGCACATCGCCGTCTCATAGCTGTGGAAAACCCCAGGTGCGCGCGGGCAGGCGCCTCATTCCGCAGGGCGAGTGACCCGGCTTAGCCTTCCTGGCCATGATCAGTAAGTTGTTCGACGTCCCGCGGCGGCTGCCGGCCGGGACGGCGGCCCTGCTCGCCCTGATGGTGGTGGTCATGGTGTCCGCCATGGCCGACAGCACCATGCAGCCCCTGCCGGCCACCGCCCCGGGCGAGCGGTTCAGCGCCGAGCGAGCGCTGGTTCACCTCAAGAAGTTCGCCGCTGAACCGCGCCCCATCGGCAGCCCGGCGAGCGGCCGCGCCCGGGACTACCTGGCCGGGCAACTGCGCGCGGCAGGGCTGCGGGTCGAGATCCAGCGTTCGGTCGGTGCCCGGACCGCCGCGGGGCTGGCGACGTTCGGCCAGGCCGACAACATCGTGGGCCGGCTCGCGGGAACGGGCTCGACCGGAACCGTGCTCATCGCCGCGCACTACGACTCGGCGGCCATGGGACCGGGCGCCTCCGACGACGGCGCCGCGGTGGCCGCGATGATCGAGACCGTCCGGGCGCTGCGCGACGGTCCCCGGCTGCGCAACGACATCGTGCTGCTCATGTCGGACGGCGAGGAGGACGGCGTGCTCGGCGCCGACGCCTTTGTCCGCGGCCACCCCCTGGGCAAGGCCGGCGGCGTGCTGCTGAACTGGGAGGCCCGCGGTGTCAGCGGCCCCTCGCTGATGTTCGAGACCTCGGCGAACAACGCCCGCCTGGTCGAGACCTTCGTCCGTGCGGTCCCCGCGCCGCGCGGTCACTCCGCCATGGTGGAGCTGTATCGGCTGCTGCCCAACAACACCGACTTCACCCCGCTGACCAAGGCCGGTTTCGCCGGTATGAACTTCGCCTACATCCAGCGTTCCTCGCTCTATCACACCGCGGGCGACTCCATCGCCAACCTCAACCGGGGCAGCCTGCAACATCACGGCACCAACATGCTGGCGCTGGCGCGCGCCCTCGGCGACGCGGACCTGCGGACGCTGGACTCCGACCATGACGTCACCTATTTCCGCGCGCTCGGCACCATGATCACCTATCCAGGTGAGCTCGTCTGGCCGCTGGCGGCGCTGGCCTTCACCGCGGTGGCGGGCCTGGCGCTGCTGGCCCGCGTCAGGCGGCTGCTGAGCCTGCCCCGGCTGATCGCGGCCACGGTCTCGGCCGTGGTGCCGCTGGTGCTGTCGGCCGCCTTGGCGCAGGGACTGTGGGAACTGCTGGTGGCCTGGCGGCCCGCCTACGACCTGATGGGCGGGCTGCTGCACCGTCCGGGGCCGTACCAGGCGGCGATCGCGGTCCTGTGCGCCCTGGCGGTCCTCGGCTGGTACCTGGTGCTGCGGCGCAGGTTCGGTCCGGCGGCGCCGGCGGTCGGGGCGCTGTTCTGGCTCGCCGGGCTGGGTGTGCTGTGCGCGTGGGTCGCTCCCGGGGCGTCCTTCCTGTTCGCCCTGCCGGCGCTGGCGGGCGCGCTCGGCTGGCTGGCCGCGGTACTGCTCCGCACGCCCGCCTGGGCGCGGACCGTCGCGGCGATGCTGGGCCCGATCACGGCCGCGATGTTGCTGCCGTCCCTGGCCGGGGACGTCTTCGACGGGATGGGGCTGGCACTCGGCGGGGCGAGCGCGCTGGTGCTGACGGTGTTCGGGCTGGTCCTGGTGCCGATCGCGGAACTGTTCCTGCCCGATCCCGCCACCCGGCGCGAACGGGCCGCCCTGCTCCTCGTGCCCATGACGGCGCTGCTCCTCACGGCGGGGCTGGTCGCCTCCGGGCTCGTGGTGGACGATTTCGACGCCGACCAGCCCCAGCGCACGCATCTGGCGTACGTCATGGACGCCGGCACCCGCACCGCCCACTGGGTCAGCGCCGACGCGGACCCGGCGCGGTGGACCAGGCGGTACGTGTCCGGCCACGACACCTCCAAGCTGCCCCCCGGATACGCACGAGGCACGCTGTGGACCGGGCGCGCGCCGGCGATCGCCGCCACAGGCCCGCGAGCCGCCGTCCTGGCCCACAGCGAGGACACGCTCAAACTGCACGTGAGAGCGGGGAAGGGCGCGCGCTCGGTGACGCTGCGGCTCGATCGGCCGATCACCCACGCCACCGCGTCAGCCGGCCGGTACGGGTCGGCGAGCGTGCCCGTCACCGGTACGCGAGCCGGAACCTGGCCCTCGGAGATCCGCTTCCGCGGCATCCCTGCCCAGGGAGTCCAGATCACCGTGCGCACACCGGAGGCGGACCGGATCCGCCTCACCGTCATCGGTGAGACCGACGGGTTGACCGCGGTGCCGGGCTTCGTCCCCAGGCCTCCTCACCTGGTCGCGGCCACCAGGGAGGACGGCGATCTCACCGCGGTCACCCGCGGCTACACCCTGACCAGGGACTCCGGGCCCGGGACGGCCCGGAGTCGCCCGGCGGACGAGCTCTGACAGGGGAGCCCGACCGGCATGTCAGAGGCCGACCCCGAAGATCACCCGCTTGTTCGTGTACTCGGTGACGCTCCACAGCCTGCCGTCCTGCACGGTCAGGTCCTCGGGCCCGATCGGGAAGGTTCTGGTCCGCGTCGTCTCGCCGACGTGGACGAGCAGCTTGCCGTTCGCGGTCGAGCCGGCCGACTGGCTCAGGTACCACGTGCCGCCGGACGACAGCGCCCCCTGGATCTTGGGGTGACCCAGCACGAACGCGTCCTGGGGCTCGCCGCCGGCCAGATCCAGGGTCCAGCGCGCGACCCAGCCGCCGGGGTCGTCCCCCCGGAACTCGCCCGTGATCAGCAGCGGGGTGGCCCCGCTGCGGTCGACCGACACGAACGAGAACCGCGGCCCCGCCGCGGCGACCTGCCACAGGTCGGTCTGCGGGATCACGTAGCGGTAGCCGAAGGCGTGGAACTTGCCGTCGTGCCGTCCCACCCGCCCGGGGTCGCCCAGGTCGTTCTGGGCGGTGCGCAGGTCGAGGAGGTTGCGCAGGTCGAAGACCCGCAGGCCCCTGACGGTGTCGGCCACGTAGAGCAGGTCGCCGTGGCAGGCGATGCCGCCCGCGTGGATGTCGATCGGCGCGTAGGAGCCGTCGGGCTCGGCCGTGACCAGCAGCGCGTGCCGGTACTTCAGCGTCTGCGGGCTCAGGAAGCTCACCCTGATGCCCCGCTCGCCGGCCTCCGGCCGGAAGTACCAGCTCACGATGAACACCGGCACGCCGATGGTGCCGGAGTCCGCCCCGCCGGTCAGGCCCTGCGGGTACCAGTCGGGGGTGCGCTGGTCGCCGTCGTCGAAGGCGTACCACTCGGCCGGTTCCGGCTGCATCGACCCCAACGCGCCCGCCGCGCCCTTGCGCACGGCGGTCCTGTTGGCCTGGGCCAGCACCGCCTCCACAGCGGTGGCGCCGATCTCTCCCGCCAGCTTGGCCGCCCCCTCGGGCAGGTCGCCGGTCGCGCGCGACAAGGCATAGGGGGCCTTATCGGTGGGAACCATCCCCTTTGCCGCCATATCTCCCTCACTTTCCCGTCCCTTGACTGGATTTGACGGAGCAGGAAGGGCAGAGGTTGCGCTCAATCCCACAAATGCACGGGCAATCCCGAAAGTGCCAGCTCACGGTAGCTGCGCACGAGCTGCTCCCGGTCGCCGCCGAATCGCGCGAGCGCCTCGCGCTGCCACACCGAGCCCGTACGCCGCAGCCGGGTCCGCTGCGCGATGACGCCCAGCGCCCGGTCGGCGTCGTGCGCCGCCACCCCGGCCGCGAGCAACCCCTCCCGCGCCTCGGGCAGCAGCGAGAGCACCAGCTCCCCCGCCTCGAACTCGGCGTCGCTGCCCGGCCACGAGAGCTTGGCGTCCAGCCCGTGCATGGCCGCGCGGTAGAAGTTCTGGTACGCCTGCGCGAAGCGGTAGCCGGTCAGGTCGCGCTCCGCCTGCGACAACGTCAGGCCCAGGAGGAAGGCCGTGTTCGCGGCCATGTCCGCGCAGGACGGCCCCGCGGGCAGCGCGCGCATCTCGATCCGCAGGTGGCCGCTGTCGGCCGGGTCGTAGACGGGCCGGTTCCACTGCCAGATCGTGCCCTGGTGCAGCCGCAGCTCGGGCACCTCGTGCGGGCGCGGATCCTCGGTGAGGTCGGGCACGATCGGCTCGTAGTCGCGTACGTACCGCTCGAACAGCTCGTGCGCGCCCTCATGCACCCAGTCCGAGCCGAACGTGACCCGCCCGTCCCTGCGCCCGAGCCGCGCCACGTCCCGGTCGTCGGCGGCCTCCTCCATCAGCGCGATGCGGGTCTCCTCCCACAGCTCGCGCCCCAGGAAGAACGGCGAGTTGCCGCAGACGGCCAGCACCGGGCCGATGGCGAGCTGGGCGGCGTTGAACAGCCGGGCGAACCGCTCCGGCGGCGTACGGATGTGCACCTGCCACGAGGTGTTGGCGGCCTCGAGGATCACGTCCTCCACCGACAGCTCCAGGTCCTCGATCTTGACCAGGAACGGTTCGAGCCGCAGCCGGCGAAAGCCCCTGCTCATGGCGCGGTAACGGTTCTGGTCGCTCATCGCGCCCACCGTGAAGTCGTCGGCGCTGAGGGTGGGGAGGATGCCGATGGGCAGGGCGCCACCACCCTCGACGGCGCCGTCCACCTTGCTGATCGTCTCCTGGACCTCGGCGCTCAGCGTCTCGAACGGCGTGCCCGCGAGCGGCGTGGGGGTGAGGTTCACCTCGAGGTTGAAGCGGCCGAGCTCCAGCACGACGCGCTCGTCGCCGAGCGCCTCCCGCACCTGGCTGTTGCGCGGCAGCGGCCTGCCCCGCTCGTCGATGAGGAACAGCTCGAGCTCCGCCCCGATCGTGGCGGGGCCCTGACCGAAGCCGGGGGTGGCCAGCAGCTCACGGAGCACGCCCACCTGCTCCTGGAGGCGTTCGCCGAAACGGACGTACTCCGCTTCGGTGAAGCGCTCCTTATCCAGATCTCGTCCCATCACCCCTAACTGTCCCCCTCGTCATGGTTGACACCTCACCGGGGAAGGAAGCCGTCGTCCTGCTGGTAGGAACCGGTAGGGCCGTCGGCGCCGAGGGTCGCGAGCCGTACGGCGATCACCGCCCCCTGCGCCGGGGTGCGGTAACCGGTGTGCTCGTCGAGGTCGGTGGCGCAGTAACCCGGGTTGGCGAGATTCACCTTGGTCGGCGTCTCCTTCAGCTCCTTGGCGCAGGTCAGGGTGATCAGGTTGAGGGCGCTCTTCGAGGAGTTGCAGGGCGGAAAGGTGTTGGCGTGGATCGGGCTGTCGGGGGTCGCTCGCCATGGACAACGAGCCGAGCTCGCTCGACGCGCAACGTGATCCGCTGGGTCTTCATGTCGCCCGACATCGCCGGGATCCTCGAATGCGAGGATCCCGGCGCCTTCGCCCGCTCCGCGGTCGCCGACCTGCGCGCCGCCGCGGGCCGCTACCCCGGTGACCGCAAACTGCGCGCTGATCACCGAGATGGTGGGCCTCAGTCCCGAGTTCGCCGCCCTGTGGGCTCGCCACGAGTGTCGGGATTCGCAGGGAGCAGCGCAAGCGCATCCACCACCCCCAGGTGGGCGTGATCGACGCGATCTGCCAGGTCATGCCGGTGCCCGACCGCGACGACCTCCGCCTGGTCCTCTACACGACCGCACCGGGCTCGCCCGCACACCGGGCCTTGCGCGAGCTGCGGGAGTTGACCCTAAGCTCGTGAGATGAGAGCGGTTGCCTTTGACCTCTTCGGTGGCGAACTCGACGTTCGCGAGCTGCCCGACCCGTCGCCCGCCCCGCACGGGGCGGTGATCAGGGTCGAGGCGACGGGGTTGTGCCGCTCCGACTGGCACGGCTGGCAGGGCCACGACCCCGACATCACCTCCCTTCCCCACGTGCCGGGCCACGAGCTGGCGGGCGTGGTGGAGGCGGTCGGCTCCGACGTGCGCGGCTGGCTGCCCGGCGCGCGGGTGACCCTGCCGTTCGTCTGCGCCTGCGGCTCGTGCTCGTCCTGTGTCACCGGCGACCAGCAGGTGTGCGAGCGGCAGACGCAGCCGGGCTTCACCCACTGGGGTTCGTACGCCGAGTTCGTGGCGGTCGAGCACGCCGACGTCAACCTCGTCGCGGTGCCCGAGGACATGGCCTACGTCACCGCCGCGGGGCTGGGCTGCCGCTTCGCCACCGCCTTCCGCGCCGTCTCGCAGGTCGGGGAGGTGCGTCCCGGCGAGTGGGTGGCGGTGCACGGCTGCGGCGGCGTGGGGTTGTCGGCCGTCATGATCGCGACGGCGGCCGGGGCGCGCGTGGTGGCCGTGGACATCAGCACCGACGCGCTGCACCTGGCCGAGCAGGCGGGTGCGACGCACTTCGTCAACGGCTCGGCCGGCGACGCGGCGGCCCAGGTCAGGGAGCTGACCAGAGGCGGCGCCCACCTGTCCGTCGACGCGCTGGGCAGCCCTCAGACGTGCCTGGCATCCGTCGAGAGCCTGCGCAGGCGGGGCAGGCACGTCCAGGTGGGGCTGCTGCCCGGAGGGCCGACGCCGGTGCCGATGGACCGTGTGATCGGCCACGAGCTGCGGCTGCTCGGCAGCCACGGCATGGCCGCGCACGCCTACCCGCCGATGCTGGAGATGATCAGGGCCGGCATCCTCCATCCCGACCAGCTGATCACCCGCACGATCGGGCTGGCCGACGCCGGCAAGGCACTGGTCTCGATCGGCTCGGTGCCGGGCGTCACGATGATCGTTCCCAGGGCTCCGCACGGAGCGCCCTGAGCGCCGGCCGGAGTCATAAAATCAGGCCATGGACTACAGACGACTTGGCAACACGGGCCTGAACGTGTCGCGGATCTGCCTCGGCATGATGAGCTACGGCGATCCGGCCCGGCAGAAGTGGGCGCTGCCGCAGCCCGAGGCCGAGCCGATGATCCGCAGGGCCGCCGACGCCGGGGTGAACTTCTTCGACACCGCCGACATCTACAGCCGGGGTGAGAGCGAGGTCGTGACCGGAAACGCGCTGCGCGCGATCTTCCCGCGGCGCGAGGACTATGTGCTGGCCACCAAGGTCTATTTCCCCATGGGCAAGGGGGTCAACGACGGCGGCCTGTCGCGCAAGCACATCCACGCCGCCATCGACGCCTCGCTCTCCCGGCTCGGCACCGACCACGTCGACCTTTACCAGATCCACCGGTGGGACGACGAGACGCCGATCGAGGAGACCATGGAGGCGCTGCACGACGTGGTCAAGGCGGGCAAGGCCCGCTACGTCGGCGCCTCGTCCATGTGGGCCTGGCAGTTCGCCAAGGCGCAGCACGTGGCGGAGGCCCACGGCTGGACGAAATTCGTCTCGATGCAGCCGCACTACAACCTCCTCTACCGCGAGGAGGAGCGCGAGATGGTGCCGCTCTGCGCCGACCAGGGCGTGGGCGTGATCCCGTGGAGCCCGCTCGCGCGCGGCGTGCTCGCCAGGGCGGGCTCCCACGCCACGACGGCCAGGACGGGGTCCGACGCGCGCATCGACCACCTGTACGACCCGGAGAACGACAAGGTCGTGATCGACCGGGTGGCGCAGGTGGCGAGCGACCGCGGCCTGCCGCCCGCCCAGGTGGCCCTGGCCTGGCTGCTGCACCAGCCTGCCGTGACCGCCCCGATCGTGGGCGCCACGAAGGACCGGCACGTCGACGACGCGGTGGCCGCCGTGTCGGTGACGTTGTCGGCCGACGAGCTCGACTTCCTCGCGGCCCCGTACCGGCCGCGTGAGGTGCGCTTCTGAGAGGCGAGATTGTCGGCCCCGGACCCTAGGGTGGTTCCATGCGGGCGAATGAGGATGCGGCGGCGGCGCTGCAGGAATACGCGGAGCTGTTCGCGCTCTGCGGCGGCGACGCCTTCCGGGTGCGGAGTTACCAGAAGGCGGCCAAGGCGATCGCCGGGTTCCCCGAGGACATCTCGGTCACCGACGTGCGCGCCGTTCCCGGGGTGGGCGAGGCGATCGCCAAGAAGATGGAGGAGTTCCTGCGGCGCGGGAGCTTCCGGCAGCTCGACGATCTGCGCGGCCGGGTGCCCGAGGGCGTGCGCAGGCTGACCCGGGTGCCGACGCTGGGGCCGAAGACGGCCATCATGCTGTTCGAGGACTTCGGCATCGACTCGCCCACGGCGCTGAGCGAGGCCATCACCGCCGGCCGGCTCGACGGGGTCAAGGGGCTGGGCCCCAAGACGCTGGCCAATCTCCGCAAGGGCGTCGAGCAGCTCGAGCAGTCGGGCCGCCGGGTGCACATCGGGATCGCCATGTCGCTGGCCGAGCAGGTGATGGCCTCGCTGGAGGCCGAGCGCATCGCCTACGCGGGCTCGCTGCGGCGGATGAAGGACACGATCGGCGACATCGACATCCTCGCCGTCGCGCCCGAGTCCGTCATGGCCGCCTTCCGCGCCCAGCCCTACGTCGCCGAGGTGATCGCGGCGGGCGACAAGAAGACCTCGGTCCGCACCACGTCCGGGGTCCAGGTCGACCTGCGGGTGGTGCCGGCCGGATCGTGGGGCGCGGCGATGCAATACTTCACCGGCTCCAAGGAGCACAACGTCGCCATCAGGGAGATGGCGGTGAAGAAGGGCTGGAAGCTGTCCGAATACGGGCTGTTCGAGGGCGACCGGGTGATCGCCGCCGCGTCCGAGGAGGACATCTACGACGCGCTCGGCATGCAGTTCGTGCCACCGCCGCTGCGGGAGGACGGCGGCGAGGTCAAGGCGGCGCTCCGCGGTGAGCTGCCCACCCTGATCCAGCTCACCGACCTCAAGGGCGACCTGCACACCCACACCGACCTGACCGACGGCATCGCCTCGCTGGACGACATGGTGGCGGCCGGCCGCGCCCGCGGCTACTCCTACTACGCGGTCACCGACCACGCTCCCGACCTGGCGATGCAGCGGATGACCCTGGACAAGGCGCTGGAGCAGCGGGGCCAGGTGGCCGAGTTGCAGCGCCGGCATCCCGGCATGCGGCTGCTGCACGGCACCGAGCTCAACATCGCGCCCGACGGATCGGTCGACTGGCCGGCGGAGGTCCTGCGCGGGTTCGACGTGTGCGTCGCCTCGGTGCACTCCCACTTCGGGATGCCGCGCGAGGAGATGACACGCCGCTTCATCACCGCCTGCGAGAATCCGTACGTCGACATCATCGGCCACCCGACGACCAGGAAGATCGGCAAGCGCCCGCCCGTCGACGCCGACTGGGACGCCGTCTTCCGGGCGGCCGCCCGCACCGGCACCGCCATGGAGATCGACTCCTACCCCGACCGGTCCGACCTGCCGGCCGACCTGGTGCGGCTGGCCAGGCACCATGGGGTCAAGTTCTCGATCGACAGCGACTCGCACGCGATCCCGCACCTCGCCAACCAGCGGTTCGGGGTGGGGATCGCGCAGCGGGCGTGGCTGACCACCGACGATGTCATCAACACCTGGCCCCTCGACCGCCTCCTGTCCTTCCTGGGGCGCTGACCTCCTCCATGGCCGGTCTCCGACCAGGGGTTGACCGACCCCGGGTGGATGTGCGGCGGCCGGGAATGCGGGAGAGTGTCCTCGCCGAGCCGGCCACCCCGAGGAGGACACGATGGGTTCCCCGACAAGGAAGGCGCGCAAGCTGGGGGCGCGCGTTCTCGCCGCTGTCGCCGCGCTGCTCATCGCGGCCGTCGCCGGTGTCGCGCTCGCCTATCCCTCCATGGCCGCGACGACGTGCCCGGGCTGTTACGGCCTGACCGAGGTGGAGGAGGGCATCTACACGGAGCCCGATCTTGAGGACGCCGAGCGGGCCCGGGTGAAGCAGGTGGCCGAGCAGGCACGCCGGCGGGTCAGCGCCTTCTACGGCGCTCCGGTCAGCGCCCCCGACCTGCTCGTCTGCCTGACGGAAGACTGCTATGCGCGCATCGGCGGGGGCAAGGAGCGCGGGGTGGCGGTGCTCAACCGGTCGGTGATGCTCTCGCCCCGCGGGGTGAACGCGGTGATCGCCTCCCACGAGATGGCCCACGTCGAGTTGCACGCCCGGCTCTCCTCCGGAGCCGACATGCCGCAGTGGTTCGACGAGGGCTTGGCCGTGGTGGTCTCCGGCGACGCCCGCTACCTGGTCCCCGCGTCCGCCGGGGACCGCTGCCTGGTCGAGCCCACCGGCGCTCTGCCTGTCACGCTGGAGGAGTGGCTGGCCGCCGCGAGCCGCGACGCCGGCACGTACGCGAAGTCCGCCTGCCAGGTGAGCCGCTGGTTGCGCGACCACGGCGGCCGGGCCGCGTTAGCGACCCTGATCGAGCGTCTCAACGCCGGTGAGCCGTTCCCTGGCTAGCGTGGCCGGGCATGTGCTCCTGCAGGTGGGGGCAGGGGTAACGGTGCTGCACAAGTGGAGCACGTTCCTAACCGGTCGGACACGGATTGCCGCGAGAAGCACCGTCAGGGCACGAGAGGAGATTAAATGGTTTCCAGGTAGGAAATACCGAGTGCTGGAGGTGACGTCCATGAAGCAGGCCACGGCGACGATCGTCAAGCCGCTGCCCGACCATCTGTTCAGGGTGCACGGTGAGAGCGCCGAGATGCGATGGGAAGCCATGTCCGGGGTGGGCTACCACACCCCCAACGACCGGTTCTTCGTGCGCAACCACACCTCCACACCGCTCATCGACGCGACGACCTGGCGCCTGCGCGTCCATGGCGCGGGGGTTCGATGTCCGCGCGAGTTCGGCTACGACGAGCTGCGGGGCATGCGGTCGCGGACGTTCGACGTGGCGATCGAGTGCGCGGGCAACGGCCGGCGGTTCTACGGCACGCAGCAGCACGACGCCGCTCCCGGCACCCAGTGGGGGCTGGGCGCGATCGGGGTCGCGCGCTGGCGGGGCGTGCTGCTGAAAGACCTGCTCAAGGAGGTGGGCGTGCGTCCCGGGGCGGTGGACGTGCTGCCCACCGGCCTCGACGCCCCCTTCGAGCGCTACGGGCACGTGCGCCGCCCGCTGCCGATCGACAAAGCCATGGACGACGTCCTCGTCGCCTACGAGATGAACGGCGTGCCGCTGCCCGCCGACCATGGATTCCCGGCGCGGCTGGTGGTGCCGGGATGGGTGGGCGTGGCGTCCATCAAGTGGCTCGGCGATATAGAGGTTTCGACGAGCGAGCTTCAGACGCCATGGAACACGGTCTTCTATGCCGATGTAACGACAAATCCGGTCAAGAGCGCTTTCGAGCTCGCCTGGAATGCCCGCCTGCCCGTCGGCGGGCCGCACATCCTGCACGGACGGTCATGGTCGGGGCGAGGCCGGATCGTCCGGGTGGAGGTCAGCTTCGACGGCGGAGCGAGCTGGCGCGAGGCCCAGCACCACGGCCGGCACCTGGTCAGCACCTGGCTGCCGTGGCACATCGCGTGGACTCCCCGGCGCACGGGAGCTCACGTGCTCATGGCGCGCGCGACCGACGCGAGCGGCGCCACCCAGCCCTTCGTCACGCCCCACCATCCTTTCGGATATCACTTCGACGCCGTCGTCCGCCATCCCCTTGACGTGGTCACCGGATAGAGGTACTGGATTAATTAACTGCGCCGAATCGCCCCTGAAAGGGCAGGCATGCCCGATATTTATTATTACTGGCCGATCACGCGATCGCGTGGATTTTCGTCCTTCCCCAGAAATCGGGAAACAGCCGCAAGCCATGCCTCCGGCTGGTCTATATGTGCCATATGGCCAGCCTCGTCCAGGACAATCGCATCCGTGCACGGCGTAAGTGCCACCAAAGAGGCGGGAAAGGTCATGTCATATCGTCCATGCAACAAGAACAGCGGGATTCCGGAAAGACGCTCGACCGCGTCAGGATGACGAGCGGAAGGACGGCGGCCCTCCCGCCAGGCCCGCAGATATGTGGCGGTGAACATCACCCGCTCCAGCCGCCTGCGATAGCCGGGTAACGACTGCTCCCGCCAGACGTTGAGCGGCGCGTTCCGGAACGCCTCAGCCCTGACAAGCTCCACGCCGTCCAGGGCCGGATCATCCCAAAGGGAGGGATGGGCAGCGGCGCGGCGCTCATATTCCTCCCATCCGTCGAAGGCGCCGGCGGGCACGGGCAGGACACTGCTTGAGGCGACAATCAGACGCCGGACCAGATGCGGCGCCTGAATGGCCAGGCGCTGGGCGATGAGGCCGCCGTACGAGAAACCGAGCACGTCCACAGCCGGCGATCCGATCAGCTCGATGAGATCGGCCACCATCGCATCAGGGGTGAGCGGCTCAGCGGCAGGAGAGCGACCGCATCCACGGAGGTCGGGAAAGAGCAGGCGCCGATCACCCGCCAGCTCGCGCAGCGGCTCGACCAGGTAGCTGTGGTCCCAGTCAGGCCCGCCATGAACCACCAGGAGCGTGCGATCGGCAGGGCCGTCACACTCTCGAACATGGAGGCGCATACGGGCATGCTAGTCCCCGCCCGGGCAGCCGATCACCCGCGCTTCCCGCGGCCAGGCGATCCGCGGCCGCGACCTTGAACGGCGGCGCCTTCCCCATCCGGGACGAGCGGTCCGGTCAAGGAGGTTCGTCCACCGCTCGCAGGGCGACACGAGCGACCCGAATGAGGCGATGATGTATCGTATGAGACATGAGCGTCTCACACGAGAGTACTGCGCGATGGCGATGAGCCGGGCGCAGATCATGAGTGCGGCGATCCGGCACCTCAACGAGAACCCGCTCGCCTCCATGGCGCAGCTCGCCGAGGCGGCCGGGATCAGCAGGGCCACGCTGCACCGGCAGTTCAGCAGCCGGGAGGAGTTGATGCTCGCCCTCGGCCATCGCGCGCACGAGCAGTGGGAACAGGTGCAGGAGCGCAGCGGCCTGGTCGACGCGACCGCCTCCGGGGATCGCGAGGTGATCGGCAAGGCGCTCGACGCCATGCTGGGCGGGCTGATCGCGGTTGCCGACGCCTACGGGTTCGGCCTGACCGACTACGCCATGCTGGTCGATCCCGAGCTGAAGCGCCGCTCCGACGAGCTGGAGGAGCGCGAGATCGCCTTCTACGCCGCGGCGCAGCGTGCGGGGCTGCTCCGCGCCGACCTGCCCGCCCGATGGATCAGCAGCACGGTGTACGGCCTGCTCGTGGCCGTGCGCGAGAGCCTGCGCCGCGGCGACGTCGCACGCCGGGACGTGCCCCGGCTGCTGCTCACCACGTTCGAGGACGGCGCGGCCCGGCGGGAGGAGCCATGACGGCGACCGCGTCGCCGGTCTCCGCCACGAGGCGCCGGCTGGGCCTGGCCGTGCTCTCCGCCAGCGTGCTGCTCGTGGTCATGGACATGACCGTGCTCAACGTCGCGCTCCCGGCCATGTCCGCGGACCTGCGGCCGGGCTCGATCGACCTGCTGTGGATGGTGGACGCGTACGCGCTGGTGCTCTCGGGGCTGCTGGTCACGGTGAGCGCGCTCGGCGACCGGTGGGGGCGCAAGCGCATGTTGCTGGCCGGGTTCGCGGTGTTCGGGCTGGCCTCGCTGGCGGTGCTGGCCGCGGGCAGCCCGCTGCAGGTGATCGCCGTACGGGCGCTGCTCGGGGTGGGCGGGGCGATGATCATGCCGTCGACGCTGTCGATGATCCGCAGCATGTTCACCGACCCCGCGGAGCGCGCCAGGGCGCTCGGCGTCTGGGCGGCGATGGCCGCGGTCGGGGCGGCGCTGGGGCCGATCCTGGCCGGGTTGTTGCTGGAGCACTTCAGCTGGCATTCGGCGTTCCTGGTGAACGTGCCCGTCATGGCGGTCGCGATCGCGGCCGGGCTGTTCCTGCTGCCGGAGTCCAGGAACCCGGCGCCCGGCCGGTGGGACGCGCTCGCCACGGTCCTGTCGATGGCGGGCATGGTGGCGCTGGTGTTCGCCGTGAAGGACTTCGGCAAGTACGGCCTGGGCTCCCCCGCCGCCCTGGCGGCGACCGCGGTGGCGGCGGTGACGCTGGGCTGGTTCGTGGCACGGTGCCTGCGCAGGCCGGATCCGCTGCTGGAGATCAGGTTGTTCCGCAGCGGCCCGTTCTCGGCCGGAGTGGTGACGGCGCTGACCACGTCGATCGCGATGGCGGCGGTGTTGCTGCTGCTGGCGCAGTGGATGCAGCTCGTCCAGGGCTATTCCCCGCTGGAGACGGGCGTGCGCCTGCTGCCCGCCGCGCTGGCCGCGATCGTCGCCTCGCCGCTGGCTCCCCGGGTGGCGGCCCTGGTCGGCGCGCGGGCGGTGCTGGCGGGCGGGCTGGGCCTCACCGGGCTGGGTTTCCTGCTGCTGTTCGCCGCCCCCGGGCCGCTGACCTACTGGCCGATCGCGGGCGCCCTGGTGCTCATCGGCGTCGGCAACGGCGCCCTCGCGACCGCGTCCTCGGTCATCATGTCGGGCACGCCGGCGGCCAAGGCGGGCAGCGCGGCGGCCATCGAGGAGACCAGTTACGAGGTCGGCGGGGCGCTCGGCGTGGCCGTCCTGGGCAGCGTCGCGGCCGCGGCCTACCGGAGCGGGCTGGCGTACGAGGGCCCCGGCGGGGAGGGCGTACGCGAGTCGCTGGGTGCGGCGCTCGCCGTGGCCCGGAGCCTCGGGGCGGAGGGCGGGCCCCTGGCGGAGCAGGCGCGGGCGGCGTTCACCGAGTCGCTCGTGCCGGCCGGCGGGGCGGGAGCGGTTCTGCTGCTGGCCGGCACGGTCGCGGTGTGGCTGCTCACGCCGGGCCGCCGTCGCCCTGTGGGCTCCTCCGCCGCGCACGATCTCGCGCCGCGCGCGGAAGAGGGGAGGCGCGGCAGCACGCCGAGCGGGTGATGTCACATCGGCGGCGCCTCGTTCCTTCTTATGGGGTGAGAAGGAAGGGGAAAGTGGTGACGAAGAAGATCGTGGTGGTCGGCGGCGGGCTGGCCGGCCTGGTGGCGGCCATCGTCTGCGCGGAGGCGGGTGCGGAGGTGACGCTGCACGAGGCGCACCAGCGGCTCGGCGGGCGGGGGCGGGCGACCGGCGGGCCCTATCTGGCGCATGAGGGTCCTCATGTCTTCTACGCCGACGGCCCGCACTGGACGTGGTTGCGGGAGCGGGGCCTGGTCGGGGCGCTGGGCCGGCCGGCGGTGCGTGATGCCAGGTTGGGGTTCGTACGCGACGGCCGGCTGCGGTCGCTGCCGCCGGCCGGGTTCCTCCGGATGCTGGCGACGGGCCCCCGCACGGCGCCGGTGGACGTGGACTTCCACACGTGGGCCTCCGCCCGGTACGGCGAGGACACGGCCAGGGCTGCCGCCAACGCGATCGGCGTGGTGACGTACGACGCCGACACGGGACGTCTGTCGGCCGCGTTCGTGTGGGAGCTGCTGCGCCGGGTGTTCGCCTTCCGCGTACCGACGGTCCGCTGGGTGGTCGGCGGCTGGCAGTCGGTGATGGACCGGCTCGCCGCCCGCGCCCGCGACCTCGGCGTACACGTCGAGCTCGGCTCCCGCGTGCACGACCTACCGGGGGAGCCCACCATCGTGGCGACGGAACTGTCCTCGGCCCGGAAACTGCTCGGCGACGACGGCCTGCACTGGCGGAGCGGCAACGTCGTGCTGCTCGACCTCGCCGTACGCTCGGCGCGCGGCGATCGCTTCATCTGCTTCGACCTCGACGGCGGCGGCTTCCACGAGAGCTATTCCATGCAAGATCCCACCGCCGCTCCCGGAGGGGAGACCCTGTTCCAGATCGACATGCCGGTCCGGCACGAGGAGACCAGGGCCGAGGCTGCCCGGCGGGTGCGGGCGCTGGCCGACCTGGCGGTGCCCGGCTGGCGCGAGCGCGTCACCTGGCAGCGCTCCGGGACGGCCAGGCACCGTACCGGAGCACTCGACCTGCCCGGTCAGACCTGGCGCGACCGTCCGGCGATCGACCGGGGCCACGGCGTGTTCCTGGCGGGCGACATGGTGGCCGCGCCCGGCATGCGCGGCGAGATCTCCATCAACAGCGCGATCATGGCCGCCGAGGGCGCCCTGCGCGCGCTGCGCGTCTCCGGCCACGCCGCCCGATGACCCGCGACCCTTTCCCCGCCCACCGCGACCTGCTGTTCAGCCTCGCCGACGACATCCCGGGCAGCGCCGGGGACGCCGTGCAGGAGACGTGGCCGCGCCGGCCCTGATCAACTGCCGGGCAGGCCGGGCGGCCATCACCCCGCCGGCCCCGGACAGCCGGCCGGGGCCGGCGGGGTGGGGGTCAGGGGCGGCGCGGCTCCGGGCCGGCTACCTGGTCGGCCACCTCGCCGATGCGCGCCAGGCGGACCAGGGCGGGACGGGAGAGCACCTCCCCGATGTCGTGCAGCGCGATGATCAGCTCCTCGACCCCGTCCAGGGGCGTGTTCCGCTCCCTGTTCAGCAGGATGCCGCGGTATTCCTCGGGAGAGACCGCCCCACCCGGCAGCTCGATCCGGTCGCCGTCGGCGCGGAACAGCGCCGGGACGGAAGTGTCGAGAGCCAGCGCGAGGGCGGTCAGCTCGGCGGCCGTGAACGCCCGCTGCCCGCGCTCGGCCTGGTGGACGGCCTGCCGGCTCCACGGCCTGTCCAGGTAGCGGCCCAGCGCCTCACCCAGCTCGGTCAGCGACATCCGCCGCTCTGCCCGCAGGTGTGCGATCTGCAACCCGATGGCCTCCTCGACGCGCATCCCATCCCCCACTCCTGTCATCGTGCACAATGACGCCGAAAGCTGTTTATTGACGCGGACGCCGCTCACCGCATAATGTCAACGTACAGTTTCCCCCGTCATCACCACGAATGACGCGACTGAGTGAGCTGAGGGGTTCCAGATGCGAGAGATCGAGTTAGAGGTCTTCGGGCCGACCGGCGACTGCGCCGCCGTCAAGGTCGTCGGAGAGATCGACGTCTTCACCGCGCCACGGCTGCGCGAGCAGGTGCTCGACCTCGTGGCCAAGGGGGTCGTCCACCTCGTGGTCGATCTGGGCGGCGTGGAGTTCCTCGACTCGACCGGCCTGGGGGTGCTCGTGGGCGCGCTCAAGCGGCTGCGCTCCCACGAGGGGTCACTCGCCCTCGTGATGGGCACTGACCGGATCGTCCGCATCTTCACGATCACCGGCCTCACCGCCGTGTTCCCGATCCACGACACCGTCCTTGACGCGATCGCGGCCGACGCCCACTGGATGCGCGCGGTGGAGCGCGGGGGCGAGAACGTCGAGGAGTGGTGCCGCCGGCACGGCCTGGCCTGAACACGGGCGCCGCCGTACGCCAGACGAGCGGCGGGCAGCGGGGCGCCCGGCGGGCGCGTGAGACGCGAAGCGTCCAGGCGGCGGGCGCGTGCGCCGTGGGCCGGCCAGGCGGCGGGCGGGCGAGGAGCGGGCGGTCCGGAGCGGATCGTGTTGCGGGGTCAGGGGCGGGAGGCCTCGTCGAGGAGGGCCAGCTCGCCGGCGCTGAGCGTGAGCGACGCGGCCTCCATCAGCGTCTCCAGTTGCCCGACGTCGCGCGCGCTCGCGATCGTCGCCGTGATCGTCGGCTGGGCGGCGACCCAGGCCAGGGCCACCGTGGCCGGCGCGACGTCCCGGTCGGCCGCCACCTTGCCCAGCGCCTCCAGCGTCCTCGGCCCGTGTGCCGTCGCCAGGTACGCGGAGGCCTTCCCCGCCCTGGGGCTGTCGACCTGGACCCCGGACGCGTACTTGCCGGTCAGGAAGCCGCGCGCCAGCCCGGAGTACGGTGTGGTGGCCAGGCCTTCCCTGGTCACCACGTCCCTCAGCTCGCCCTCGTAGGCGCGCTCGACCAGGTTGTACTGCTGTTGGAGGGCCGCGTACCTGGCCAGACCTTCGGCGTCGGAGATCGCGAGCGCCTCGGCGAGCCGGGCCGCCCCGTAGTTGGACGCCCCGACGTGGCGCACCTTGCCCTCCCGGACCAGGGCGTCGAACGCCGCCAGCGACTCCGCCAGCGGCGTGTCCTGGTCGTCCACGTGCGCCCAGTAGAGGTCGATGTAGTCGGTACGGAGCCGCCGCAGCGAGCCCTCGACCGCCGTGCGGATGGTGGCGGGGGCGAGCCCGCGCAGGCCTTCCAGCATGCCGACCTTGGTGGCGAGCACGATGGACTCGCGGTTGCCGCGGGCGGCCAGCCACTCACCGATGATCGTTTCCGAGGTGGACTCGCCAGTCTCCCAGGACGGGTAGACGTCGGCGGTGTCGATGAAGTTCCCGCCGCCCGCGACGTAGGCGTCCAGGATCGCGAACGAGGTCTCCTTGTCGGCCGTCCAGCCGAACACGTTGGCGCCGAGCGACAGCGGGAAAACGGACAGTCCGGTAGTGCCGAGCGATCTCATCCCGTCATTATCCGCACTCGCCCGAGACGGCTCGCCGCGACCCCTGGTCCTGGCCGTTCAGTGGACACGGTTGACCAGGGAGTCGCACACCGCGCGCAGTTCCTCGGCGTCCGGCAGGTGCCGGTCGACCACCTCCAGCGCGGACGACATGTAGCGGTCCGCCAGGGAGCGGGCGGCGTCGCGGCCGCCCGCCTCCTCCACGAGGTCGGCGGCGTGCCGCAGGGAGTCTTCGTCCATGCCTCCCGCCGACAGGAGCGCGGACAACTCGCGGGCGGCCGGGACGTCGGCGGCCAGGGCGGCAAGCACCGGAAACGTTTTCTTCGCACGCCGCAGGTCGCTGTGCACGGGTTTGCCCGTCACGTCAGGGTCACCCCAGATGCCGAGCATGTCGTCCACGATCTGGAACGCCACCCCGAGGTCGCGCCCCATGTCCCACAGGCGGTCCGCGAGCTCGGGCGCGCCACCCAGCGCCACGCCCGTGGCCGCGGCGGCGCCCAGCAGGCCGCCGGTCTTGCCCGCGGCCATGTCGGCGTACTCGGCGACCGTGACCTCGTCCGACCCTCGCCACGGACGGTCCTCGAAGGCCATGTCGGCCGTCTGCCCCTGGACGAGCTCGACCAGCGCCTTCGACAGGTAGGGGATCGCCTCGGACTGCGCGGCGAGCTGGCCGACGGCCAGCGCCAGGAGCGCGTCGCCGGCGAGCAGGGCGGGCCCCACGCCGTACGCCTTCCAGAGCGCCTCGCGGTGCCTGCGCCGCTCGTCGTGGTCGATGATGTCGTCGTGCACCAGCGAGAACGCGTGCACCAGCTCCACCGCCACGGCGCCCGGCAGCGCCGACTCCGCCGTGCCTCCTACGGCCTCGGCGCTGAGCATGGCGACGGCCGGCCGCACGGCCTTGCCACGCTCACCGTTGCCGGGCCTGCCGTCCGCGTCTGACCAGCCCAGAGCGAATCCGGCCATGCCGGCGCCCCACGGATGCAGCACCGAAACGGCCTCCCTGAGAGCCGGCTCGAGTAAGTCCCGGCAGCGGTCCATGGCGCCGCCGCCCAACGGATGGCTGAGATTCAACAGGTACTCCTACCCCGGTACGATCTTGAACCTACATGCATAAGCATGTGATACTCCACTCATCGGTTGACTTTTGTCAGGGAATGTCCATGCCATGAGATGGACACCGTAGGCGATGGAGGAATAACCCGTGGCGATCGACGCCGCCCCACCAGAACGCGTCCGTTCCTCCCACGCTCCTGGCTTCCTGGCTTCGTCCACACGGGCCGGGCAGACCGCCGGATCGCACCACGCGGCGCCGGACGGTCCGCGTGCCGCCACCGCGGGCACCCTTCGGCCCAGACCTCAGCCCGCAGCTCTCAACGCAGCGGGCGATCAACAGAGAACGGGGCGAGCCGTCCTCCTGCCGCGAAGTGACCCTCAAGCCCATGAGCGATAGCCGTCGCAAACGGACTTTCGTCCGAGAACAGCATAAGTCGCTAGATATCTTCACCTGACTCTACGTCCATCGCCATCCCGATCGGGGACCGCCACCATGCCACATGCCACTGGGACATCCGTGATCAGACCCCATGTCGTTCCCTTCTACCGGGCCATCCCCCGGCTAGTGAAAGACCCGATCACCGAGCTGGCCCGCATGGCCACCGACGCCGCCGGGCAGGTCGTCCGGCTCGACCTCGGCCCCTTCCGCCCCTACCTGATTTCGCATCCGGACCACGTCCAGCAAGTGCTCAAGACGGACTGGACCAACTTCGTGCGCGCGGGCATGTTCTGGCAGCCGCTGCAGCGTCTGATCGGTCAGAGCATCATGGGCGAGGGCGAGGCATGGGCATCCGCCCGGAAGATCCTCCAGCCGCTCTTCACCGCTCGCTACACGGCCGCACTCGCTGAGGACATGGCCGACATCATCGCCGAGCGCATCGTCGAGCTCGACGACTTCGCGCGGACGGGCCGCCCGATCGACGTCGAGCACCAGATGACCTCGATCGTCAACCAGGCCGTCATCCAACTGCTGTTCGGCGGCCGGATCACCCGTGACACCGCCGAACGGCTGGCGCCCGAGTTCGCCACGTGCGCCAGCTCGATCGGCTTCCGCATGCTCTTCCCCTCCGCGCCGTACTCGATCAGGGTCCCGGGCGACCGCGCCTTCCTGCGATCCACGAAGAAGATCCACGAGATCGTCGACCCCCTCATCGAGCGGGCGCGGCGCGAGAAAGCCGGGGGCAAGGACGTCGTCTCGGCGCTGCTCACGGCCAGGCTCGGGCAGGGGGGCGATGCCGACGTGCGGCAGATCCGCGACGACCTGGTGAACGTCTACGGCGCCGCTTCGGAGAACACGGCGATGTCGCTGATGTGGCTGTGGACCGTGCTACACGACCACCCGGAGGTGAACGCCCGGCTGCAGGAGGAGGTCGACCGTGTGGTGGGCGGGGGCCCGGTGCGGCCGTCGCACGTCGCCGAGATGCCGTATATCCGTATGGTCCTGCAGGAGGTCGTGCGGATCTATCCGAGCGCCTGGGTCGTCCCTCGCCAGACCGTGGCGGATACGGAGATCGGCGGCGTCCGGATCAAGGCCGGCTCGCAGGTGCTGATCAGCCCATACGCCACCCACCGGCTGGAGGAGTTCTGGCCCCGGCCGACGGAGTTCGATCCCGAGCGCTGGGCCAACGAGAAGACCGGAAGCCGGCACCGCTACTCGTTCATCCCCTTCGGCGCGGGCCCGCACGTCTGCCTCGGACAGCATCTGTTCTACATCGAGGCATCCCTGTTGATCGCCAACCTGTTCACCAGGTACCGGCCGGCGCTGCCCTACCCGCAGAAGCTGACGCCCGTGCTGGGGGCGGCCACCTTGCGGCCCAAGGAGAAGCTCTTCCTCCAGCTACACCCGATCGAACGGAATCTCGCGGCGTGAGCATCGGCGAAGCAGCGGACATCACCACGGAAGCGGGCGACCTCGTCTCGAGCCTCATGCTCAGGCCGTGGGGGCAGGTTTCCCCTTCGGTCTACGAGACCGGGCGGCTGGTCGCCCTCGCCCCCTGGCTGACCGGCCACCTGGAACGCATCGACTACCTGATCAGCACGCAGCGGCAGGACGGCGCCTGGGGCGCCCCCGACGGGTACGGCGTGGTGCCGACCCTGAGCGCCACCGAAGGGATCCTCTCCGCGCTGACGCGCGGGGACCGGCACACGGACCGCGAACGCCTCGCCGACGCGGCGGACCGCGGCCTGGGGGTGCTCGCCACCTGGCTGAGCAGCCCGCTCGAGCTCCCCGACATGCCGGCGATCGAGCACATCGTCCCCTCCCTCGTCGCCCGCATCAACCAGCACATCGAGGGCTTACCGGGCCGGGCGCCGATACCGTTGCCCGATGCCATGAGCTACGACACCCTCCACGCTGTCCGGTCGTGGGTCAGGTCCGGCGCGGAGGTGCCGGAGAAGCTGCTCCACGCCCTGGAGATCGCAGCCGAGGATGCCGCCGAAGCGCCCGGCATCCGGCCCACGCCCATCGGCGGCGTCGGCGCCTCACCCGCGGCGACCGCCGCCTGGTTGGGAGAGCACGGGGGACGCGACGCGCACGAGCCGACCCGCAGGCATCTGGAGGCGGTGGTCCGCTTGCACGGCGGGCCCGTACCCGTCGGATTCCCCATCACCGTGTTCGAACGAGGCTGGGTGCTGAGCTGGCTGCTCCGGGCGGGCGTGCCCGTCGACGTGCCGCCGGAGATGGTGACCGACATCAGGGCGGCCATAGGTCCTGCCGGCACGCCCGCGGGAGCCGGGCTGCCCGCCGACGCCGACACGACATCCGTGGCGCTGTACGCCCTGGCACTGCTCGGCGCGCCGCACGAACCGGACAGCCTGTGGGGGTTCCGCTCCGGCACCCACTTCTCCACCTGGCCCGGTGAGCAGGGCGTGTCGGTCAGCGTCAACGCGCACGTGCTGGACGCCTTCGGTGAGTACGTCCGCCGCCGGCCGGCCGCCACACCGCACTACGACGAGACCATCGCCGAACTCGCCGCCTGGATCCGCGATCGCCAGCAGCCGGACGGGAGCTGGACGGACCGGTGGCACGCGTCGCCGTACTATGCCACCGCAAGCTGCGCGCTGGCGCTCGATGACTTCGGCGGAGACGTCTCGCAGGAGGCGGTGCGCGCGGCGGCCGAGTGGACGCTGAGGACTCAGCGGCCGGACGGCTCCTGGGGCCGCTGGGAGGGCACAGCCGAGGAGACCGCGTACGCTGTGCAGATCCTGCTGCTACCCGGGGATCGTACGGATCCGCGGCGCATGCGTGCGGCGGATCGGGGTCACGAATACCTGGTTCGCTCGACCGGCGACGATCACCCTCCGCTCTGGCACGACAAGGACTTGTACGTTCCGCTCGCCGTGACCCGCGCTGCGATGATCGCCTCGTCGCACCTCATCCGGCAGGCCCGGTACAGCTCCTGATGAGCAGCGAGATCCCGGACGGTGTACGCGTGCGTGTCCCTGGCCGGCTACCGGCCGCCGCCGAAGGACACGCACCCGCGCTGCCGTCCACCACTGCACACGGTCGGCGGGCGGTGCCGCGATCGCGGTCGCGGAGCCGGCCCCTCCGGCCCCGCGACCGCTCGGGCTCAGACGGTCCAGAAATCACTGCCGTTGAAGTAGAAGCCCCAGGTGGCCATCATCTGGTGGCGAAGATCTCCGGCCACGCCGGGACAGGACTGCGCGAGCCGATCCAGCACCAGGTCACATGCCTTGCGCTCTTCGGTGGTCAGTTCCAGCAGAGCGTGCTCGTCGAGCCCCAGCATTCGTGCGTTCAGGTCCGTCCATTGGCGGTCGCGTTCGAAGGTGCGCAGGTCGTTGACCAGTCGCATGACCCGTTGCGTCGCATTGGCGGCGTCGATGATCGCCGGCAGGTGCTCGCGAGTGGCCTCCGGCTCGTCGGTGCTGATCAAACGGGCCACTCCGACACACGTGGAGCCGAAGTTCGCCGCATTACCCAGGTACTCCCCCAGGGTGGGCACGGCGGCGGTCTGCCGGGCCGCGGTCTTCCACTCCCACTCCCGCGCCATCGCATCGAGCATCGCGGCCAACTCGGTGCGCCATGCCGGTCCCAGACGACCGAACGCGGGCGCGTGAGCCAGGTCGTCGCGGATGTGAGCGAGTAGCCGGGCCAGGGGAGTATGCGGGTCGTCGCCGGCGATGACGTCCTTGCACTCCTCGACGATGGCGCGTACCTGGGATCGCTGGGTCGCATCACGGTCGACGGCAGCGTCGAGCGGGAAGATCCACAACGCCAGCCGGGAGGGGCTCCGCAACACGTCCGCACCATGGCGCGGGGTGCCATAGACCATCATGTTCGCTACGTGACCAGGGGTTTCGGCGAACTCACCGGTGTCGAAGAGCTCGGGGTAGCTCGCGGCGGTGTGGCGGAGGTCACGGGCACATCCCGCTGCGCGGGCGGACATCTCACCGGACGAAAGCTCGCCAGGGAGGGACGGCGAGGGGCTCATGACGGCTCCTAACAGGTACTCCCGGCCACAGGGGATACCGGGGGTTCAGCGCTGCGCGTTGTTCGGAATCAGCTCATGATCACACCGCGACCGAGATGACACAACGTGGGCGGCGCCCACGGTACACGCCGGTCCGGCGAGCGGCGGGCCGGGCCCGATCTCCATGGCCATCGTCTGGGGCGTCGATGAACTGGCGAACACGCCTGGTGTCCATGGCGTGCCCCCGCGCCGCCACGGCAGAGGCTGGCGTCGGTGGCGGGAAAGAGGGTTTCTCCGCCCCGCGCCCGGCGACCCGTGAAGGTCAGGCGACGGCTGAGCACTAAATATCTGGAGAGAGGATGGGCCGGTTGTGAAGGATTCCGATTTCTGACCTCTTTTGTTACAACCTTGACTATACATGGAGAAGTTCGGACATATGTGATTAATGTTGCTTGAGAGGTACTTTGCCAGTGCGCTAGAGTTACGCGACCGACACTGCATGCAACCTGCCGCACGCAAGGTGACCGACACAGAGATATGACATTCACAGGGTGGTTACGATAATGCGTTTCCGCAAGACGGGGCTGCGGACCAAGATCACGGCTCTGCTGCTCTCCTTGACGGCCCTGTGGGTCTTCGCTGCATGGGTCACCCTCCGTGAGGGAGTAAACCTCCTGTGGACCTCCCAACTCGACTCCGCGATAGCAGCCCCCAGCGATCCGGTGCTCTTCGGCCTGCAAAAAGAGCGTCGGCTTTCGGCCGTGCGGCTGGGCGAGAAGACCGCCCGGTCCCGCAAAGAGCTCGAAACACAGCGTAAGCAGAACGACCACATCATCGCCGCTTTCCGGGAGTCGGCCAGCGCCGGGCTGGTCAGCTGGGCACTGGACGATGAGGGCGAGAAGCGGCTCGCCCACCTGCTCGGGCAGCTCGACTCGGTCAAGAAGATACGCGAGGCCATCGACGCGGGCAATCTCGGCCGCGTGCAGGCGACGAACGCGTACAACGACGTCATCGACCCCGTCTACGACCTCTACGGCTCGATAGGGACGCTCGACGACAAGGAGATCGCCAAAGACGTCCGCACCCTCGTCGCTCTGAGCCGCGCCGGAGAGCTCCTCACCCGGGAGGACGCACTCCTTGCCGGCGCGCTCGCCGAGAGGCGGCTGACTACCGCCGACCAGGCGCAGTTCGGCCAAGCCGTGGGCGCCTGGCGCACCATCGCCGAACAGGCCGCGACCGACCTGCCCGACTCCGAAAGGGAGGCCTACGACAACCTGATCAAGGGCCGGTCGTTCGTCCAGCTCCAGAGCATGGAAGCACAGGTCATGGAGCATGACCCGACGGCTCTGGACGTACCGTTCACCGATGACCAGTGGAAGTCCGCAACCGAACGCTTCCTGGCCGACTTCAACACCATGGTGCTCAGCGCGGGCGACCGCGTGGTGGACAGGACCGTGCCCGTCGCCGTCAACGTGATCGTCCGCCTGGTCCTCGCCGGCGGTCTCGGACTCATCGCCGTCATCGCCTCGATCGTCCTGTCCATCACCACGGCACGTGACCTGCTTGCACAACTGCAGAAGCTGCGCGACGCCGCTCACGAGCTGTCGGACGACCGGCTGCCCGGCGTCGTCGAGCGCATCGGCCGCGGCGAGGAGGTCGACCTCGCCAAGGAGGTCCCGGCGCTCGACTTCGGTGACGACGAGATCGGCCAGGTGGGCCAGGCGTTCAACACCGTCCAGCGCACCGCGGTCAGCGTCGCCGCCGAGCAGGCGGAGCTGCGCCGCAGCATCCGTGACATCCTGCTCAGCCTGGCCCGCAGGACCCAGGGCCTGGTGCACCGGCAGCTCACCGTGCTCGACGTGATGGAGCGGCGCGAGACCGACCCCGAGGAGCTGAAGGAGCTCTTCCGGCTCGACCACCTCGCCATCCGCATGCGGCGCAACGCGGAAAACCTGATCGTGCTCTCCGGCTCGTCCCCCGCCCGAACGTGGCGGCGCTCCGTCCCGATGGTCGACGTGGTCCGCGGCGCGCTGGCGGAGGTCGAGGACTACACCCGCGTCACGCTCATGCCGATGGGCGACGTCGTGCTCATCGGCCGCGCCGTCGGTGACGTCATCCACCTGCTGGCCGAGGTGATCGAGAACGCCGTGTCGTTCTCGCCCCCCTACACCAGCGTGCAGGTCAGCGGCCAGCTCGTGGCCAACGGCTACGTGATCGAGATCGAGGACCGCGGGCTCGGCATGAAGCCGGAGGACCTGGAGTCCGCCAACGAGCGCATCGCCGACCCGCCCGAGTTCCGCATCACCGGCACCGCCCGGCTGGGCCTCTACGTGGTCAGCCAGCTCGCCAAGCGGCACGACATCCAGGTGGTGCTCAAGGCGTCACCGTACGGCGGGACGACGGTCGTGGTGCTGCTGCCGCAGGAGCTCGTGCAGCTCGACCCCACGCCCGAGCCCCAGCAGAACGGCGGCCGCGAGCGGCTGCCGCGCAGGGCGAGCGCCGTGGCCACCGCGACCAAGCCCGCCGTCGGCGAGAACGTACGCACGCTCAAGTCGGCGCGGCGTTCCTCCGACCAGGGGCCTCCCCTCGCCCCGACGCCGATCCCGACCAGGTCCCCCAACCCGGCTCCGGCCCCCACGCCCGTCCCGACCCCGGTCCCCGAACCGGCGAAGGAAGCGGAGCCACGATCCGAAGAAAAGCCAGCCGAACCGGAGCAGCAATCTGTGGCCGAGTTCACGCCGTCAGGGCTGCCGTTGCGCGTGCCACAGGCCAACCTGGCGCCAGCGCTGCGGGACGACACGCCCACGCAGCCCGACATCGAGGAGGACGATGACGAGCGCTCTCCGGAGGAGATCCGCGCGATGATGGGATCCTTCCAGTCCGGCACCCGTCTCGGCCGCACCGAAGCGGCCAAGATGATGGACGAACAGTCGGGAGGTGAGTCATGACCCCCACTTCGGGCACCGACCTCAACTGGTTGCTCGACGACCTCGTCGGCCGCATCCCTGAGGCCGAGCACGCGATCGTCCTGTCCTCCGACGGCCTGCTGATGGCGTCTTCCGCCGAGTTGCAACGGACCGACGGGGAGCACCTGTCCGCCGTCGCCTCCGGGCTGCAGAGCCTGGCCAAGGGCGTCTCCGACCACATTTCCGGTGGGGCGGTCCGGCAGACGGTCGTGGAGTGGAAGTCCCAGTTCCTCATCGTGACCACAGCCGGGGAGCGCGCCTGCCTGGCCGTGCTGTGCGCGCAGAACGCCGACATCGGTCTCATCGCGTACGAGATGGCGATGCTGGTGGCCCGGGTGGGCCAGTACCTCACCTCCGGCGCCCGCAATGCGGAGGCCATCGCCAGGAGTGACCGGTGAGTGGCCCCATGGGTGGGCCCAGCGCTGACGGGCCCACGGACGAGCACTGGGTGGATCCTGAGATCATCCGCCCGTACGTCGTGACCCGCGGCCGTACGCAGCCGGCGCACGGGAGGTTCGACCTGATCTCCATGGCGCTGGCCGTGGGGCCGACGCCGGGTCCCGACGCCGGGCTCGATCCAGAGCATCTGCGCATCCTGCAGCTCTGCCGTGAGCCCAAGTCCGTCGCCGAGATCGCCGCTTACCTCGATCTGCCGGCCGGCACGATCCGGGTGCTGCTCGGCGACCTGTTCGACCGCGAACTCGTCTCTGCCCAGGAACCACAATCCGAGGTGGACATGCACGACATAAAGATGTACAGGGCGGTGCTCGATGGCCTTCGATCGCTCTGAGCGTCCGCGCCTGCCGACGGCGATCAAGATCCTGGTCGCCGGCGGCTTCGGCGCGGGCAAGACGACGATGGTCGGCGCGGTCTCCGAGACCCGGCCGCTCCGCACCGAGGAGGTGCTGACAGACCGCGGGATCGGCGTCGACGACCTCACCTCCGTCGAGGCCAAACGCACCACCACCGTGGCCATGGACTTCGGCCGGATCACCCTCGGCAACGACTATGTCCTCTACCTGTTCGGGACGCCCGGGCAGGAACGCTTCTGGTTCGTGTGGGACGAACTGGCGGAGGGCTCGCTGGGCGCCGTCATCCTGGCGGACACCCGGCGGCTGGCCGACTGCTTCCCCTCGATCGACTATTTCGAGCGGCGCGGCACGCCCTTCGTGGTGGCGGTCAACTGCTTCGAGGGAGCGCAGAAGTTCGACCTGGACGAGGTGCGGCTGGCCCTCCAGCTCAACCCGTCGGTCCCCATCATCATGTGCGACGCCAGGAAGCGCGAGTCCAGCCGCGAGGTGCTCATCGCCCTGGTCAAGCACTCGGCCCGGCTCCGCGCGGAACCGGTCGGCAGCTAGGAAACCGCGGGCGGCGTCCGGCCGCCCGCGGCGCAGGACGGCTCAGCCGGGCCGGGACATCGTGGCCTTGAGTTCGGCGAGGCGGCCCTGCTCGTCGAAGGCGACCGTCGCCTCGAATCCCGGTCCGGTCAGCCGCGCCTGGCCGCCGGACCAGTCGACGCCCAGCCCTCGCCGCACCGCGTAGCCGTGCAGGGCGCGTCGGCGGTCGGTCAGGGGCAGGCCGGTGATCCCCTCCTGGAGGACCCGCATGACCCGGGCCGGCTCGGGCGGCGGGAGCCGGAACTCCGGGTGCTCGATGAGGAACGCCGCCCGGGTGCCGCCGCCGGCGTCGCCGTTGTAGGAGGTCCAGTGGCCGCTCACGGCCTTGGCGGCCTCCGTGAGGAGCGCTGCGGCGAAGGCCGGATCCTCCGCCGGACCCGGCAGCGCGTCGAACGGCACCTCCGCGGAGGCAAGCTCCGGGATGCCGTGCCGCCGGCCGAAGTCGCGCAGCGCCGCCGAGGACGCCGTCACCTCAGTCGGGTAACCCGACGGGTTGGCCCAGGCCCACAACCACGAGCGCGGGCCGGGGGCGGCGCTGCCGAGCAGGTGGAAGCGGGTGCAGGTGAGGGCGCGGGCACCGGTGAACCCGAAACGCGGCTGCTGCAGGTCGACGTTCCAGCTGTGCTCACCGAGGACTTCCTCCAGATGCAGCTGGTGTTCGAACGAGAACAGCGCGGCGTCGTCGAGGAGATTCGTGAAGGTAGGCGATTCAGACACGACGGGCACCCTAAGGTCTCCGCCGATCGGCGTCGAACCGGGCGGGTCCCCCCAGCCGGACGAACTCGTCGAAGACGTTCTCCCTGTCGGCCTGCGGAATGCCGGTTCCGTCGTCGGCGACCGTCAGTTCGACGGCGTCGCCGTCCCGCCGGATCGCCACCCGTACCGCGTGGCGGGCATGGCGTCGCGCGTTGTCGAGCACGTTGGCCACGTTGACATCGCAACGGGAGGCCCAGACCGTCACCTCGCCGTCGGACCGGAGGTCGATGTCGACGGTGCCGGGCCGCCAGGAGGGAGATCGGTCTGGCGTGGACGAGCTCGGTCTCCCGATCCCGGAGCTCCAGCCGAGGAGCACGACCGGCGACCCCCGCCGGCGTCGGCACGACCACCGTGCGCAAGGTCCTCTGACGTCACGGGCCCCGCTCGTCCCCGGTCCAGTCCGTGTTGAAGCCGGCAAGGTGGGGGTGGTACATCTCGTCGCCAGCGTGCTGGGTGAACTCGACCTTCACCCACAGCGCGTCCAGGTCGAACATCTCGGCGCACGCGTCGATCAGCGACTGCGCCAGCCGGGCACGGGTCTCCACCGGCCGGCCGCCGCGGATGTCGCACATGATGAGGGCCGAGGGCGTGGGCGGCGCGCTCTCGTGGCAGCGCCACACGCCGCCCTCCCCGACGTCGTGCACGGACACGGTCAGCAGGTCCTTGCCGACCTGCATGATCTCGCCGTAGATCTCGCCGAAGCGCTGCGCGAGCCGCTGCTTGGCCGCCGGCGAGGCGGTCAGGGGCAGGTCGATCTGGATGGATGGCATCGGGGTCTCCCTTCACCGGCGTCGCCGCCGCGATGAATCTGTCGGAGGTTCACCGTGGCGCAGCCGCTTCCAGCGCCCGCGCCGCGCAGAACAGAAGGTGCTCGTTCCCCGCGGCGGCGACGAGCTGCACGCCGACCGGGAGCCCGTCGCACCGGCCCGCCGGAATGCTGATCGCCGGTACGCCGGGCATGTTCCACGGGCTGGTGAGCGAGAGCAGCGCCGAGCGCACCTCGAGATCGACGCGGCCGACGCGCACGCTGCGATCGCCGAGAGGAGCGGCCACGATCGGAACCGTCGGAAGAGCGAGCACGTCATAGGTGCGCAGCAGCTCCGCCACGATCGCGCCCAGCTCCTCGCGCGCTCGGCCGGCCGCCTGGTAGCTCGCTTCCGAGACGTTGCCTCCCTTCTCGAGCCGCGCGAGGACCTCGGGATCGATCAGCTCCCGGTCCCGTTCCAGGTGGTGCTGATGCACCTCGTACGCCTCCCTGCCCTGGAGGGTCGAGAACACCTCGAAGAGCGTCTGGTCGCGGTCCCATCCCGGGAATCCGTGGACCGGGCCGGGCGCGAAGCCGGCCCGGATCACAAGATCGCGCGCCAGCTCTTCGACCCGCGGGTCGCACGTCGCGATGTCGCCGGCGCGGATCCAGCCGACCGTGACCGGCCGCGAGTCGCCGGGAAGAGGGGCCATGGGCCGGTCGGTGAGAGCCTGGTAGCCGAGCAGGGCGCCTTCGACGGAGCCGGTGAACAGGCCGACATGATCGAGCGTGGGCGCCAGGTCGTACACCCCCGCGCTGGAGATGGCGTCGTACGCCGGTTTGAACCCGACGATCCCGCACAGGGCGGCCGGCACCCGGACCGAGCCGGCGGTGTCGGTGCCCAGCGACAGGGGGACCATTCCGGCGGCCACCGCCACCGCGCTGCCCCCGCTGCTGCCGCCCGAGATCCGGCCGGGATCGTGCGGGTTCCGCGAGGGCCCGTGCAGCGAGCGGTCACCGGTCGCGCCGTAGGCGAACTCGTGCAGGGTGGTCTTGCCGACGATGACCGCGCCGCGGTCACGGAGCCGGGTGACGACGTCGGCGTCGCGTTCGGCGACGGATCCGAAGGAGGTCGCGGACCCGCAGGTGGTGAGGGTGCCGGCGATGTCGATGAGGTCCTTGACGGCGACGGGGATGCCGTGGAGCGGGCCGCGGTCGAGGCCCGCGGCCAGTTCCTCGTCCGCTCGTCGCGCCGCCTCGTACGCCCCGGTCTCGTCCACGAGGGTGAACGCGTTGAGGCTCGCGTTGTGGTCGTGGATGCCGCGCAGCGCGTTCTCGGCCAGGTGGACGGCTGTGATCTCCCCGCGGCGCAGGGCCAGGCCGAGATCGGTGATCGTGGATGTGGGTCCGGCGGTGTGAGTCATGAGGCGATTCCCGGTATGAAGTGGAGTAGGGGCACGAGCAGTGCGGTGCAGATGCTCATCGAGGCCACGTTCCCGACGAACGGATGGAAGCCCACCGGCAGGCGGCGCGAGATGGCGGCCGCGAGAGGAGGGCCGGCGAGCGCTCCGGCGAGCGCCCCCGCGATGACGGACTGGGGAGTGCCGCCGAAGGTCAGCACGACGGCCGGCGCGACCGACACCACGGGGACGAAGGTCGGGTAGAAACCCAGTTCCCGCCACTGACGCCGCCAGATCAGCACGCCGGCGAGCGCCGTGACGACCTGGCTGGCGAGCACGGCCAGGAACAGGCCGCTCCCGTGGACGAGGGCAGACGGGCTGACCACGTAGGCGATGACCGCGCCGCCGATCATCGCCGCGCTCGCCCATTCGTTGCCGAAGAACTGCGCCTCGCTGAAGTCGGCCAGCGCGCGGCGGAGCACCCACGCGGGGGACGTCACGGTCGTGCCGGTCCCGGCGGGCGGTGCGCTCGGGTGAGCGGCCCGCCAGGCGCCGGGCTCCGGCATCCAGGGCAGACGCCCGCAGATCAGGAAGGCCGCCGCGGCCCCGACCCACATTCCCGTCGTGGCGCCGACGACGGGCGGGAGATTCATGGGTGTGCAGACGAAGTCGATCGCGAGGATCGACCCGGGGGGTGTCAGCAGAGCTCCCGAGATGGCGGCCGTGAGCCAGACCCGGGGTGCGGGCCCGTACAGGACGACCATGGCGGGTGTTGTGGAGACGAGCGTCACGAAGAGGGGTTGCCACAGTCCGGGCTCCAGCGTCCATCCCCAGGCGAGGACGCCGAGGACCAGGCTGGCGAGCGCGCTGCTCACCACCGACGGCCAGATCCCGCTGCCACAGGCCTGGACGAAGCCGGCCCAGCGTCGCGAGCTCTTCTGTGCCACATGAGCGAGCAGACCGCCCAGGAGCAGGCCGGCACTGGCGGAGGCCGCCGCGTAGAACTGCGGCTCGCTCATGGAGGCGATCAGCCAGGAGGCCAGGCCGCGTGCGTCGGTGTAGTCGCCGTACCAGACCTCCCCTGGGGCCTTTCCTGGGGCGAGGCCGGTGCTCGCGGCGACCGTCAGTGCCACGAACGCCACGGCGGCGGCGCAGCCGGCCGCCGTGGCGAAACGCGTGGCCGTGCGCGTCGCGGGAACGCTCCCGCTGTCGTGGGGGGTGGCCATGACGTCACCGGGGCAGCGGAGCGCCGCCACGATAGCCGAGCATCTGGTCGTACAGGTCGGTGCGCCGATCGCGGTGCAGGTCGTTGAGCTGGTTCCAGATCGGGGCGGTCCGCGCCGCGGTGAGATCGACGTCGGCGTAGACGATGGTGTCCTCGTCCGGGCCGGCGATGCGGTCGATGGGCCAGCCGTTCGTGCCCGCGATGAGGGAGTTGCCCATGAATCCGGCTCCGCGCTCCTGGCCGGTCCGGTCGGCGGTCGCGATGAAGACGTTGTTCGCGTGCGCCGCCGTCATCGTCAGGTAGGCGGCCATGCAGACGCCGCTCTCGTCGTACAGCGGCGGCGGGGTCCAGACCCAGCCGGTGGGGACGCAGATGATGTCCGCTCCCATCTGCGACACGATGCGGGCCGTCTCGGGGAACCAGATGTCCCAGCACACCAGCAGCCCGATCCGGCCGATGCGGGTGTCGAACACCGAATATCCTTCGTCGCCGGGCGTGAACCACAACTTCTCGGTGTTCCACAGGTGCGTCTTGCGGTAGCGGCCGATGTACCCTTCGGGGCCGACGAGGACCGCGGTGTCGAACAGCCTGTCGCCGTCCTGCTCGGCGACGCAGGCCACGACGTACACCTCGCGCTCGGCCGCGAACCGGGCGAGCCCCTGCACGGTGGGACCGTCCGGGACCGCCTCGGCGTGCGCGAACGCCTCCTCGCGGGTCTCGAAGACGTAGCCCGTCGTGGCCAGCTCGGGCAGGACGATGAGGCCGGCGCCGGCCTCCGCCGCCGCCGTCAGCCGCTGCTCGACCGCCAATGCGTTGGCCTTCAGGTTCTGGACGCCCACGCGGGGCTCGAACTGCACCACCGCCACCCGGACCGGGCTGACCCTGGTGTCCTTACCGGCGTCCTGCTGTGCCGTCATGACCTCTCCTCGAACGGTGCTTCCAAAGCAGTTTCATTTTGAAACCACTCGTGGCGACCCTAAGGGAGAAAGGTTTAAACTTGCAACCACTTGGGTGAGCATTTTCGGACAGCCGACGGACAGAGGGACGATGCGAGGACGGGGTGTGAGTCATGAGCACGCGGAGTGTCCTGTCGCCAGAACGGTGGACGTGATCGGGGACCGATGGTCGCTGCTCATCATCCGGGACGCCTTCGACGGGATCCGCCGGTTCAGCGAGCTGCAGCGGAACCTGGGGCTGGCCAAGAACATCCTGGCCTCGCGCCTCCGCGAGCTCGTGGCCCAGGACATCTTGACGATGGTCCCGGCGACCGACGGGTCCGCCTACCAGGAATACGCGCTCACCGCGAAGGGCCGCGAGCTGTTCGCCGTCATCGTGGCCCTCAGAAAGTGGGGAGAGACGCACCTTTTCGAGGGGGATGAGCCCCGCTCGGCGCTGCTCGACGTCAAGAACGAGCTGCCCGTCCAGCTCCACGTCACCAACGCCATGGGCAGGCCCATCAGTCCTGACGACGCGTTCGTGCGCAAGGTGTCCTGAACGTCCCGGCCTCGACGAGCTCCGGCCGGTCGCGGGTCCGTTCCGGACGCCGCAGGTCGCCGGACCCCGCGGCCACGGCCGCGAGGTCCGGCGCTACCTGGAGGCGTGATCCGCCACCGGGCGGGCCCGGTCGCGGGCCAGCACCTGCTCGCAGGCCAGCAGCAGCACCCCGGCGCTCCAGGCGTGCGACAACGTCAGGTACATGCCCTTGGGCTGGAAGCAGTCGGTCTGGTAGTAGCGCTCGGTGATCATGCCGCGGTAGGCGTTCAGGTCGCCGTCGGCGGCGGGCAGCAGCTGGCGGAAGCAGGCCAGCGTCTCGTACGCCCGCTCGGCGTAGTAGGGGTCGCCGAGCGCCTCCGACAGGGCGATCAACTCGTCGGTGCACACCAGGCCGTAGGCGTGCAGGTGCTGGTTGGACGGTGAGGCCTGGTCGGCGCCGCGGGTGGCGAAGCCGTACACGCCCAGGGGGGTGCGGGGGCCGAAGCGCACGTTGTAGGAATAGCGGAAGGTGAACGTCCAGTCGGCGGCCCGGCGGGCCAGGTCGAGCCAGCGGGCGGCGCCCGTGGCGCGGTGCAGCGCCATGTACGCGATCACGGCCGCGTAGCCGTCCTCCGACGTCGGCGCCAGGTCGACGTCCTCGGGGGCGCCATAGATGAACTCGTCCTCGACGAAGGCCGCGTAGTAGCCGCCGGCCCGTTCCGCGGCCCGCAGGTACGTCTCGCCGCCCGCCTCGCACAGGGCCGCGATCCAGGTCAGCCCGGACGCGCCCGACCAGGACAGCACCTCGCCGGTGGCCGCGTGGTGCAGGGTGCCGAGGTTGCCGTCGGGCCGCTGGCGGGCCACCATCACGTCGAGGTTGGAGCGGGCCGCCGCCTGCCAGGCCGGGTCGGGCCGGTGGCGCAGCGCCCGCAGCAGGAACAGCGTCGCCTCCCCCAGCGTGCGGGCGTGCAGGGCGTCCTTGGTGTGGCTCCAGCTCTGCGACCAGCCCGAACGGCGGTACCACGTGCCCCAGAACGTGCCGGACGGCGACAGGTTGGCGCAGATGAAGTCGATCACCCGCGAGGCGGCGGCCACGTGCTCGGGCCGGTCGGTCCGCAGGCCGTGCTCCAGCAGCGCGGCCGCCCACGGGATGCCGCTCACCCAGCCGACGTGCATGGCCTGCCGGTCGACCCGCTCGCCGTCGGCGCCGCTGACCTCCCGGTCGAACCCGACCGTCTCCAGCAACACGCCGGGGTCGGGGTCGTAGTGCCAGCGGTGGAGGCCTTCGGCGGCGATGCCGGCCGCCTCCTCCACGTCCTGCCACGGCTCGACGGGCGCGGCGGGCAGGCGCAGCTCGCGGTCCTCGCGCAGCAGCGGCGCGTACGCGTGCCGGTCAGCCGGCAGCGGGCACGTCGCCACGGTCAGCTCGCGCGACTCGCCGGGCTGCCACACGTGCGTGGCGGCCTCGGCGGGCAGCGGCAGCGCCGAACCGTAGTAGGTGATCGGGAACTCCTGGTACGGGAAGAGCAGCGCGATCGTCGCCTCCCCCGCCGCGTGCTCGACGGCCAGGCCGGTGGTGCCGAGCGCCGACTCCTCGTCCGCGATCAGGCAGGCGCCCGCCTCGTCGCCCCACACCATGACGGCGGGGGTGGCCGCCCGGTCCGCGCGGAACCCCCACCGGGCCGAGACCATCTCGTCGGGCCGGTCCGCGCCCACCTCGAAGCGGGGGAACACCCGCCGGCACGCCGCCGGCCGGTTCTCGCCGTAGAACAGGCCGGGAATGAGCCACCACGGCTCGGCGGCGGGCACCCGCCTGCTGACGCGGACGGTGCCGGCGGAGGGCTCGGCACCGTCGTACCGGATGGTCAGGCGCAGCTCGCGGCGGCCGGACGCGCGCCGCTCGCCCCACCGCCCGCTCATGATGTACGGCCCCGCGCCCAGCACCTCGACGGCCACCTCGCCGCCGCCGGGGTCGGCCATCACCAGCGGACCGGTCACCATGACTCCACGGTGAACGCGCCCCTGCGGCTGCCGAGCTCCAGCAGGTCGGTCTCCACGGCGGAGTGCGGATCGTCGAGCGGGATCCTGAACGTACGGATCTGGCTCGGCCCGAAGTCGGCCGTGATCCTGACGCCGGCCAGCGGGATGTCGAGCGTGGCCGCGGCCGCCCGACCGGTGCTCTCCACGGCGCGTACCACCAGATCGCGCGGCGCGTCCTCGTGCAGCTTCACCGCGGTCACCATGACCTGGCCGCCGCCGTCGTCGAGGTAGCCGCGCGCCGGGGGAAGCGGGCCGTCGTGGAAGCTCTCCAGCATCGCCCGCACCGGGGAGCCGAGCACCGCCGCCCGGCGGGTCAGCCCGGCGGCGCGCCAGTCGCCCGCGTGCGGCACCAGCAGGTACGTGAACCGCTGCGTGCCCTGGTCCTGGTACGAGTAGTGGCCGTCGGGGTCGAGCAGCCGGGGGTCGTGCCAGGCGTAGACGGGGCTGCGCACGGCCGTGATGCCGATGCTGTGGTCGCGGCCGGCGCTCGGCGGGGCGACGTCGTAGCCGTGCTTGGCGTTGTTCACCACGGCCAGCCCGGCGCGCGCGCCGTCGACGGCGCCCGACAGGTCCACCCAGGACTGGGCGGGCTCCTCGGCCCCGTCGATCGGCCTGCCGAGATGCGCGAACGGGATCTCGTACGTGGCCGCGGGGCTCTCCAGCGCGACCGGGAAACGCAGCTTCATCAGGTGCGCCCGCTCGCGCCAGTCGAGCGTGACCCGCACCTCGACCGCGTCGTCGTCGCCCGCGCCCAGGGTGAACTCCTCGGTCATCGTCGAGCGGCCCCACGCCCGCTCGACCCGGATGCGGGCGCGCAGCGGGCCGCTCTCGCGCAGCACGATGCCGGTGGTCGCCATCGCCTCGCCAGGCCAGTCGTAGGACACGACGCGGTGTCCCCACGTGTCCGTCGGGTCCGCGCAGATCTGGGTGTGCTCGCCCGCCGCCCCGGCCACCAGGTCCACGCCGGTGCGCTTGTCGAGCAGGCTCGTCAGCCAGCCCGTGGCGGGGTCGAGCTCCAGGCGGAGCACGTCGTTCTCGAGGTGCAGCTCGGAGGCCGACAGCGTGCCGGCCGCGTGCATGCCGGGGCCCTGGCGCAACCGGTAGAGGCGGTAGCCCAGCGGCGGCAGCTCGGCCTGGAACACGGTGGCGCCGCGGCCCTTGTCGTCGGTGGTCGCCACCGACTGGGTGCGCTGGCACGGCACGTCGGCGCCGTCGGCGTCCACGACGTGCACGCCGTTGGGGGCGAGGCCGTACTGCATCTCGACCCGGGTGGTGACCGGCCACGGGTGCGGGTTGAAGACGATCACCGGCTGGGTGCCGGTCTCCTCGGGCACGCGGACGTCGCGGGCGATCACGTTGTGCGCCCTGGTGATGATCCGCTTGGAGATCGCCACGGCCTCGCCGAGCTGGTCGCGGGCGTCGTCGTAGGCGGGTTCGATGGCCGAGCCCGGCAGCACGTCGTGGAACTGGTTGAACAGCACCTGCTTCCACGCGCGTTCGAGGTCGGCGCGGGCGTCGTGGCCGGCGATCGCGGCCCACCGCTCGGCCGACAGCACGGCGGCCTGCGCCCTGCGCTGCCACGCCTTGACGCCGGAGTGGGCGGAGTAGCACCCGGCCGCGTGGTGCTGCAGGTCGTCGCGCCACACCGGCAGGTCGGCCAGGCCCTGCTCTCCGAGGCGCTTGGCCATCTCGTCGAAGTAGCGGCGCGGCGACGACATCGTCAGCTCGCCGAACGTGCCCATCCGGTCGTAGCGGTGGATGGACTCGATGTTGGCCTTGGTGGGCCCGCCGCCGTGGTTGCCGACGCCGTAGAAGATCATCAGGTCGCCGAGCGAGCGGTCGAGCTGGCCGAGCGCCTTCTCGGTCTGCCCCGCGACCTCGCCGGGCGGGCTGCAGTATTCGAACGGGATGCGGTACGCCAGCACGCGGTTGCCGTCGGGCGCCTCCCACCAGAACATCGTGCCGGGCAACTCGCTCTCGTGCGGCCCGGGGCGCAGGAAGCAGTAGGAGTCCATGCCCTGCCCGCGCAGGATGGCGGGCAGCATGGCGTTGTGGCCGAACGGGTCGACGTTCATGCCGACCGACGCGGTGACCCCGAACTTCTCCTTCAGGTAGCGCTGGCCGTACAGACCCTGGCGGACGAACGACTCCCCCGACGGCATGTTGCAGTCGGGCTCCACCCACCAGCCGCCGGTCATCACCCAGCGGCCCTCGGCGACCTTCTCCTGGATCCTGGCGAACAGCTCGGGGTCGGACTCCTCCACCCACGACAGCAGGACGACCTGGTCGCAGGTGAAGACGAAGTCGGGATATTCGTCCATGCGGTGGATCGCCGACCAGAACGTCGCCCGCGCCTCCTGGTAGCCCTCCTGCCACGGCCACAACCACACCGGGTCGAGGTGTGCGTTGCCGATCATGTGCAGGGTGCGGCCGGGGGTGGCGGCCGGTCGCGGCGCGCGGGGCAGGTCGGCGGGCTGCGCGCCCGAGGGGGCGTTCGCCATGGGGGCGGCGGGCGTGCGGTCGGAAGGCGTGGGGGCGGCGGGCGTGGGGTCGGAGGGCCTGGTCATGCGGCGGCCCATGCGTCGACCTTGTCGCTGATCATGTGCAGCATCAGTGTGTGGATCTCCTGGATGCGCGGGGTCTCGGACGAGGGGGCGAGAAGGAGGTGGTCGGCGTGCCTCGCGGCGGCTCCGCCGTCGCCGCCGCCGAAGAGTACCGTGACCGCTCCCCTGCTCTGTGCGGTCGCCAGGGCCTCGACCACGTTGGGCGAGTTTCCGCTGGTGGTGAACGCCGCCACGACGTCTCCGCGCCGGGCGAGGGCCTGGACCTGCCGGGCGAAGACCTCCTCGTAGGCGTAGTCGTTGGCGATGCACGTCATGACCGTGGCGTCGGTCGTGAGCGTCACCGCGGGCAGCGGGCGGCGGTCGCGCTTGTAGTGGCCGACCAGCTCGCCCGTGAGGTGCTGGGCGTCGGCCGCGCTGCCGCCGTTGCCCATCGTGTAGAGGGTGCCGCCGCCGGTGAAGGCCTCGATGAGCAGGTCCGCGACGGCCTCGACGGCCGGGACCAGCTCCGCCATGCGGCGGGCCGCGGCGAGATGGCCTTCGACGTGCCCGGCCAGCACGGGCGGCAGCCCGGCCGCCTCGGCTCCGCCCGTGTCGCGGGACGTCGGGGACGACTCGGGGAACGGTCCGGACGTCTCGGATGACGGTCCGAACGTTCCGGACGTCTCGCGGGACGCTCCGGACGTCTCGGCGGACGGGTCGTGCGGGGTCGGGGTGGAGGGTGCGGTCAGCGGGGGCAGGTCAGGCATCGGTCTTTCCTGTGACGAGGTCGTGTGCGACGGCTCCGGCGCCCACCACGCACACCCCCGCGCCGAGCTGGGCGAGCTCGATGCGGGCTGCGCGGGCCGCGGGAGGCATGGCGTCCCTGGCGACGGCGGCGGCGACGGGGTCGAGGAGCCGGGCGCCGGAACGGGTGACGCCGCCGCCGAGGACGACGAGTTCCGGCTCGAAGGCGTTCACCAGGTCGGTGATCGCGGTGCCGAGCGCCCCGGTGGTCTCGTCCCAGATCTCGTTCGCGAGCGCGTCGCCGGCGGCCGCCGCGAGGGAGACGTCCTCGGCCGTCGGGGACTCGATGGCGGACAGGGACGAGGCCCGCCCGGCGGCGACGGCCTCGCGGGCGCGCTCGGCGATGGAGGTGCCGGACGCGTACGCCTCCAGGCAGCCCAGCCGGCCGCACGAGCACGCGCGGCCGCCGGGCCTGACCATCACGTGGCCCAGCTCACCGCCGTTGCCGGCCGCGCCCCGGTGCAGGCGCCCGCCGATGACGGAGCCGCCGCCCACGCCGGTGGACACGGTGAGGTAGAGCATCGTGGACGTGCCCCGGCCCGCGCCATGACGGAATTCGCCCAGGGCGGCGGCCGTGGCATCGTTCTCAAGCGCGGACGGGACGCCGAACGCCTCCGCCGCCATCGCGCCGATCGGGATGTCGATCCACCCGGGCAGGTGCGGCGGGCACTCCAGCACCCCCGCCGCCGCGTCGAGCGGCCCGCCGCAGGAGATGCCGACGGCCGCCACGTGGGGCGCGCCCGCCTCGGCGATGGCCTTCCTGCCCAGGTCGAAGAGCCTGGACAACACGCGCCGCGGCCCCTCGTCCCTGAGGGTGGGGATGAGCTGCCAGCCGTGGATCCGGCCGTCGCCGGTGACGACGCCGGCGGCGAGCTTGGTGCCGCCGATGTCCAGCGACAGAACGGGGGGAAGATCGTGCTCCATTGGGCCTCCGACGGGAACGGGCGCCGCACACAGGACTGTGACATCGTTCCCACACGGGATCCTAGGGCGACCTTTCCCCACGGGTCAACGCGACATATGCCGAAATGTCAGATCTCGGGGGGTGGTGCGGTGGACTCGCGGCTGATCAGCCGCACGTTGAGCACCGTGGTGACCGAGTCGGCCTCGGGCATCTCGATCCGCTCCGACAACCGGCGTACGGCGGTCGCGCCCAGACCGTACGTGTTCTGCGAGACCGCGCTGACCGTGGGCGAGACCATGCTCATCCAGGGCGCGTCGTCGAAGGCCACGAGGCTGATGTCGCCGGGCACCCGCAGCCCCAGCTCGCCGATCGCCCGCCAGACGCCCTCGGCGAGCACGTTGTTGGCCGCGAAGACGGCCGTGGGCCGGTCGGGCCCGCGCAGCATGCCGAGCGCCCTGCGCCGGGAGTCGGCGACGTCCCAGCCCGACGAGACGACCAGCTCGGGCTCGACCTTGATGTCGCCCGCCGCGAGCGCTTCGAGATAGCCCTGGTAGCGCTCGTAGCCGGTCGTCCAGTCGGTCTCGTCGATGAACAGCGCGATCCTGCGGTGACCCAGCTCCACCAGGTGGGAGGTGGCCGTGCGGGCGCCGACGCGGTTGCCGACCACGACGCCGTCGGTCGAGCCCGCTGCGAACTGCCGGTCGACCTCGACGACCGGGATGCCGTGGGCGCCCAGGTAGGTGGAGACGGCCGAGGAGTTGGGCGTCACGACCACGCCGGCCACCCGGAGCGCCACGAGCGCCTCCGCGGCCTCGCTCTCCGCCTCGGCCGACAGGCTCGTGTCCGCCAGGACCATCGTGTAGCCGCGCTCGCGGGCCTCCCTGCTGGCGCCCGCGGCCAGCTCCGCGTAGAACGGGTTGCGCAGGTCGCTCACCAGGACGCCGACGGACCTGCTCACCTGCTGTTTGAGGGTGCGGGCCATCACGTCGGGCACGTAGCCGAGCTCGGCCGCCGCCCGGAGCACCCGCTCGCGCACGTCGCTGGCCGCGTAGCCGCGACCGGTCAGCGCCCGGGAGACGGTGGAGCGGGAGACGCCGGCGGCCTCCGCGACGTCCTTGATCGTGGGACGCCGGGAACGGCTGGGGGACGGGCGCCGCTCTACGGTCATCAATTCCCTTCCCCGACCACGTCGACCAGCGCCTCGGCGTGTTGCCCGAGGCGCAGATCGCCGATGGTCACATCGACGGCGAGGCGTACGCGGCGCCGCGGCACGGTGTCCGCGCCGAGACGGAAACGCACCTGATCCATACCCCCTCCGTCCAGCCTTAGCGTCGAAGGCCCCGGCTCGCGACGCCAGCCCGGCGGAACGACCGGCTCCACGGTGACCGTCGCCTTGCCCGGCCAGGGGTTGCGCACCGTGGCCGTCAGCGTGATCTCGCCCCCGGCGGGGACGCTCGAATAGTAAGGGGTCAGGCGGCACAGCACCGTGTCGGCACCCACATCGAGCCGGTCGAGCGGGAGCAGGTCGTGGTGGAGCGCGACGAGCTCCTCGCCGCGCTCGGTGAGCATGCGCAGGTAGTCGTCGTCCACCCAGCGGGGCCGCCAGTGGCCGCTGACCATGAGGTCGGGGCGGAGCCGCCGGTAGAGTGCGGCGCTCTTTCGGTAGTCCTCGATCCTGAACCTGTTCTTGTACTGGAAGTTCAGGATCTCCTGGCGTGCCGATTCCCCGGCCCCCGGGACGCCGTTCCCGTCCTGCTGGTCGCCGGTGACCAGCACCCGGTGCCCGTCGACCTCGAAGGCGTACGCCGCGGCGAACAGCGTGTGCCCCGGCAGGTCGTACACCGTGATCTCGTACTCGTGCCACCGCACCGTCTCCCCCAGCCCCAGCACCCGGTCGGCGGGGATCGGGTCGAACCACTGGCACGGCAGGTCGTGGTGGAGCGGCGTGGCCAGGATCGGGGCGATGTGGGACGGCGCCCAGATCTCGGTGCCCTCGACGTCGCGCAGCAGGGGCATGCCCGCCACGTGGTCGTCGTGGTAGTGGGTGGGCAGCGCCACCTCGACGTCGGTCACTCCGTGGAGCTCGCGCAGCGCGGGCAGCGACGCCAGCCACGGCCGGCGGGCCTCACGCGCGGTGCTGTGCACCAGGCCGGTGCACATGTCGTAGCCGAAGTCGAACACCATGGCCGCGCCCGTCTCCGACAGCAGGACGTAGCTGTAGGACTGGCTGCTCCTGTTCATCAGCAGGTGGGGGGTGACCTCGATGAACGGCTCGGCCAGCAGCCCGCGCACGTTCCAGGGGTGCGGGCGGCGGAAGTCGACGTAGCGCTGCATGGCCGTGGACAGCCGCGCGAGCGCGTCCGCGGGGTCGGTCATCGGCTCGCCGTGCGAGGGCAGCAGCACGTCGAGCTCCTCCCGCTGGAGCAGCTCGGAGCTCAGGACGACCATCGCGGGGCCTTCGTTCTCGGTGTAGGACCACTGGGTGGCGGCCAGCGACCAGACCTTTCCCGGCGCGTAGATCAGGTCGCCGGTGAAGGCCGCCTTCGTGCCGCCGGCCTCCACCAGGTAGCTGACGGAGCCCGGGGTGTGACCGGGGGTGGGCAGGACGCGGACGTCCACGCCGCCGTAGCGGGCCGTGCGGTATTCGGGCACCACGCCGTCGACCCGCACCGGCTCCAGCAGGGAGAAGCGGTCGTCGCGCAGGTCGTAGTCGTTGCTGATGCGCCGCCCCTGCCACATGTCGCCGACCTTCTCGAACAGGTCGCGCTCGACCGGCGGCACGTGCACGCCCACGCCCGCCTCCACCGCCCTGGCCAGGCCTTGTGCCTGGTCACGATGGTGGTGTGTCATGAGGACATCGGTGAGCCGGTCGAGGCCGAGCTCTTCCAGGAGGTCGAGCACACGGCCGGAGCCGAAGTCGATGGCGATCCCGGTGCGTTCCGCTCCCGGCTGAGCGGGAGCCGCGATGACATAGACGTGGCAGGTGTCCAAAATTCGGAACACCCCGGGCAAAACTTCGGTCACATCCTCGCTCACGAGGCGAGATTGTATCCGGTATCGTTCCCACAATGCATGCCCTGGACTGGATCGTCCCCCATCCGAAAACGATCAATGTCGGCCGGTCGCACGTGGACCTCAGCGGATGCCGCATCCAGCCCGGCCCCGCCACCGCCACCGCCGCCCTGCGCGCTCTCGGGTCCTCCAACGCACCCGAAGGGCGGGACGCCCCACCGGTGGAGGTGGAGGTGCGGGTGGACGCCGCGGCCGGGCTGCCGCCGGAGGGATACACGCTGAGCGCCGCCCGCGACCGCGTGCTGATCGTCGGCGCGGACCCCGCGGGCGCCTTCTACGGCGCGCAGACGCTGCTCGCCCTGACGGCGGCCCCGGGAGCCCACTGCTCCGAGCATCGGGTGTGCGTGCCGGAGGCCGAGATACGCGACTGGCCCGACCTGCCGCTCCGGGGCACCATCGAGGGTTTCTACGGCACTCCGTGGACCCACGACGCCCGCATGGAACACCTGCGCTTCTCCGGCAGGCACAAGCTCAACGCCTACGTCTACGCCCCCAAGGACGACCCGTTCCACCGGGAGCGGTGGCGGGAGCCGTACCCGGAGGAGGAGCTGGCGAGGCTGGCCGAGCTGGTGGCGGAGGCGGCGGCGCGGCACGTCAGGTTCGTGTTCGCGCTGAGCCCCGGCCTGTCGATGGTCTACAGCGACGCCGGGGAGCGGGCGGCGCTGCGGGCCAAGGCGGAGCAGGTGTGGGAGGTGGGCGTCAGGGAGTTCGCGCTGCTCTTCGACGACATCCCGCCCGAGCTGCGGCACGAGCCCGACAGGGAGGAGTTCGGCACGCGGGAGGGGGCGAGCGCGAGCGCCCACGCGGCCGTCTGCCGCGACTTCGCCACGGGGTTCCTGGCCACGCGCGGGGCCGACCGGCCGCTGACCATGGTGCCCACCGACTACGCCGGCACCGGCGCGACGGCCTACCGCGACCGGCTCGCCGCCGAGCTGCCGCCGGACGTGCTGGTCTGGTGGACCGGGTCCGACATCGTGGTGGGCGAGATCTCCGCGCGCGACATGACCGCCGCCGCGCTCTCCTACGGCCACCGCGTCGCCCTGTGGGACAACTTCCCGGTCAACGACTTCGACTTCGACCGGGTCTTCCTGGGTCCGCTGGTCGGGCGGGCGACGGAGCTGGACGGCGTACCGCTGGAGGGCATCACGGCCAACCCGATGGTGGAGGCGGCGGCGTCGCGGATCGCGCTCACGACCGTGGCCGACTACGCCTGGCATCCGGCGGCCTACGACCCGGCCCGCTCCCACGAGCGCGCGGTGCGGTTGCTGCCGGGCGTCACGGAGCTGCTGCCGCTGGTGGAGGCGTGCTCGTCCTGGCCTCCCGGCGCTGACCAGAGCCCGGTGCTCACGTCCCTGTGCGCGGACGCGCTGAAGGGCGAGCCGTCCGCACGGCTGCGCGCCGAGCTGACCCGGCTGGCCGAGCTGCCGCCGGACGTGCCGGGGCCGATCGCCGCGGAGCTGGCCCGCTGGGTGGCGGCCGCCAAGGACATGGCCGTGGCGGGCCTGACGGCCCTCGACCTGCTCGCCGCCGTCCCGGACGCCCGGCCCGCCCGGGCCGCCGCCGTGGCGCGGGCGCTGGCCAGGGCCGAGGAGCACAAGGCGAACGTCCTGCGCCGGGTCATCCCGCCGTTCGTCCGGGCCGCCCTGGAGCAGGCCGGCCACTCCGCCACGCCCTGACCGCGCCGGCCGCTCAGGGCGGCGCGGTCAGAGGGAGAGCACCTGGCCGGCGGCGGAGAGGTCGTCCTGAAGGGCGGTGACGTCGATGTCCTGCACCGCCTTGCCGCTCCCCGCCGCCTGCGCCGCGGCGAGCCCGGCGGCGTGACCGAGCATCTGGTACTGCACCTCCATCCGGATGGAGGAGAACGCCACGTGCGAAGCCGACAGGCACACCGGCACCACGAGGTTGCCGCATTCCGCGCGCCGGGGCACGATCGCCGCGTACGGGATCTGGTAGGGGGCGACCCCCACCGACAGGTAGCCCTCGGTGACGACCATCGGCACCGGGTCGGGATGCTCGTACACCTGCCGCCAGGTCCGCTGCACTTCGCGGATGTCGAGGTGGTACGAGCCCATCGCGACGGCGTCCGGCTGCGGGCGGCTCCGGACGAGGTCGTGTTCCGTCAGGTGCCTGTCCCCCAGCATCCGCCGCGCCTCCCGCACGTACAGCTGGTGCGGCAGGTGGCCGGTGTCGGCGAACTCGTCGGGCGGCAACCCCCAGCGCCCCAGCTCGGCCCGCACGCTCGCGGGCACCTCGGGGTCGTGGGAGAGGAAGTACAGCAGGTCCTGGGCGTGGTGCAGGTGGTGCAGCCGGATGCGCTCGCGCTCGCCGCGGCCCGCGTCGGGGTAGTCCCAGGCGGAGCGGTCGAGCACGCTGAGAGAGAACGGCCCGAGCGAGTTGCCGTCGCACTTGCCGTTCGGGAGGTTCGGCGCCAGGCCGACGAGGCGTCCGGCGCGGGGCTCGACGCCCTGCTCGCGCCAGTGGCGGAACAACCGCCGTCCGAGCTCCCAGTGCTCCTCGTCGTAGCCGGGCCGCCGCTCGATCGGTATGCGGTCGCCGGCGCTGGTCAGGCAGACGCGGTAGCCGTACGACATGACGCCGCCGTCGCCGGCGCCCACCTCGGCCATGGGCCCGTCGGCGACCTGCGGCAGCAGCGTGCCGTCGGCGCGGAACGGGGAGATCCACGGCGGGAAGTTGTGCATGCCGGGCACGACCTCGCGCCGCCCGGCGAGGGTCTCGCCGTGCAGCGTGCGGTCCTCCCTGCCCACCCGGTACGACACACCCGCGGCGGCCATCAGGTCGCCCTCGTAGCTCGCGTCCACGAAGGCGCCGGCGGTGTAGTCGCCCTGGCGGGTGACGGCGGAGAAGATGCGGTCCCCTGAGGTGACCACCGTGCGGAGCGGGGCGTCGTACACGACCTCCACGCCGGCGCGTTCCAGCCACGCCACGAAGATGCCCTCGGCGACGTGCGGCTCCGGCCCGGCGTAGTGGCCGGGAGCCACGCCGTAGGCGTCGGCGACCGCCTGGCGGAACTCGGCGGCCATCCCGCCGAGCACGCGCGAGTCGCCGATGTCGGTGTAGCCGAGCCCGCCGGAGGTCATGCCGCCGACGTGCCGGCCGGGTTCGAGCAGCACGGTGTCGAGGCCGCGGCGGGCGGCGGCGACGGCGGCGCACACGCCCGCCGACGTGGCGCCGTACACGACCACCTCGGCCTGCCTCATCGCCGCCACCACCGCGCCACCTGGCGCAGGTCGTCGCCGGTGATGGGTTCGCCGGTGTTGTCGATGGACTCCACGTAGTAGAGGGCGGGCACGCCGAGCGACGGTTGTTCCCGCGCGTAGGCGAGCCAGTCGGCCCGGCTCGGCATGGGCCACTGGTCGGTGTCGACGAGGTGCTCCGGCATGGCGTGGACGGCCACCGCGTGGCGGAAGCGGAGCTGGTCGACGGCGGGCACGGGCTCGCCGCGGGCGTCGAGCTCCAGCACGTCGTTGAGCCTGATCATGTCGCTGACGTCCGCGAACGCGGGGTGCGGGGTGTGGGTGATCATCAGGGCGTCGGGCTTGACGCGTTTGGCGGCGGCGTACATGGTGCCGAGCAGTTCGTGCAGGAGGGAGAGCCCCCACGTGGAGCCGTACGCCTTGAGGTGCGATCCGCTGGGGAACCACTGCGTGAAGTCGATCTTGAATCCGTCGGCGTCGAGGTCGCCGAGCAGCCGGCGCATGATCTCGCCGATCCTGCGCCGGTAGGCGGGGTTGGACGGGTCGGCGGCGACGGCGCGGCCCGCGGCGTCGGTCACGCACTCCTCGGCGGGCAGCCCGTCGGGCGACCACGCGCGCCACCACAGCAGCACCCGCTGCCCGCGCGCGTGCCGGTCGGCGATCCACTCGCGCAACCTGGGCCACTTGTCGGGGTCGGGTTCCTGGTTGCCGTAGGTGAGCTGCCACCGGTCGTCGATGACGACGGTGGCGGGCACGACGCCGTGCTCCTCCAGCCTGGCCAGCCACGTGTCGTAGAGGTCCTGCCGGGACAGCTCGACCGGGGAACGTCCGTCGGCCCGGGCGCACTGGGCGCCCCAGCCGCAGAAGATCGTCCCGCTCCACCAGTCGTGCCGCTCCGCGACCGGCCCCCGCGGGGCCAGGCCGTGCTCGACGAGGTCCTCCCGGTGGTGGGAGATGGCCTCCCAGGGGGACGACGCGGCGCGGAACACCACAGCAGGCGACGTCCACGCGCCGCTCACCGCCGTCTGGCACTCGTAGTCCAGCCGCAGCAGCGCGCCGCCGTCGAGCGGCTCGTACCTGAGCTCGGTGAAGGTCAGGTCCGCGATCCCGGCGCGCACCGACGCCCCCAGCCAGGGGCCTTCTGGTACGGAGGTCGCGCCGCCGTCGGGCTCCTCCTTGCTGAAGGCCAGGGCCAGCGGCGGCGGCGAGAAGACGGCGTGCAGGCGGCCCGGCGAGGCGTCGCCGATCACGGTGAGGGCGAGCGGCGCCGACACGGGACGCACCACGTGCACCGGGTGCGTGGGCGTGGGGTTGAAGACGCCGCGCGCGTGCACCGCCGAGCGGAACGTGCCGGCCGCGCGGGTGTTGAGCACGGCCCGCCCGCCGAGCAGCGTCACGTCGCCGATCACGCCGTCGCCCTCGACCCGCACCTCCAGCGCGATCGTCTCGGGGGTGCAGGTGAGGCGGACCGTCTTGGCCTCCCACGCGGTCGAGCGCTGCGGGAAGTCGAAGACCGCCACGTCGCCGCGCTCGGCGAGCACGGGCGGCGATGTCTCGTACGTCTCGTCGCGGTCGCTCCTGGTGGAGACGGAGGCGATGAGGCTGAGCGTCAGCCAGCCTTCCAGCTCGGCGCTGGGGTCGGTGCGCGAGACGGTCAGCCGGTAGTGCCCGCTGTCCAGGTGGTAGGCGGTGTCCGTGGTGGTGATCCGCATGGTCTAGCCGTAAGCCTCGATCCTGGGCAGGGCGGGGGCGGCGCCGCCCCCGGCGATGAGCCGGGCGTAGTAGCGCCCGGAGTCCTTGATCGTCCGGGCGCCGGTCGCGTAGTCGACGTGGACGAGCCCGAACCTGGGCCGGTAGCCCAGCGCCCACTCGAAGTTGTCCATGAGCGACCAGTGGAGGTAGCCGCGCACGTCGGCCCCCGCGTCGATGGCCTCGCCGACGGCCGCCACGTGGTCGCGCAGGAAAACGATCCTGCGGATGTCGTGGACCCGGCCGTCGTGTGCGGGCGTGTCGCCGAAGACGCCGCCGTTCTCGGTGACCATCAGCGGCGTGGCGGGGAAGCGGCGGCTCAGGCCGATCAGCAGGTCGCGCAGCGCCGCCGCGTTGATCTCCCATCCCTCGTCGGTCCTGGCCACGTCGCCGCCGGGCCCGACGACCCGCCAGGGGAACGGGCCGGGCGGCGCGGCGGCCATGACGCGCCTGGTGTAGTAGTTGACGCCGAGGAAGTCGCTGCGCCCGCCGATGGCGGCCTCGTCGTCGTCCTGGATGAAGTCCAGGCCGTGGCCGAGCGCCCGTTCCCAGTGCTCGCGCATGTCGGCGGGGTAGCCGCCGGCGAGCAGCGGGTCGAGGTACCACCGGTTGACGTAGCCGTCGGAGCCGGTGGCGGCGGCCCGGTCGGCCTCGCTGTCGGTGGCCGGGTCGCAGGGGAAGAGGCTGAGCGCCGCGCCGGCCAGCACGCCGGGGTGGGCGTGCAGCACGTCGGCCGCCGCGCCGTGGCCGAGCAGCACGTGGTGACCGGCTCTGACGGCCGTGCCCAGGTCGGCGACGCCGGGGGCGTGCAGGCCGAGCTGGTAGCCGAGCAGCTGGATGATCCACGGCTCGTTCTGGGTGATCCACCAGGTGACGCGGTCGGCCAGCCGCCCGGCGACCGCCTCGGTGTAGGCGGCGAAGGCGGCCACGGTGGCGCGCTCGGCCCAGCCGCCGGTCAGCGCGGCGGGCATGTCCCAGTGGTTGAGCGTGAGCACGGGCTCTGCCCCCGCTTCGAGCAGCGCGTCGGCGAAGCGCTCGTAGTGGTCGAGCGCCTTCGGGTCGGGGCGCACGCCGTCGGGCATGACCCGTGACCAGCCGGTGGAGAAGCGGTAGGCGCGCAGCCCGAGCTCCTTGACCAGCTCGACGTCCTCACGCCAGCGCACGAAAGAGTCGCACGCCCGGGAGCCGTCGCCGCCGCCCTCGACGGCGCCGGGCCGGCGGCAGAACACGTCCCACACCGACTCGCCCCTGCCGTGGTGGCCCTCGATCTGGTACGCGGACGTGCCCGCGCCCCAGAGGAACCCGCCGGGAAAGCTCATCCCTTGCTCCCCGTGGTCGCGATGCCCTTGACGAAGTGTTTCTGGCCGATGAAGAACAGGATGATCATCGGGATAGTGGTGATCACGCTGGCCGTCATGACGATCTCCCAGTGCCAGTCGCCGCCGAACCCGAACTGGTCGAGCAGCGCCTTCAGCCCGCGCGGCACGGTGAACGTGCTGGAGTCGCGCAGGTAGATGAGCGGCCGCATCAGGTCGGTCCAGGCCGCCTGGAACTCGAACAGCAGCGTCACCACGACCGCCGGCTTGCACAGCGGCAGGGCGATCCTGGTGAAGATCTGCCAGTTGTTCGCGCCGTCGATCTTCGCCGCCTCGAACGGCTCGCGCGGCAGCCCGAGGAAGAACTGGCGCAGCAGGAAGATGTAGAAGGCGCTGCCGAACAGGTTCTGGGCCCAGAGCGGCGTCAGCGTGCCGACCATGCCGAGCGAGTTCCAGATGAGGAACACCGGGATCATGGTGACCGCGCCCGGCAACATCATCGTGCCGAGCACGACGCCGAACAGCGCGCCCCTGCCGGGGAAGCGGAAGTAGGCGAAGCCCCACGCCACCATCGCGCTCGTGATCGTCACGGCGACCGCCGCCAGCACGGTCACGAAGAGCGTGTTCGCCATCCACAACGCCAGCGGCGCCTCCTGCCAGACCTGGAGGTAGTTGTCGAAGGTGAACGTCTCGGGGATCAGCCGGTTGTCGAACACCTCGCTGCGCGGCTTGAAGGAAGCGCTGAGCAGCCAGACGAACGGGTAGATGAACGCGATGGCGAACGCGCTCAGCGCGATCCACGTCAGGATCAACCGGGCGCGCCTCACGGGTTCCCCCCTTCGTAGTGGACGAACCGCCTGGTCACCAGGATCTGCACGGCCGTGATCGCCATGATCACGATGAACAGCAGCCAGGCCAGGGCGGAGGCGTAGCCCATGTGCAGGAACTCGAAGGCCTGCTGGAACAGGTAGATGGCGTAGAACAGCGCGGCGTCGTTGCTGTAGGTGGTGTTGCCCGAGCCGAAGAAGGCGGTGTACGCCTCCGTGAACGACTGCAGGGCGTTGATGCTGTCCACGATGAACAGGAAGAACAGGGTGGGACTGATCATCGGCACGGTGATGCGCAGCGTGCGCTTCCACCAGCCGGCCCCGTCGACGACGGCGGAGTCGTACAGCTCCTGGGGGACGCCGCGCAGCGCGGCCAGGATGATGACCACCGACGAGCCGACGGTCCACAGGCTCATCAGCACCAGGCCGGGCTTGACCCAGTCGGGGTCGGTGGTCCACGCGGGCCCGTCGATGCCGAAGATGCCGAGGAAGCCGTTGATCAGGCCGCTCTGCCCGTTGAACAGCATCAGCAGCAGGATGCCGACGGCGACCGGCGGCGTCATCTTGGGCAGGAAGAACGCCGTGCGGAAGAAGCCGGTGGCCTTGGTGGCGCTGTTGAGCAGCAGCGCCAGGCCCAGGGAGACGACCAGCTGGGCCGGGACCGACATCACCATGAAGATGAACGTGTTCCTGAGCGCCAGCCCGACCTTGGGATCCTCGAAGAGGGTCCGGTAGTTGTCGAGCCCGACGAACGACGGGTCGTTGATCACGTCGTAGTCGGTCAGCGACAGGTAGGCGCTGTTGATGACGGGCCACGCGGTGAAGATCAGGAAGCCGAGGATCCACGGGCTGATGAACAGCAGCGCCGCCCGGGTCTCGACGAACCGCATGGACGACCTGATCGAGGGCCGGGAGTGGGAGCGGGAGCGGGGCATCTCAGTTCGTACGCTTCGTCCAGCCGGCCCATGCCTCGTCGAGCGCCTTCTGAGCGTCCTGCTGGGCCTTGTCGAGCGCGGCCTTCGGCTCGTCCTGGCCGTTGAGCACGCGGTTCACGGCGCCCTGCCAGGCGTCCTTGAACTCCTTGTCGGCCGGGTTGGCGGGAAGGCTGAAGGTGTTCTCGTTGGCCTCGTAGACGGCCTTGACGCCCGCGTCCCAGGGCTCGCCGCCCGAGGTGAGCATCTTCTCGATCTCCGCGTCGGCCTTGACGTTGCCGGTGAGCACGCCGGTGAAGGGCTTGCCTTCGGCCTTGCGCTTGTCCAGGCGGGCCTGGGCGGCGGCCTTCCAGGTGTCCACGAGCGTCATGGTCTTGGCGAAGCGGCAGGCGGCGCCGGGGTTCTTGGAGCCCTTGGGGATGGCCCACGACGAGCCGGAGGAGTAGGCCAGGGGCTGGCCCTGCGGAGTGCGGAAGGTGTCGAAGACCAGGGACGCCTTGGGCGAGACGTCGTTGAGGACGTTGACGTACCACTGCTCCATCGCCATGGCGCCCAGCTCGTTCTTGGCGAACTGGTTGCCCTTGCCGAAGAAGTCGGCGGAGTCGCGCGCGGCCTTGACCTTGGCGAAGCCGCCCTGCGCGTCGTAGACGCCGACGGCGAACTCCAGCGCCTTGACCACGGCGGGGTTGTTGAGCTGGGCGGTCCTGCCGTCGGCCGACAGCAGGTCGGCGCCGTTGGCCTTGGCCCACAGCGGCAGGAACTCCGGCAGCTTGCTGTCGTAGCCGATCACCTTGAGCTTGCCGCCGGGTGTCTTGACCAGTTTCTCGGCCGCGGCGGTGATCTTGCTCCAGTCGGAGCCGTTGACGTCCTCGATCGTCAGCCCGGCCTCCTTGAGCAGGTCGCCGTTGGCCATGGTGATCTGGACCTGGTTGAACTCGGGAACGGCCCAGATCTGCTCGCCGAACGTCACCTGACCGAGCGCGTTCTCGTTGTACATCGAGGTGTCGATCGACTCGCCCTTGATGCACTCGGTCAGCGGCATGATCGCGCCGCGTGAGGCGAAGGTGCCGATCTGGTCGCGGTTGGCGTAGATGATGTCCGGCGGGTCGCCGGCGGCGACGGCGGACAGGAACTGCTGGATGTCGAGGTCACCCTCGATCAGCTTGATCTTCGCGCCGCCGAGGGCCTTCTCGGCCAGGTCGACGCGGGTCGTCCCGATCTCGTCGGTCGCGCCGAAGCCCATCACGGAGATGGAGCCGCTGAACGTGGCACCGGGGTTGAACTGGCCGGCCGACGGGGTCGGGGCGGCGCCGCCACCGGTGCCCTTGGCACACGAGGTGAGGGCCAGCGCCAGCGACACCGACACGACGGACCAGCGGACGAGGGGGGATCTCATGGGGTTTTCGCCTCCACACTGAGCAAGCGGGGCATCAGGCATGCTGATGACGGCCACGTGGCGCCAGGCCAGTGTGGCAACGTTCACACATCTGAGAACGTACCCATACCGCTGAAATCCCGTCAACCACTCACATCACTGCGTTTCTGTGTCGTTAGCGACAAGGGCGGGTGTGGGACGCCCGCCCAAATGCCCGCAAACCCCTACGAGACAGCCCGATACAGCACAAAGGGCCCGGCCTGGGGAGGCCGGGCCCGCGGAGGAGAAAGGTGTCAGTGGTCGGCGGCCTTCTCCGAGCCGACGCCGGTGAGGGAGCGGACCTCGATCTCGGCGTACTTGGCGGCGTTGTACTCCTTGCTCATGATCGTGCCCAGCCAGCCGCAGAGGAAGCCGAGCGGGATCGAGACGATGCCCGGGTTGCTCAGCGGGAACCAGGAGAAGTCGGCGTCCTTGAACAGCGCCGCAGGACCCCCGGAGACCACCGGCGAGAAGATCACCAGCACCAGGGCGGACAGCAGGCCGCCGTAGATGGCGCTGACCGCGCCGGAGGTGTTGAACCTCTTCCAGAACAGGCTGTAGAGGATCGCCGGCAGGTTGCCCGAGGCGGCGACGGCGAACGCCAGCGCCACCAGGAAGGCGACGTTCTGGCTCTGCGCCAGGATGCTCAGGCCGATGGCGATGGCGCCGATCACCAGGGCGGAGATCCTGGCCACCACGACCTCCTGCCGCTCGCTGGCCTGGCCGCGCCGGAAGACGTGCGCGTACAGGTCGTGGGCGAAGCTGGAGGAGGAGGCGAGCGTGAGCCCGGCCACCACCGCGAGGATCGTGGCGAAGGCGACGGCGCCGATGAAGGCCAGCAGGATCGTGCCGCCCACCGAGCCGAAGATCTCCTCACCGATCCGCAACGCGAGCAGCGGCGCCGCCGTGTTGCCTCCCGGGTCGCCGGCGACGATCTCCTCCCGGCCGACCAGGGCCGCCGCGCCGAAGCCGAGCACCAGCGTGAGCAGGTAGAACACGCCGATGATGCCGATGCCCCACAGCACGGACTTGCGGGCGTCCTTGGCGGTGGGGACGGTGTAGAAGCGGATGAGGATGTGCGGCAGGCCGGCCGTGCCGAGCACCAGGGCGAGACCGAGGCTGATCAGGTCGATCTTGCCCGCGAGGCCCTGCGCCTCGGTACCGTACTTCAGGCCAGGAACGAGGAAGCTGCCGGTGTTGCCCGACGGGCCGCTCGTCGTGGCCGCCTGGCTCAGCAGCGCCGACAGGTTGAAGCCGAACTTGCCCAGCACCAGCAGCGTCACCAGGGCGGCGCCGGTCATCAGCAGCACGGCCTTGACGATCTGCACCCAGGTGGTGCCCTTCATGCCGCCGAACACCACGTACACGATCATCAGCGCGCCGACGCCGACGATCGTCCAGAGCTTGCCCGCCTCCGACTCGATGCCGAGCAGCAGGCCGACCAGGGCGCCCGCGCCGACCATCTGGGCCAGCAGGTAGAAGATGCTGACGACGATCGTGGACACGCCAGCGGCGGTGCGCACCGGGCGCGGGCTCATCCGGAAGGCGAGCACGTCGGCCATGGTGAACTTGCCGGAGTTGCGCATCAGCTCGGCCACCAGCAGCAGCGCGACCAGCCACGCCACCAGGAACCCGATCGAGTACAGGAACCCGTCGTAGCCCGACAGGGCGATGATGCCGGCGATGCCGAGGAAGGAGGCGGCCGACATGTAGTCGCCGCCGATCGCCAGGCCGTTCTGCGCGCCGCTGAACGACCGGCCGCCCGCGTAGTAGTCGGCGGCCGTCTTGGTCTGCCGGCTCGCCCAGACGGTGATCCCCAGCGTGGCGGCGACGAACGTGAGGAAGAGGATCATCCCCAGGGTGGTCGAGCTCACTTCGACTTCTCCTCAACCTCGTGGCGGAGCTTGTCGGCGATCGGGTCGAGCGACTTCTCCGCGTGCCTGGAGTACGCCCACGCGATGAGGAAGGTGGAGACGAACTGCAGCAGGCCCAGGACGAGCCCCACGTTGATGTCGCCCCACAACTTGATCCCCATGAAGTCGCGCGCCCATCCCGACAGCACCACGTACAGCAGGTACCACGCGAGGAACGCGACGGTCATGGGAAAGGTCCAGCGGCGGAAGCGCCTCTTCAGGTCCTGGAACTCATCGCTCCCCTGCACTTGTTCATAAACCGATGCGTCATGTTCTTTGGTCGTCACGAGCCCTCCACTGTGATGCGGATCACGCCCAACGTAAGAGCGCAACCTACCGGTCGTGGAGATACATGGCCGAGTTGTTCGGCGAGCCGCCGCCGTCCGGCGCTTAGGTGGGAATGGCCTGCGGTGAAAGGTCTGTATGGCGCGGTGAGCGGTTGGCTTTCCCTTTCACCCCTTTACGGCCCCAGCGGTGAGCCCCTCGACGATGTACCGCCGGATCGCGGCGAAGAGCACCAGCGTCGGCAGCACGGAGATCACCGTGGCCGCCGCCATCGAGCCCCAGTCGATGTCGTACTGGGTGATGAAGGAGTTCATGGCGACCGGGATGGTCTTGGCGTCCTCGCTGTCGATGAAGGTGATCGCCAGGAACAGCTCGTTCCAGCACTGCACGAACGCGAAGATGAACGTGGCCGCGATGCCCGGCAGCATGACCGGGATCACCACCCGGACCATCGCCACCAGCCGCGAGGCGCCGTCCACCTGGGCGGCCTCCTCCAGCGCGACCGGCACCCGCTCGTAGAAGCCGCGCATGATGATCGTGGCGAACGGCACCAGCATCGCCACGTACACCAGCATCAGCCCGGACAGCCGGTTGAGCAGGTCGAGATCCGACATGAGCAGGTAGAGCGGCCCGAGCGCGATGAACAACGGGATCATCTGCGTGACGAGGAACGCCAGCATCACCGCTCCCCTGCCGGGAAAGGCGAAGCGGGCCAGCGTGTAGCCGCCCAGCACGCCGACGGCGGTCACCACCCCGGCCGAGACGAGCGAGACGATCAGGCTGTTCATCAGGTAGACGCCGAAGTCGGCGAAGGAGAACAGCTCCTCGTAGTGCTCGAACGTCACCTCGCCCGGCCAGTACTTCAGCGGCATCGAGAAGATCTCGGCCTTGGGCTTGAGCGAGGTGACGAGGATCCAGTAGAGCGGGAACAGGGTGATCAGCAACCAGGCGCCCAGCACGACGGCCTTCACCGCGGTCGCGAGGTGTCTCATCGTGCCGTTCACCGTGCCGTTCACCGTGCCGTTCACCGTGCCGTTCACCGTGCCGTTCACCGTGCCGTTCACCGGGCCGTTCACCGGGCCGTTCACCGGGCCGTTCACCGGGCCTTCTCGAATCGGGTGGCGTTGAGGTAGAAGACGCTGAAGGCGAGCAGCAGGCCGAGCACGAGCAGGCCGACCGCGCCTGCACGGCCGTAGTCGCCGCCGATGACCTGCTGGATGAGGAACGTCGTGATGATGTCGGTGCTGCCCGCGGGGCCGCCGCCGGTCATCGAGTAGATGAGGTCGGGGAAGTTCAGGATCCAGATGATCCGCAGCAGCACGATCAGGGCCAGAGTGGGCCGGATGTGCGGCAGCGTCACGTGCCAGAACTGCCGCAGGCGGGAGGCGCCGTCCACCGACGCCGCCTCGTAGAGCTCGCGGGGCACCGACTGCAGCGCGGCCATGATCATGATGGCGAAGAACGTGACGCCGTACCAGATGTTGGCCACGATCACCGAGGTCATCGCCCAGCCCGGGGTGGCGAGGAAGCCGATGCGCTCGTCGATGAGGCCCGCCTTGAGCAGCAGGTCGTTGATCACGCCGAACTGACCGTTGAACATCCACCGCCACAGCAGCCCGATGAGGAACCCCGACATGGCCCACGGGAAGAACACCCACGCCTGGTAGAGGCCGCGGCCGCGGAAGTGCCTGCGCAGCAGCAGCGCCAGCCCGAAGCCGAGGAAGAACTGGAAGAACAGCGACACGACCACCCACGTGCCGGTGTTGCGCAGCGCCGTCCAGAACCGGTCCTCGGCCAGCACGGCCCGGAAGTTCTCCAGGCCGGCGAACGGGGTCGAGGTCAGGTCGAACAGGTTGTAGCGCTGGAAGGCGATCACCGCGCCGCGGATCATCGGGTAGTACGTGAACAGCGCCACGAACACCACGCCGGGCAGCAGGCACAGCAGGATGAACCGTGCCCTGCGGATCGTGAAGGTGCGTCCCGCGGCGGTGCGTGCCGTGCTCAAGAGACCTTCTTCGCCTGGTCCGTCCAGAAGGCGTCCCACGACTTGAGCACCTCGGCGACCGTCTTCTTGCCGGTGATCAGCGCCTGGATGTCACGGTCGGAGTCGACGGTGAACTGGCTCCAGCCCGGATAGTCCACCGGCCGGATGGTGATGACCTGCTTGGGGTCCTGCTGCGCCTCCAGGTACGCCTTCCACGCGCCCTGCGAGAACTGCGGGTCGTTCTGGGCCTGCTTCGAGATCGGGATGAGCGAGTTGCCCTTGGCGAAGGCGATGCTCTGCTCGGACTCCGACAGGAACTGCACCAGCTTGACCGCCTCCTTCGGGTGCTCGCTGAAGGAGGTCGCGCCCCATCCCGCGTAGCCGACGGGCTGGAAGGCGTAGCCGGTGGGGCCCTTGGGGATGGGGGCGGTGGACCAGGCCGTGACGCCGCTCTCCTCCACCGACTTGATCACCTCCGGGTCCTGGATGAGCATGCCGGTGACGCCCGAGGTGAAGCCCTGCACCATCTCGGGGAAGCCCCACGACACCGAGTCGGGCGGTGAGGTCTCCTTGAAGATCTTGACGAAGAGCTCCAGGGCCTCGGCCGCCTCGGGCGTGGAGAAGATGGTGCTCTTGTCCTTCAGGAAGAAGGACTTCTCGGGGTCGAGCTTCTCGCCGTTGTACGCGCTGATCATCATGACCGCGTAGTCGGCGCCGCCCTTGCCGCCCCTGAACGAGTAGCCGAACCGGTCGCCCGTGGTCATCTTCCTGCCGGCCTCGTAGAGCTCCTGCCACGTGGCCGGCGGCCGGCTCATGCCCCAGTCCGTACGGTAGAACAGCGTGCGCTGGTAGAACCCGTACGGGATGAGGTAGGGCTTGCCGCCGACCTCGACCGCCTTCTTCTGGGCGAGCTCGGTCAGGTCGGACCAGCCGGACCACCCGGTGGTGGGCAGCTCGGCCAGCCAGCCGTTGTTGGAGAACGACTTGGCCGTGTGGTCGCGGACCTCCAGCACGTCCAGGTCCTTCTTGGTCTGGAGGATCTGCAGGATCTTCTGGTCGGCGCTGTCGAGCGGGGGCGAGATCAGCTCCACCTCGATGCCGGGGTTGGCCTCCTCGAAGTCGGCGATCAGCTTCTTGATCAGTTTCGTGCGGTCGGGGCTGGTCAGGCTCTCGATCATGCGCAGCCGTACCTCTCCCGAGGACGAGCCGGAGCCGCAGCCCGCGAGCACCAGCGTGACGGCGACCGCGGCCGCCAGGAGGGGGGTTTTCATGGCAGGTCTCCCGCGTGTTCTAGACAGCGCTGTCAGTCACGCTATGGTCAGCCGCGTTCAGCGGTCAATCGCCGGTGCCCATGTGCCGGCCCATGTGCCGGGCGGGTCCGCCTTCAGGCGAGGGAATCCTCCAGGGCCTGGCCGAGATCCTTGATCAGCTCGTCGGCGGGCTCCAGGCCGACCGAGAGCCGGACGAGCCCGACGGGGATGCCCATGGTGGCGCGTACGCTCTCCTCCGTGGAGAGCGCGGGTGCGTTCACCAGGCTCTCGAAGCCTCCCCACGACACGCCAATCCTGAAATATCGCAATCTATCGAGGAAACCAGCGACCTCCTGAGGCGAGTCCGTGTTCAGCACCAGGCTGAAGAGGCTGGAGAACCCCGACATCTGCCGCAGCGCGATCGCGTGGCCGGGATGCGACGGCAACCCCGGGTGGTTCACCTCCCGCACGGCCGGATGCTCCTCCAGGAAGGCCGCCACCGCCAGCCCTCGCTCCTGGTGCGCCGCCATCCGCACGGGCAGCGTCCGCAGCCCCTTGATCACCTTGGCCGCGTCGTGCGGCGACATGGCGGCGCCGTAAAGCTGGTACTCGGTCAGCGCCAGCGGCCGGATCAGGCGCGACGGCCCCACGACGACGCCGCCCACCAGGTCGCTGTGCCCGCCCGCGTACTTCGACAGCGAGTGCACCACCAGGTCGACGCCCATGGTCAGCGGCTTCTGGAAGATCGGCGTGGACCAGGTGTTGTCCATCACGCTCACCAGCCCCCGCTCCCGCGCCCACCCGGCCACCTCGGCGATGTCGACCACGGCGTAGGCCATGTACGACGGCGACTCGAAGTAGAGTAGGCGCGTGCTCGCCCTGATAGCGCTGTCACACCCCGCGAGGTCGTCCACGTGCGTATGCGTGACCCCGAATTTCTCCAGATAGCGCAGGAACTGAGTCGTCGGCCCGTAGACCGCGCCCAGCACCAGCACGTGGTCGCCCGCCGACACGAGCGACGAGATCGTCGCCGCGATGGCCCCCATGCCCGAGCCGAAACACTTGGCCCGCTCCCCCCGCTCGAGCGCGGCCAGCTTACGCTGAGCGAGATCGACCGTCGGGTTGGTCCCCCGCCAGTAGACGTAGCGCTCGTCCTCGTTCCTGACCGCCTCGCCGAGCTCCTCCGCCGTCGCGAACGCGAACAACGAGTTCTCGAACACCGGCGGGTTGACCGCGCCCAGCATCCACGGCTCGTCCTCACCCAACCGGCCACAGATCCATTCGTCATCCATGGGGGCACACTATGACAGCGAGGGAGCGGACTGAGGAGCCGAGCCCGCGAGCGAACCCGCGCAAGCCGACCATGGCCGACGTGGCCAGGCACGCGGGCGTCAGCCTCAAGACCGTTTCCCGGGTCGTCAACCAGGAGCCGCACGTCAGGGCGTCGCTGCGGCAGCGGGTGCAGACCTCCATCAGCACGCTCGGCTACCGCCGCAACGAGGCCGCCGCCCGCCTGGCCAGGGGCGCGACCATGCTGACGCTCGGGCTGGTGATGGAGAACATCTCCAACGAGTTCTACTCCCGCCTGGCCGCCGCGGTCGAGGCCGCCGCGGCGGAGCACGAGGCGCTGGTGGTGTTCGGCTCGTACGAGGAGAGCCCCGACAAGGAACGCATGCTGATCGAGTCCATGTACACGCGCGGCGTCGACTCCCTCATCGTCGTCCCGTCGGCGGCCGACCACGCCTGGCTGGCCGGGCACGCGAGCCTCACCACGGTCTTCGTCGACCGCGTGCCCTCAGGCCTGGAGGCGGCCGACGTCGTCATGCTCGACGACGTGCGCGGCGGCCGGGCGGCGACCGAGCACCTGCTCGCCGGCGGTCACCGCCGGATCGGCCTGATCTCCGACGACGACGGCCTCAGCTCCGTGCACGACCGCGCGACCGGCTACCGCCAGGCGCTGCGCGCCGCCGGGGTGCGGGCCGACGACGCGCTCGTGGTGCGGGGGGTGTTCGACCCGCGGCGGGTGTCGTACGAGGTCGGCAGGCTCCTCGACCTGGCCGACCCCCCGACGGCCCTGTTCGCCACCAACAACCGGGCCGCGATCGGCATCCTGCACGCGCTGCGCGAGCGGCCCGAGCGGCCCGCGTACGTGGGGTTCGACGACTTCGCGCTGGCCGGCGTCTTCAACCCCGGGGTGACGGTGGTCCGCTACGACGTCACCCGCCTGGCCCGCAGCGCCGTCGAGCTCCTGCTGCACCCGTCCCGGGAGCCCCGCAGGGTGAAGGTGCCGGTGGAACTGGTCGCCAGGGGCTCCGGCGAGCTGCCGCCCCCGTGACGGCCGCCTTCACGACGAGCGGGGCCGCCAGTCGCCGCGGTCGAGGTCGAGGTCCTCGGGCGTGTGCAGCCGGACCATCGTCCTGGCCACGCCGAGCGGCACCCGGTCGGGGGTCAGGAACGACACCGACACCATCACCGCGAACGCGATCGGCACCGTCCACGCCGCCGGCTGGGCCAGCAGCGCCCCCGCCGGCCCTTCGAACGGCCCGGCCGTGATCGTGACGAGCACCGCCGCGCAGGCCAGCCCGCCGCCCACGAACAGCCCGGCAAGCGCCCCCGTGGTGCTCAGCCGCCGCCACCAGATGCCCAGCACGAGCAGCGGGCAGAACGACGAGGCCGCCACCGCGAACGCCAGCCCCACCACGTCCGCCACGGGCAGCGCCCGCGCCCACAACGCCAGGGCCAGCGGCACCGCCACCGCCATCAGCGTGGCGATCCTGAACGAGCGCACCCCGCCCTTGAGCAGGTCCTGCGCGATCACGCCCGCCACGGACACGGTCAGCCCCGACGAGGTGGACAGGAACGCCGCGAACGCCCCCGCCGTGACGAGCGCCGTCAGCAGGTCGCCCAGCGAGCCGCCGATCATGCGGGAGGGCAGGGTGAGCACGACCGCGTCCGTACGCACCAGGTCGGGCGCGTAGATGCGGCCCAGCCACCCGTACACGGCGGGCAGCAGGTAGAACGCGCCCAGCAGCGTCAGCACCACCAGCGTCGTGCGGCGCGCGGCCCGCCCGTCGGGATTGGTGTAGAACCGCACGAGTACGTGCGGCAGCCCCATGGTGCCGAGGAAGGTGGCCAGGATCAGCGAGTACGTCGTGTACACCCCGTACTCCTTGCCGCCGCCCAGCGGCACCTGCCAGGTGGCCGCGTCCAGCGCGGTGACCCCGGGGGCGCCGTCGGCCTTCCACGCCATCAGCAGGAACACCAGCGGCACGGCCAGCGCGGTCAGCTTGAGCCAGTACTGGAACGCCTGCACGAACGTGATCGACCGCATGCCTCCCGACAGCACGTTCACCGCGACGACGCCCGCGACCAGCAGCCCGCCGGCCCACACGGGCGCGCCGGTGATGGTCCGCAACACCAGGCCCGCGCTCTGGAACTGCGGCATCAGGTAGAGCCCGCCGATCAGCACGACGAGCACGCTCGCGGTGCGGCGCACGGTCATCGACTCGAGCCTGGCCTCGGCGAAGTCCGGCAGCGTGTACGCCCCCGAACGCCGCAGCGGCGCCGACACCAGCACCAGCAGCACCAGGTAACCCCCGGTCCAGCCGACGGGCAGCCAGAGCATGTCCACGCCGAAGGACAGGATGAGCCCGGCGATCCCGAGGAAGGAGGCCGCCGACAGGTACTCGCCGCCGATGGCGGAGGCGTTCCAGAGCGGGCTGACCGTACGGGAGGCGACGTAGAAGTCGGAGGTGGTGCGCGAGACCCTGATCCCGAACGCTCCGATGAGGATGGCCGCGACCACGACCACCAGCACCGCCGTCAGGCTCATGGGCCCGGCTCCGTCCCGGGGGCGCCCCGGCTCATCGGCGTTCGACCAGTTCGGCGAAGTGGCGTTCGTTGCGCTCCGCCTGCCGCACGTACAACCAGGCGCCGATGACGAAGGCCGGGTAGATCAGGCCCGCCAGCACCGCCCACGCGAGCGGCACGCCCAGCAGGCGCACCTCGCTCAGGTCGGGGATCAGCAGGAACAGCAGCGGCAACCCGCCGATCACGCAGGCCAGCACCGTGCACACGAACAGCGCCAGCCTGAACTGGGTGCGCAACAGCGAGCGCATGTAGACCTCGCCGAGCCGGGTCTGCTCGTCGATCTCCAGGGTGGCCGGGTAGCGGGGCCGGCGGGCGGCGGCGGTGCGCGGGCTCGTCACGGTGACCCGCCGCGAGATGTTCTCCCGCGACAGGGGCGCCCTGCGGACCGGGCGGGATTCCTGGCGGCGGGGCTCCTGGCTCATTCGGGCCTGCCCTTCCTGGCCCGGCGCACCAGCAGGTCGCGCAGCTCGCGCGTGTGGCGGCGGCTGACCGGGATCTCGGTGTCGCCGACCCTGACCGTGCACTTGCCCGAGTCGATGTGCAGCTCCTCGATGTGCTTGACGGCCACCAGGTGGCTGCGGTGCACCCGCATGAACCCGGCCGAGGCCCACCGTTCCTCCAGGGTGGCCAGCGGGATGCGCACGAGGTGGCTGCCCCCGGCCGTGTGCAGCCGCGCGTAGTCGCCCTGCGCCTCCACGTAGATGACGTCGGCGCTGGACACGAACCGCGTGACCCCGCCCAGCTCGACCGGGATCGTGTCCGACTCGCCGCCCTCCACGGGCACGTCGGCCGAGACCGCCACGCGCCTGATCGCCTCGGCCAGCCGTTCCGGCCGGACGGGCTTGAGCAGGTAGTCCTCCGCCTTGATCTCGAACGCGTCCACCGCGTGCTCCTCGTACGCCGTCACGAACACCACGCGCGGCGGGTTCGCGAACTGCGACAACAACCGCCCGAGCACCACCCCGTCGAGCCCGCGCATCCGGATGTCGAGGAACACCGCGTCGATCGGCCTGCCGTCGGCGATGGCCCGGTCCAGCAGGCGCAGCGCCGCCGCACCGTCCCGCGCGGTCGCCACCTCGCCGATGCGGGGATCGGCGCGGAGGAGGTAGGACAGGTCTTCGAGGGCCGGCAGCTCGTCATCGACCGCGAGGACCCGTAGTTGTGCCATAGACAGTGATAAAACCGACAAGGAAGAGCGAGGTCAACGGGCAGAGACGCCTGGGTGATATTTCGGCAACCTGATGTTGACCTTGGTGCCCGCGCCGTTGCCGGTCTCGACGGCCAGGCCGTACTCGTCTCCGTACACGTGGCGCAGCCGCTCGTCCACGTTCGCCAGCCCGACGCCGCCCTTGGGAGCGATGTCACCTGCGAGGATGCGCCGCAGCCTGTCGGGGTCCATGCCGAGCCCGTCGTCCTCGACGCTGATGCGGCACTCGGCGCCGGCGTCCTCGGCGATGATCGTGATGCGGCCGACGCCGTTGCGGCTCTCCAGGCCGTGCCTGACGGCGTTCTCGACCAGCGGCTGCAGGCACAGGAACGGCACCGCGACCGGCAGCACCTCGGGGGCGATGCGGAGCGTGACCTGGAGCTGGTCACCGAACCTGGCCCGCTCCAGGATCAGGTAGCGGTCGATCGAGCGCAGCTCCTCCGCGAGCGTGGTGAACTCGCCGTGCCGGCGGAAGGAGTAGCGGGTGAAGTCGGCGAACTCCAGCAGCAGTTCCCTGGCCCGTTCGGGGTCGGTGCGGACGAAGGAGGCGATCGTGGTCAGGGAGTTGTAGATGAAGTGCGGGGAGATCTGCGCCCGCAGCGCCCGCACCTCGGCCTCCATGAGCAGCGTGCGCGAGCGGTCCAGCTCGGCCAGCTCCAGCTGCGAGTCGACCCAGCCGGCCACCTCCTGCGCGGCCCTGACCAGCCCGGCCGAGGCGCTCTGCCCGTAGGCGGCCAGCGTGCCGACCACGCGGTCGTCGGTCGTGAGCGGCACGACCACGGCCTGCCTGATCGGGCATTCGAGCAGGTCGCACTCGATGGTCAGCACCTGGGTGCGGCCGTCCTGGAGGGTCGCCGCCGCGTGCTCGAAGGCCGCGTCGGCGTGGTGGTCGTCGCCCGCGCCGTCGTAGACGAGCAGCCGCTCGCCGTCGGTGATCGCGACGGCGGCGGAGCCGAGCAGGGCGCGCAGGTGCCTGGAGGCGCGCTCGGCGCCGTCGGCGGTCAGACCGGCCCGCAGCGGCGGCCCGGCCAGGGAGGCGGTGTGCAGGGTCTCGAACGTGGCCCGCTCCGCAGGGCTGGTGCCCAGCTCTCTGCGGCCCCGCATGACCCGCCACAACACGATCGCGGGCACGCTGACGATCACGGCCACGACGGCGACCCCGACGAGGTATTCCACGCGGCCTGAGCTTACTCAGGCGCGCCGCAGGGCGGCGGCGATCGCGTCGGCGTAGGAGGCGGCCTCCTCCGCGGAGGCGTATTTCGTCCGCGGCCAGAAGAAGCCCCGCAGGCCGTCCTTCCGGTTGCGCGGCACCACGTGCACGTGCAGGTGGGCCACGCTCTGGCTGATGCGGTTGTTCATGGCGACGAACGTCCCGCCGGCCTGGAGCCCTTCCTCCACCGCCCCCGCCACGGCGCGCACCCGTTCGAAGAACGGGCCCACGTCGGCGAGGTCGGTGAGCGTCTCGACGTGGACCCTCGGCACGACCAGCACGTGACCCTTGAAGACGGGGCGCGCGTCGAGGAAGGAGACGGTCACGTCGTCGGAGTGCACGACGTGGGCCGGCCGCTCACCCGCGACGATCTCGCAGAACAGGTCGGCGCTCACCGGCCGGCCCGGTCCGCGAACGCCGTCCAGCTCGTCATGTTGCGGCCCGACCACTCCGCGGGCGCGTGCAGGAACCGCTCGCCCGCCCGCTCGCTCACCTGCTCGCTCAGCCGCCGCGGCGCCTCGGCCACCTTGGCGCCCCTGCAGTGGTAGACCAGCCCGCCTCCGCGCCGCCCCATCGCCATCCAGGGCAGCCACGGCGAGACCCGGCACCACGAGAACACGCACGGCACGCCGGGCGCGCCGGAGTCGAGGTCTTCCGCGGCGGCGAAGAACTGGAACAACTCCATCGCGCGGTACGTGTCGCTCGCGGAGTTGTCCGGATAGTCGGCGACCTTGAGCGGCGAGGGGTAGGCCAGCCGGATGTCGACGTTGTAGACCACCTGGTCGCCGAGGCGCGTCTCCGGCACCGGGTAGCCGCCGAGCCGCTGGTTGACCGGGTCGTTGAAGACGTGCTGCACCTCGACCGACCGCCCGGTCAGCGGGTTGTCCCAGGTGTCGAGCACCTGGCGGGTCTTCGGGTCGAGGTAGAGGGCGGCCTCCCTGGTCAGCAGCTGCCAGCCGCCGTCGGCCCGCACTGCCCTGGCCACGTTGAGCCCCTCGAACCCGAACAGGTGGTGGGGGCCGTCGTCGTCCTGCCACCCGTAGACGTCGCCGGTCCAGTAGGAGATCGTCTCCGCCCCGTCGGCGGACGCGCGCACCCGGATGAAGTCCATGATCTGGAGCCTAGCCCGTCCTTTTTCGCGACATGATGTTGCTATGTTGGGGACATGGTGTCGCTAACAGAGCGGACCCGGCAGAGCTGGCTCCCCCTCTTCGTGCTCGGCGTCGGCATGTCGATGATCATCATCGACGCGACGATCGTGAACGTGGCCGTTCCCGCGATCATGGCCGACGTCGGGCTCGCGGCCACCGACGTCGAGTGGGTGAACTCGATCTACTCGCTGTCGTTCGCCGCCCTGCTCATCCCGCTCAGCCGCATGGGCGACGCCCGCGGCAGGCGCAGGACGTTCGCCATCGGGCTGATCGTGTTCCTGGCCGCCAGCATGCTGGCCGCCGCGGCGGGCAGCGGCGCGCTCCTCATCGGAGCGCGGGTGCTCCAGGGCGTGGGCGCCTCCATGGTGGTGCCGATGACCCTCGCGATCATCAACGCGCTCTACACCGGCCCGCGCAGGACCGTCGCGTTCGCCGTGTGGGGCTCCATCATCGGCGGCATGGCCGCGCTCGGGCCGCTGCTCGGCGGCTGGGTCGTGACCGACTTCGGGTGGCGCTGGGCGTTCTGGGTGAACCTGCCGATCGGCCTGCTGGTCCTGCTCGGCACGGTCAAAGTGCCCGAGTCGAAGGACCCGGGCGCGGGCGGCGCCGACGTGCCAGGCGTGCTGCTGTCGGTGCTCGGCACGTCGGCCCTCGTGTTCGGGCTGATCGAGGGCCAGCGGTACGGCTGGTTCACGCCCACCGGCGATCCGGGCCCCGCCTGGCCGTTCGACGGCCTGTCGCCGATCCCGTTCGCGTTCGGGCTGGCCACGCTCTCCCTCGCCGCGTTCGTCCTGGTCGAGCGGGCCAGGGCCCGGGCCGGCCGCCCGGTCGTCCTGGACCTGTCGCTGTTCGCCATCCCCTCCTTCAGGTACGGCGGCGCGGCCGCGATGATCATCACGCTCGGCGAGTTCGGCCTCATCCTCGTGCTGCCGCTGTTCCTGCAGGCGGCCATCGGGTTCACCGCGTTCACAGCCGGCCTGATCATCGCCTCGCTGGCGGCCGGGACGTTCCTGGCCGGCGGCATCGTGCCGAAACTGCCGCTGACGCCCCGGCTCATCGTCCGGCTGGGGCTCACCCTCGAAGCGGCCGCCGCGATCGCGATCGGCCTGGCCGTCTCCCCTTCCCTCGGCCCGTGGACCCTGGCGCCCTGGCTTGTCACGTACGGCGTCGGCGTGGGGTTCGCCTCCGCGCAGCTGCCGAACGTGATGCTGGCCGACGTGCCCGCCCACCAGTCGGGCGTGGCCTCGGGGCTGCAGAGCACCATCCGCCAGCTCGGCGCCGCCATCGGCATCGCGGTGCTCGGCTCGGTGCTGGTCACCGGGCTCGGCGCGGCCATGGCCGACCGCCTGCCCGACGAGCCCGCGCTCGGGCAGGCCGTACGGGAGAGCGGCGGCGCGGCCATCGCGGGGATCAGGAACCCCGCGCAGCACGCCGCCGCCGTCGCGGCCGCCGCCGACGCCACCCGCCGGGTCACCGTCGTCACCGGGATCGTGCTGTTCGCGGGCGTCGGCGCCACCCTGCTGCTGCCCGATACTGGAGGCAGGCGTCGCAAGGAGGAGTGAGTCCGGTGCCGAGGATCAGCGCGGCGACGGTGGCCGACCATCGGGCGGGCCAGCGCGCGGCCCTGCTGGCGGCCGCCATGGAGATCCTGGTGGCCGAGGGCCCCGCGCGGCTCACCCCGGCGGCCGTCGGCGCGCGCGTTGGGCTGGCCCGCTCCAGCGTCTACCGCTATTTCTCCTCGACCTCCGACATCCTCGCCCAGCTCGTCGAGGACGCCATCCCGCGCTGGACCGCCAGGCTGGAGGACGCGGTCTCCCGGGCGAGCGGCCTGGAGGAGCAGGTGCGGGCGTTCGGGGAGGTGACGATGTCGTTCGTGACGAGCCCCGACTACGCGCTGCTGCGCGCGCTGGCCTCCGTCGACCTGCCGCCCGCGTGCCAGGAACGCCTCGACCGGCTCCACGAGACGATGATCGCGCCACTGCGGGGCGTCCTCGCCGAGGCCGGCCACGAGCAGCCCGACCTGGTCGCCCACCTCGGGTGGAGCATCCTCGGCGAAGCCCAGCGCCGGATCGCCGCGGGCGCCGACCCCCACGCCGACGCCGGCACGATCACCGCGACCACGCTCACCGTCCTGTGCCGGGCCCTGCTCCCTCCCGCACCCTGAACGTCACGCCTTCCTGCCCCACCGGGGCAGGGCCACGCGGTTCCGCGCACGCCGCTCCTTCATCGACCGGAGCCGGGCCGCTCCGTTCCGCGCGCGCCGCCTCATCAGCGCCCAGGGCCGGGCCGCCTGTCTCCGCGCGCGCCGCTTCATCATCATCCGGCGCCACAGGAAACCGATCACGGCGCCGATGGCGGCGACGAGCAGCGCGGGCCGCTTCCGCGCCTGCGTGGCGACGTCCCTGGCCTCAGGAGCGCTCTCGCGCACCTTGCCCGCCACGTCCGAAGCCTTGCCCCTGACCGTCGCGGCCGCACCGGCCGCCCGCCCCTTGGCCGTCTCCGCCGCGTGACCCACCTTGCCTTTGGCCGTCTCAGCCGCGTGACCGGCCCTGCCCCTGGCCGTCTCGGCCGCATGGCCCGCCTTGCCCTTGGCCGCCTGCGCGGCATGGCTCGCCCTGGACCTCACGTCGGCCTTGCCCGCCAGCGCGCTGACGGTTTCGCCCAGATCTCTCCGGGTCTTCTGGATGTCCTTACGCACGTCGTCCCCTTCCTCGTCCCCTTCCCCGTCCCCTTCCTCGGCGTCCGCCCCGCTCTCCCCCTTCAGCGACTCCTCCTCCGTCCGCCGGCTCTCCGTGGCCTCGGACCGCTCGTCGGCGATGGGGGCTTCGGGGATGAAGGTCTCGTGTTCCTCACGGGCGGCCTCGGCGTGCCTCGCGTTCTCCGCCGCGCCCGCCCTCGTCGGGGGGACGTTGATGGACTCGCGCTCCGTCGGCGTGCCCACGGTCGCTCTGCGCGCGCCGACGTCTCCTGCGTGTTGCTCCCCGGTGTATCCGGGATCGGTCTCGCTCATCGCCGAGCCTTCTCCTTGACCATGTCGATGTCGGCCCTGACACTCGCGAAGGTTTCCCCCGGGACCGGCGGGCCGGCTCGTTTCACCTGTTTCCTGCCGGTCAGGCCGAGTACGGCGGCGACGACGAACAGGACCACCGCGACGATCGCGGCGGCCACCCAGCCGGGCAGGACAAGGGCGAGCAGCATGATGACGGCGGCCACGAGGGCGCCGGCGCCGAACAGCGCGGTCACGCCCGCCGCGCCGAACAGCCCCGCGCCGAACCCCGCGTGCCTGCCCTTCTCCCGGAGCTCGATCCTGGCCAGGCGCAGTTCGTCCTTGACCAGCCGGGAGACCTGCTCGGAGAGGTCGTTGACCAGCTTGTGGGTGTCGTTCACGACGATCGCCTCCTCCGCTGCGGAAGGCGACTACCCAGACAACCGGCCTTCTATCACGCGCCGATGGCGCGCGGGACTAGCGCCTGGCGGCCTTGAGGACGAAGCGCAGGACGGACACCACGGGGTCGTTCTTGTCGGCCTCGCACCAGTTGCCCGGCTGCTTCGGCTTGCTCCACGGGGACGGGAGCTCGCACGAGGGAGCCTGCGGCTTGGGACGCTCGCACCACGATCCGGGAGGGTTCATACCTCCATGCTACGCGCGCCTGTCCGCGTCCACGCGGCCGAACCGACGCGTCATGCCGCGCGGGCGGGGCCGCGTACGCGATCCACGGGCGCGGCTCCGTGGCGGGTGCCGCGATGCGGGCGGGCGGCCCACGGCGGCGGCGGTAACCTGCCAGGGTGCGGGTACACGGAGTTTGGGCCGGCGACGGGCTCGCCTTCTGGGCCGAGACCACGACCCAGGACGAGCGCACGAGCCGGGGTGCGGAGCGGGGTGCGGGGCGGGGCGAGGGACGGGGTGCGGGGCGGGAGACGGCGCCGCGTGCGCATCCGCACGCCGCTTCCTGGGCCGTGGTCGCCGCCGCCCTCGGGCTCGACGACCCGCCGTCGCGGACGCTGGCGCTGCTCCTGCCCGGCTCGGCCAGAGAGCCCCTGCCCTCGCCGGAGACCGGGCGGCTGGCGGAGGTGACCCGGCCACGGCTGCGGCTCTGGCAGGTTCCCGCCGTGGTGCCACCCGCCGCCGTGGCCCTGCCGATGCTGGACGGGCACGCGGGCACCGCGACCCTGCGCCACTGGAGCGCCGTCGCCGCCTTCGCCCGCGACCTGGTACGCCGGGGCCGGGTCATCCCCAGGCTCATCCCCGCTCATGGCACGGCTCGGGCGGCGTGGTGGCCGGTGGTGACAGGGGTGGATGCCGGATATTTCCGGGAGCTGGCGCTGGCGATGCCGCCCGCCTGCCGCACCTCCCGTACCGAACGGCCCTCCGCGGACGTCCTGCGCGAGGCGCTCGAAACGTTCACCGACGCGCTGGTCAGACAGACGCTGGCCGAACCTCTCACCACAGTGCCCCTCACCACAGGGCCCCTCACCACAGGGCCGCGCGAGCGCTGGCTGGCCGCGCTGACCGGCGACGATCCGGCCTGTCCCGACGTGCCCGACCTGCGGCAAGAGCTGGAGAAGTGGCACGACGCGGTGACGACCGCCGAGGGCGCGGCGCGGGTGTGCTTCCGCCTCCTGGAGCCCGCCGGCACCCACGCCGGCACTGATGACAGGACCGCCGGAACTGACGGCGAGGCCGATGACAGGGCCGGCGGGTGGCGGGTCGAGCTGGCGTTGCAGGCCGCCGACGACCCCAGCCTGTACGTTCCCGCCGCCCAGGTGTGGCGCGAGGGCGGGCCGGCCGGGTTCCCGGGGAAACCGCAACGGGAGCTGCTGGCCGGGCTGGGGCGGGCGGTCAGGCTCTATCCCGAACTGGACCGAGCCCTGCGCGTCCCCCAGCCGAGGGAGCTGGCCCTGGACACCGCGGGCGCGTTCGCGTTCCTCAGGCAGGCGGCGCCGCTGTTGCAGGCGGCCGGGTTCGGCGTGCAGCTGCCGCGCTGGGCGGGCCGTACGAAGCTGGGGCTGAAGCTCACCACGAGGACGAAGGCGCAGAAGGCGGCCGCGGCCCAGGGGTTCGGGATGCGGGAGCTGGTCGACTTCCGCATCGACCTGGCGGTGGGCGACGAGTCGATCAGCGAGGCGGAGCTGGCCGAGCTGGCCCGGCTCAAGGTGCCGCTGGTCCGGGTGCGCGGCCAGTGGGTGGAGCTGGACGAGCGGCAGCTCAAGGCGGCGCTCAAGGCCGTCGAGGGCGCCCGTACGGGCGAGGCGAGCGCCGCCGACCTGCTGCGTCACGTCGTGCAGGCCGATGACGACGAGCTGCCGCTGCTGGAGGTCGACGCCGACGGCGTGCTCGGCGACCTGCTGTCCGGGCAGGCCGAGCGGCGGCTGACGCCGCTGGCCACGCCGGCGGGACTGGACGCCGCACTCAGGCCCTACCAGGAGCGGGGCCTGGCCTGGCTGAGCTTCCTGTCGGAGCTGGGCCTGGGCGGCGTGCTGGCTGACGACATGGGGCTGGGCAAGACGATCACCACGCTGGCGCTGCTCGTGCACGAGCGGGCCGCTGCCCCGACGCTGCTGGTGTGCCCGATGTCGCTGGTCGGCAACTGGCAGCGGGAGGCGGCCAGGTTCGCACCCGGGCTGCGCGTCCACGTGCACCACGGCAGCGGCCGAGACCCCGCGGAGATCGAGCACGCCGACCTGGTGATCACCACGTACGGCACCGCCCAGCGCGACCTGGAGACGCTCCGGCGCCACGAATGGCGCAGGGTCGTGTGCGACGAGGCGCAAGCGATCAAGAACAGCGGGACGTTGCAGGCCCAGGCCGTACGGTCGATCCCCACGGGCACCCGGCTGGCGCTGACGGGCACCCCGGTCGAGAACCATCTGGCCGAGCTCTGGTCGATCATGGAGTTCGCCAACCCGGGCCTGCTGGGGCCGCGCACACGGTTCAGGACGAGGTTCCAGGAGCCCATCGAGGCGCGGCAGGACGAGCAGGCGGCCAGGGCGCTCAAGCGGGCGACGGGCCCGTTCATCCTCCGCCGCCTCAAAACCGATAAGTCCATCATTTCCGATTTGCCGGAAAAGCTGGAGATCAAGGAGTGGTGCCCGCTCACCACGGAACAGGCCACGCTCTACCAGGCGGTCGTCGACGACATGCTGACCAGGATCGACGACAGTGAGGGCATCGAGCGGCGCGGCCTGGTGTTGTCGGCCATGGCCAGGCTCAAGCAGGTCTGCAACCATCCGGCCCACCTGCTCAAGGACGGCTCCCGCCTGTCGGGCAGGTCGGGCAAGCTGGCCCGGTTGGAGCAGCTGTCCGAAGAAATCCTGGCGGAAGGCGAAAAAGCACTGCTTTTCACGCAGTACGCGGAGTTCGGCACCATGCTCCAGCCGTACCTGGCCCAGCGGCTCGGCATGACCGTCCTCTGGCTGCACGGCGGGCTGCCGAAGAAGACCCGCGACCGCCTGGTCGACCGGTTCCAGAACGACGACGAGCCGATGTTGTTCGTGCTCTCGCTCAAGGCGGCCGGCGTCGGCCTCAACCTCACCGCCGCCAACCACGTCGTCCACGTCGACCGCTGGTGGAACCCGGCCGTCGAGGACCAGGCCACCGACCGCGCGTTCCGCATCGGGCAGCGCAAGAACGTGCAGGTGCGCAAGCTCATCTGCGCGGGCACCCTCGAAGAACGCGTCGACCAGATGATCGAGCGCAAGAAGGCCCTGGCCGAGCGGGTGGTCGGCGCAGGCGAGGACTGGCTCACCGACCTGTCCACCGACGAGCTGCGCGAGGTGTTCCGGCTGACGGCGGAGGGGGTGGGCTGAGCATGGTCACGTTCGAGGACTGGTACGACGGCGCCCAGCCGATCAGGGTCGAGGGCGGCATCAAGGCCCGCACGCGGCGGGGCAGCATCGGCTCCACGTGGTGGTCGCGGCGGTTCATCGACATCCTGGAGCGCGTCTGCGACAAGGGACGGCTCTCGCGCGGCCGCGCCTACGCCCGGCAGGGCCAGGTCCTGTCGATCGACCTGGCGGCCGGGGAGGTGCGGGCCGGCGTGCAGGGCTCGCGGCGCGACCCGTACGACGTCGTGATCAGGATCGAGGCGTACGGCGAGTCGCTCTGGGCCTCCGTCGAGGAGTCGATCGCGGCGCAGGCCGTGCACCGGGCCAAGCTGCTGGCCGGGGAGATGCCGGCCGAGATCGAGGAGGTGTTCGCCGCGCTCGGGATCGACCTGTTCCCGCGTGACCTCGACATGGACTGCTCGTGCCCCGACTGGGGTTTCCCGTGCAAGCACCTGTCGGCGGTGCTCTATCTGCTGGCCGAGTCGTTCGACGACGACCCGTTCCTGGTGCTGGCCTGGCGCGGGCGCACCCGCGAGCAGCTGCTCGGCTCGCTGGCGGACGACGCCGCGGACGCCACGGTGGTCGCCGGGGTGGACGCGCTGCGCGTGGACGACGTGCCGTTCGCCGACCGCCTGGCCGACTTCTACGCGCCCGGCGCGACGGCCCACCGCCCCGAGCGGCGCCCGTCCGCCGCCGCCCCCGACCTCCTCCTGCGCCTCTTCCCGCCACCCGCCGGCCTGGCGGACCCGCTGGAGCCCGCCTACCGGCGCCTGGGCGACGCCTGAAGCCGGGCCGGCGGGGTCAGCTGGCGCGGTCAGGTAGCGCGGCCAGGTAGCGGGGTCGGGTAGCGGGGTCGGGCGCCGGCTCAGTTGTCCTCGAACGAGGACGGCACCATGACGCGCACCCCGTTGGGGACCACCCGCAGCCTGATGGGCGTGCGCAGCCGCACCTCGCCGTCGACGTCGGCGGCCATCGGCGGATCGGTCTCCAGGAGCATCTCGCGGCCCGTCACGAACGGCCCCCCTGCGAGGCTGCGCCAGCGCCCGGTGGTCGCCCTGAGCAGGGTCTCGCCCAGCAGCCGCAGCTTCTTGCCCGACCCGAGCTGGTAGGCCACCAGCATGCCGTTGTCGATGCTGATGTCCCTGGCGACCTGCCAGCCGCCGTGGAAGCGGCCGTTGGCGATGTTGAGCTGGTGGGTGAGGAGCTCGTGCCGCTGCCCCTCGACGGTGATGAAGGCGCGGAACGGCGTGTGGCCCGGCAGGATCGTCAGCGCCGTCAGCGGATAGGCGGGACGCCCCACGATGCGCTTGAGCCACGGCTTGACCTTGCCCGCCACCTCGACCGACACCCCGAAGCTGGCCAGGTTGGCGAACGGCCGGTCGTCGGCCAGGCCGAGATCGATGTCGGCCACCTTGCCCGTGTCGAACACCTTGATCGCCCCGGCCAGGTCGAGGGGGAGGCCGAGGCTGCGGGCGAAGTTGTTGGTGGTGCCCAGCGGCAGCACGCCGAGCGCCACGTCGCGGTGGGCCACGTGCCGCACCGCCGAGGAGAGCGTGCCGTCGCCGCCGCCCACGATGAGCAGGTCAGGCTCGGTGGCCAGGGCGGTGTCGAGCAGCTCGCGCAGCCGCTTGGGGTTGTAGACCGACAGCTCCGCCAGCGGCTCGAACCCGAGGTTGTGGATCTGCTCGATCACCTCGAAATAGTGCCGCCGGCCGCGGCGCGAGCGAGTGTTCACCACGACCGCCACCCGGCGATCTCTCCGGATCGCCTCGGTGTGCTCGTCCTTGGTGCGCAGTTCGGTCATGGTCATCAATCGTAAGTGCACAACCCGCTACCTTCGGCCGCCCGCTGAACACGGGCCGGCCGGAGGGGAGGATCGCGGAAGCCGGCCGCTGGACGCGGCCGGCCGGTTGCGCAGGGCGTGGGGCCGGCCGCTGGGAACGGACGGCCCCGCAGGTCACTTCTTCGGCGGGACCACCCGGACGATGGCGCCCAGGTTGCCCGGCAGCGGGGTGAGCAGCTGGAACTGCACGCCCAGCGCCTTGCCCTCGTCACCGGGGTCGCCGGTGCCGAGCACCGAGCCCGCGGCCACCTGGCCGTACAGCTCGGTGGCGGGGGTGCCGTCCTGGTGCACCACGCGCGTGGTGTACGCCTGGTCGCCCTTCGACGGCACGACCGCTGAGGCGTCGAAGTCGCGGTAGTACAGCCCGTTGTCGATCAGCTCGATGCCCGGGTACCAGGTCTTCGCGTCGGTGAAGGTCTTGACGCCCTTCTGCGCCTTGAAGTCGGTGCAGTACTCGCTGAACGGCTCGTCCGCCGCCTCCAGGCACTCCTTGAACGGGTACGTCTTGCGGAACCCGAACGCGGCGTTCGAGGTCTGGGCGCGGCCCGGGAGGTTCTTGTTGAGTGTCGGGTCCTTCTCGGCCGCGGTGCCCGTGCGGCGCAGCGGCTCGTAGTGGGAGTCCACGACCAGCAGGCTGCCCTTCGGGCCGAGGCTCGGCGGGCCCGTGATGTCGGCGGTCACGTGGTTGTTGACGTACGTCGAGTCGCGGTACCAGACCAGCAGGCCGGGCGCGTTGTACTTGATCTTCTGCACCTTCCACGCCCCGTCACGGGAGTAGTCGGTGTCGTAGGTGTACTGCAGGCCCTTGTCGAACCCGTCGAAGTTGCGCCACTCCGCCAGGTAGAAGCGGGAGACCTCGCGCTCGCCGTTGTTGCGGGTCCAGCCCTGGCCGCTGGTGTTGGTGAACGTGCCACCGGTGGCGTGCCAGCCGTTGTCCCCGCCCTCGACGTCGTCGCTCCACACGGACGTGCCGTCGTTGGTGAGCTCGAAGTCGTCGGCGTGCCAGCCGCGCGGCATGAAGGCCGCGTCGGTGTTGTACGTCAGCCGCAGCTTGATCGTCTGCCCGGCGAACGGCGTCAGGTTGACGTAGTCGTGCCGCCAGCCGTCGGTGTTGCCGGTGATGCCGTACTTCTTGTTGCCGAACGTGGCGAGGTTCTTGTTCGGGTCCGGGTAGTCGTCGGGCGTGGTGATCTCGTTGCCGGCCTCGTCGAAGACCTTCTGCTGGGTCCACGTCGCGCCGCCGTCGGTGGAGACCTCGACGAAGCCGAAGTCCCAGTCGGACTCGATCTCGTAGTTGTTCCACATCCAGAACCGCACGTCGGAGCCCTCGGGGACGGGCACGTCGCGGGTGATGCCGATGTTGGCCCACTCCTGGTCCAGGCCGGTCCACCAGGCGTTCGACCCGCTGTGCGGCTCGATCATCTTCAACGGCGCGGAGGCGAGGTTGACCCGGATGCCGTCCTCGGTCAGCTTGGGCGTGCGGGAGGTCTGGCCGACGGTGACGAGCTTGGAGCGGTCACCGGGGTCGAACACCTTCGGGTTCGCCCAGCCGAGCACCCACTTGTCCCACAGGCCCATGTGGGTGGGCATCGACTGGAAGATCGGGCCGGAGTGGGAACCGCTGGACATCAGGTCCCAGAAGTCCACGGCCGAGCTGCCCGCTCCCGAGGTGTCGTACAGGTCGGGCAGGCCGAGGTCGTGGCCGTACTCGTGGGCGAAGACGCCGACGCCGGAGTCCTCGGGCTGCACGATGTAGTTGGAGATCTTCTTGTCGGTGCCGGGGACGGTGTAGCCGCCGGCGACCGCGCTGGAGTGGGCCCAGATGGCGTAGGTGCCCTCGGCGCCGCCGTCGGACGACTTGTCCTTGCCGGCGTGCACCAGCACCAGGTGGTCGATGACGCCGTCGGGCTCCTGGAAGTTGCCGTCGCCGTCGGCGTCGGAGACGTCCTCCACGTCGTAGTCGGCCCAGGGGAAGTCCGGCTGGGCCTGGACGAGCGCGTTCACCGAGTCGATCGGGAGCTGCTGGGCGCCGAGCTGGTTGTCGGGGTGGCCGGACATGTCCTGGGGAGCGCCGCCGCAGGCCGCGGCGCCGTACCAGGCCTCGGAGTGCGGAACCTTGACCCAGCCGACCGCCTCGCCGGTGACGGAGTAGGCGCCCTTCGACATCTCCTCGTACATCTTCTTCATGGTGAAGCCGGAGATGTCGATGCCGGGCCTGCCGTCGCGGGGGTCCTTCAGGTCGGGGCGCACCCGCTCGGTGATGCCCTTGTCCGTGTAGAGCATCTTGTTGAAGTGCTCGGTGCTGAAGTCCTTGACCCAGAAGGAGTTGTTGTCCTGGTGCGGCAGCGTCGCCGGGTCGGGGATGTTGTTGTGCAGGGGACCGTTCAGGAGCGTTCCCGGCGGCTCGACGACGCAGTCGTCGGGGGCGCTGCCGACCGAGCGCAGCCGGTTGAATCCGGAGAAGTCGTCGTTGGCCTGCTCGTTGAACTCGACGAGGAGCGTCAGGAGCTTGGCCGTACGGGTCTGCTTGGACTTCTTGAAGATCCATTCAGCGGGGTTTCGGCCGGTTCTCATGGCCTCCTTCTCGCGCGCGGCGAGAATGCGGCCGGCCGCGGGGTTACCGCTGCTGAACTTCCTGTCGAACTTCTGCGCCGGGGTGAGCGAGCGCGCCTTCGGATCTTCGAGCTTGGGCTCCTTCGGGTCTTCCGCGACCCTGGGCGGAGCGTAGTTGATGTAGAAGTCCGAGGCTGCGGGCTCGTAAACCGCCACCGACGACGCTTGTGCGGAGGGAGCGGTCAGGGCGGCACCGAGAAGGGCGACCGCGGGAAGCGTTGCTAACAGGCGCTTTGTACGTGGCACCAGGAACCCTTTCTGCCCGGGGTCGCCGGGCGCATGGCCATAGGGTGTGCAATGCCGGACGTTAGAGGGTGACTAAACGGGTCGTAAAGGGAATTGTTGAAACGTGATCAAACTACGACAATCAGGCCATCACCCAAACGGCCACGGCCACGCCCGCCAGCGCCGCCCCGTAGCAGATCACCGCCAGCGCCCGATCGAACCTCGCGATGCCGAACAGCTCTTCACTGGTGAAACGAATGCGGTGGGCCGCGTGAAAAAGACACAGCGTCACGACCACGAGCAGCGCGGCCCGTACGACCACGCCGTCCAGCAGCGCGCGCAGATGATCGACGGCGGGCCAGTCGACGACGCCGAGCGGCATGAGCACCCCGAACAGCAGCACCAGCACCGGCAGCACGAGCGCTGCCACCACGCCCCCGCCGCTGAACAACAACCACAGATACGGTTCGGGCGTGCGCTTCATGGCGACCTCAGGATGAAATAGGCGATCAGCGCGGAGACCAGCACCCAGGCCGAATGGTTGCCGCCCTGGATCATCCAGGCGGGCACCCGCCAGCCGTCCAGCCGGACGACGGTGGCCTTGGGCGCCAGGTTGAGGAACGTGACCGTGTGGAAGGCGGTCGCGGCCAGGGCGACGACGTTGAGCGCGATCATCCAGGGCCGGGAGGCCAGCGCGGCGAAGTCCCGCAACGACCCGCCGAGCACCGCGTCCACGAGCATCAGCGTGAAGACGATCGCCCACGCCACGAAGACGCTGGTCAGCTCCCGCAGCACGAAGAAGGTGTAGCGGCGGCTGCGGGCGAACCACAGCCGGTCGGTCCGCGGCCGGTAGGCGGCCGAGGTGGTGCGTACGGCGGCGCTCGGGGTCACCTTCTCCTTGGAGGTCATCGCCTGCTCCACGGCAGCACCGAGCGCAGGGCGGCGGTCAGCTTGTACCGCTGGATGGCCTCGGCCGGATCCACGTGCTTGGGGCAGACCTGGGTGCACTCGCCGACGAACGTGCAGCCCCACACGGCGTCCTCCAGGTTGAGCACGTCGAACCGGTCCCCCATGTCGCGCGAGTCGAGGTTGTAGCGCTGGGCGAGGGCGATGGCGGCCGGGCCGAGGAAGTCGGGTTCGAGCACGTAGACCGGGCAGGCCGAGTAGCACAGCAGGCAGTTGATGCACATGCTGTACTGCTTGTACGCCTCCAGCTGCTCGGGCGTCTGGGCGTACTCGGTGGTCAGCGGCAGGTCCTCGCCCTCCCTGACCAGCCAGGGCCGCACCGATGACAGCTTGGCCAGGAAGTCGTCGATGTCCACGACCAGGTCCCTGATGACGGGAAACCCCTTCAGCGGCTCGATCCGCACCGGGCCGTCGCCGTACTCGGTGAGGAAGGTGCCGCAGGTCAGCCGGGGCTCGCCGTTGACGGTCATGCCGCACGAGCCGCACACACCCATCCGGCACGACCAGCGGTAGGACAGGCTGCCGTCGAGCTGGTCCTTGATGTAGTTGAGCCCGTCGAGCACGGCCCAGTCGGGCATGAGCGGCACGTCGTATCCCTGGAGCACCGGCTCGTCGTCCTCCCCCGGCCGGTACCGGGACACCTCCATCCGCAGCGTCCTGGTCTGCTTGCCATCAGTCACGCCTGATTCAGACGCGCTCATCGGCTCAGTCACGGCCATACACCCTTTCTCCCGGGGGCCATCGGGTGATCGTCACGGGGAGCAGGCCGACGGACGGCGTGCCGTCGGGGGCGCGGTGCACCAGCGAGTGCGCCAGGAACGCCTCGTCGTCCCTGGCGGGGAAGTCGGTGCGCTGGTGCGCGCCGCGCGACTCCCTCCTGTTCAGCGCGCAGGCGACGATCGTCTGCGCGACCTCCAGCATGGCGTGCAGCTCCTGCAGGTTGATCAGCTCGGTGTTGAACGTCGTGCTCGTGTCGTCGATGCGGGCCTCCTCGGCGCGCTCGCGCAGCTCGGCCAGCGTGTCGGCGGCCTTGGCCAGCGCGTCGCCCGTGCGGTAGATGCCCGCCGCTCCTTCGAGCGTGTGCTGCATCTGCTCGCGCAGGTCGGCGATCCGCTCCCCGTGCCCGCTGCCCCCGCGCGCGCGTTCCAACCGCCGCCGTTCGTCCTCCCCCTGGGCGCGTACGCACGACGGCTCGCCGCTCCTGTGCGACCGGGCGAACCCGGCGGCGGCGACGCCCGCGCGCCGGCCGAAGACGAGGATCTCGGGCAGGGAGTTGGAGCCGAGCCGGTTGGCCCCGTTGATGCTGACGCACGCCGTCTCCCCGGCCGCGTACAGCCCGGCGACGGGGGTGGCGCCGTCGATGTCGGTGTGGACGCCGCCCATCATGTAGTGCACGACCGGGCGCACCGGGATCAGGTCGGTGGCCGGGTCGAGGTTCTGGTAGCTGCGGCACAGCTCGCGGACGAACGGGATGCGGTCGTCGATCTTGCCCGCCCCGAGGTGGCGCAGGTCCAGGTGGACGACCGGGCCGTACGGCGTGTCCACGGTGCGGCCCTTCTCCTGCTCGTGCACGAACGCCTGGGACAGCCGGTCGCGCGGGCCGAGCTCCATGCTGCGCAGCTTCGGCGTGGGCGTGGGGGTGCCGAGGTCGTAGTCCTGCAGGTAGCGGTAGCCGTCCTTGTTGATCAGCCAGCCGCCCTCCGCCCTGGCCGCCTCGGTGATGAGAATGCCGGTGAACGGCAGGCCGGTCGGGTGGTACTGGACGAACTCCATGTCCTTCAGCGGCGCTCCCGCCCGGTAGGCGAGGGTCATGCCGTCGCCGGTCTTGATGGCGGCGTTCGTGGTGAAGGGGAAGGCGCGGCCGCAGCCGCCGGTGGCCAGGATGACGGTCCTGGCGGGGATGGTCTCGATGCGGCCGGTTCTGATCTCGACGGCCACGACGCCGTGGACGCGGCCGTCGTCGACGACGAGCTTGGTGACGAACCACTCGTCGTACCTGATGATGTCCTGATATTTCAGCGTTGTCTGGAAGAGGGTGTGCAGGAGGTGGAAGCCGGTCTTGTCGGCGGCGTACCAGGTGCGCATCTTCTTCATCCCGCCGAACGGGCGCACCGCCACCCGCCCGTCCGGCTCGCGGCTCCACGGGCAGCCCCAGTGCTCCAGCTGCATCAGCTCGCGCGGCGCCTCGTCCACGAACGCCTCGACCGCGTCCTGGTCGGGCAGCCAGTCCCCGCCCGAGATCGTGTCGTAGCAGTGCTCGTCGAGGGTGTCGTCGAGGCCGATCACCCCGGCGGCGCCGCCCTCGGCGGAGACCGTGTGGCTGCGCATCGGATAGACCTTGGACGCGACCGCCACCTTGAGGGCGGGATCCACCTCGGCGACCGCGACCGCCGCCCGCAGGCCCGCTCCGCCTCCTCCGACGATGAGCACGTCGATCATGTACGTCACTTCCCGTGGTCGGGCTGGATCGGGTCCTTCACCCGCTTGCCGTCGTGGCGGATGGCGGACAGGTGGATGCTGCCGTCGTGGTACTCGTGCCGGATCATGCGGCAGCCGCAGTCGAAGAACTGGTCGCGGATCACCAGGCCGTACTCGTCGTCGTCGATGAGGCGTTCACCACCGGACTTCTTCCCGCAGGGAGCCGTCTCGGGGTCGAAGGGGATCTTCGTGCCGGTCATCGCCGATCTCCCTAGATAGGCGAAACGTCACCTCCACACAAGCACCACGTCACGGTTCGGGAAAGGTCAGTCGCTCGTACCCTCGCCGGGCCGGAGCTCGGGGTCCGCCCCGGGGTTCACCTCGGGCGGCACGTTCGTCCGTTCCCGCGGATAGTGCAGGTCGAATGCGGGCCTCTCGGAGCGGATCGGCGGCATGAACGTGAAGTTGTGCCGCGGCGGCGGGCAGCTCGTGGCCCACTCCAGCGAGTTGCCGTAGCCCCAGGGGTCGTCGAGCGTGACCTTGGGCGCGCTCCTCGCGGTCTTGAACACGTTGTAGAGGAACGGCAGCGTCGAGGCGCCGATCAGGAACGCGCCGACGGACGAGACCTCGTTGAGGAAGGTGAAGCCGTCCGCCGCGCTGTAGTCGGCGTACCTCCTGGGCATGCCGATCTGCCCCAGCCAGTGCTGCACGAGGAACGTCATGTGGAAGCCGATGAACAGGGTCCAGAAGTGCAGCTTGCCCAGCTTGTCGTCGAGCATCTTGCCAGTCATCTTCGGCCACCAGAAGTAGAACCCGGCGAACATGGCGAACACCACGGTGCCGAACACCACGTAGTGGAAGTGCGCGACGACGAAGTAGGTGTCGCTGATGTGGAAGTCGAGCGGCGGCGAGGCCAGGATGACCCCCGTCAGGCCGCCCAGGAGGAACGTCACCAGGAAGCCTACCGAGAACAACATCGGCGACTCGAAGCTCAGGTGCCCGCGCCACATCGTGCCGACCCAGTTGAAGAACTTCACGCCCGTCGGCACCGCGATGAGGAACGTCATGAACGAGAAGAACGGCAGCAGCACCTGCCCGGTCGCGAACATGTGGTGCGCCCAGACCGTCATCGACAACCCGGCGATGGCGATCGTGGCGCCGACCAGCCCCAGGTAGCCGAAGACGGGCTTGCGGCTGAAGACCGGGATGACCTCGGTGACGATGCCGAAGAACGGCAGCGCGATGATGTAGACCTCGGGATGGCCGAAGAACCAGAACAGGTGCTGCCAGAGCAGCGGCCCGCCGTTCTCGGCCAGGAAGACCTGCGTGCCCAGCTTGCGATCCGACTCGAGCACGAGCAGCGCGGCGGCCAGCACGGGGAACGCCAGCAGCACCATCATCGAGGTCAGCAGCACGTTCCAGCAGAAGATCGGCATCCGGAACATCGTCATGCCCGGCGCCCGCATGGCGATGATCGTGGTGATGAAGTTGACCGCGCCGAGGATCGTGCCGAGCCCCGACAGAGCCAGTCCCATGATCCACAGATCGCCGCCGACCTGCGGCGAGTAGACGGATGACGACAGCGGCGTGTACCCGAACCACCCGAAGTCGGCCGCCCCGCCGGGGGTGAAGAACCCGGCCAGCACCATCAGCCCGCCGAACAGGAACAACCAGTACGCCACCGCGTTCAGCCGGGGGAAGGCGACGTCGGGCGCGCCGATCTGCAACGGCATGATCACGTTGGTGAACCCGGCGAACAGCGGGGTGGCGAACAGCAGCAGCATGATCGTGCCGTGGATGGTGAACAGCTGGTTGTACTGGTGCTGGCTGACCAGCTGCAGTCCCGGCCCGGCGAGCTCGGCTCGGATGATCATGGCCATGACGCCCGCCACGAGGAAGAACCCGAACGACGTGATCAGGTAGAGGTAGCCGATGACCTTGTGGTCGGTCGTCGACAGCCAGGAGGCGATCACGGTCCCGGTGTGCCGGCGCCTGACCTGTTCGATCGAGGGTTCGCGAACGGTCGTCACGGCCGCTCCCTCCCGTGCGGAGTGCCAACTGCCCCGATCTACCCATTCCACGCCAATGACCGCCGCTCGGGAAGCCGTTCTTTACCCTTTGCGGCAAAGCTTGGACGTTCCGCGACGCGCGAGCGTCCATATCGCGGATCGGTGCCGGTCCACATGGCGGCGTCTTCTATCCTTCGTAACCGAACCGACATGGAGGAGATCTCGTGACCGCTCAGCGTGACTACGCCGCCCTCGTCCAGAGAGGGCTCAAGCTCGACCTCACCAGGGGCAAGCCGTCACCGCGCCAGCTCGATCTCTCCAACGACATGCTCGAACTGCCCACGTCCTACCGCGCGGCCGACGGCACCGACGGCCGCAACTACGGCAACCTGCAGGGCCTGCCCGAGCTGCGCGAGCTGTTCGCCCCGCTGGTGCAGGTGCCCGCCGGTCAGCTCGTCGTGGGCGGCAACGCCAGCCTGGCCCTGATGCACGACACGATCGTGCACGCGCTGCTGACGCCGCTGCCGGGCGCCGCGCGCCGGTGGGTGGAGGAGCCCAAGGTCACGTTCCTGTGCCCGGTGCCGGGATACGACCGGCATTTCACGATCTGTGAGCGGTTCGGGATCACGATGGTGCCCGTCCCGATGAACGCCGGCGGGCCCGACATGGACGTCGTGGAGCGCCTGGTCGCCTCCGACGCCAGCGTCAAGGGCATGTGGTGCGTGCCGAAGTACAGCAACCCGTCCGGCGTCGTCTACAGCGACGAGACCGTGCGCAGGCTGGCCGCCATGCCCGCGGCCGCCCCCGACTTCCGGATCTTCTGGGACAACGCCTACGCGGTGCACCACCTCACCGACACCCCGGCCGAGCTGGCCGACCTGCTCGCGCTCAGCGCCGAACAGGGCAACGCCGACCGCGTGTTCGTCTACGCCTCCACCTCGAAGGTGACGCTGGCGGGCGCGGGCGTGTCGTTCTTCGGCTCCTCACCGGCCAACGTCGAGTGGTTCCTGCACAACACCGCCAAGCAGTCCATCGGCCCCGACAAGCTCAACCAGCTGCGGCACGTGGAGTTCCTCCGCGACGGCGCCGGGGTCGCCGCCCACATGCGCCGCCACGCCGAGCTGATCGGGCCGAAGTTCGAGCTGGTCGACAAGGTGCTGACCGAGCAGCTCGGCGACCTGGCGACCTGGACGAGCCCCAAGGGCGGCTACTTCATCAGCCTGGAGGTTCCGCACGCCGCCGAGGTGGTGGCCAAGGCCAAGGCCGCGGGCATCGCGCTGACCCCCGCGGGCGCCACCCACCCCTACGGCGACGACCCCGGCGACCGCACCATCAGGATCGCGCCGACCTACCCAGAGCTCGACGAGCTGGAGCAGGCCATCAACGGCCTGGCCGTCTGCGTGCGCCTGGTGGCGGAGGAGCGGGGCTGAGTCAGCGGCCCGACCGGAAGCCGAAGATGTACTCGCGCGTCTCGCTCGGATGGAACGAGACGCCGACCCCCGGCTCGAACACGACGTTGTCGCGGGCGCAGTAGCACAGGCCCTCCCACACGGCCATGGCCTTCTCCCTGGCCGGGGCCTCGCTGTCGTCGCGCTTGCGTGCGCCGTACGAACCGAGCACGTTCAGCAGGCCGAGCCCCCAGAACAGGCCCGTCAGGCAGAACGGCGCGAGCAGCACCTCACCCCAGTTGGGGTCCTGGCCCATCGCGATGACCAGCGACATGACGAGGTGGGCCAGGGCTGCCAGGAGCAGCAGGATGTAGCCCTGGTTCCTGGCCCACGGCGTGTAGTGGCGGCTGGGGAACGACAACCAGACCGCGAGCTGCGTGCGGCTCATGACGTGCTTCGAGGCTCCCAGGGTCGCCGCCATCGGCAGATCGGCCACCTCGCGCGCCCCGGGTAACCGCACCCGCCCGATCTTGTACGTGGTCCCCGCGGCGACCGCTCCGGGGACCGCTACGACCTGGTCGGTCTCCGAACACACCGGGCACCTGACTTTCACTCGGGCAGTTTGGCCCTAAGCCACGGCCTGCGCAAACCGCCCGCCGAGCCACCCTCCAGGGCCCCTCTCCGGATAGTGGGGATTTGCCCATAAGGTGCATGGTGTGAGACCGATTGATGCGTTGGTGAGCTCTCTGCCCGAAGGCCGCGTCCTGACCGATCCGGACGTGATCGACTCCTATGCCCGCGACCGGACGTTCCTGGAGCCGGGCAAGCCGGCCGGGGCGGTGCTCGCCGCCTCCCGCGACGACGTGGTCACCACCATGAAGTGGGCCACCGAGCACCGGGTGCCGGTGGTGCCGCGCGGGGCGGGCACCGGCCTGGCGGGCGCCTCCGTGGCCGGCGACGGCTCGGTCATCCTCTCGCTGGCCAGGATGACCGGGATCCGGGAGCTCTCCCCCGCCGACGAGATCGCCGTCGTCGAGCCCGGCGTCATCACCGCCGACCTGGACAAGGCCGCCAGGGAGCACGGCCTGATGTACGCGCCCGACCCGTCGTCGTACGAGATCTCCACGATCGGCGGCAACCTGGCCACCAACGCCGGCGGGCTGCGCTGCGTCAAGTACGGCGTGACCAGGGACTCGGCGCTCGGGCTTGAGGTCGTGCTGGCCGACGGGCGGATCCTCGACACCGGCCGCCGCACGATGAAGGGCGTCACGGGCTACGACCTGACCGGCCTGTTCGTGGGCTCGGAGGGCACCCTGGGCGTGATCACGGCGGCCACGGTGCGGTTGCGCCGCGCTCCCGTCGCGCCACCGGCCACCTTCGCCGCGGAGTTCGGCTCGCTGCGCGACGCGGGCGCCGCCGTGTCGGCGATCATGGCGGCCGGCTGCCAGCCCTCCCTCATGGAGCTGCTCGACCGGGCCACGCTCGAAGCCATCGACGAGTGGCGCAACATCGGCCTCGAGGCGTCGACCCAGGCCATGCTGATCGGCCAGTCGGACGCGACGGACGGCCAGGCGATGGCCGCGCGCATGGAGGAGCTGTGCATGGAGAACGGCGCCTCGTTCGTGGCCGTCTCCTCCAGCCCGCAGGAGGCCGAGGAGCTGATCGGGCTGCGCAGGCTCGCCTACCAGGCCAAGGAGCGGCAGGGCGCGTGCCTGGTCGAGGACGTGTGCGTGCCGCGTTCGGTGTTGCCCGACATGATCACCGCGATCGAGGCCGCGGCGGCCCGGCACGGGGTGCGGATCGCCACGGTCGCGCACGCGGGGGACGGCAACCTGCATCCGGTCTTCATCTTCGAGCACGGCACCATCGAGCCGCCCCCGGAGGTCTGGGCCGCGGCGGACGAGGTGTTCACGCACGCGCTGGAGCTCGGCGGCACCCTGACCGGCGAGCACGGCGTCGGCCTGCTCAAGCAGCGCTGGCTGGCCCTCGAGGCGGGGCCGGTCGCCACGGAGGTGCAGCGGGGCATCAAGGCGGTCTTCGACCCGCTCGGTCTCCTCAACCCGGGCAAAGCCATTTGACAAAAGGTGACCTCGGCTTCACCAAGCCGTGACCTTGGGGTTCGCAGAGCACACTACCTGCGAAGTAACCCTGACTTACTACGTCAAAACGTGAAGGTTCTGCTAGGTCCGGCAGACGCCCCAATGGTCTCGCTGGTAGCGTTTTGCCTCATCTACTGGGTTGTGATGGGGGTCCGACGTGAATCAGTTCCAGCCGCTGGAGGCGGACGATCCGCGGCGGCTGGGGACGTATGACATCGTCGCCCGGCTCGGCGAGGGCGGCCAGGGGATCGTCTATCTTGGCGAGAGCGACTCGGGGGAACAGGTCGCCGTCAAGCTGCTGCACAACGCCCTGGTCGCCGACACGGACGCCAGGACGAGGTTCCTGCGCGAGGTCGCGGTGGCGCAGCGGGTGGCCAGGTTCTGCACCGCCCCCGTGCTCCACGCCGACCTGGAGGGCAGCCGCCCGTACATCGTGAGCGAGTTCGTCCCCGGGCCCTCGCTGCGCGAGCTGGTCATCAACGAGGGGCCGCGGCGGGGTGCGGCACTCGAACGGCTCGCGATCAGCACGGCCACCGCGCTCGCCGCCATCCACCGCGCCGGCATCCTGCACCGCGACTTCAAGCCCGCCAACGTGCTCATGGGCCCCGAGGGGCCCGTCGTGATCGACTTCGGCATCGCCCGCGCGCTCGACTCCCCCGGTGCGACGGCCACGGGCATGGCCATGGGGACACCGTCGTACCTGGCGCCCGAGCAGCTCACCGGCGCGGCCGTGTCGGAGGCCGCGGACGTGTTCGCCTGGGGCGTCACGATGGTGTTCGCGGCGACGGGCAAACCCGCGTTCGGCGCCGACTCCATCCCCGTGGTGATGAACCGCATCCTGAACGAGGAGCCGGAGCTCGGCAGGATGGAGGGCGTGCTCGCCGAGTTGGTGGCCGCCTGCCTGTCCAAGGACCCGGCGCAGCGGCCCTCCGCCGACGAGCTCATCGTCAACCTCACCGGCCAGCCGGCCCCGAAGACCGCCATCGAACCGGTGGGCCGGCAGTTCGGCGCCACCCAGTCCGCTGCGCCGGCGCAGCCGGAGGGCGGCGGTCCCGAAGCCGAGACCGGTCCGGGTGGCGAGGCGGCGCCCTCGGAGGACGTCTACCCCGGCCCCTGGACGCAGCCGACCGGCCCTCACCTCGTGGGCGGCCCGCTCCAGACCGGCCCGCAGCCCGTGGGACCCCCGCAGACCGGCCAGTACGTCACGCCCCCCGCGGCCGCCCAGCACGGCCAGGGCGGCTCCGTCCCGGGCGCCGGCCACAACCCCGGCCTCAGCGGGCCCATCCCGAACGTCCCCGGCCAGGGCAACCCCGGCCAGAGCGGCCCCATGCGCAACCCTGGCCAGAGCGGCCCTGTACCGGGCGCAGGCCACACCCCGGGGCTCGGCGGGACCGTCCCGAACATCCCGGGCCAGGGCAACCCCGGGCAGAGCGGCCCGGTCCCCGGGGCCGGCCACAACCCGGGGCTCAGCGGACCCGTCCCCCATGTCCCGGTCCAGGCGGGCCCCGTCCAGGCGGGTCTGGCGCACAACGCCCCGCACTCCGGCGGCGGTCCCGTTGGACCGCACCATCCGGCCGGATCCCCGGGAGGCCAGCAGCCGGCGATGCCCGGAACGGGAGCCCCTCAGAACGGCCCCCAAGGTCCTCAGGGCTCGCAACACCCGCAGGGTCCTCAAGGCCCGCACGGTACGCCCCAGGGACCGCACGGCTCCCCGTATCCGGGGGCGCCCCAGGGTGGCCCGCAGGGCGCCGGAGCCGGCATGCCGCCGCACGGCCCCGGCATGCCCCCGAGCGGCGGGTTCCAGCAGGGAGCTCCCGGCGGCTCGCCGAGGCCGGGTGACGGCCCGCCCGCCAAGCAGCGCCGCACGCTGACCCTCGCGCTGTCGGGCGCCGCCGCCGCGGCCCTGCTCGTGGTCGTCGGCGCCGTCGTGGTGCAGGCGAACAGCCAGGAAGTCCCGGTCGTGCCGGTGGGCAACCCCTCGACCAGCACCCCGGGTGACGGCTCGGGCGCCGGGCAGCCGGGCAAGCCGCCCGCCTCCGTCACCCCGATGGAGACGGTCCCCGTCCCCACCCTGGACATCGACCCGACGACCAAGAAGCCCAGGAAGCCCAAGAAGACCGTCACCCCGCGGCCGAACCGCTACACCCCGCCGCCGGTCCCGCAGACCCGCAGGCCGCAGCCGACGCCCACGCCGACCAAGAAAAAGAAGAAGACGATGGTCGAGCCCAACGCGGAGCCGACCGCGCGCCCGACCGCGGGCCCCACGCGGACCATCCCGGTCTACAAGCGGCCCAAGCAGGCCGCCGCCCCGAAGAGGGTCGCGCCCAAGAAGAACCCGTACAGCCCGACGAAGGTGTGCGGCTCCGGCTACAAGCTCATCGACTCGCACGACCTGGGCAGCAACGCCACGATCTACCTCGCCTACCACGCGAAGTCGGGCAAGAACTGCGTGGTCACGATGTCGCGCCTGGTCTGGAAGGGCAAGGTGTCGATGAACGCGCTGCTCCAGGTCAAGAAGGGCGGCAAGGCGAGCAACCCCGGCAAGTACACCGCGTACGCGGGCCCGGTCAGGCTGGCGGCGAAGAAGAAGTGCGTGATCTGGGGTGGTTCGTGGGGCTTGCAGAGCTGGAAGTCCGGCTGGAGCCACTGCAGCTGACCAGCGGCCGGCCTCGCTGCGTACGGGCTCACGCGAAGCCGCCGTGCCCGGTGACCTGAGCGCTCTCGTGCGCTAGCGTGGCTGACGTGATCGTCAAGTCTCCGGCGTCCACCTCCAGGGGGAGGCGCACGCGGGCCGCGTTGCTGCAGGCCGGGCGCGAGGCGTTCGAGGAGCACGGATACGACGCCGTGCGGGTCGACGACGTGTGCGTGCGGGCCGGGGTCTCCCACGGCACCTTCTACACGTACTTCGGCTCCAAGGAGGCCTTGTTCGGCGAGGTCGCCGAGGCGGTGGTCGGAGAGATGTTCGCGGCGAGCGTCGTGGGCACGGCCGCCTCCGCCGACCCCTACGCCCGCATCGAGGCGGCCAACCGGCTCTACCTGCGGGCCTGGGCCGCGAACTCGCGGCTGGTGCGGATGTTCGAGCAGGCGGCGACCGGCGACGACCGGTTCGGGCGCCTGCTGCTCGAACTACGCGAGGTGTTCGTGCGCCGGGGCGCCGACGGGCTGCGGCGGCTGCAGGAGCAGGGCCTGGCCGACCCGGCGCTCGACCCCCGGCTGACCGCGGTCATGCTGGGCGGGATGGTCGAGCACTTCGCCCACGTCTGGCTCGACCTGGGCGAGCAGGCCGCGGAGGAGACGGCCGTCGACCATCTGACGCGGTTGTGGGCGCGGGCGATCGGGTTGACGTACACGTCACCTTCGGCGCGCCCGGAGGAGGGCGCATGATCAGGAGCAGGCTCGACCCCGCGAGCGAGGAACATCAGCGGCGCCGCGCGTCGATGCTGGCCAAGCTGGCCGAGCTGGACGCCGAGCACGCCAGGGCGGTGGGCGGGGGCGGCGAGAAGTACGTCGAGCGGCACCGCGCGCGGGGCAAGCTGCTCGCGCGCGAACGCGTCGAGCTGCTGATCGACGCCGACTCCCCCTTCCTGGAGCTGTCGCCGCTGGCCGCGTGGGGCAGCGACTTCCCCGTCGGGGCGAGCATGGTCTCGGGGATCGGCGTGATCGAGGGCGTCGAGTGCGTGATCACGGCGAACGATCCCACCGTCCGCGGCGGCGCCTCCAACCCGTGGACGCTGAAGAAGTCCCTGCGCGCGGCGGACATCGCGCTGCGCAACCGCCTGCCGTACGTGAATCTGGTCGAGAGCGGCGGCGCGGACCTGCCGACGCAGAAGGAGATCTTCATCCCCGGCGGGCAGATCTTCCGTGACCTGACGCGGCTGTCGGCTGCGGGCGTCCCGACCGTCGCGCTCGTCTTCGGCAACTCCACCGCCGGCGGCGCCTACGTGCCCGGGATGAGCGACTACGTGGTGATGGTGCGGGAGCGGGCCAAGGTGTTCCTGGGCGGGCCGCCGCTGGTCAGGATGGCGACCGGCGAGGAGTCCGACGACGAGTCGCTGGGCGGGGCGGAGATGCACGCCAGGGTGAGCGGGCTCGCCGACCACCTGGCGGAGGACGAGCACGACGCGCTGCGCATCGGGCGCTCGATCGTGCGCTCGCTCGGCTGGCGCAAGCGGGGCGCCGTCCCGCTGCCCGCGCGGGAGCCGGCCTATCCGGCGGACGAGCTGCTCGGCATCGTCCCCGAGGACCTGAAGGTGCCGTTCGATCCCCGGGAGGTGATCGCGCGGGTGGTGGACGGCAGCGAGTTCGAGGAGTTCAAACCGGCGTACGGCGTCTCGCTGGTGACGGGCCGGGCGCGGATCCACGGCTATCCGGTCGGCGTGCTGGCCAACGCCCGGGGCGTGCTGTTCAGCGAGGAGTCGCAGAAGGCCACGCAGTTCATCCAGCTGGCCAACCAGGCGCGCACGCCGCTCGTCTTCCTGCAGAACACGACCGGCTACATGGTCGGCAAGGACTACGAGCAGGGCGGCATCATCAAGCACGGCGCGATGATGATCAACGCGGTGTCCAACTCGACCGTTCCCCATCTGACGATCGTCATGGGCGCGTCGTACGGCGCGGGCAACTACGGCATGTGCGGGCGGGCCTACGACCCCCGCTTCCTGTTCAGCTGGCCGAGCGCCAAGTCGGCGGTGATGGGGCCCGCGCAGCTCGCCGGCGTGTTGTCCATCGTGGGCCGGGCGTCGGCGCAGGCGAAGGGGCAGGTCTACGACGAGGAGGCCGACGCGGCGATGCGGGAGATGGTGGAGGCCCAGATCGAGGCCGAGTCGCTGGCGTTCTTCCTGTCGGGGCGCCTCTACGACGACGGGGTCATCGATCCGCGCGACACGCGTACCGTGCTGGGCATGTGCCTGTCGGCGATCAACAGCGCGCCGGTGCCCGAGCCGGCGGGATTCGGGGTGTTCCGCCCGTGATCAGCCGCCTGCTCGTCGCGAACCGGGGCGAGATCGCCCGCCGCGTCTTCCGCACCTGCCGCTCGCTCGGCATCGTCACGGTGGCGGTGCACTCCGACCCCGACGCGAGCGCGCCGCACGTGTCCGAGGCCGATCTCGCGGTACGCCTGCCGGGCGCGCATCCCTCGCAGACGTACCTGGACGCCGGGCTCATCCTGGCCGCGTGCCGCGCCGCCGGGGCGGACGCCGTGCACCCCGGGTACGGCTTCCTGTCGGAGAACGCCGAGTTCGCGCAGGCCGTGCTCGACGCCGGGCTGGTGTGGGTCGGCCCGCCGCCGGCGGCCATCGCGGCCATGGGGTCCAAGATCGCGGCCAAGCGGCTGATGGCGCAGGCCGGGGTGCCGGTGCTGCCGTCGCTCGACCCGGCCGCTCCTGGCGAGTTCCCGCTGCTGGTGAAGGCGTCCGCCGGTGGCGGCGGCCGGGGCATGCGCGTCGTGCGCGAGCCGGGCGAGCTCGCGCGGGAGATCGGGTCGGCGCAGCGGGAGGCGGCGGCGGCCTTCGGCGACGGCGCCGTGTTCGTGGAGCCGCTGCTGGAGGCGGCCCGGCACGTCGAGGTCCAGGTGCTGGCCGACCGGCACGGCACCGTGTGGGCGCTGGGCGAGCGCGAGTGCAGCGTGCAGCGGCGGCACCAGAAGGTCGTCGAGGAGTGCCCCTCGCCCGGGATCTCCGCCGGGCTGAGGGAACGCCTGTTCGAGGCCGCCGTCAGGGCCGCGCGGGCGGTCGGCCACGTCGGAGCCGGGACGGTGGAGTTCCTGGTCAAGGGCGACCGGGTGGCCTTCCTCGAGATGAACACCCGGCTCCAGGTCGAGCACCCCGTGACCGAGCTGGTCCACGGCGTCGATCTCGTCCGGCTCCAGCTGGAGATCGCCGAGGGGGTCGCGCTGCCGGCGAGCCCTCCCGGGCCCGCGGGGCACGCGGTCGAGGCGCGGCTGTACGCGGAGGACGACGCCTACCTCCCGCAGACGGGGGTGTTGCGGCGGTTCGAGGTGCCCGGGGACGTGCGCGTGGACGCGGGCGTCGAGTCGGGATCCGTGGTGTCGCCGCACTACGACGCGATGCTGGCCAAGGTGGTGGCGCACGGCTCGACGCGGGCGCAGGCGGTGCGGCGGCTGGCGACGGCGCTGCGGCGGGCGAAGCTCCACGGGGTCACCACTAATCGCGACTTGCTCGTACGAGTCCTGACAAATCCGGCTTTTCTGGCCGGTGAGACTCATACCGGATTCCTTGACCCAGACGGCCCCGTCCACGGCACCACCGCCCGCCCCCAGCCCGAACCGGCCGGCGAGGCTGCGGGCGAGTTGCCCGCGCTGGCCGCCGCCCTCGCCCTGGCCGCCGCCAACCGGCGCGACGCGCGCGTGCTGGCCGGGCTGCCGAGCGGCTGGCGCAACGTGCGCTCCCAGCCCCGCCGCGCCCGCTTCGCCGAGACCGAGACCGTGTACGACCCGCTCCCCGAGAACGTCACCGTGCTCGGCGCCGGACCGGACACCGTCGTCCTCGAACACGACGGCGTCCGCCACACCTTCGAGGTGGCCCGGTACGACGGCGACCCGAAGGTCTACGTCGACCACGCGGGCGGCTGCGCCGTGCTGACCCCGCTCCCCCGGCTGCCCGAGCCGGTCGAGCACGTCGCGCCGGGGTCCCTGCTGGCCCCCATGCCGGGTAGCGTGCTGCGCGTCGAGGTGGCGGCCGGCGACCGGGTCGCCAAGGGCCAGCCGGTGCTGGTGCTCGAGGCCATGAAGATGGAGCACCGGGTCGCCGCCCCCGTCGACGGCGTGGTGTCCGGCGTACACGTGGAGAAAGGCCGGCAGGTCGAGGCGGGAGCCGTGCTGGCGATCATTCAGGAGGAGAGCACATGACCCTGGTCCACCAGGACCTGGCCGCGGGCGTGGCGACCATCACGCTGGACTCGCCGCCCAACCGCAACGCCCTGTCCGTCCGCCTGCTCGGCGAGTTGAGGGAGCGGCTCGACCGGGCGCTGGCCGAGCCGGCGGCCAGGGTGATCGTGCTGACGGCCACGGGCAAGGTGTTCTGCTCGGGAGCCGACATCAAGGAGCAGCGCGCGGCCGACGGCAAGCCGGACGCGCCGGTGACGGCGTCGTTCCCGGAGATCCTCACCCTCATCTGGGAGAGCCCGAAGCCGGTGATCTGCCGGCTCAACGGCACCGCGCGGGCCGGCGGCCTCGGCCTGGTGGCGGCGTGCGACTTCGCGGTCGCGCCGGTGACGGCGTCGTTCGCGTTCACGGAGGTACGCCTCGGCGTGGTGCCCGCGATGATCTCGGTGCCGGTCCTGCGCAGGCTCGACCCAAGGGCCGCCGCCGAATACTTCCTTACCGGCGAGGTCTTCGACGCCGCCAGGGCCGCGGAGATCGGGCTGATCTCCAAGGCCGTGCCGGAGGAGGAGCTGGACGCGGCGGTCGCCCACTACGCCGACCTGCTGATCAAGGGCGCTCCCGAGGCGCTGGCCCTCACCAAGCAACTGGTCAGGCAGGTGCCGGCGATGTCGTTCCCTGAAGGGCTGCGGCAGATGACGACGCTGTCCGCCGAGCGTTTCACCTCGGAGGAGGGCCAGGAGGGCATCGCCGCCTACATGGAGAAGCGGCCGCCCACCTGGGCCACGCGATGACCCTGCGCATCGCCAACTGCAGCGGCTTCTACGGCGACCGGCTCTCCGCGGCCAGGGAGATGGTCGAGGGCGGGCCGATCGACGTGCTGACCGGCGACTGGCTCGCCGAGCTCACCATGCTGATCCTGGCCGGCAACCGGCTCAAGGGCCGCGCCGGCTACGCGCCGACGTTCCTGCGGCAGCTGGAGGACGTCCTCGGGCCCTGCCTCGACCGGGGCATCAAGATCGTGACGAACGCGGGCGGCCTCGACCCCGCCGGGTGCGCGGAGGCCGTGCACGAGCTGGCCGCCCGCCTCGGCCTGTCCCCCTCGGTCGCCCACGTCACCGGCGACGACCTCACCGGCAAGCCCCTCGACCTCGTCAACGCCGACACCGGCGAGCGCCTCGACGCCACCCCGCTGACGGCGAACGCCTACCTGGGCGGCCGCCCGATCGCCGCCGCCCTGTCGGCGGGCGCGGACGTGGTGGTGACCGGCCGCGTCACCGACGCCGCCCTGGTGACCGGGCCCGGCATCTGGCGGTACGGCTGGGGCCCCGCCGACCTCGACCCGCTGGCGGGATCGGTGGTCGCAGGGCACATCATCGAGTGCGGCTGCCAGGCCACGGGCGGCAACTACCCGTTCTTCCAGGACGTGCCTGATCTGGCCCATTGCGGCTTCCCGCTCGCGGAGCTCCGCCCGGACGGATCCGCCGTGATCACCAAGCATCCCGGCACGGGCGGCCTGGTCTCGGTCGGCACGGTCACCGCCCAGCTGGTGTACGAGGTGGGCGGCCCCCGCTACCTCGGCCCCGACGTGGTGGCCAGGTTCGACACGATCACGCTCGCCGGCGACGGGCCCGACCGGGTGCTGGTCTCCGGGGTCCGGGGCGAGCCGCCGCCCGGCACCCTCAAGGTCGCCGTCAACTACCTGGGCGGCTACCGGAACACCATGACCCTCGTCCTCACGGGGCTCGACATGGAGGCCAAGGCCCGGGTGGCGGAGGAGGCCGTCTGGGCGCGGATCCCGCGCGAGTCGTTCGACGCGGTGGACGTGACGCTCACGGAGTCCGGCCTGCTGCGGATCACGGTCATGGACGCAGACGAACGCACGGCGGGACGGGCCTTCTCCTCGGCCGTGGTCGAGACAGGGCTGGCCGGTTACCCGGGCTTCTACGGCCTCACCCCGCCCGGCAACGCCACGCCGTACGGGGTCTACTGGCCGGTCCTGGTCCCGGCCTCGGGCGTGCGCCCGCAGGTCTTCGTGAACGGCGCGGAGATACCCGTCCCCGCCGTCCCCGCCGGTCCTCGCCCTCCGTCCTCCCTCCCCGCCCCGGCAGCCCCACTCACGTCGGAGCCCTTCGACCCCGCCGCCCCTCAGCAGACCGCGGATCCCGCCTCCGTCCGGGCGCCCGGCGCGGCCCGCTCCGCCCCGGCAGGCGCCGCGCACGAGAAGGGCGCGCACGGCGCGGGCGGCGTCGCGGGTGAGGAGACCGTGTGGATGCCGCTGGGGCGCATCGTGGGGGCCCGTTCCGGCGACAAGGGCGGCAACGCCAACCTGGGAGTCTGGGCCGGGACACCGGACCGCTACGCGTGGCTGGCCGCCACCTTGACCCCTGACCGGCTCAAGCGCCTCCTGCCGCATCTGGCCGCGTACCGCGTCGACCGCTACGAGCTGCCGAACCTCAAGGCGCTCAACTTCGTCATCCACGGGCTCCTGGGCCGGGGTGTGGCGGCGAGCCCGCGCATGGACCCGCAGGCCAAGGCGCTGGGCGAGGAGCTACGCGCCCGGCCTCTGCGCATCCCCACGGCGCTCCTGGACTGAGCCGGCCATCCGCCACCCCAGCAGCCCCGCGCCCAGCATCCCCGCCCGCGCCCCGAGCGCCGACGCCCTGACCTCCGGCGCCCGCCGCTCCGGCACCCCCGGCGACGACCGCGCGTGTGCCGCCGCCTCCTGCGACGTTGACCGCCCGTCGGACGGCAGGGACGGGGACGGCGGACGAGGGGACAGGAGGGTTGACAGGCGGGCCCGGAGGGGGACGATCAGGGCGTCGCCCGCGTGGGAGACCCCGCCGCCGATGACGACGGCCGCCGGATCCAGCAGCCGCGTGTACGTGGCCAGGGCCAGGGCGAGCGCCTCCACGGCCGTGTCCCATACCCGCCCGGCCGCCGCGTCTCCCTCCGAGGCTCGCCGCACCACCTCCTCGGCCCCGCCGGCGCCGTACCGGGCCGCGACCGCGCCGCCCGACGCGTACGCCGCCAGGCAGCCCCGCTGCCCGCACCCGCAGGCCGCCCCGCCGGGCCGTACCGGGATGTGGCCGATCTGCCCGGCCCATCCGGCGGCGCCCCCGTACAGCGACCCGGACAGGACCACCGCGCCCGCGATGCCCGTGCCGATGGGCAGGTAGAGCACGTCGTCCCCGCCCGCCCCGTAGGCCGGCTCCGCCTCCCCGGCCGCGCGGACGTCGTGCCCGAGCGCCACCGGCAGGTCCACGTCCGTGAACGACGACGCGGGCACGTCCCGCCAGCCGAACGCGGCCGAGAAGACGGCCCGTTCCGCCGTGACGAGACCGGGCACCACCAGCCCCACCGCCAGCGGGCGTGTTCCGGGCCGGGGCCGGGCGAGGTCGGCGACGAAGGCGGAGACGGCCGCGATCACGCGCTCAGGGTCGCCGGCGCGCGGGGTGGGCCGCCGCTCGACATGCAGACATGTCCCGTCGCGGGTGACAAGTCCGCCTTTCATGGTGGTGCCGCCAACATCAACCGCCACAACGCACTCCATGCCTTCATCCTGCTGCAGAAACCTTTTGAGATCATGCCCGCCGATGCAGCAGGATGAGGTCTCATGCGCCGCCTCACCATCCATGACCTGGACGACTGCGTCCGCCTGGCCAAAGACCGCGACTGGCCGCCCGAGGAGCACAAGTGGCGCCTGCTGTTCGAGATCGGCGAGCCGTACGGCATCGACGCCCCTGACGGCGACGGCCTGGCCGCGTGCAACGTCCTGACCCCCTACGGCGACGGGCACGCCGTGATCAGCATGGTGCTCACCGCGTCCCGCTACGCCAGGCAGGGCCTCGGCCGCGCGCTCATGCGGCACGTGCTCGACCAGGCCGGCGACCGCACCGTCTTCCTCCACGCCACCGGGCAGGGCCGGCCGCTCTACGAGCAGCTCGGCTTCCGGACGGTCGGCCGGGCGGCCAAGCACACGGGCGTCTTCGCGGGCGAGCCCTCGGGCCTGACCCGTCCTGCCACAGCAGCCGACCTCGACGCCATCCTCGCGCTCGACGCCGAGGTGTTCGGCATGGACAGGTCGGCGGCGCTGCGGCGGATGTTCACGTTCGGCGAGCAGGTCAGGGTGGCGGCCGGCGGTTTCGGCCAGTGCTGGCGCAACGACGACAACACCGTGATCGGCCCGGTCGTGGCCGGCGACGAGGAGACGGCGCGCGCCCTGATCGGCGACCTGGCGCTCGACGCGGGCGGCGAGGTGCGGATGGACTTCGACCTCGCCCACGAGTCCATGATCCGGTGGGCGGGCGAGCACGGCATCGGCGAGCCGTGGGAGGTCGCGTTCATGGTGCGCGGCGACGACCTGCCCGGAGACCGGTCACGCCAGTTCCTCCCCTTCATGCAGGCGCTCGGTTGACCCGGTTCGCGGGGCCCGCATAGGGTCCCCCACCAGAACATCGTTCTGGCCGAAGGGGGCACATGACCTCCACCCACATCGACGCCGGCGCCATCGACCTCGACCGCGACGCTGCACGGCACGCCGGTGCCCGCCCCCGCGCTGGTGGCCGCGGGGACCGCGCGGGAGCCGGTGTTCTACCTCGTGACTCCTCCGCTTCCCGAAGGGAGCGTCCTCTCGCCCCGCTTGCGCGGGAGACGACGGCCAAGCCCTGACCGACGCCCGAAAGCACGAGCACGATCCTGTCCGGAGGTGGCGACAATGTCTGGGGTTCTGCCACTGCACGCTCGGGCTTGGCGGCCCTCTCGCTCCCGATCCCCGTCGCCCGAAGGCAACGCTCCCCCCAGGAGGCTCTGATGGAACCGGTCGACGGGTTCAACCCCTCGACCGGGCTGGCGGAGACGGCCGGCTGCCGGCGATGTGGCCGGCGGGCGACGACACGTGCCGGGACTGCCCGCGTCGCAGGAGATCATCGCCTCCTACGCGGCACTGTCCGAGCGCGACATGTCGGCCATCGACTGGTACGCGGTGACGCTCGGCCTGTTCGAGCGGGCCCAGGAGTTCATGGGCGCCACGCTCAACTGACCAAATATCACGATTTTCGGAGAAACGATCACACATAGACCCCCGAGCCATACAATTGCGCGCAATTGCATCTTTCATCGGGGAAGGATCGTCATGCGTATGCGGTTCCTCGGGTCCACCTCGGAGGCGGGCGCCTGTCCCACCCTGTACGAGACCGACCGCGGCACCATCGTCGTCCAGGGCCTCCAGGTCACCGACGCGGAGGCGCTCGCGGACCTTCGCGACGTGCTCGACGGCGAGGGCGCCGTCGAGGTGCCCCGCGAGCTCATCACCGAAATCGCCCGCCGGGTCCTGACCGACGGTTCGGCAACCGCTTTCCCCACCTGCGGAGGAACACCCACGGCTACCGGCTGATCACAATTGCGCACCCCACTGGCATGATCGACGCAAGCAGGGCTAGCCTCTTGCGGCGTGACGTCCTTTCAGCAGGCGCGGATCGACCTCGGCAGCCATTTACGCCAGCTGCGCGAGGCGGCCCGGCTGTCCGGCAAGGAGCTGGCCGAGCAGCTGCGCTGGCAACCGTCCAAGGTCTCGCGCCTGGAGAACGCCAGGCAGACCGCCACCGAGGACGACGTGGTCGTGTGGGCGCAGGCCGTACGCGCCTCGCCCGACACGACCGACGAGCTGATCCGGCAGGCGATCGCGCTGCTCGAACGGCACGACGACTGGAAGCAGCGCCACCGCAGCGGGCTGGCCGCCCTCCAGGAGGACGTCCGCGACCTGGAGGCGCGCACCAAGCTGTTCCGGGTGTTCGAGCCCGGCATCATCGTGGGCCTGCTGCAGACCTCCGAATACGCCAGGCACGTGTTCCGCAAGGTCAAGCGCCTCTACAGCGCCGCCGACCAGATCGACGCGGCGGTCCGGGTGCGCATGCAGCGCCAGGAGATCCTCTACGACCGCACGAGGACGTTCCGGTTCGTGGTGTCGGAGTCCACGCTCCGCACCCTCCTGGCGCCGCCCGAGGTCATGCGCGGCCAGCTCGACCGCCTGCTGGCCGTCAGCACGCTGCCGAACGTGGAGTTCGGCGTGATCCCCTTCGACGCCGAGTTCCCGTCCAACCCGGTCAACGGGTTCTGGATCTACAACGATTCCATGGTCGGCGTGGCCACCATGACGAAGGACCTCATCCTGCGCGACCCCGACGACATCGCCTTCTACGTCCGGGCGTTCGACGACTTCGCGAAGGTGGCCGAGTTCGAGGAGTCCGGGCGGGAGGTCATCATCAGGATCCTTCACGATTACCGGAAACAAACCGCACATTAACCGCAGCAATTGCTTGCCTCCCGCCCCAAGATCGTGCAATTCTGTCGCGAGACGTTGCGGAGGTGACGCATGATGCTTGATACCGCGCTCTGCCTCGAGCGGTTCGCCTGGCACGCGGGTCGTCACGCGGACCTGTCGGTCCAGAGCCTCGCCCTGTCCAGCGACCCTGCCTACGTGTCGGTCCGCAACCGTTTCTCCGCCACCCTCGCCGAGACCGTGACCTGCTCCGACGAGGGCGCGTTCATCACCTCCTGGGGCTACCGCCTGGGCACCTCGGAAGACGTCGAGTCCGCCGCCGCCCGGCTCGCCTTCCTCCTCGCCGCCCTGCCGGCCTAGGTCAGCCTCCGCTCCCGGCTCCCCTAGGTCCTGCCGGTCCGGGTCAGCACCCCGCCCGGTAGAGGATCTTCTGCACCTCCGGCTGGTCGACGTTCTCCTCCGTGACGATCGTGGCGTCCGTCGGGATCGACGCCGTGACCTGCTGCCCCTTGACCGCGGCGACCGCCTGCTCGACGCCTTTGGCGCCGATGTCGCCGGGCAACTGCGCGATCAGGGCCTGCACGACGCCGTCCTTGAGCTGCTTGACCTGCGCGGGCCCGGCGTCGAACCCCACCATCTTGACCTCGCCCAGCTTGCCCGCCTGCCGCAGCGCCGAGCCCGCACCGGTGGCCGAGTTGAGGTTCGCCGCGAACACCCCGGCCAGGTCGGGATCCTTCGCCAGCGCCGCGTTGACGATCCTGGACGCCTCGCCGACGTCGTTGTGCGAGTACTGCACCCCGAGATGGTCGACGTCCGGGTGGTTCGCCTTGATCTCCTGCTCGAAGCCCCTGATCCGCGCGTCCACGGTGCTGACGCCGGGGTCGGTGGAGATGACCAGCACCTTGCCCTTGCCGCCGATCTGCTCCGACAGCGCCTGGGCCGCCGCCGCGCCGCCCTTGACGTTGTCGGTGCTGATCCGCGACAGGCCGATGCTCTCGTCCTCGACCACCGTGTCCACCAGGATGATCTTGATGCCCTGCTGCTTGGCCTGGGTCAGCGGCGCGATCATCGCCTTGACGTCGGTCGGCGCGATCAGCATGGCGTCCGGCGCGCTCGCGGTCACGGAGTTGACGATCGGCGTCTGGAGCGTCGGATCGAACTTCTGCGGCCCCTGCACGTCGAGCGCTACGCCCAGTTCCTGGGCCTTGGCCTTCGCGCCGCAGGCCATCGTCTCGTAGAACTCCTCACCGGCCAGGCCCTGCACGAGCGTGACCCTGGTCTGGTCGTCGCCGCCCGCCTCGCTCCCCTGCCCGCCGCAGGCGGCGATCATCATCGTCGCCGCGAGCGCGGCCGTGATCTTGCGCATGCTGGTGCCTCCTCCTATCGGTCGCGGGCCCTGCGCCTCCACTGGTCGACGTAGACGGCGGCGACGAGCACCGCGCCCACCACCACCTGCTGCCAGAACGGCCGCACGCCGAGAATCTGGAAGCCGTTCTGCAGCACGACGGGGATGAAGACGCCGATGACCGTGCCGGCCACCGTGCCGACCCCGCCGAACAGGGACGTCCCGCCGATCACCACGGCCGCGATGGCCTGAAGGTTGTCGGTGGAGTGCGCGGACACGCCGGTGATGCCGTACTTGGCCAGCGACAGGCAGCCGGCCAGGCCCGCCAGCAGCCCCGCGAGCCCGTACACCTTGACCAGGTGCGCGCGCACGGCGACGCCGCCACGCCGGGCGGCCTCGACGTTGGAGCCGATCGCGTACGTGTGGCGGCCGAACCGGGTGCAGGCGAGCATGAGGGCCAGGGCCGCGGTGATGGCGGCGCAGATCCACACGATCACCGGCACGCCCAGCCAGCGGGCCAGGCCGAGCCCGAGGTTGAGCTCGGTGGGGGCGCGCAGGTCGACGCCGCCGGTGAGCAGCAGCGCGCCGCCGAGAGACATGCCGAGGGTGCCGAGCGTCACGATGAGCGCGGGGATGCGCCCCATGGCGATCAGCACGCCGTTCAGCACTCCCCAGGCCAGCCCGGCCACGAGGGCGGCCAGGCCGCCGAGCGCGAGCGACCCGGTGGCCTCCATGACCTTGGCCGCGGACACGGCCGAGAACACCAGCACCCCGCCCACCGACAGGTCGATGCCCGCCGTGATGATCACGTACGTCATGCCGGCGGCGAGCAGCAGCAGGATGGCCGCGTCGCTGACCAGGTTGAGCACGTTGAACGAGGTGGGGAACGTGCGCGGCGCGAGCACCGAGAACGTCACCACCAGCCCCGCCAGCACCAGGCCGATCCACACGACCTGCGGGGCACCGAACCGGAGGCGGCTCATCGGCCGTCTTCCTGTCCGTCCGCCCCCGCGCCGCCCCTCCCGGGCCCGTCCCCACCAGCGACGCCCCGCCCGGGCCCGTCCTCCGCTCCGTCCCCACCTGCGGCGTCCTGCCCGGCGTCGTCCGGCCGCCCGTCGGGACCGGCCTGTTCGAGTGCGCCGGTCATGGCGCCGACCAGCTCCTCCATCGAGACGCGCGCGGTGTCGAACCTGGCCACCCTGCGGCCCAGCCGCAACACCTCCACCCGGTCCGACACCGCCATGACGTCCTGCATGTTGTGGCTGATGAGCACGACCGCCACGCCCGCGTCGCGTACGCTCCTGATCAGGTCGAGCACCCGCCGCGTCTGCACCACGCCGAGCGCCGCGGTCGGCTCGTCCATGAACACCGCCCGCCGTGCCCATCCCACCGCCCTGGCCACCGCGACCCCCTGCCGCTGCCCGCCCGACAACGTCGAGACCGGCGCCGTCTCCGACTTCAGCCGTACGCCCAGCCGCTCGCACGCCTCCCGCGTCTCGCGCCGCATGGCGGCGTTGTCCAGCACGCCCAGCATTCCGAGCAGCCCCGGCCTGAGCCGTTCCCTGCCGAGGAAGTAGTTGGCGGACGGGCTGAGCTCCGCGCAGAGCGCGAGGTCCTGGTAGACGGTCTCGATGCCGGCGCCCCTGGCTTCGTCGGCCGATCCGAACGCCACCGGCCGGCCGTCGACCTCGATCGTGCCCGTGTCGGGCCGTTCGACGCCTGACAGGATCTTCGCCAGGGTGGACTTACCCGCGCCGTTGTCGCCGATCAGCGCGACCACCTCGCCCGGTCGCACCGCGAAGTCCGCGCCACGCAGCGCCTCCACGTGGCCGTAGCTCTTCACGATCCCGCGGGCGGCGATCAGCGGTGCGCCCATAGCACCATCAAGGATGCCTCTGACATCGTTGTCAAGACCGAAACCCGATCCTGCGCCAGACCACCCGTTCGCCGCTGAAGGTCACAAGGCCCGAAAATCCGCCGGGCAGGGGGCGCGCAGGGCGTCCGGCGGCCGGGTGCCCGGTCCGGGGGTCCCGCGCACGCGAAGGGCGGGTCCGCAGGGCGTGCGGGCCCGCCCTTCGGGAGGGGCTCGAATTCAGTTCACGTCGAGCTTGCGCCGGATCGCGACGAGGATGTCCATCATCTCGAGCTGCGTCCCCTGCAGCCCGTCGACCTTGCTCTCCAGACTGTCGACCTTGCCCTCCAGCTTGTCGAGCCTGCGGTCGGTCTCCGCGAACTTGGCGTCGACCTTGCTCTCCAGCTTGTCGAGCCTGCGGTCGGTCTCTGCGAACTTGGCGTCGACCTTGGCGTCCAGGGCGTCGACCTTGGTCTCGAGCGACCCCACCCTGCCGTCCAGGGCATCGATCTTGCTGTCCAAGGTGTCGACCTTCGCGTCGAGGGTGGTGACTTTCCCGTCGACGACCTTGACGCGGGAGCCCACGCTGTTGACGCGCTCGGTGAGCTGCTGTCCCAATTCCATGCGATCCGCCCGGATGTTGACGAACTCGGTGGCCAACTCGTTAGCGAGTTTGACAGCCGCGTCCTTGTAGCTCAACTCGATCTCCCCTACCTTTGAAGGTAGGGACCGGGGATGTAATGGCTCTCCGGTCCCGTTCGTTTGCCACGAGAATACCTTGCCGGGCGTCGGCCATGAAAGGGAACCGAAGAAAGTTTCCCCTGGTCAGCGGGCTATTGGCGGCATAAATTCGGACCTATCCGAATAAATTAGCCAGACGTATTCTCCGGGCCATCATTTCGCCCCTCATACGGCCTTGTTGTCGGCCGCGGATCGGGAGTTCCCGGCAGATCCATGGTTGCGATCGCTCCGCCGCCGCGCGCGTTCTCCAGGCGTACCGTTCCTGCTGCCTCCGCGACCGCCTGCGCCACGATCGCCAGGCCCAGCCCCGACCCGGGCAGCCCGCGCGCCGACGGCGAGCGCCAGAAGCGCTCGAACACGTACGGCAGGTCCTCCTCGGGCAGTCCCGGGCCGTGGTCCCGCACGGTCAGCCGGCCACCGCGCAGGCTCACCTCGACCTGGCCCTCCGGGCTGAACTTGGCGGCGTTGTCGATGAGGTTGAGCACGGCACGTTCCAAGGAGGCGGCGGCGCCGACGACGTACCACGGGCTCAGGTCGGTGACGACCTCGGCGCCGCGCAGCCGGGCGCGCTCCACGGCGGCGGTGACGACCTCGTGGAAGGCCAGCTCGACGTGCGGCTCGTGGTGGGCGTCGCCCCTGGCCAGCTGGAGCAGATCGCCCACGAGCGTGGACAGCTCGGCGAACTGCGCCTTCACGTTGACCAGCAGGCGCTCCTTCGCCCCGGGGTCGAGGCTGCGGCCGGTCTGCTCGCTGCGCAGCAGCAGGTCGATGTTGGTGCGCAGGGTGGTGAGAGGGGTGCGCAGCTCGTGGCCGGCGTCGGCGACGAGTTGCTGCTGGCGCTCGCGGGATCCGGCCAGCGCCGCGGTCATGGCGTTGAAGGACGAGCTCAGGCGGGCGATCTCGTCGTTGCCCTTGACGGGGATGCGGGTGCCGAGGTCCTCGGTCTGGGCGATGTGCTCGACCGCCTTGGTGAGGTCTCCGACCGGGCGGAGCCCGGCGCGCGAGATGGCCAGGCCCGCCCACGCGGCGCCGAACACGCCCAGGGCCGCGACGGCCGCCAGCGCGAACGCGGTGTTCCGCAGCGTGCGCCTGGTGTGGTAGAGCGGAGCCGCCTCCAGAACGGCGGTGCCAGGGGAGAAGTTCGAGATCACCACGCGGACCGGCTTGCCGTCGCGGGTCACGCCGTCACGGCAGATCGGCTCGCGGCGGTCGGCCGCCAGGGTCAGGTCCTCCTCCGTCCACAGGATGGGCGCGCCGAGCGAGCACGTGGTGCCGTCCGCGCGCAACAACATCGCCATGCCGGCGTACTCGTCGGACGAGCCCTCAGGAGTGCAGTGGTGGAGGAGGAAGTCCCTGTCCCCTGACTCCTCCGGGTCCATGATGGTCTGGTCGAGCTGCTTGATCAGCTGGTCCTGGACGATGAACCACGACATGCCCGCGCACACCGTGATGGCCAGCGCCACGGCCACCGTGACGAGGAGGGTGAGGCGGGACCTCAGGCTCCCTCGTCTCACGGCGCCGCTCTCAGGACGTATCCCACGCCGCGCACCGTGTGGATCACGCGCGGCTCTCCCCCGGCCTCGGTCTTGCGCCGCAGGTACATCACATAGACGTCGAGCGAGTTGGAGGTCGGCTCGAAGTCGAATCCCCACACCTCGCTCAGGATCTGGTCCCTGGTCAGCACCTGGCGCGGATGTGCGAGGAACAGCTCCATCAGCAGGTATTCGGTCCTGGTCAGGTCGAGCCTGCGCTCGCCGCGGGTGACCTCCCTGGTGGCGGGGTCCATGCGCAGGTCGTCGTACGTGAGCGCGTCGCCGTTCTCGGCCGGTCCGGCGCTGAGCGCGCCTCGCCGCAGCAGCGCGCGTACCCTGGCCAGCAGCTCGTCCAGCTCGAACGGCTTGACGAGGTAGTCGTCGGCGCCCGCGTCGAGCCCGGAGACCCGGTCGCCGACCGCGTCGCGGGCGGTCAGCATGAGGACGGGGATGTGGTTGCCGGACGCCCGCAGCCGGCGGCACGCGGTCAGCCCGTCGAGGCGCGGCATCATGACGTCGAGCAGCACCCCGTCGAACGAGTCGCTCGCCAGGGCCTCCAGCGCCGCGTGCCCGTCACCGGCCGTGACGACCTTGTAGCCCTCGAACTCGAGGCTCGACTGGAGCGCCTCGCGCAACGCGGGCTCGTCGTCCACCACCAGCAACCGTGCGGGCTCACTCATGCTGCAAACGCTAGAGGTTCATCATGAAAAGGTGATGAACGCCCTCGGTTCTTTTCCGTGGATCACCACGCGACGGGCAACGCCTTGAGCCCGAGGATGGGGCTCTCGTGCTTGACGGGCACGTCCTCGTCCGCCACCGTGACCCGCAGCCCGGGCAGCCGCTCGAACAACGTGCGCAGCGCGATCTCCAGCTCGGCCCTGGCCAGGTTCTGGCCGAGGCACTGGTGCACCCCGTAGCCGAAGGCCACGTGGTGCCGGGCGGAGCGGCCGATGTCGAACTCGTCCGGCCGCTCGAAGGCCCGCTCGTCCCGGTTGGCGCAGGCTCCGAGCACGAAGATGCCCTCGCCCTTCCTGACGAGCTGCCCGCCGATGTCCTGGTCCTCGATGGCCACGCGGTCGAACGCCACCCAGTCCACGACCGAGAGGTAACGCAGCAGTTCGTCGACGGCCGCGGGCCACAGGTCCGGGTCCGCGCGCAGCGCGGCGAGCTGGGCCGGGTGGCGCATGAGCGTGAGCGCGGCGAGCGGGATCATGTTGGCGGTGGTCTCGTGGCCGGCGACGAGCAGCAGGAACATCACGCCCACGATCTCGTCGCGGCTGAGCCGCCCGGTGCCGATCAGCCGGCCGAGCAGGTTGTCCTCCGGATCCGCCTCCGCCCTGGTGACCAGCGCGTCGAGGAAGCCCCTGATCTCCATCACCGCGGCGTGACGCGCCTCCTGGTCGACGCCGGCCGAGATCATCCTGCGGGTCCGTGACTGGAAGAACTCGCGGTCGGCGTACGGGACGCCGAGCAGCCGGCAGATGACCAGCGAGGGCAGCGCCAGCCCGAACGCCTCCACCAGCTCGGCCTCCGGCCCCTTGGCGATCATGTCGTCGACGAGTTCGTCGGCGATGTGCTGGATGCCGGGTCGCAGCTCTCTCATCCGCCTGACGGTGAACTCGGGGATGAGCAGCCGGCGGAACCTGCCGTGCTCGGGCGGGTCCAGGTCGATGAAGTGGCCGATGGCGAACTTCGCCATGGCCGCGTCCTGCTCGGGGGTCGACGGCTCCCTGCTCAGCGCGCCGCTCGGGTGGCCGGGGGTGGCGGGGTTGGTGCTGATGCCCGCGCCCGAGAGCACCTGCCGGGCCTCGGCGTGCCGCGTGATCAGCCACGCCTCACCGCGGGGCAGCCTGGCGCGGACGAGCGGGGCCTGCTCGCGCATGCGTTCGTACGCGGGTGGAGGTGCGAACGGGCAGGTGCGCGGGATGGGGAAGTTCTCGGACATAGTCTGCTCCCAACGAGTCCGGCATCATTCATTACTTACGCGAAAGTAAGCAATGAAGTGGCCGGCGGTCAAGTGATGGGAGCGGAATGGCTGGACGGCGGACGGATACGAGAGAGCGGATCCAGCAGGTGGCGCTGGAGCTGTTCGCCGAGCGGGGATACGACAAGACCACGCTCCAGGAGGTCGCCGAGCGGCTGCGGATCACCAGGCCCGCGCTCTACTACCACTTCCGCACCAAGGAGGCGATCCTCGCCGGCGTCGTCGACCGGCTGGTCGACTCGATCGACGAGCTGGTGACCTGGGCCAGGCAGCAGCCCATGACCGCCGAGTCGAAGCAGGAGATCCTGCGGCGGATCGCGGAGTTGCTGGCTGATCAGTGGCGGCCGTTGTTCCAGTTCGCTCAGGTGAACCAGGGGGTGATGCGCGAGCTGCCGGCCGGCGAGTGCATGCGCCAGAGCCTGATCAGCATGCTGTCCCTGCTGGCGCCCCCGGAGGCGAGCCCGGTGCGGCGGTTCGAGGCCAGGCTCGCGGTGATCGCGGTGATCCTGGGCAACGTGCCCTTCCTCGTCGACACGGACCTGTCGGAGGCGGAGCGGGTGGCGGTGGCGCTGGAGGTGGCCACCAAGCTGGTCTCCGAGGACGGTTAGCGGCGATCAGCGGCCGAGCAGGGCCATGGCGGCGTTGTGGCCGCCGATCCCGCTCACGCCGCCGCCCCTGCGGGCGCTCGCGCCGCACACGAGAACGCGCTCGTGCTCGGTCTCCACGCCCCAGCGGCCCTGCTCGGCGTACGGCCAGCTCAGGTCGGCGTGGAAGATGTGGCCGCCCGGAAGCCCCGCGTCCTTCTCGAGGTCGACGGGCGTCTTGGCCTCGACGCACGGGGTGCCGTCGGGGGCCTTGAGCAGGCAGTCCTCCAGGGGTTCTGCCAGGACGGCGTTGACGGACGCGAAGGTGGCCTCCAGCGCCTGCTTCCGGGCCTGATCCGGATTTTTCCGGAAAAGTCGGGCGGGCATGTGCAGCCCGAACAGCGTCATCGTCTCGGCCCTGCCCCTGAGCTCGGGGCCGAGGATGGACGGATCGGTCAGGGAATGGCAGTAGACCTCGGCGGGCGGCAGTTCCGGGATCTCCCCTCGGGCCGCCTCGGCGTAAGCCCCGGCGAGCTGGTCGCGTCCCTCGTTGATGTGGAACGTACCGCTGAAGGCGGCGCGCGGATCCACCTGCGCGTCCTTCAGCCGTGGCAACCGCGACAGCACCATGTTGACCTTCAGCTGCGCTCCCTCGGGCACCTCCGCCGGCCGGCCCATCAGCCGGTCGAGCACGGCGGGCGGCAGGTTGACCAGCACGTGCCCGCCGTTCACCGTGTGCTCGCCGTCCTCCGTCACGAACGCGACCTCCCCGGACGGCGAGATCCCGACGATCTCCGCGCCGGTCCTGATCTCGGCGCCGGCCCGCCTGGCCGCCGCCTCCAGCGCCCCTGAGACCGCGCCCATGCCGCCGACGGGGACGTTCCAGTCGCCGGTGCCGTCGCCGATCACGTGGTAGAGGAAGCACCGGTTGGCCGACAGGTCGGTGGCGGGGTCGGCGAACGTCCCGATGAGCGCGTCGGTGAGCACGACGCCGCGCACGGTGTCGTCGGCGAAACGTTCGTCCACGGTCTCGCCGATCGGCCTGGCGAACAGGTCCCGCCACGCCTGCGCGCCGACCAGCCGCTCGATCTCGGCCGGCGTGCGCAGGGGTTCGAGCAGGGTGGGAGCGAGGGCGCGGGCGACCCGCGCGGTCATGCCGTAGAAGTCCCGCCAGGCCCCGTGGTCGGCCTCCCCTCCGGTGACGGCGCGGAACGAGGCCGCCGTACGTGCTGCGTCCTCGTTGTCGACGAGCAGGCCCGTGCCGCCCCTGGGCGTGTAGGAGGCGTGGCGGCGGCGCCGCAGCTCCAGGTCGAGCCCCAGGTCGCGGACGATCTCGCGGGGCAGGAGGCTGACGAGGTAGGAGTAGCGCGACAGGCGCACGTCCACTCCGGGGAAGGCCCGGGTGGAGACCGCCAGGCCGCCCACGTGGCCGTACCGCTCCAGGACGAGCACCCGCCGTCCCGCCCGGGCCAGGTACGCCGCGGCGACCAGCCCGTTGTGCCCGCCGCCGGCCACGATCACGTCATAAGTGCCCATCCACGCACCATAAGGCGCAAACCACACCATCCGTCAACGCCCGAAACGGTCACGGACGGCTGGCGATGGCGAGCAGGATCGCGGCAGGGCCGGTGAGGGGACGGCCGCGGCGCCATACCGCCCGCAGGCTCCTGACCAGGTTCACCCCAGCCAGCGGCACCTCCACCAGCCGCCCGGTCGCCACGTCGGCCTCCACCGCGTACCCGCTGAGCACCGCGGGCGCCGCTCCCGCCTGCGCGGCTCCCTTGACCGCCGCGTTCGACCCCAGCTCCAGCCGCGGGCTGGCCTGGTGCAGGCCCTTGAACGCCACGTCCAGCGTCTCCCGCGTCCCCGACCCCGGCTCCCGCACCACCAGCGGCGTCGCGGCCAGCTCCACGCCCCGCAGCGCCGTGCGGCGCCGCGCCCACGGATGGCCGGGCGCCACCACGACCACCAGCCTGTCGGTGCCCACGACCCGGCTGTCCAGCCCCTCGGGCACGCTCGGCCCCTCGACGAACCCCAGCTCCACGTCCTCGGCCAGCACCCGCGCCGCGACGTCGGCGGAGTTGACCACGTCGAGCCCGACCGGCACGTCCGGCTCCCGGTTCTGCAGCTCACCGAGCCACCTCGGCACGAGATACTCGGCCACGGTCATGCTGGACGCCACCCGCAGATGCGCCGCCTCTCCGTGCCGTACGGCCTGCACGGCGCGCATCAACTCTTCGGCGGCGGCCAGCACCTGCGCGGCCCAGCCCGCCACCATCCTGCCCTCGGCGGTGAGCGTCGACCCGCGCGGTGTGCGCTCGACCAGCGGCAGGCCCAGGCGGCGTTCGAGGTGGGCGACGCGCTTGCTCGCCGACGGCTGGGCGATGCCCGCGGCCTTGGCCGCCTGCCCGAGGCTGCCCAGCACGCCGACGTCGACCAGCAGCTTCAAGGAGTCGAGATCGGGCAGTGCACTCATAGCCCCAGGCTATGGGCTCCCAGTCAGCTGGCGCCTACCGGCCGTGCCACCCGCTCAAAAGACTGGGATCATGTCCCTCACCGACGGCTCGCCCGCTGCCGCCCGCCACCCATCGGGGCCGCAGCCGCGGGCTCACGACACCGCCACAGCGGGGTCGCGGGCTCGCCGCTCCACCACGCCGGGATCCCGAACCCTCCGCCTCGCCCGGGCGCGGATGCGCCGTACCGGCTCCTTCCTCGCCGCGACCTGGCCGGGTGTCGCCGTGGCCGCGCTCGCGGTGGTGTTCGCGCTGGCCGCCAGCCGGTTCTTCCCGGCGCTCAGTCCCGCGGTGATCGCGGTGGCCTCCGGCGCGGCGCTGGCCAACGTGGCCGGGATCGGCGAACGGTTGAAGCCGGGGCTGGCCTTCGTCTCCAGGCGGGTGTTGCGGGTCGCGGTCGCCCTGCTCGGCCTGCAGATCGCGCTGCCTCAGGTGCTCGCGCTCGGCTGGCAGACGCTCGCCGTCGTGGTGGTGGCCACCGGGGTGACGTTCGCGGTGACGCCGCGGATCGGGCGCAGGCTCGGCCTCACGCCCGGCACGTCGCTCCTCGTCGCGACCGGCGTGTCCATCTGCGGCGCCGCCGCGATCGCCGCCATGCACGAGAGCTCGGACACCTCCGACGATGACGACGCCGCCGGCGCGCTCGGCGTCGTCGTCCTGTACGGCACCGCCGCCATCGCCGCGATCCCCCTCCTGGCCTCCCTCATGGGCCTGTCGCCCGCACAACTCGCGGTGTGGACGGGGGCGGCCGTGCACGAGGTCGCCCAGGTGGCCGCGATCGGCGCCGCCTCGGGAGTCCTGGCCACCGCCGTGACGGTCAAGCTGGGCCGCGTGCTCCTCCTCGCCCCCATGGTGGCCCTGTTCTCCGGCCGCACCGGGGACGCCTCGTCCCGGCCGCCGGTCGTGCCGCTGTTCGTGGTGGCGTTCCTGGCCATGGTCGCCCTGCGCAGCACCGGGCAGGTGCCGGCGGCGGTGACGGACCAGATCCCCCAGGTGACCGGCGTGCTGATGGCGGCCGCCCTGTTCGGCCTGGGCACCGGCATCGACCTGCGAAAACTGGTCAAAGGCGGACGAGTCATGCTGCTCGGAGGCATCGCCACGGCGGTCATCGCCGCCGTCTCACTGGCCGGAGTGGCGCTTCTCGTGTGATCCTCGGATGGACGGCCGCAGCGCCGTGCTCAGCTTGGAACAAATACCGTAAACTACCCAGTTCAGGGTATGCCGGTAAGGATCACTCAGGGAGCACGAAACTCACCATGCGCAGCGCCACCGACTCCGTTCTTCAGCCGTCCAGCGAGGTCGTCGAGGCCCTGGCCGGCGGCGCGCCCGTCGTGGCGCTGGAGTCCACGATCATCTCCCATGGGCTGCCGCAACCGCGCAACCTCGAGGTGGCGCGCGAACTGGAGGGGATCGTCCGCAACGCCGGCGCCGTGCCGGCCACGATCGCCGTGCTCGACGGCGTGCCGCGCATCGGGCTCGACGAGGTGGAGCTGGAGCGCGTCGCGACGGAGTCCGGCCTGCGCAAGCTGGGACAGCGGGATCTGCCCGTGGCGGCGGCGCTGAAGGCGAGCGGCGCGACCACCGTGTCGGCCACGTCGTTCCTCGCCGCCCGCGCCGGGATCCGGATCTTCGCCACCGGAGGCCTGGGCGGCGTGCACCGGGGCTGGACGGACGACCAGGACGAGTCCGCCGACCTCGACACCCTCGCCCGCACGCGCATCACCATCGTCTGCGCCGGCGTCAAGTCGATCCTCGACGTGCCCGCGACGCTCCAGCGCCTGGAGACCAGGGCCGTGACGGTGGCGGGCTACCGTACGGACACCTTCCCCGGCTTCTACCTGCACTCCTCCGGCCAGCCGATCGACTGGCGCATCGAGTCGCCCGCCCAGGCCGCGGCCATCATGCGCGGCCAGGACGCACTCGGCGGCCAGGAGAGCGCGCTGATCGTGGCCAACCCGGTGCCCGAGGACCGCCAGCTCGATCCCGAGCTGCACGACCGCGTGCTCGCCGAGGCGCTGGCCGCCGCCGAGCGCCAGGGGATCAAAGGGCAGGCCATCACCCCGTTCCTGCTCGGCTATCTCGTGGACGGCACCGGCGGCGCCTCCCTGGAGGCCAACCTGGCCGCCGTGCGCGGCAACACCGCACTCGCCGCCCAGATCGCCCTCGCATGGGCGAGACCGTGATGGACAACGCTCTCCTGATCATCGGCGACGTCGTCACCGATGTGGTGGCGTTGCATGGTTCACCGGTCATGACGGGCGCCGACACGGCCGCCGACATCGTGCTCCGTCCCGGAGGTTCGGGCGCGAACACCGCCGCCTGGGCCGCCTGCCTGGGCGCCGACGCGCGGCTGCTGGCCAAGCTGGGTTACGACAGCAGCGAGTGGCACACAACCGAGCTTCTCAAGACGGGCGTACGCCCGCACCTCTCCGTGGACTCCGACCATCCGACCGCGGTCGTGATCGCCATGGTGGACAAGAGCGGTGAGCGCTCGATGCTCACCAACCGCGGCGCCGGCGGCCTGATCTCGGACGCCGACTGGGATCCCGCCCTGCTCGACGGCGTCGGCCGGCTCCATCTGTCGGGATACATCCTCTTCGCGGAAGGCGGGCTGCGGCTGGCCCGACGCGCCATGGCGGAGGCGGCGGCCAGAGGCGTCGCGATCAGCATCGACCCGGCCTCCACGGGGCCGCTGCGCAACTTCGGCGTCGAACGGTTCATCCAGGAAACCGCCCCTGCCAGCCTGATCATCCCGAATCTTGACGAGGCCCTGATTCTCAGTGGTGCCCCAACGGCGGAGCGTGCCGCCGTACTCTTGAGTGAGACGTACGGTACAGCGGTCGTGAAGCTGGGAGCCGAGGGAGCGCTGGCCGCCGTGGACGGTGCAGTGGTCGTGACGGCGGCGGGCGTGCCCGCCGAGGTCGTCGACTCGACCGGGGCAGGTGACGCGTTCGCCGCGGGCTTCCTCGCGGCGGCTTTACATGGTGCCGGGGAAGGGGCCGCTCTGGAGGCCGGTTGCCGCGCGGGGGCCGAATGTGTGGCCCACGTGGGCGGCCGACCACGGTACGGTTTGGATCTGAACCGTCTTTACCCTATTCACACTGATTGATAGCTTGCCGCGTAGGCTGCACCATTAGCCACATCACTACGGGCAGCACCATGCGGCTCACTGGGGAGGATAAGGTCCGCCGATGGATGTCGAGTCATCGATCTGCCTGAGCGACCTAGTCCCTGCGCTGCGCTGGAGCCGTCCGCAGCAGGTGGCCGAGGCGCTCGGCGACCCGCGCCTGCCCGCCGGGTGGTGGTCCTCCATGGCGCTGTCGAAGGCGCTCGGCACGGCGGGCCTCGACTGGATCTGCGAGCGGCTGGCCCGGCTGGCGACCTCCCGCTGGGATCACCTGCCGCTGTGCGACCTGCTGCCCGCGCTGACGGTGCACCACATCGACCCGGCGCTGCCGGGCTGGCCCGAGGCCACCCGGACGGCGATCACCGGCCTCGGCGGCTGGCAGCGGCTGCGCCGGTTGTCCCCCAGCGACCTGAGCACCCCGTCGGCCACGCCTGAAGTGGTGGTCGGTTCGATCTTCCGCGAGATCCTCGGCCGCATCCCGGCCCAGCGCGAGCCGGTGCTCGCGGCACGGGCGAACCATCCGGAGGTGACCCGCCCGCTCCATGTCGGCGCGGCCGCCGGTCTCTCGTCCAGGAGCACCGGCTCCTTCCCCGCCCAGCCGGAGGGCGTACCGCAGCCCCAGGCCGCCGCCCAGCCCGGCACACCACAACCCGCGGGCACCCAGCCCGGAGCACCACAACCCGCGGGCACCCAGCCCGGAGCACCACAACCCGCGGCCGCGCAGTCCGGCGCACCCCAGCAGCCGGGGGCAGGCCCGTCCGGCCAGCCTCAGCCCGCGGGCTCCCAGCCTGCCGGCGCGCAACCCGGCCCGCAGGAGAGCGCCGCTCCCTCGGCGCCCCCTCAGACCGGGATGTTCGTCGCCCAGAGCGCCTCCCAACCCGGCGCCGGCGCGCAGCCGCCGTCCACAGGACCGTTCACCAGTCCGGCCGAGGGGCACTCCCAGCCGCAGACGGGCGCCTTCGCCGTCCAGCCACCGGATCGCAGGCCCGGCCCGCAGAGCGGTTCCTTCCCCGCACAGCAGGAAGGCCGCCAGACCGGCCCGCTTCCCGCACAGCAGGAAGGCCGCCAGACCGGCCCGCTTCCCGCACAGCAGGAAGGCCGCCAGACCGGCCCGCTTCCCGCGCAGCCGGAAGGCCGCCAGCCGGGTTCCACGCCCGCGCAAGGGGAAGGCCGCCAGACAGGGTCGTTCGCCGCGCAACCGGAGAGCGGCCGGCAGAGCCAGACGGGCTCCTTCCCCGCTCAGCCGTCCGACCGCCCGGCCGGCCGGCAGAGCGGCTCCTTCCCCGCGCAACCTGACGGCCGCCAGACGGGGTCGCTCCCGGCCCAGCCTCCGGGCGGCGGCCCGCACCAGGGCCCGGGGGTCGAGGGCCTTCCCCAGCGCCCGGCCCCCGGCGGCCCGTCCGAACGCCTTCCGCAGCGTCCCGGTGTCCTGGCGCCCGTCCGCCAGGACACCGGCTCGCTCCCCGGCATGCCCGGCTCCGGTCCCCAGACCGGCTCGATGCCCGCCGTTCCCGGAACAGGCCCGCACACCGGCTCGATGCCCGCCGTCCCCGGCCCTGACGGCGCCAAGGGCGCGCCCGCCTACGCGGCGCCTGTTCCCGGCGCGCCGCCGTCCGGCGCGGCGCCCACCGACAACGACCACGCGATGGTGCGGGTCGTGGACAGCCTGTTCCGCAGCCTGGACAAGATGGAGCTGGCGGTGGCCGTCCACCGGCTGTTCGCCGAGGACCCGGTCAGCCTGCGTACGCTCGCCCACAAGCTGCTGGTCGACAGGGACGCGCTCTCGCAGGCCCAGCGCACCGCGGAGGAGCGTGTCCTGCACTGGCTGCGCTCCTCCGAGTCCGCGCCCGTCACCGGCCACATGTTCCGGCTGACCGAGTGGCTCGGCGCGGCGGCCACCGAGGACCAGCTCATCGGCGCCGACCCGGCCCACCCGGTGACCGTCCCGTCGCTGCGCACCCCGCTCTGGCGTGTGCTGGTGACGCTGATGCCCGACCGCCGTCTCCAGGACGGCTGGCTGGTGGTGGGTGACATCCACGGTCTCCAGAGCCGTACGCGGCAGCTCCTGGCCTCCAGCCCGCCCGACGCCGACGTCGTGGAGCTGATGGCGGAGCTGGGCATCCGCGCCCACTCGGCCAAGGCCTGGCTAGACGCCCTCCCCGCCGAGACGGTCCCCGACCCGGCCGCGGCGCAGGCCCCCGCCCAGCCTCTGCCCCGCCGCACGCCCGGCGCCAACGGCCACCACCGGGGCGGCCAGCCCATCCCGACGGTGAACGCGAGCTCCATCGACCCTTCCGCCGCCCTGGCCACGTTGTCGGCCCTGTCGGGAAGCCGCTCAGGGAAGTTGCCCGGCGGCCTGGCAGGCGCCCCGTCCACGCCACCCCCGCCACTGCCGGGCCCGTCCTCCGACCCGCGCCGCTGGCAGCGCATCGAAGTCACTCCTGAACACCTCAGGGGCGGCCCGGTGCCGGTGCCTGAAGGGTACGCGGCCCAGCTCGGCATGCGCCCCGGCACGCTGCTGTCGGTGACGGGCCCCGGCGACAACGCCATCGTGCTGGTGTGGCAGGGCCACCAGCCGGTCTTCGACTCCCTGCAACCGGTGCTCATGCGCCTGAACGCCCGGCCCGGTGACCAGGTGTACGTCACCGTGGACGGCTACCGGCTCGAGGCCCAGCTGACCGGCTGACCACACCCCTGCCCGCCACCCGCGAACGCCCGTCACCCCTCGCCGACCGGTCAAGCGCCGTCGCCGAACCCGTGGCATCCACCCAACACCACTGCGGACCCGCCGCCAGGGGAAACTCCTTCGACCCACCCGCGACGACCCGCGAAACGCCTTCTTCGACCGTCGGTGCATGCTCGCAGGGCCGGGCGGTGGCCTGGAGACGCCGGCCGGCCGGTGCGTCCGCTCACTTGCCCGGCGTGGCGTGGCCGGTGGCGCGGAGCCGTGCGAGCCGGCGACGAGCCGTGGCGGGCTGGAGCATCCGGCCCACGGGACGACTCACGTCGGAATGTCGAAGAGGCGGAGGCGGTGGGCCGTGGCCGCGGCCTCGCCCCGCGTGGCGACGCCGAGCTTGGCCAGGATGTTGGAGACGTGCACGCTCACCGTCTTGACCGAGATGAACAGCGCCTGCGCGATCTCCCTGTTGCTGCGGCCGTTGGTCACCTCCTGGAGCACCTCCAGCTCGCGAGCCGTCAGCCCCATCGGGTTTCCCTCGCCCGCCGCGTCCGGCCCCGCGAGCCTGGATCTGCGGCCGAAGGCGTCGACCTGCTCCATCATCGGCCCGGCGCCGAGCCGCTCGGCCAGCTCCCGCGACCGTGCCAGCCGCGCCGCGGCCTCCTGCCGGTCGCCGCACGCGAGCGCGGCCTGGGCCGCGCTCATCAGACACCAGGCCTCGGCGTACGGCTGCCGCAGCCCGGCCCACGCCCGCACCGCCGCGTCCCATGCCTTGAGCTGCCAGGCGGCCGGGTCCTCGGCGACCTCGAGCGGCGTCGCCACGTCCGCCTCCGCCGCGTTCAGCACCGCCGCCTCGTCCGGCACCGTCCCCTTGCCGAGCGGCGCCCTGGACGTCGCCGCATCTCCGTCCGCCCCGGTGGGGAGCCGCTGTTCCCCGGCGAGCACCGCCGCAGCGGCGGGGAAGTGAGGGCCGGTCAGCGCGGCGAACGTGAGCCGGTGCGCCTGCTGGAGCGCCCCGTCGACCTCGAGCTCCTGCGCCAGCGCACGAAGCCGCGGCAGGAAGGGCGCCCCGGGCCGCGCCGGCGCGCCGGAACCTCCGGCGGGAACGGGCGCCGCGACGGAGGCGAAGAGCCGGGCGAAGGCCACCAGCACCGGCCACGAATATCGCGGGCTGGCCAGCAGGTCGCGCTCCTCCAGCGCTCGCCCCGCCGTCTCCACCGCCTCCTCGATCCGCCCGCGCGCCTCGAGCAGCCCTATCTCCCTGCGCAGATGAGGAAGCAGCACCTGGTCCCGGTGGACCCCGCGGGCCAGCACCCTCCGCACCGAGCCCAGCAGCGTCTCGGCCCGGTCGTGCTCGCCCCGCGCCAGCGCGATGTCGGCGGCGAAGCCCTGCAGGCTGGCGCGGTAGGGGGCGGGCGGCGAGAGATCGAGCGCGTGCTCGATCACTTGCAGCGCTTCGTCCCACTGCCCGAGCGACACCAGCGGCTCGGCCAGGTTGATCGACAGGAACGTGCCGGACGTGCGGGCCAGGCCGTAGTGGCCGGCTTCGGCCACGCCCTCGCGGGCGACCCGCGCGGCCCGCTCGTGCCGGCCCGCGCCCTCCAGCGCGTCGGACTCGGAGATCGCGCAGCGCATCAGCGCGTTGTACGCCCCTCCGCCCGACGCGATGGCGCGGGCCTCCCCAAAGGCCCCGAGCTGGTCCTCGATCTCGGAGTAGCCCCAGCGGCCCCAGGCGTAGTCGATCAGGGCGTGGGCCTCGACGTTGGCGTCGCCGACCTCGCGGCTGATCTGCCTGGCGAGCTGGGCGGTGGCCAGACGTTCCGGCAGGTCCTGGGGCCGGTGGAGCATGCGCGAAAGGCTCTCCAGGACCTGGGCGCGCACCTTGCTGGGCTCGTGCGAGGGGACCAGCGCGGCCGCCTGGCGGAGATCGTCGATGTAGCCGGGGCGGCCCAGGTCGTAGCGGGTCAGGCCGCGCTGGCGCAGCGCGTGCGCCGAGTCGATCGGGTCGGTGTCGTGGTCGAGCTCGGCCAGGGCGGCGCCGGCCAGGGCGATGCTGCGCTCGTATTCGCCGGCCAGGTGGGCGACCGTGGCCGTCTGCCGCAGCACGCGGACGCGGACGGCGCCGATGCGCTCGGCCGCGTCGGGCACCTGGTCCCACAGCTCGAGCACCCTGGACAACATCCTGAGCTGCTCGTCGTAGGCGGCGGACTTGCGGGCCGCGGCGGCCGCGTGCCAGGCGCTGACCAGCGCCCACGTGGAGTCGTGGGCGGAGTGCCAGTGGTGGGCCAGCTCGATCGCGCCGCGCGGTGCGGGCAGGATCGACAGGTCGCGCTCCAGTGCCTCGGCGTAGCGGGTGTGCAGGCGGGTGTGCTCGCCAGGGAGGAGGTCGTCGTGGAGCGCCTCGCGGATGAGGGCGTGCCGGAAGGAGTAGCCCTCGCCGTCGACGACCAGGACGTTGCCCGCCACCGCCGGCCGCAGCGCTCCGGAGAGCGCACTCTCGTCAAGCCCCGCGACGGCGCTCAGCAGGTCGTGCTCGATGCGCTGCCCGCCCGCGCTGGCCACCCGCAGCAGCTCCTGCGTCTCGTCGGGCAGCCGCTCGACGCCGGCCAGCAGCAGGTCGCGCAGCGACTCGGGCAGCGCGTGGCCGCCGCTCTCGTCGCTCAGCAGCGCCTCGACGAACAGCGGGTTTCCCTCGCTGCGCGCGTAGATCACGTCCATGTCGGCGGCGGACGGCGCGCGGTCGAGGATGCCGGCCGCCTGCTCGACGGCCTCCTTGCGGGTGAGCCTGCGCAGCTCGATCCGGCTGACCCACTCGACCCTGCTCAGCTCGGCGATGAGCGGGCGCAGCGGGTGGGTGCGGTGCAGCTCGTCGGCGCGGTAGGAGACGACGACGAGCAGCCGGGCCGCGGTGCGCTGGTAGCGGACGAGGAATGACAGCAGGTCGCGGGTGGAGCGGTCGGCCCAGTGCGCGTCCTCCACGACCAGCAGCACGGGACGCTCTTCCGCCAGCCGTTCGAGCAGGCCGAGCACCTGCTCGAACAGGCGCGCCCTGGCCTCCGGCCCGTCCCTGTCCGGCTCGCCGAACTCCGGCAGCAGCCGCGCCAGCCCGCGCGTGGTGCCGCCGGGGACGAGCGCCGCGACTCCGTCACGCCCCAGCTCGCGCACGAGCCCGCGCAGCACGGCGGTGAACGGCGCGAACGGCAGGCCCTCCGTGCCCAGCTCCAGGCACCCGCCGACGAGCACCATGGCGTCGCCGGCCCGGCCGGTGAACTCGTTGATCAGCCGCGTCTTGCCGACGCCGGCCTCGCCGCCGACGAGCACCGTGGCCGACGCCCCGGCCCGCGCCCTGACCAGCGCGTCGCCGAGAACGGCGAGCTCACGGGCACGCCCGACGAACAAGGGGCTCACGGCGTGGATGCTCACGTCCCAAGGATGCCATCCTGCGCCGACAGAACGCGCCCGCGGGTGGCGTGATCCCAGGCTCGGCGCGGGACCTCGCGGACGCGGCTCAGGACCTCGCGGAAGCCCGGGCCCAGCGCGGGACCGGGCTCAGCGCAGGACCTTGCGGAAGAAGGTGGCCGATGCCTCGTAGCCGAGCGCGTGGTAGAACTCCGGCGCCCGCCGGGTCGCCATGGCCACGTAGCCCGCCTCGCGCGAGCGGGCCCACTTCTCGAACTCCTCCAGCAGCGCCCGCCCGATGCCCTGCCGGCGCGAACCGGACCCGACCATGGCCTCCTCGACCCAGGCCACGGGCCCGTTGGCGAACAGCGTGAGGTGCACGAACCCCAGCAGGTAGCCCTGGACCCGCCCGTTCACGACGGCCGCGAGCAGCAGGGCGTCCTTGTTCGCCAGCAGCTCGGGCAGCGCGGAGTCGAAGGCCTCGCGCTCGGGCCTGAAGGTCAGGCCGAACTCACGCGCCAGCGCGAACACCGCGTCCGCGTCGGCCTTCTCCGCCCTCCTGATCAGAAGATCGTCAGCCGTCATGACTGACGACACTAGATCGTCGCACGTTCCTGATGCAAACCTCAGAGATCGCCCAGTCCCAGCCGGCGGGCGATCAGCATGCGCTGCACCTCGCTGGTGCCCTCCCCGATCTCCAGGATCTTGGCGTCGCGGTAGAAGCGCCCGACGGGGAACTCGTTCATGAACCCGTACCCGCCGAAGATCTGCGTCGCGTCGCGCGCGTTGTCCATGGCCGCGTTGGACGAGACCAGCTTGGCGATCGCGGCCTCCTTCTTGAACGGCTCACCGGCCAGCATCTTCTCGGCGGCGTGGTGATAGGCCAGGCGGGCGGTGTGCGCGCGGACCTCCATGTCGGCGATCTTGAACTGGATGGCCTGGTAGTGGCCGATCGGGTGGCCGAACGCCTTCCTGTCCCTGACGTACTTCAGGCACTCGTCGACGCACCCCTGCGCCAGCCCGACGCTGAGCGCGGCGATCGCGATGCGGCCCTCGTCGAGCGTCTGCAGGAACTGGGCGTAGCCACGGCCGCGCTCGCCGAGCAGGTTGGCGGCAGGCACGCGGCAGTCGGTGAACGACAACTCGCGCGTGTCGGAGGCGTTCCAGCCGACCTTGGAGTACTTCTTCGACACCGTGAACCCGGGCGTGCCGCTCGGCACCAGGATCGTGGAGATCTCCCGCTCGCCGGTGAGCGCGGCCACGCCGACGACGCCGGTGATGTCGGTGCCGGCGTTGGTGATGAACGCCTTCGTCCCGTTGATCACCCACGTGTCGCCGTCGAGCACGGCCGTGGTGCGCATGCCGCCGGGCACGTCGGTGCCGCCGCCGGGCTCGGTCAGGCCGAACGCTCCCAGCATCTCGCCGGCGGCCAGCCTGGGCAGCCAGGTCTCGCGCTGTTCCTCGGTGCCGAACCTGAAGATCGGCATGGCGCCCAGCGACACCGCGGCCTCCAGGGTGATGGCCACGCTGGAGTCGACGCGGGCCAGCTCCTCCAGTGCCACGCAGAGCGCGAAGTAGTCGCCGCCCATGCCGGCGTACTCCTCCGGGAACGGCAGTCCGAACAGCCCCATGGCGCCCATCTGCCGCACGATGTCGTACGGGAACTCCTCGCGCTCGTAGTAGTCGCCGATCACCGGCGCGACCACGTCGCGCGCGAACGCCTCGACGGTTTTGCGGAGCTCTTCGTACTCGTCCTTGAGCATGGTCACCCTTTCGAAAGCGCCTGTACGACGCGGGATGGGCTGGGCCGGCCGAGCAGCTCCGCCAGCCAGACGCTGGTGGACACGAGCTTGCCCAGGTCGAGCCCGGTCTCGATGCCGAGTCCCTGCAACATCCACACGAGGTCTTCGGTGGCGAGGTTGCCGGTGGCGGACTCGGCGTAGGGGCAGCCGCCGATGCCTCCGGTCGAGGCGTCGACGGTGGTCACGCCGGCTTCGAGCGCGGCGAGGGTGTTGCTGAGCGCCTGCCCGTACGTGTCGTGGAAGTGCACGGCGAGCCGCTCGGGCGTGCGGAAGGCGTTGATCAGGGCGGTGACGTGGCCGGGCGTGCCGACGCCGATGGTGTCGCCGAGCGACAGCTCGTGGCAGCCGAGCCCGAGCAGCCGCTCCCCGACCGCGACCACCTGCTTGACCGGCGTCGGCCCTTCCCAGGGGTCGCCGAAGCACATCGACACGTAGGCGCGCACCTTCAGCCCGTTGTCGAGCGCCCGGGCCACGACCGGCTCGAACATGTCGAACTGGCTCTCCAGGCTGCGGTTGAGGTTCTTCGCGGCGAACGTCTCGGTGGCGCTGGCGAAGACGGCGATCTCGTCGGCCTGGAGTTCGAGCGCCCGGTCGAGGCCGCGCATGTTGGGGATCAGCACGGGATAGCGCACTCCTGGCTTCCTGTGCAGCCTGCCGAGCAGCTCACCGGCGTCGGCCAGCTGCGGCACCCAGTCCGGGTGCACGAAGCTGGTCGCCTCGATCACCTTGTGCCCCGCGTCGGCGAGGCGGTGGATGAACTCGGCCTTGACCTCGACGGGCACGATGGCGGACTCGTTCTGCAACCCGTCGCGCGGGCCGACCTCGTAGATCGTGACCTGGTGCGGAAGACCTTCCATCGCGTACGGCATCACGCCTCCCTGTCCCCTCCGGACGACGGCGCTCCCTCACGGTCCATGACCTCACTCCGTTCGGCGGGTTCGCGGCGGACCACGGCCAGGACGGCGTCCATGTCGACCGGCTGGCCCGCCTGCACGGCCAGCTCGGACACGGTGCCGTCGTGCGGGGCGGTGACCGTGTGCTCCATCTTCATGGCCTCCACGATGAGCAGCGGCTGGCCCTCGCTGACCCGCTCGCCGGGCTGGGCCTTGACCACCAGCACGGTGCCGGGCATAGGGCTGCGCACCGCGCCGTCGCCGGCGGCCGTGGCGCCCGGCCGGTCTCCCGGGTCGCCGATGAGGTGCCGGGTGAGCGCCCACGAGGCTCCGTCCCTGCCGAGCCAGAGCGTGTCGACGTCGCGCGCGCAGAGATAACGCTCGGTACGGCCGCCGACGGTGACGTGCAGCAGCGCGCCGCCGCGAAGCCCGGAGAGCGCGCCGGCCGGCGTCTCGTCGGTCCGGATGCGCGCCGGCACCGCGTCGCCGTCGATCCGGACCTCGGCCGATTCGCGGGGCAGCCCGCGGACCTGGACCTCGTGCACGCCGTCCCGCGACTCCAGCCGCCAGGTGGTCCAGGCCGGTTCGCCGGTCCGCCATCCGTCCGTGATGTCCCACGGGTCGTCGCCCTGGGGCATGGCGTGGAAGACGAGACCGGCCGCGGCGAGCACCTCGTCGGGCACCTGCGTGGCGGGGACGAGGTCGGGGAGCACGCGCTCGACCAGGCCGGTGTCCAGTTCGCCGGCCGTGACGGCCGGGTGGGCGGCGAGCGCGCGCAGGAACGGGATGTTGGTGACCACGCCGAGCACGGCCGTCCTGGCGAGCGCCCGGTCGAGGACGGCCAGCGCCGTCGCGCGGTCGGGGGCCCAGGCGATGACCTTGGACAACATCGGGTCGAACGAGGTGCCCACGGCCGCTCCTTCGACCAGCCCCGAGTCGACCCGCACGACCGCCCCGCCGCGCGGCGACGCCGTCGCGGTCTCGCCGAGGGCCGGGTCGCCGGGTTCGCGGAGCGCCAGGACGCGGCCGCCGCTGGGCAGGAAGCCGCGGGCCGGGTCCTCGGCGTAGACGCGCGCCTCGACGGCGTGGCCGGTCAGCCGTACGTCGTCCTGCCCGAACGGCATGAGCTCGCCGGCCGCCACCCGCAGCTGCAACTCGACCAGGTCCAGCCCGGTGACCAGCTCGGTCACCGGGTGCTCGACCTGGAGACGGGTGTTCATCTCCATGAAGTGGTAGGCCCCGGTGGTGCCGTCCACGATGAACTCGACCGTGCCCGCCCCGACGTAGCCGACCGCGCGCGCGGCCTCCGCCGCGGCCGCTCCCATGCGGGCACGGGTCTCGGGGCTGACGAAGGGCGAGGGCGCCTCTTCGATGATCTTCTGGTGCCTGCGCTGGAGGCTGCACTCGCGCTCGCCCAGGTGCACGACGTTTCCGTGGGTGTCGGCCATGATCTGGATCTCGATGTGCCGCGGGTTCTCGACGTAGCGCTCGATCAGCAGCGTGCCGTCGCCGAAGGCCGCCAGTGCCGTGCGCCGGGCCGACGCGATCGCCTCGGGCAGCTCGGCCGCCGACCGTACGAGGACCATGCCCTTGCCGCCGCCGCCCGCGGACGGCTTGATCAGGGCGGGGAAGTCGTTCCAGTCCTCCAGGGAGGCGGGCTCGGCCCGGCCGGGCACCACGGGCACGCCCGCGGCCGCCACCGTGGCCTTGGCCCGGATCTTGTCGCCCATCGCGTCGACGGCGTCGGCGGGCGGCCCGACGAACACGAGCCCGGCCTCGGCGCAGCGCCGCGCGAACGCGGCGTTCTCCGCAAGAAATCCATAACCGGGATGTACGGCTTGCGCCCCCGAATCGCGAGCCGCCGCCACAATGGCCTCAATATCAAGATATGTCGGCACCTCAAGGGCGATGTCTGCTTCGAGGGTGTGCTTGGCCCCCGCGTCGGACGGCGCGTACACGGCCACCGACGTGATGCCGAGCCCGCGCAGCGTGCGGGCGATCCGCACGGCGATCTCGCCCCTGTTGGCGATCAGCACGCTCGTGAAGCCCTCCTGCGGGCGCTTCGCCCCCCGCACGCACCCCGGCGGCTCGGTGCTTCGCACGCCTTCTCCGCGCGGGGAACTCGCCTGCCGCCCGGTGCTTCGCACGGTTTCCTTCACCTCGCTCACATCCTGAAGACGCCGTAACCGGCGGGCTCGAGCGGCGCGTTGGCCGCCGCGGACAGCGCCAGGCCCAGGACCGTGCGCGTGTCGACCGGGTCGATCACGCCGTCGTCCCAGAGCCTGGCCGTGGAGTAGTACGGGTTGCCCTGGTGCTCGTACTGGGCCCTGATCGCGTCGGGGTCGGCGTCGCCCACGGTGGTGAGGACGTTCGCGGCCTGCTCGCCGCCCATGACCGAGATGCGGGCGTTCGGCCACATCCACAGGAACCTGGGTGAGTACGCCCGCCCGGCCATGGCGTAGTTGCCCGCCCCGAACGACCCGCCGATCACCACGGTGAACTTGGGCACCCGGGCGCACGAGACGGCCGTGACCATCTTGGCCCCGTGCTTGGCGATGCCGCCCGCTTCGTACGCCTTGCCGACCATGAAGCCGCTGATGTTCTGGAGGAAGACCAGGGGGATCCGCCGCTGGTCGCACAGCTCGATGAAGTGGGCGCCCTTCATGGCGGACTCGCCGAACAGGATGCCGTTGTTGGCCACGATGCCCACCGGATGCCCGTGGAGGTGGGCGAACCCGGTGACGAGGGTCGAGCCGTACTCGGCCTTGAACTCCAGGAAACGCGACCCGTCGACGATCCTGGCGATCACCTCGCGCACGTCGTAGGGCTGGCGGGTGTCGGCGGGCACGATGCCGTACAGGTCGCGCGGGTCGTACCGGGGTGGCTCCGGCTTCGTCGTCGTCCACGGCCGCTCGGCGCGTGGCGCCAGCGTGGAGACGATGTCGCGGACGATGGCCAGCGCGTGCGCGTCGTCCTCTGCGAGGTGGTCGGTGACGCCGCTGACGCGGGCGTGCAGGTCGCCTCCGCCGAGCTCCTCGGCCGTGACCTCCTCGCCGGTGGCGGCCTTCACCAGTGGCGGGCCGCCCAGGAAGATAGTGCCCTGGCCGCGGACGATCACCGCCTCGTCGCTCATCGCGGGCACGTAGGCGCCGCCGGCCGTGCACGAGCCGAGCACGGCGGCGATCTGCGGGATGCCGCGGGCGGACATCGTGGCCTGGTTGTAGAAGATGCGCCCGAAATGCTCGCGGTCGGGGAACACCTCGTCCTGCCGGGGCAGGAACGCCCCGCCTGAGTCGACCAGGTAGACGCAGGGCAGGCGGTTGTGCAGCGCCACCTCCTGCGCGCGCAGGTGCTTCTTGACGGTGACCGGATAGTAGGTGCCGCCCTTGACGGTGGCGTCGTTGGCGACGATCACGCACTCGCGCCCGGAGACCCTGCCGACGCCGGTGATGATGCCCGCCGCCGGCGCCTGGTCGTCGTAAAGGCCGTTCGCGGCCAGGGGCGACAGCTCCAGGAAGCGGGAGCCGGGGTCGAGCAGGCCGTCGACGCGGTCACGCGGCAGCAGCTTGCCCCGCTCGACGTGGCGCCGCCGCGACCGCTCGGGACCGCCGATGGCCGCCGCCGCGAGCCGTTCGAGCAGCTCGGCGGCGAGCCGCTCGTTGTGCTCGGCATGTCGTTTGTACGCCTCCGCGCCGGGCTCGGCCGCCGACTTCAGCACCGGCCACTCGTTCATGAGTCCCCTCCCATGGCTGGGATGTTAGTCATCATTAACCTAATCGTCTAGCATGTGAGACGTGAGCACCGTCTCTCCACCTACCCGCAATCGCGGCAACCGGCGCGCGGAGATCCTGGAGGCGGCGGCCCGGCTGTTCGCCGCTCGCGGCTTCCACGGGGTCTCGATCGAGGACATCGGGGGCGCGGTCGGCATCTCGGGGCCCGCTCTCTACCGGCACTTCAGCGGCAAGGACGCGCTGCTGTCGGAGATGCTGCTCGACGTCAGCTCGCGGCTGCGCGAGTCGGCCGTCGCGGTCGCCACCTCCTCCCCAGGCCCTGCGGAGACGCTGGACGCGCTGCTCAACGTGCAGATCACGTTCGCGATCGAGCAGCCGGCCCTGATCACCGTGCACGACAGGGAGCTGGGCAACGTGCCCGAGCCGGCGCGCCGGCAGATCAGGCGGCTGCAGCGCCTCTACGTCGAGGAGTGGGTGACCGCGCTGGCCGAGCTGCACCCCGCCTGCCCGGCCGCGCGCCTGCGCGCCGCGACGCACGCGGTCTTCGGCCTGCTCAACTCGACGCCGCACAGCGCCGGCGAGCTGCCCGCGCAGGAGATGCGGCCGCTGCTGCACGCGATGGCGAGGTCCGCGATCGAAGCCTCAGTTAGCGCTCGCTAACTTTCTCCGACTTACTGGACATACCCTTGCTCATGCCAACTATCTAGATATATCGTCACGCTATCTCGATAGGTTGGAGGCAGCATGCGCGAGAACGACTTCTGGAATACGCCGCCGCCCGTTCCCCCGCCAGGGGCGCCCGGGCCCGGGGCCTTCCCACCCGGCCCACCGCCACCATCCCCGTCACCGCCACAGCCACCGCCACCGTTCGGCGCGGGGCCTGGGTGGGAGACGCCCCCGCCGAGGGTGCGCAGGGGTGACGTCAGGGCGGCCCTGCTCGCCCTCCTCCACGAAGGGCCGCAGAACGGCTACCAGCTGATCCAGGACATCGAGGAGCGCAGCGGCGGCGTGTGGCGGCCCAGCCCTGGATCGGTCTACCCGGCGCTCCAGCAGCTCGAGGACGAAGGGCTGGTGGTGGCGGACGAAGCGGGCGGGAGCCGTACGTACCGGGTGAGCGAGCAGGGGCGCGCGCAGGCGGCCCGGCACGCCGGCGAGGCGCCGTGGGAGGAGGTCGCCCGCACCGTGCCGACCGGCCACCACGAGCTGCGCCTGCTCTGGGCCCAGCTCAGCGAGGCCTTCTCCCACCTGGCCAGGACGGGCAGCGACCGGCAGGTGGCGGAGGCCAAGAAGCTGATCAAGCAGACCCGCAGGTCCGTCTTCCAGATCCTCGCGGAGGGCTGAATGAACGAGAACGCGGCGGTGGCCGTGCAGGGGCTGCGCAAGTCGTACGGCAAGGTCGACGCCGTCAAAGGCGTGGACTTCGAGGTGCGTCCCGGCGAGGTGTTCGGCTTCCTCGGCCCCAACGGCGCCGGCAAGACCACCACCATCAGCATGCTCTGCACCCTGGTGAACCCGACCGGCGGCGCCGCCACCGTCGCGGGGCACGACGTGGTGCGGGAACGTGACGAGGTGCGCAGGAACATCGGCCTGGTCTTCCAGGACCCCACCCTCGACGGCTACCTGAGCGCCGAGCAGAACCTGCGATTCCACGCCGAACTGTACGGCGTGCCGAAGAGCCTGGTCGGCGACCGGATCCGGCAGGTGATGGAGATGGTCGCGCTGTGGGACCGCAAGGACGCCAAGGTGATGACGTTCTCCGGCGGCATGAAGCGGCGGCTGGAGATCGCCAGAGGGCTGCTGCACTCGCCGCGGGTCCTGTTCCTCGACGAGCCGACCGTCGGCCTCGACCCGCAGACCCGCTCGGCCATCTGGGGCTACATCAACCAGTTACGGCTCATGGAGGACATCACCATCTTCATGACCACGCACTACATGGACGAGGCCGAATACTGCGACAGGATCGCGATCATCGACCATGGCGAGATCGTCGTCATCGACTCGCCCGAGGCGCTCAAGGCCAGCGTCGGCAAGGACCGCGTGCAGATCCAGACCGCCGACGACACCGCAGCGATCGAGGCGCTGCGGGAGCGGTTCGGGCTGGAGGCGGCCGTGCGCGAGGGCGCGGTGACGTTCGCCGTGCCGTCGGGTGAGGAGTTCGTGCCCCGGCTGTTCGCCGAGCTCGGCATGCCGATCCGCTCGGTCAGCGTCTCCCGGCCGTCGCTCGACGACGTGTTCATGTCCTACACCGGCTCCACGATCCGCGACGCCGAGGCCGGCGGCGACACCATGGCGTGGATGCGTGCGATGGCGAGGCGGTAGTCATGGCGGCAGAGACCATCAGTGTCCGGGTGCCGGCCCGCAGCGCCGGTCACGACCTCCGGGCCATCAAGATCGTGCTCCATCGGGAGATGCTGCGCTTCGTCAACGACCGCACCCGCATGTTGTCGATGCTCATGCAGCCCGTGTTGTGGCTGTTCGTCATGGGCACGGGCCTGGGCTCGCTGGTGCAGGGTTCGATCCCCGGGATCGACTACCGCACGTTCATGTTCCCCGGCATGATCTCCATGACCGTGATCATGACGGGCATGTTCTCCGCCGGGTCCATCGTGTGGGACCGCGAGTTCGGGTTCCTCAGGGAGATGCTCGTCGCGCCCGTGTCGCGCGGCGCGATCGTGGTCGGCAAGTGCCTGGGCGGCGCCATCGTGGCCACCGGGCAGGGCGTCGTCATCCTCGCCATGGCGGGGCTGGTGGGCGTGCCCTACTCCCCCTCGCTGTTCCTCACGCTGCTGGCGGAGATGTTCCTGGCGGCGTTCACGATCACGGCCTTCGGGGTGATGCTGGCCGCCCGGATGAAGAACATGCAGTCCTTCTTCGGGCTGATGCAGATGGCGATCATGCCGATGATGTTCCTGTCGGGGGCGATGTTCCCGCTGGCCAACCTGCCTTCGTGGCTGCACGTGCTGACCGTGGTCAACCCGATGACGTACGCGGTGGATCCGATGCGGCAGGCGGTCTTCTCCCATCTGGACGTACCGGCCCAGGTGAACGCGGTGCTGAACCCGGGGGTGACGTGGTTCGGCCAGCAGGTGCCGGTGCTGCTGGAGCTGGGCGTCGTGGCCGCGCTCGGAGCGGCGCTGCTCGGTGTGGGCATCGCCCAGTTCAGGCGGGCCGAATAGGACTGATTTTCGTATCCGACTGCGGTCGATCGCTCACGGAGGGTAGCTTTCCCGATGCGCGCGCGCTTTCCAGCCCCTCCCCCCGAAAGGAGCCCATGCAATGCTGGATCTTTCCGAGCAGGTTCGTGACCTGCAGACCCGGGTCACGGCGCTCGAGCACGGTACATTCAGCGGCATGCCCGGCACCAGCGTCGCCGAACGCTTCAGCTCGCTGCACGACCGTGTGGACGTCGTGGGACAGAACGTCCTCAACAGGCTCGAGAAGTTCCGCGAGGAGGCGAACACCCGCTTCACCCATGTGGACGACCGCCTCAACGACCTCGACGACCAGATTCAGAACGTCAGGACGGAAATGGCGGACAACTTCGCCATCGTGAACTCCAAGGCCGCGCGGATGGAGCTGCAGATCGACAAGATCTACCAGCGGCTCGACTCGCACGAGGCCCGGTTCGACCGTCTCGAGGCGTTCATGGGCAAGCAGGCCCGTGAGATCGACGACCGGTTCAAGGCGGTGGACGAGCAGTTCAGGGCCATGGACGAGCGCTTCACAGCCGTGGACGAGCAGTTCAAGGCCATGGACGAGCGCTTCACAGCCGTGGACGACCGGTTCAAGGCCGTGGACGACCGGTTCGAGGCCGTGGACCGGCGATTCGACGCCGTCGACAGTGACATCGCGGACATCAAGTCCCTTCTTGTCCGCATCGACGCCAAGCTGCCCGGCCAGCAGCCCAACTAGGCCGAGACCGGTGCGGCCCCGGGGCGGTGTGCCCCGGGGCCGCACCCCAGCTCAGGCGGTCACCGTCACACCCGGTCGTAGTCCGAGGCCGCTGGTGTCGCCGTGGGCGTCGTCGTCACCGCGGAAGACGAACCTCCAGTGACCCGACCGCCAGGCTTTGGCCTTGGTGTAGAGGCGGCCGCTGTCGCTGGACCAGGTCGTCTTCACGTACTGCCACGTGCGCGAGCCCAGCGGCTTGAAGTACAGCGACACCCGGCCCTGGTACCCAGGAGCCCTCGTCGTCGATCTGCAGCAGACCCCTGATCACCGTGCACGACATGGACGACATGGACGACATGGACGACAGCTAACCAGGTGCTGTCCGATCTGAGTGTGATGATCGCCGATGGCGGGACGGCGATCCGGCACATCCGCAGCCTGCGGGATCAGGGCGAGTTATTCGGGCCGGTGGCCTCTGCGTCGACCGCGTGGCGGGCGTTGGAGGAGGTGACCGCCCGGCAGCAGGACAAGATTGCCGCTGCTCGGGCGAAGGCCCGGCGGCGGGTATGGGAACTGATCGAGGCACGGCACGGAGGCGTGCCGGCCTCGCGGACCTGCTACGGCGACCTCGGAGAATGGGTCGTGATCCGGCTGGACGCCACGATCCAGGTCTGTCACAGCGACAAGGAAGCGGCAGCCGGGACGTTCAAGGGCAGTTTCGGGCTGTTCCCGCTGACCGCGTGGTGCGGCAACACCGGCGAGTGCCTGGCCATCAAGCTGCGGCCGGGCAACGCGGGCGCCAACACCATCACCGATCACCTCGAGGTGCTGGCGGCCGCGATCGCGCAGATCCCGCCGAAGCATCGCAGGCGGATCCTCATCACCTGCGACGGAGCCGGGGCCACGATCGAGCTGCTGCAGGTCATCACCACGCTGAACACGCGCAGCCGGCAGGCCCACTACTCGGTCGGCTTCGACCTCGACCAGCGGGCCCGCGCCGCGATAGCCGCGCTGCCCGCCGATGCGTGGTCGTGCGTGCTGGATGACACAGGCCAGGCGCGCCCTCTGGACAAGGCGGGCACCGCGGAGCTGACCGGCCTGCTGCGGCACTCGGCCGGCGGTGACAAGCTGGCCACCTGGCCGGCGGGCATGCGGATCCTGGTCCGCCGGGAGAAGCCCGCCCCGGGCGCCCAGCTGACCGACTTCGAAAAGGCGCGCGGCTGGCGCTACCAGCTGATCGCCACCAACACGCCCGCCACGGCGCTGCCGCTGCAGCAGGGCGAGGCGCGCCACCGCGTCCACGCCCGGGTGGAGGACTTCATCCGGTGCGGCAAGAACACCGGGCTGGCCTCCCTGCCCTCCTGGTCACTGGCCATCAACCAGACCTGGTGCCTCGCCGCCGCGATCGGCTGCGACCTGCTCGCCTGGTTGCGCCTGCTGTGCTGCGAGGCCGAACTGGCGATCGCCGAACCCTCCACCCTGCGCTACACGCTGCTGCACACCAGCGCCCGCCTGGTCCGCGGCCAGCGCCGACGCACCATCAAGATCCCCCACACCTGGCCCTGGGCACAGCAGTTGCAACGCCTCATCGCATCCGTCCTGGCGCTGCCCGCTCCCACCTGAGCACCAAACCCGCCCCTGACAGCCCCGATCGGCAAGACCCACCGGTCTGTGGAATCCGGCATCACCGGCGTGACCGCCGGCGCAGCACCCTGCCCAGAAATCCAAACCGAAGATCAACGCATGACGCAGCCGTCACGCTGGGCGAAGCCACCCAACCCCGTGAATCATCGAGGCTAATGTCCGAAATAGTGGGCTTCTTGTCCTTGTGTCTGCGCAGACCGCCATTAGAGGGTTCGGAGGCGATGCAATCGCTGGCTGGTGTCGCCCCTAATCCTGCGGAACGCCACATCTGGGTGACGCGGCTCTGAAATTGCCCGCCTTTCTTCCGCGCGGCGGCGATGGAGGGGGAAGTTCACGGTAATATTCGGACCGCTTTCACCAGCAAGAGCCAGCGCATGACAGGTGATGGCTCCTGCGATCTCATTACCAGTCTCATTGAGGCGCTGCAGCTCGATGTTGTTCGTGTGACAACGCAGAAGTCCCCGACCTTCGAGCTGGAGGGCCGACCTTGCCGAACTCACAGGAGGATTCAACCATGGCAGAGAAATCCTACTCAGAATGGAGAGAGTGGTCCGGAGAGATCCAGCTTGCTCGCACCAGCGATTGGCCTTGGCCCTCGCGTGGCATCAATGTCAACCACTCCGAGCTCGCCGGACTGGCGGCCGACATGCAAAGGTCATCAGACTATTTTTACACCTCCGAGCCGACACCATGGAGCTACCAGACCAGCGTAAACCTCTGGAAAAGCGGCGATACCCCCGGACCGGACTTCGGACACAGCAGCACGTTTCAGTCTCAACTAGAGAATCTAGAATCCTCCCCCTTGGCCAAACAAGCTTATCAGGACTCCCTCTTGCCCGGTTCTTGGCGAACCATTTCAAGAATGCAGCTCGATCTGGCGAAGGTGATCGACGTACTAGCCGAGGCGGGACGGGAATTCCACTGGCAATACAGCAATATCGGCGGCATGCTTGCCACCACTTCAGCCAACTACACTGCCGCCGAAGAAGCATTTATGGAGAATAGAGATCTACTGCTGAACACGACCAGCGGGAGCGGCACCTATACATGCGAGGAAGTTCTGGTCGACCACATGGACGACAACGAGGACGTTTCGCCCAACGACTACTCGGTCATCAAGAAGTTTTTTGATCGGAGCGCTCCGGAAGACTTGATCTTCAATGCAGATGTGCTCCGTAAAGTCGCCAACCAGTTCGAGAAAAAAGTGGATCAGCTCGAGGGTTTCGCTCTCCGCGCGTCCAAGGCGTTGCCGGAGGAGATGGGTGAGCTCATCGGGGAATCCATGCGCAAGTTCCACGGATCCGCGCAAGCGCTGGCTTACGTCGCCGGTAAGACCAGCGACGTGTGCGATTCGTTCGGCATCAGTTTCAAGAATTACAAGCAGAGCTTCGAGAACGTCACGGAGAGCTATGACGTACGTTTCCGGCCGGACGAGCTGTGGGCCGACCTGGCGGGCGATGCCCACGACAAGGCCAGAGATCACCTACGCGAGTTCAACCGGATGGTGTTCTACGAACACGGACGACTGCCGGGCAAGCTGCACATCATCCTGCCACGGCTTCCGGGGATCTACGGAAATACGACGATCGATGCGCTCCGAGAAGGCTGGCTTGATTCGGGGAGGGACCCGATCGAACATTCCTATGAGGTGCTCCGAGATCATGATAGGCGTCCACCGTTCGCGGAGGGGCCTTATTACGAGAGCCCCTACATGTATTGGTCCGACGACGCGGAATGAGATCATCTGGGAGCTCGGCCGTTGTCGGCCCTTCCGGAAGCCCACCTCGCGATGCGTCACGAGCCTGTCGGCTTTTGTGGAGTCCACGGTCCTGGGCGGGCCGTCGCGTGTCGCCGCAGGGACGCCGGTTCCACCGGCCCGGAGCCGGGCTCGTTCCTGGTGTCGTTCGAGGTGAGGGGTCCGGCACTCGGGCGAGGCAGCCGGTCGGCGCGGGCGGGTGGTGGGACCGGCCGCCTCGGTGGCGAACCTGGTCCCGACCGCGGCTTTGGAGACGCCGATCAGGAGGCTGGAGGCGATGCTCACCCTGGCGATGACGGGGCTCGAGGCGCCGTCGATGTGCCGGCCGCCGAAACCGGTCCACGACATGTCGCCGGCGTCCAGCAGACGGCGGCGCCGAACAAAGACATAATCGAGTTGTGGCGCGCGACACAGTTGAGACTCATTTCACCCAGGCCGTGGCGATGCTTGAGGCGGGCCCCGCCCGAGATCCCGCACAGCCGGTCCGCGACGGCGTCGCCCTGACCGGCGAGCGGTGCCGCACCCTGTTCCACCGCCAGCTCGACAGCCGGCTGCTCGACGTCGCGGCCCGCTGGCTGCGCGCGCAGGACGAGGGCTACTACACGATCGGCTCCGCCGGTCACGAGGGCAACGCCGCCGTCGCCGCCGCCCTGCGGCCCGGCGACCCCGCCCTGCTCCACTACCGCTCCGGCGCCTTCTACCTCACCCGGTCGGAGCAGGCCGGGCGGCTGCCCGAGCAGGGCATCCGCGACGTGCTGATGGGCCTGACCGCAGCGGCCGACGAGCCGATCGCGGGCGGCCGGCACAAGGTGTTCGGCCATCCCGACCTGGCCGTCATCCCGCAGACCTCCACGATCGCCAGCCACCTGCCCAGAGCCGTCGGCGTGGCGTTCGCGATCGAGCGGGCGCGGGCCCTCGGCGTCAGGTCCGCATGGCCGGAGGACGCGGTCGCCGTCTGCAGCTTCGGCGACGCCTCGATCAACCACGCCAGCGCCCTGTCCGGCTTCAACACCGCCTCCTACGCGACCTACCAGGGGCAGTCGCTGCCCCTGCTGTTCGTGTGCGAGGACAACGGCATCGGCATCAGCGTCCGCACCCCCAAGGGATGGGTGGAGACGGCCGCGCGGCGCCCGGGCATCGCCTACTTCGCCGCCGACGGATGCGACCTGGCAGAGGCCTACGACGTGGCCGTCCGCGCCGCCGAGCACGTACGCGAGCACCGCTCCCCCGCGTTCCTGCACCTGTCGGCCGTGCGGCTCATGGGGCACGCCGGCTCCGACGTCGAGTCGGCCTACCGTACGCAGCGCGAGATCAAGGCCGACCTCGCGCGCGACCCGCTGCTGCGGACGGCGGCGCTGCTCGTCGAGGCCGGGCTGGAGACCCCTGAAGGGCTGCTCACCACGTACGAGTCCGCCCGCGAGCACGTGCTGCGGATGGCGATGGAGACGACGCGCAGCCCGCGCCTCGGCTCGGCCCGCGAGGTCATGGAGCCGATCGCGCCGCGCGACGCCGAACTGATCGCCAGGATCAGCCCGGTGGCGGCCACCGGCGAGGCCAGGGAGAAGGCGTTCGCCGGTTCGCTGCCGGAGAACGAGCAGCCGCTGACGCTCTGCCAGTCCATCAACCGCACGCTCGCCGACGCGCTGACCGTCTACCCGGAGATGACCGTGCTCGGCGAGGACGTCGCCAAGAAGGGCGGCGTCTACGGCGTGACCAGGGGGTTGCAGAAACGGTTCGGGGCAGGGCGGGTGTTCGACACGCTGCTCGACGAGCAGGCCATCCTGGGGCTGGCGCTCGGCTCCGGCGTGTCGGGGCTGCTGCCGGTGCCCGAGATCCAATACCTCGCCTACCTGCACAACGCGCTCGACCAGATCCGTGGGGAGGCGGCCACGCTGTCGTTCTTCTCGCGCGGCAACTACACCAACCCGATGGTGGTGCGGGTGGCCGGTTACGCCTACCAGAAGGGGTTCGGCGGCCACTTCCACAACGACAACGCGGTGGCCGCGCTGCGCGACATCCCAGGGCTGGTCATCGCCTCACCGTCGCGCCCCGACGACGCCTCGGCCATGCTGCGCACCTGCCTGGCGGCGGCCCGCACGTCCGGGTCGGTCTGCGTCTACCTCGAGCCCATCGCGCTCTACCACACGCGTGACCTGTTCGAGGCGGGCGACGGAGGCTGGCTGGCACCTTACGCGCCGCCCGGTCGCTGGGCCGAGACGCACGTCCCCGTCGGGCGTGCCCGCTCCTACGGCGACGGGCGCGACCTGACGATCGTGACGTTCGGCAACGGGGTGCGCATGAGCCTGCGCGCCGCGGTGCGGCTCACCCAGGAGGGCTACGGCTGCCGCGTGCTCGACCTGCGCTGGCTGGCGCCGCTGCCGATGGACGACCTGCTGCGGGCCGCGGAGCTGACCGGCAACGTGCTGATCGCCGACGAGACCCGCCACTCGGGAGGCGTGTCGGAGGGCGTCGTGGCCGAGCTGCTCGACGCCGGGTTCACCGGGTCGATCGCCCGGGTCACCTCATCCGACAGCTTCATCCCGCTGGGCGGGGCGGCCGACCACGTGCTGCTGTCGGAGGAGGAGATCGAGCAGGCGGCGCGCAAGCTACTCGGTTGAGCGCGCCACCGCGCCCCGCACGGGCTTCGACCAGGCAGCACGGCACTTCCCTGTCATGGAGCTCGCAAGGGAGCTCAGTGGGGATATGTCAGCCTAAAGGGGATTCATGAGGTAGGCGGCGAACGCCACGGACGCGAGTGACACCAGCAGGAAGAAGAACACGTAGAACCCGCCCGGCAGGATCGTCAGCCGGGCGAGCTGGTCGGCGTCGGAGTCACGGGCCTGGCGCCGGTGCCGCTTGCGCTGCAGCTCGATGATCGGGCGGATCCCGCCGAACAGCAGGAACCAGACCGCCACCAGGGCCACGACCTGCTGCACCTCGGCCGGCGCGTACATGATCAGGGCGAACACCGCGCCGCCGGTGGCCAGCAGGATCAGGGCGCCGTACAGGTTGCGGATGAGCAGCAGCATGCAGACCAGGAACAGCAGCACGACCCAGATCAGCAGCGTGATGCGGCCCTGCTCGGTCAGCCACGCCGCGGCCAGGCCCAGCAGCGAAGGCGCGAGATAGCCGGCCAGCGCGGTCAGCACCATGCCGGGACCGGTGGGCCTGCCCCTGGTCAGGGTGACGCCCGAGGTGTCGGAGTGCAGGCGGATGCCTTCGAGCTTGCGGCGGGTGGCCAGCGCCATCAGCGCGTGGCCGCCCTCGTGGGCGATCGTGATCAGGCCTCTGGACAGCTGCCAGGGCAGCCGGAAACCGACGAGCACGAGCGCGGCGAGAGCCGAGACCGCCACGACCCAGGGGTCGGGGTCGGGCTGAACCTCGATCAGGTGGGCCCAGAACTTGTCCATCGAGGGAAAACCCTATCCAGGTAAAGTCCTTCCCGTGGCCACGGAACGACATTCTGACGCGGAGGTGCCGGACTGGTGGCGGGGCCTCGGTTTGCCCGGCCTGATCGACCTGCACGTCCACTTCCTGCCCGACCGCATGCAGCGGCGGGTCTGGCACCACTTCCGCCACGGCGGCCCGCTGGTGGGCGACGGCTGGAAGATCGAGTACGAGTGGCCGGTGGAGGAGCGGCTGGCGCGGCTGAGGGAGATGAGTGTGCGCACGTTCCCCGCCCTGGCCTACGCCCACAAACCGGACATGGCCGCCGATCTCAACAGCTGGACCCTCGACTTCGCCCGCCGTACACCGGAATGTCTCCCGTCGGCGACCTTCTACCCCGAGCCTGGAGTCGTGGACTACGTGCGCCGGGCGCTCACGGACGGCGCCCGGATCTTCAAGGTGCACCTGCAGGTCGGCGGGTTCGACCCGCGGAGCGAGGACCTGGACGAGGTGTGGGGGCTGCTGGCGGAGGCCGGGGTGCCGGTGGTGACGCACGCCAGCTCGGTGCCCGTACCCGGAGGTCACGTCGGCGCCGAGCCGATCGGTCAGGTGCTGCGCCGCCATCCCGGGCTCCGGCTGGTGATCGCGCACCTGGGGATGCCGGAGTACGACCCGTTCTTCGAGCTGGCCGGACGTTACGCACGGGTCGCGCTGGACACCACGATGGCGTTCACCGACTTCGCCGAGCGCGGCATGCCGTTCCCCGCCCGGCTGCGGCCCGCGCTGCTTGATCTCGGGCTCGCGGGGAAGGTGGTGCTCGGCAGCGACTTCCCGACCATCCCGTACTCCTACGCGCACCAGCTCGACGCGCTCGCCCGGCTCGACCTCGGCGACGCCTGGCTCAGGGCCGTGTGCTGGGACAACGGCGCGGACATGATCTGATGGGAAAGTGAACGATCGGCACGTGGCGCTCATCAGCGCCTTCTACGACGCTCTGGGGCGGGCGGACTTCGCGTCCATGGAGAGCTGCTACCACCCCGAGGTCAGTTTCGGCGACCCCATCTTCCAGGAGGTGGAGGGGCGCGAAAGGGTCATGCGGATGTGGCGGCTGCAGCTCGGCGTCCGCGACGGGCTGAAGTCCGCCTATCGTGACGTGACGGCGGACGACCACAGCGGCGCCGCGCACTGGACGGCCCGCTACACCTTCTCGCGCACGGGACGCGAGGTCGTCAACGAGATCGACGCGCTGTTCAGGTTCGAGGACGGCCTGATCATCCGCCACCACGACGAGTTCGACTTCAGGCGCTGGTCGAAGATGGCGCTGGGCAGGCCGCACGGGCTGCTGTTCGGCTGGACGCCGATGTGGCGCAAGTCCATCAGGGACCGGGCGGTGCAGCAGCTCGACGAGTTCAGGCCCGCGTAACCGTCGGGAAGGCCGTTGGGAGGGGCATGGCCAGGGTCAGAGGCTTCAGGCGTGGCACGGACGCGCGCGAGGAGGCGCCCGAGCTCTCCATGGACCCGCGCGCTTCGGAGGAGCCGCCCGACCGGCCGACCGTCATCGACAACGCGATCTACCGCGACGGCGAGCGCGTCGACAATCCGGGCTCGCTCGCCGACGCCTTCGAACGCCTCAAGCAGGAGCCGGGCAGCATGGCCTGGATCGGCCTCTACCGGCCGAAGGAATGGGAGCTGGTCAAGCTCGGCGAGGAGTTCGAGCTGCACGAGCTGGCGCTGGAGGACGCCATCGTCGGCTCCCAGCGGCCCAAGGCCGACCGATACGGCGACACGCTGTTCGTGGTGCTGCGGGCCGCACGCTACCTCGACGACGTGGAGGAGGTCGCGTTCGGGGAGCTGCACTTCTTCGTCGGCCCCAACTTCGTGATCACCGTACGCCACGCGGAGGCCCCCGACCTGCACGGTGTGCGCCGGCGTATGGAGTCCGACCCCGACCTACTGCGGCAGGGCCCGCAGGCCGTGCTCTACGCCATCCTCGACACCATCGTCGACGGCTACGCGCCGGTGGTGGCCGGGCTGCAGAAGGACATCGAGGAGATCGAGGTCCAGGTCTTCGGCGGCGACCCCTCGGTCTCCCGCCGCGTCTACGAGCTGTCAGGCGAGGTGATCGAGTTCCAGCGGGCCACGGCGCCGCTGGTCGGGATGATCCACGGGTTCATCGCGGGAGCGGCGAAATACGGCGTGACCAGCGAGCTCGAGAGCTATCTGCGTGACGTGGCCGACCACGCGATCACGGTGGCGGAGCGCATCTCGTCCTTCCGGCAGACGTTGCAGAACATCCTCATCGTCAACTCGACGCTCGTCACGCAGGCGCAGAACGAGGAGATGGCGAGGATGACGGAGGCGAGCATCAGGCAGGGCGAGGAGGTCAAGAAGATCTCCGCCTGGGCCGCCATCCTCTTCGCGCCCACCCTGGTCGGCACCATTTACGGGATGAACTTCGACGTCATGCCCGAAACCCACTGGGCGTTCGGCTACCCGTTCGCCATCCTGCTCATGGCGGCGGTCTGCCTGGTGCTCTACACCGTCTTCAAACGCCGCGACTGGCTCTGACCGGCAGCTCGATCCCGTTCAGGCCGGGCAACTCCGGACGAGCCTGCGGCAGCGCAGGGTCTCGTCCAGCTGACGGACATGGGTGGTATCCGCCCACGGATTCGGCCGGGCTCGTGCTTGCCGGATCTCGTCGGTGAGCCGGATCGAACTGTGCTGCCCGGTGATGCCTGCGGCTTCCGTGAGCTTGGCCACCGCCTCGGGGACCTCCTTCGCCTGGGCCAAGGCGGAGACATATCGAGCGAGCACGAGCCCATGGCGTCTCTCGTACTTCGGGCCGATGCCCGCCAGAAGCTGCTCGGCCAAGCTGAGCGAGCTACCGCTTCCAGGCCCGGGCGCTGGGACCGGACGGCATCCCGGCCGTCACCGACCCCCGGCAAGCCGCCGATCACCTGGACCTGGCTGCCATGTCCGTCATGGTCCACGGCCTCAGCCGCAATGTCGTCGAGGCGTTCGCCACAGCGCTGGCCGACGCCCACAACGACCACGCTCCGAAGTATTATCAACACGCCTACAGCATGGCCGCGCCCGAGATCCGGCGCCTCATGGAGGAGACATGACGTCCACCGACTGGCCCGTCTACAGCCCCTTCGCCCGCGAGCACTACGGCCGCGGCCTCGCAGAAGGCAGGACCGAGTGCAAGGCGGAAGAAGCAGCCAAGTCGGTGTTGCTCGTGCTGACAGCCCGCAGCCTCGACATCTCAGAGGGCGCCCGCGTCCGGATCCGCTCCTGCACCGACCTGGCCCAGCTCGAAACCTGGGTCACTCGGGCGGCCACCGCCCAAACCCTTCAGGACCTGTTCACCTGAGCACGCCCCGCTTCTCATCTGCTCTGAGTGGAGGCCATCGGCATCCCGGCAGAGTTGTGAGAGTCGCCACCGAATCCCGGGGGGCGGCTCACCATGTTGCCGCGATCACGATGCCGACCACGACCACGGAGACGATGGCGACGCGCAGCGCGGCGAGCGTACGCCTCCGGCCGGTGGTGATCACTTGTGGTCCTCAGGCGTCCGGGCCGAGGCGCTCTTCCAGTCGTTCGAGGCGCTGGACGAACGGCTGGAGCTCCTGACGGATCGCAGCCGCCAGTCTCGCCTGCACGGCGGACTCGCCCGCCGCCTGCCCGGCCGGGGGCGCGGGGGCGTCCTGCTGGGCTTGGGCGCGCAGGTGGACGTATCCCGCGAGGGCCGCCACCACCGCGCGCCGGGTGAGCCGGGGCTCGGCGCCCAGCCCGCGCAAGACCTGGCCGGCGATCCCGTCGGGCTCGGTGACGAGGCCGAGCAGAAGATGCTCACAGCCGACGTAGTTGTGGCCGAGGGAGGTGGCCTCGGTGACGGTGAACTCCAGGGCGTTGGCGGCCTCCGTGCTCAGCGCCAGCGGCGCGGCGCCGTCCGTGGCCGTGGCGGCGCCCTCAGGCCGCCGGGCCGGTCGGTGGCGGGACAGGTCGCGCCCGACCTGCTCTGGGTCGATTTCCATGGCGCGAAGCACATGCAGCGCCAGGTTGGCGCCGTCGGCCAGCATGCCGGCGAGCAGGTGCTCGGTGCCGACGCTGGTGGCCCCGTCGGCTCTGGCCGCCTCCTGGGCCAGCTTGACCGCCACGACACGAGTCCTGGGAGTGAGGTGGGCCAGCGCTCCGGTCGGCTCGTCGAGGTCTTGGGGGACCAGGGCCATCTCCCTGATGGCGGTCACCCGGCGCACCGCCTGCTCCAGGGCGCGCTGGCAGATCGCCGACACCGGGACGCCGGCCTGCTTGACGGCCTCGGCGAGATCGTCAGGGAGGTACACATTGATCTTAGGCATACCCCCACCCTAACCCCAATGGGGTGCCATATGCCAACAGCATAGCCGTGCCCGATATCCGACACCTCATGGAGGAGATCATGACGTCCACCGACTGGCCCGTCTACAGCCCCTTCGCCCGCGAGCACTACGGCCGCGGCCTCGAAGAAGGCCGCATCAAAGCCAGGGCAGAAGGCAGGGCGGAGCAAGCCGCCACGTCAGTGTTGCTCGTACTGGAAGCCCGTGGTTCGACCTCCCGGAAGACGCCCGCGCCCGGATCATCTCCTGCACCGACCTGGCCCAGCTCGAGGTCTGGGTCGAACGCGCGGCCACCACGCAGACCCTTCAGGATCTGTTCACCTGAGCCCCTGTCCCTGAGGCGAAGACCAGTCGTCAGCAGTCCGGCGAACCGGCGTAAGCCGCCGCTCCTACCTGGGGCGGCGGCTTGTCACGTTTGCGATCACAAGAGCGATGACGGCCCGCGTGCCTTGGGGAAGGCGGGCTGGTCGGGGTGTTAGCAGTTGGGGTGGGAACGTGGCTGAGCGAACATTCCTGGCTCGGTCTCGACGAGAATGCCCTGGTTGACCAGGCGCTTGAGCTTGGCGCGGATGTTCTCGGTGTTCTTCTTCACGATGGGAAGGTCCAGCGCCTGGCAGAGGTCACGAGCTCGTAGTGGGCGGCCGAGGTCGGCGAAGGCGTCCAGGACCTGCGGGTAGGCGGGGTGGTCGGGGACCACGGGAGGCGGTGGGACCGGCTCAGGTCCTGGTTCGTCGGCGAGGGACAGCAGGGTCTTACGGGTGATCCGCAAGCGCTCGATCGCTTCGTGCAGTTCGCCGAGGTGCGCGACCATGGCGTCGATCTCCGCCTGGGCCTGCTCGATCTGGCCGGTCAGGGCCCGCTCGCGGGCGTCGACCTTGTTCAACAGCCACGTGCCGGGGTCCGGTTCCTGTGCATCTGGCCTGGTCATGTCGACCGCCACGACGGTGCGGGGGTGCGATTCAGCCGGCGGGACATCACGTCGGTCATCGCCCAGTACACCCGTGATTCGGAGCTGGCCGGCAGGTGTTCATAGTCGCGGACCAGGCGCCGGTGCAGCATCAAGGTGCCGTACGTCTGCTCGACGATCCATCGTTTCGGCTGGGGGACGAACCCGGTGTCGGCGGGGTTGCGTTCGACGATCTCCACGTCGATCCCGAGCCCGGCCCCATGGTCGACGACCGTGTTCTTGAACCCCTGATCGACCAAGGCTTTGGTCACCGTGCCGGAGGCCTGGGCTGCGACCCGGTCCAGCAGAGCGGTCCCGGCGGCGTTCTCGTGCGCGGAGGCGGCCAGCACGGGCGCCGGAGCCGTAGAAGAAGAACCCCAGCACGGCGCCGAACACCAGGTGGGCGAACAGCTCGAACGGCTGGTTGGCGTCGCCCTCGTTGCACCCGACAGCTTCGCCAACCTCACCATCCGCCAAACGCCTCGTAACCACCAAGCCGAGCAGCTTCGCCACGAGTTCGGCGTCATCGGGCACGGTCCCCACGGCGCACGCCTGGCCCAGCAACTACTCGAGCACGTACAGACCTGGGATCACGAATGGCGTTACCGCCGTTGATCTGCCGGCGAATGACCGGGCATCCGCCGGCCTCCTTCCTCCAGCCAATCCGGCTGAACGGGACCGGCATGCGCGACGTCAGCATCCGGGACTACGGAGTCCCCGGCGGCTCTATAGGCGGAGCAGCGTGACGCTCCAGGTGGCTATCCAGATTCCCCAGCCGAACGCGCCGATGAGGCCGGCCTGCCACAGCCGGTTGCCGCCGTCGACGTTGTACGGACTCGCCGAAGCGGCGATGAACAGCACGGCGGCGCTGATGTAGCCGAGCCAGGCGTGCCAGGTGGCGATGACCCCGGCACCGACGCCGGCTGTGGTGAATCCCAGGATCGCGAGCGCCAGGAACACCTGGTTGAACCCCACGAGCACATTGCTCAGGCCCCACAGCCCTCCCATCGCCGTTCGGCCATGCCGGGCGGCAGCGACCATTCCGAACCGGAGTGCCTCCGCACACATGAACACGGCGTTCTGCATGAGCACGCCGGCGAAACCTACGAGGGCCCATGCGGTCGTGCCGGTTCCGCCGCGCCACAGCGTCGAAAGCAGCCCGGCGGCGAAAATCGTGGTGGATACCCACGCGACCGGCACGATCACCGACATTCGCTTGAACGCGCTGCCGAGACGGGCGAAGGAGTCTGTGACCGCGTCCAAGTCCTTGTCCGATGTCGGGAACAGGACGCCGACCCGGACGTACATGTAGTTGAGGACGGCCAGCATTAGCACGAATGTCATGCCGCCCAGCCCCGCCAAGGTGGTAAAGCCCATCAGAGCTCCTCCAGTGTGACCTCATAGGTGATCGGTGTGTTCCGGTGGTCGATTCGGGCGAAAATCCAGAATCGGGTCCGGAACCCCTTGTCGGCCGAGTGGCCGGGCGGTCGAGCTCGACCTCGAACGGACGGACCGATGAGCTTGCCCGTCGGCGTCGAGGGTGCGAGTGCCGCCTCCGGGTCGCGTGCCAGCCGCTTGGCCTTCGCGGCCTTGGGCGGCGTCATGAAGTAGACCTTGCCGTCCTTGATTCGTAAGTTGACCGGCGTGCCCACTCCGCTGCCGTCGTCCCGGTACGTGGTGAGTCGGGCAACGCCGGATGTGTTCAACGATTCAACGCTCATTGCGGTCCTTCCGGGGTCAGCAGTTCCCGGCGGAGCGCCTCGACCCACCAGCGCTCGATGTCGCCGGGCGCCCAGCCGCGCTCGGTGAGCGTGGTGTAGACATCGATGTTGCACAGGGCGGCGTAGATGTCGACGGCGGTCGCCACCTCCAGGCCGGGCCGTAGGATGCCCTCCGGCCATGATGAGAACGCCTGGGTGCGGGTGTCGTCGGCCCGCCGGCGGCCCTGTTCGTAGAAGGTGGCGAGCTCAGGCTCGGTTCTGCCGGCCTCACGGAGGAGGGCGATCACGTCTCCGGCGCGTTCGAAGAGCCGGCGGTCATAGCCGGCCATCGTGGCCAGGTGCTGCCGCGGATCCGTGATGGAGGCGAGTTCGCCGACCATCTGAGGCAGGCCGGCGGAGAGGTCTACGACATCGACCAGGGCCTGGACCAGGCCCGTCTTGCTCCTGAAACGCGGCATAGACGGTTGGCGCCGAAACGCCCGTCTGGCGTGCCACGTCCCGGATGGTGGCCGCCGCCCACCCCCGCGCGAAGAACAGCCGGCGAGCGGAGTCAGCGATCTCGGCCCGGGTCTGCTCCGCTTGCGTCAGTCGCGTCGCCGAGTTGTAGCTCCGCCGTCTTGGCTCATCATCCATGACTTGCTCCTTTCCACTATGCCTATTCAATATAACAGGTGAAAAGTCATTTCGGGCAGGCGTGAGCTTCACTGTTCTGGCCGGCTTCGGGGTATCGCCCTCGTGGTGCCGCTCGGCCTCGCACTCGGCGAACGCTTCGGCCGGCTGCGCCGCCGCAGTGCCGTGCAGACGCAGCCCCCGCTGTGCTGCGGCACCATGCCTCGGCGCGCACCTGGGCATCGGCCAGATCGGCGAAGTCCTCACCGGGGAAGAGGTTCGCGCATGCGCGCCACCATCCGCTCCGCCCGAGGCTTCTCCCTGGGCGAGCGCTCCCGCGCCGGGTAGGTGGTGAAACCGGCAGGTTGGGCCGGACAGTGAGATTGACGCCTTCGGGGTCCACGACGGGAGGTCCCAGCGTGACGGCAACCGTCCTGATGGAGGCAACTCGGTGGGTAACCGCAGCGGTTATCGCGTCGAGCGTGTCCTTGCACCTCGTTGGCGAAGCGATGCCTTGCATCGTTCATGTGGAGCCATTCCAGAGGGATGGCGCCGAGCACGCCGGCGGCTTCGAGTTCGGGAGGCGTATTCGTGGATGGCCGGCTGGTCATCCACGAGGATGTGCCACGTGCAGAAGGAGCGAGCAGCGTGCCAGCCTGGTCGCCACCATCAGCGGTCACGGGTCTCATTCCCGTCCGCGGAATCTCCTTCGCTCTCGCGAAGTCGTCGCTCGGAAAGCGTCCGTCGATAATCTTGGCGCCCAGTACCACAGCGTTCCGGCATCTGCTCCCGCGCGAACAGGGTGTCGGCGCCTCGGGCGATGCAGGACACTCCCGTCATAGGTTCACCCTGCTGCGAGAGGTGGTCGCTGATCGCCGCAGAGATGGGCGAAACCGTCGCAGAGGACAGGTTCATACGGCCAGCTACTCCGATGTGAATCGTCAGCGCCTTCGTCAGTGTTGATCGTCAGCGTGCCGGTGCGAGGGGCCAGCGTCGGCACCAACGGCGGTCTGCCACGATCCGGGTCCAAGATGCGCACCCGCGAGGGCATGGCGCTGCGAAGAAGAACGGCAAGTTGACGGGCAAGCAGCCCAAACTCTCCGAGCCCGCCCGGCGCTCCATCCGCCGGCGATACGCCGAGGGCGAAGTATCCCTGGCCGACCTGGTTGCCGAGTACAGCGTCGGACGCTCCACCATCCACCGCATCATCCACGGCGGTCCAGAGACCTCCAGATAGAGCGATCACACGCCAAAGCCGGACTTCACACTTCACCCAAGATCATTCTCACCGCCTACGGCTGTTCGCCACCACGTTCGCCGTGGCCATGGTGAGCATGCTGTTCGGCTGGATCGGCCAGGAGCTGCGGCTCGACCGATGGATCGTCAACCTGTCGATCTTCGAGCACGTGCCGGAACTTCCCGGCGGGGACATGGCGATCACGCCGCTGATCGTCATGACCGTCGCCGCGGCGGGCCTCACCGCGGTCCGCCTTGCCGGCCTCGAACGACGTGACGTGCCCAGCTGAAACACGGCTCCACACAGTGATGCTGGAGGCGCGGCCCCGAGCGGACCGCTGCGCGACGACTCGGCCGCACTGAGGCGCAGGATGGGCTCGAGCAGGCCGGGGAAGCGCTAGCCGAGATCGTCGCCGCGCGGCCGGATCCGCCGGTGCCGGCCGTCGACCGTCATGCTGATCAGCCCGGCCTCGCGCAGCATCCTCCAGTGATTGGACCGCGTCGACATCGGCACGTCCAAACCGTCAGCGAGGAAGGTCGACGCCCGCGAGCAAGCCCTGACCGGCCAGATCGAGCAGGCCCAGGCGGAGATCGACGCCATGGTCGCGCACCTCGGCGAACTGCACGAAGCGATCGAGCACCTGCGGATCACCCGCAAGACCCTGCTGTCCCTCGCCGACGAACCAGGACCCGAGCCGGCCCCACCGCCTCCCGTGGTCCCCGACCACCCCGCCTACCCGCAGGTCCTGGACGCCTTCGCCGACCTCGGCCGCCCACTACGAACTCGTGACCTCTGCCAGGCGCTGGACCTTCCCATCGTGAAGAAGAACACCGAGAACATCCGCGCCAAGCTCAAGCGCCTGGTCAACCAGGGCATTCTCGTCGAAACCGAGCCAGGAATGTTCGCTCAGCCACGTTCCCACCCCAACTGCTAACACCCCGACCAGCCCGCCTTCCCCAAGGCAAAGGACGAGAGGGACATCAACTCGCGTAACGCCCTCTCAGGCTGTCGTAGCCGTACACGACGATGGAGTGACCGAGGCCCTTGCGCAGGTTTCTGCCCTTGTTCCATGGCAGTTCCGCCGCCCAGACGTCGAGGATCGGTGCCCGGCGCAGGACGCCGACGTCGTACGACACCCGGGACATGGGGTCAGCGGCCTGTTGACGACGTCCGTGACAAGGGAGCATTCATACCCGCGCGACTTCACGTAGGCGTTGAGCGCGGCCATCGAGTTCTTGAACTTCGTGCCGCCGCTCGCGGTCTTCATCCTCTTGGCCAGGGTGGCCTGGCCGACCTAATGCGCCACGCTTCGGCACACCCAGCCAGCCGGTGGGCTGGTGGAGGATCAGCCACGCTGGCTGTACGGCGGCTGGAGGGTGACGGGACCGCCGGGCGTGCGCACGGTCAGCGAGCCGTCGGAGCGCGACAGCGAGGGCTCGGCGACGCCGGGCACGATCACGGTCAGCACGCGGGCAGTCTCGGGAGACAGCACGGTGACGACCTCCGACGTGCGCAGGTAACCGGGCGAGATCAGGCCCGGGCGCACCGCCTGGCCGGCGCCGGGGAACTGCAGCAGCGTCACGTGGAAGTCCCCGTCACCGAGCACGATCGTCCCCTCGCGCCGGGACACGAGCCTGAGGGAGGGGTCGAAGTGCCACAGACTGCGCAGGACGCCCGAAGGCACGGAGTCGTGCACGGCCATCAGGTCCGGGCCGTGGCAGACGAGGACATGCCGGGTCCTGGGCACCCCGTAGGCGTCGTCGGCCAGCTCGAAGGACTGGCGCGACGGCCCGATCGCGGAGCTCACCAGGCGCGTGGCGGTGCCGGGGCGGAAGGTCCCGGAGACGACCGGCACGTTGTGCGCCTCCGGCGAGCGGGTCCACTGCGCGTACCCGGTGTGCTCGTAGGAGTGGAAGCCGGCCTCCACCAGGATCCGCCTGCCGTGGGCGCTGTAGGTGACCCCGAGATGGTCCTCGTGCCCGTGCAGCCGCCGCCCGGGACCGAACCTGATCGAGTAGTGGGCGGAGGCGGGGTCGTCCCACGCGGTCCTGCCGAAGACGTAACCGCCGTCGAACACCCGCACCACCGGCCCTTCGCGGGGGAAGCCGACCGCGCGCACGTCGGCGGGCCCGTCGCCGATCGGGACGAGGCGGCCGTCGGGCTGGGTGGCGTGCGCGACGTACGCCTCCAGCGCCGCCCGCCTGGCGACCAGCCGCGCGGGCGGTTCCGCGCCGCTCTCGCGGATCGCCCGCAGGGCCACGCCGAGCCTGCGGTGCACGTACAGGCCGTAGCGGGGGGCCTGCTCGTGCAGCACGCCCTGCGCGTCGATGGCCAGCTCGGCCGAGGCGGTCATCCTGCGCACGGCGAGGTCCCGCCACCGGGTACGCCCGAGCCGGCAGCCGACGGCCAGCAGCGCGATGTCCTGGTCCAGGCCGTGGTTGTGGCCCTCGCGGTAGAGCGCCGGGTCGGCCAGGAGTTCACCGTGCGCGGCCAGGGAGTCCCACAACCAGCGGGCGCGCACGTGCTCGCTGAGGCACACGAGCACGGGCGCGCGCAGCGCGACCGCGTGCTCGGCCCACGCCCACGGGCTGACGCCCTGGCCGCCGCGCGGGTTCGCGCCGGCCCAGTGGCCGGCCAGGGTGCGGGCGCGGTCGAGGTAGGCGGGCTCCCCCGTCCGCTCGTACTCGGCGACCAGGCGGCCCAGCCAGCGCAGCGTGTGCAGGTTCAGCGCCCACGAGCGGTTGCCGTGCGGGTTCGCGGCCCAGTCGACGTCCGTGCCGAGCTCGACGGCCGGCTGCCCGGCGAACCTGACCAGCCCGCGCATCACCTCCTTCACCTTGATCACGGGAAACGGGTCGCTCAGGCAGATGGCCCTGCCTGACGTGGTGCGGGCACGCCGGAACACGTCGTGGCTCCTGTGAGAGGACGCGCGAGACCCGCGCGCCGCGCCGATGGATGCGGGCGGGGAAGGCTAGGGGAGGTCCGGTCCCCGGTCGGTCCAGCCCGCCCCGAGCACGATCTCGGAGCGCCCGCCGTGGCCGCCGTCCTCGCAGGACAACACCTGCGAGGTGACCGGGTCGATGATCAGGGTCCGCTCGACGCCGGAGGGCAGGTCGAACGAGAACGCCTCGCCGGCGCGCCCCCGCGCGTCCTGCCGCGCGCCCAGGTAGCGGACCTCGGGCAGGTCGGCGAGCGCCCGGTAGGCGGCCGCGCGCACCCCCGGCGTGGACGGCTTGGTCCACAGCAGGCCGCTGAGCGCGTCGGCCAGCAGCCCCTCCGAACCGGCGGGCAGGATCGCGGCGACGCGCGCGCGCAGCGCCGCGGCGTCGGACGGCAGGGCCTGGATCTGCTGGTACGTCAGGTCGCGCCCGGCCATGCTGAACGGCGACCGGCCGGTGACGCGGGTGATCTCGCCCTGCTCGGCGATCCACGCCCGGCCCCGCCTGGTCACCCAGAGCTCGGTCACCCTGGTGCCGCCGTGCAGCTTGCTGACGTGCCAGTAGGTGCCTTCCGACCCGGTGGCCGCCGCCGTGGTGGCCGCCGACAACAGGACCGAGCGGCCGTCGATGTGGCGTTCCGGAAGCCCAGGTATGACGAAGGCGAGCGCGAGGGCCGTCGCGACGGCGGGGACCGCCAGCCATGGCAGCCGGCTGCGCCGCCGCCCCGCCTGCACCCGCCGCCACACCCTGGCCTGGTCGTGCGGCCCCGGACGCGGCTCACCGTACAGGTCGCGCACGCGTGCCAGCTCATCCATGGACGCGCACCTCCCCGAGCAGCGCCCGCAGCTTCTTCCTCGCCCGGTTCAGGCGGGAGCCGACGGTGCCGTACGGGATGCCGAGCGCGGAGGCGATCTCGTCGTGGCTCAGCCCGGCGAGCGCGACCAGCAGCAGCACGTCTCGGTCGCGCCGGTCGAGCTCGGCCAGGGCGGCGGCGAGCTCAGGCCGCAGGCTCTGGGCACTGACCCGGACGGCCACCGAGTCCTCGTGCCCGGGCGTGTCCATGTCGGGGCCGCAGCGGCCGAGGGCGCGCAGGGTGCGGGCCTCGAGGCGGCGGTGCTTGCCGATGAGGTTGGTGGCGATGCCGTACAGCCAGGCGCGCACGCCCGTTCTCGACGGATCGTAACGGTCGCGTTTGCGGAACGCCGTGAGGAACGTCTCGGCGACGATGTCGTCCGCGTGGTCGGCGCCGAGCCGCTGCGCGACGTAGGTGTGGATCTCCGCGAAGTGGGCGTCGAACACCGCCGCGAACGCCTCGGTGCCGTCCAGCACGCCTGGTGGATGTGCGGCCGCCCAGGGCACCGGCTTCACGATCGTCTCCCCCGTCATGTGCACCCTTCCGGTGTGTCAGTCGTCATCTGATATCACCCGACACGCCGTTCTGCTTTCACGGTGGCGCTGTACCGGGGGTCAGGAGGGGGTCAGCGCAGGAGGAGGCGGTCGCGCAGGCGGGTGGTGAGCGGGGTGCCGGCGCGGACGGCTCCGCGGATGGCGTCGCTGCGCTGCCAGGCCGCGGTGGCGGGGTCGGTGACGTCGCCGGGCGCGTACCGAACGCAGGCGGCCCGGCGGCGCGGCAGGCGCTCGCGGCACCTACGCCGCCTGCGGCACCGGCATCCCGGCGAGGATCTCGCCGAGCGCCGCCGCGGTGGTGACCTCGCGCAGCTCCGCCTCGGGCGTGAGGATCAGGCGGTGCGCGAGCACCGGTACGGCCAGTGCTTTGACGTCCTCGGGGACGACGTAGTGGCGTCCGGCGGCGGCGGCCTTGACCCTGGCCGCGCGCAGCAGCGCGAGGCTGCCCCGGGGGCTGGCGCCGAGCCGCAGGTGCGGGCTGGTCCGGGTGGCGGCGCACACCGCCACGATGTAGTCGTAGACGGGGTCGGCCACATGGATGTGCGAGGCGAAGTCGATCATCCCGGACACGTCCGACGCCCGCGCCACCACGGGCAGCCGCTCGACCTGCGGCCCGGTCGGCATGCCCTTGAGCACCTCGACCTCGGAGACGTGGTCGGGGTAGCCGACGGAGATCTTCATCAGGAACCGGTCGAGCTGGGCCTCGGGCAACGGGTACGTGCCGTCCATGTCGACGGGGTTCTGCGTGGCCACCACCAGGAACGGACGGGGCACCGGATGCGGTTCGGCGTCCACCGTGACCCTGCGCTCCTCCATGACCTCCAGCAGCGCGGCCTGGGTCTTCGGCGAGGCCCGGTTGATCTCGTCGGCGAGCACGATGTTCGCGAAGACGGGCCCGTGGTGGAACTCGAACTTCTGGTGCGCCTGGTTGTAGATCGACACACCGGTGATGTCGCTCGGCAGCAGGTCGGGGGTGAACTGGATGCGTCGCCACTCGGCGTCCACGCTGGCGGCGACGCACCGGGCGAGCGTGGTCTTGCCGGTGCCCGGCACGTCCTCGACGAGCAGGTGCCCCTCGGAGAACAGGCAGATCAGGGCCAGCTCGATGGCCTCGTGCTTGCCGCGGATGATGCGCTCGATGTTGGCGGCGAGCAGCTGGAAGCGCTGGGCGAACTGGCCGGCCAGCTGGGCCGGTTGCTGCGGCGGCTGCTGGTACGGCTGCACCGTCTGCCCGAACTGGTCCTGGTGGTTGTACTGGGTCAACTGAGTCCCCTTCTCAGCCGGTGCACTCGTAGAGCGGCGCGGCCGGGAACCCGCCGCGCGGTGTGGCCATCAGAGTCTCCCGAGAGGACCGTCGCCTTCGGGCACCGCGACCGGGCACGTGGCCACCACGGAGGCGATCATCGCCGTGCCCCGATCACCTCGGAGCATGCGCGTCCGCACCGCTAACTCCCCGTATGCACAGTTACAGAGCTTTTGCCCCCGCCTTACCGGGCATCACCTTAGCGCTCAGCCGTCGCTTGCGCGTATGTACTCGCTGGTACGGGCATGGGTTCGCCAGGAGACGGCGGAGAGTGTCGGTGCGAAGCCGTACCTTAGTCCCCGTGCCAGAACAGCCTCTGACCCTCGACGCCGTCCTCACCGACGAGGCGGTCCTGTCGACCTACCGCCGCATGTTCGCCGCGCTGGCCCGCGACAGCGGGGCGGTGGTCGACGATCCGGCCCTGGTCGACATCGCCGAGACGTTGTTCGCCGCGTTCGCCGAGGCGGGCGAGGAGTGGCTGACGCACGAGCAGATGCGCTTCGCCTGCCGGGCCCACCCCACCGACCAGTTCGACAACCGGCTGCGTGTGCTCAAGGGGCTCGGGGCGATCCGCGAGGTGTTTCCCAAGCCCAATCAGCTGCGTTACCGGGCGTCGTTCACCAGCGTGGTCGGGCTGATGTTCATCCGGCGGATGATGGACGACGGCGGCCAGTCGGAGATGCACCGGCTGCTCGCGCTCGAAGACCTCAACGTCGCCGACCCGCGCACCACGATGGAGGAGGCCGGGCAGAGCGCGGTCAACCTGACGCGGGCGTTCCGGCTGTGGGCGCTGGAGCTGATCACTCTCACCATGGGCACCATCGAGGAGCTGCGCGAGCAGGCGCCCAAGCTGTGGGGCACCGAGGAGATCGCGCGGCGCGCGCAGGGGCTGCACGGCACGATCCTGACCCGCTGGCCGCAGCTCGACCGGGTCTGCACCGACCTGCGCGCGGCGATCTACGCCTACAGCGACGCCTCGCGCCGGGCCGCCGGGCGGCTGGCCGACTCCGCGGGCACCACGCGCAACCTGACACTGCTGCCGACCGAGACGTGGCGCACGTTCGCGCAGACCGCCTCCAGGGAGCAGCTGGCGGCGGTGCTCGACGGGGTCGTCTTCGACGCGCCCGCGCCCTGGCACGATCCCGCCGCCATCGCCCGCGCCGTCGACGAGGCGCCGCGGCCCGCGCCCGCCCAGCCCACTCCCCCGCGTTCCAACCTGCCCGATCCGGGGCCCGGCGACGCGCTCGACACCTCGCCCGACGCGGCCACGGAGCGGCTGACGCAGGTCGCCGAGTCGCTGCTGGGCGACGCCTCCCGGGTGGTGCTGGCCGACGTGCTCGGCTCCGACTGGCCGTCGGCGCGCCGCGTGCTCGCCGACCTGACGACGCTCGACCTGCGGCCCGAGCTGCCCTACCGGCTGACGTGGGCCGACGGGCTCACGATCGCCCCGGAGCGCGAGCCCGCCTGGTTGTCCCACGGCTATCTGGAGCGCGCCCGATGACCGAAGACGCGGCGATGGCGCACGCGCGGGCACGGTCCACCGGGCCGCTGTGGCTGAGGGCAGGGGCCGTCCCGCCGCCGGGGATGGCGCGGCTGACGCGCCCCGACTCCACCGGGCAGGCGCTGCCGGTGTGGCCCGACGGGGTGACGCCGTCCCTGCTGGACGAGCACCAGGTCGCTCCCCTGCCCGTGGAGCGCTCCGGCGAGACCCGGCGGGTGCTCGCCGCCGTGCTCAAATGTTGCTGGACCGACCTGTCCGCCGACCCGTGGCCGGGCCGTCCCGCGCCGGTGGAGCTGGTGCTCGACACCTACCGCGCGCTGATCGGCCGCACCGACGACCTGATGCGCAACTGGGCGGTCGGCGCGCTGCGCCGCCTGCACGACTCGGCCTGGATCGTCATGGACGACGGCGTCGTCTGCCCGGGCCCGCGCTGTGCTCTCTGGCCGGTCGAGTCCCATGCCCAGCTGCAGGAGCTGGTCCGGCGGCTGCCCGAGCCCGAGCGCCCCGAGCTGACCGTGGTGGGCGATGCCGACATCGTGGCCGCCGCCTCGGAAAGCGCGCCGGAGCCGGCGGCGGAGCCAGGAGGCCGGGTCGAGGCAGGCGCGGCGGAGTTCGACGACCTGCTGAGCGGCTACGACGAGCGGCGTCGGGCGGAGCTGGTGGCGGCGTTCATGGTGGTGGAGCACGCGGCAGAGCCGGTGCAGGAGGCTCGCTTCGCCGCCCTGCGCGACCCGGCGCTGCGGCACACGCTGGGCGAGATGCTGGCCCGGCGCGGCCGTACACTCGTCCAGCACCGCGAACGCTGGATCTCCGGCTACGACGACGCCTGCGCCGCCGCCCTCACCGTGTCCACCCCGGGCATCGAAATCGGCGTCGGTGGTGCCGGAGCCGTCGAGGTGTCCGCCCACGCCGAGCCGGCGGACCGTGGCGAGGGCGCGCACGCCCGGGGAGACGCGCACCTCGCCGAGGCGGGGGCGCGGCTCGGGGTGAGCGAGCGGGCCGTGCTGACGCTCGTCCTGGTGCACTCCGTGGCGATCCCGAGGGCCGAGGGGCTGCTGCCCGAGGACAGCTGGCTGTCACCGCACCCCACGCCGGTCGACGAACTGCGCCGCCACACCCAGCTGCCGATCGGCGAGCTGGAGGCGGCGTTGCGGGCGCTGCGGCAGGCGGGGCTGCTGGGCCAGGTGAAGGCCGGTGAGGAGGCGGGCGGCTACGTGCCGGGGCCGCAGTTCCACCGGCTCACCCCGGCGGCTCGGCGCCGCCTGCAGGAGGAGCTGATCCTGGCCGCTGGGCCGAGCACCCCGCTCGCGGCGGCCGTACGCGCGCGCAGGTCAGCGCGGTGAAGATGACGGATGGAAGGGTAACGGGGGTACGAGTGTCGCAGGTGGAGAACGTCGTCGGAGACCGCGTACTGATCGCCGTGCAAGCGGTCAACATCTCGCGGCTCTCGACCCATCCGGTGCCCACCGTGCCCGGCACGCTCATCGTCGTGGCCGGCGCCGGGCCCAAAGACTCCAACGGCGCCGGCAAGTCATCGTTCATCGCCTCGATCACGGCGCTGCTCGGTGATGAGCAGTGGCGATTCGCGTCGGGCGCGAAGGCGGTGTCCGAGCTGCTGTTCAACGCCGAGCTGGCCAGCGGCGCCGGGTCCCGCCAGTGGGCGAGCGCCGACCACGGCTACATCGTGGGCGTGTTCGGGCCGCCCGGCATGGACGGCTTCGCACCGGCGGACCACGGCGCCGCTCCCACGGCCCACGCCCCGGAGACCGGGGCGGCGTCCGGCCCTCAGGACGACGCCGCATCCGGCGGCCCGGTCCCCCGCCGTGCCGCATCAGAAGGCCCGGCGTCCGACCTCTCCGTGACCGCGGACGCCGGGTCCGGCAGCTCCGCCTCCGGAGGGGAGGGGGCGTTCGTTCTCGGGGATCCCGGAGCGGGCGCGGAGTTGTTCGAGGTGCCCGATACCTCGGGCGGGGCGCTCACCGTGTGGCTCAAGGTCAACCAGGAGGCGCCGCACCTGGAGATCAGGTGGCGGGAGGGCGTGCACCTGGCGGCGTCCCCGTCGGAGGCCGAGCGGGTGGCCCGCGCCGACGAGATCTGGGCGTCGCTGCCGAAGTCGGCCGGGCGGCGCGACGTCGTGGCCCGCGACTTGACCAAGGTGCTCTACGGCGACCGGGTCAGGTGCGTGTCGTTCCTGTCCACGTCCGTGCGCAGCAAGGTCGCCACCAACCTGCTCTCCCAGCCGCTCAACGAGATCTCCCCCGAGCGCGTCTTCGAAGCCATCGCCGCGCTCACCGGCCTGGACGCCGAGCTGGAGCAGGAGCGGGAGGCCCGGCGCGACGAGCACGCCAGGCGGGTGCGCGCTGCGCGGGCCGCCGATCGGCTGGCCGAGTTCGAGTCGGAGTCGAAGGCGTTGCTGACCACGTTCGACCGGCGCGACCAGGCCAGGGTACGGCTGGCGGACGCGTTGCGGTGCTGGCGGGGCAGGCTGGCGCGCAAGCTGGCCGACGCCGCGGGCAAGGACGACGTCCTGGCCGCCGGCCTCCAGCGGCACGTCGCGGCGGAGGAGGCCGCGGCCGGGTCGATCGCCATGGTCAAGGCGGAGATCACGACCTTGCGGGAGGACACCCTCGACCGGCAGGTCTCCCAGGCGCGCAAGGAGCTGGCGGCGATGCAGGCGCGGGCCGCGAAGCTGGACGCCGACCGCGCGGTGGCGGAGAACTCCGCCGACGAGCTGCGCGGGCTGATCCCGGCGCTGGAGGAGAGCCGCAGGTTCGCGGACGGGCGTGACGTGCCCGCGGCCGAGCGGGAGCTGCGGGAGGCGCGGCTGCGGCTGAACGAGGCGCTCAAGGCGCTCGGGGTGGCCGACCAGGAGGTGTCGTCCGCTCAGGCGGCGCTCGACGATGCCGAGGGCGGACCGGCTGCGGCCCAGCTCAACGCGCTGACGGCGGCGGGGATCGGCGCGACGGGCCTCCTCGACGCCCTCGACGTGGCCGAACAGGCCCGCGACTCCGCGAGCCCCGCCCAGGAGCCCGTCCAGGAGCCCGTCCAGGAGCCCGTCCAGGAGTCCGCACGGCAGAAGGCGCCGGACGACGCCGGAGATCTGGGCGCCGCGCTCAAGGCGCGTTATGGCAAGGCCGGCGGGCAGCAGGACGGGCGGCCGGGGGCGGTCCCGCTGGGCGAGCTGCGGGGGTGGCCGAACGAGCATGCGGTGATCGTGGACGCGGCGCAGCTCGACGCCGCCGCCGCGGCCCTGGCGGAGCTGCCGGGTTCGGTGCTGGTGAGTGCCGCGGGGGTGAGCGTCGTCGGCGCGTTCGACGGGGTGGCGACGGGGCGTGAGGCCCGCATCAAGGCCGCCGAGCAGCGGCTCAACCGGGCGAAGGACGTCCAGGAGACGGCCGCGCAGGCCGTGCACGACGGGGAGGAGTCCGTCGCCGAGGCGCAACGCCGTCTGGAGGGGGCCAGGGCGGGGGTGCGCCTGGACGAGCTGGAGGCGAAGCTGGCCGAGCGCCGGGCCGGGCTCGGCGAGCTCAATTCCGCCATCGAGGAGCTCGCGCCGAAGGTCGCCGAGGCCGAACGCCAGGCGGGGGCGCTGGACTTCCGCGCCCGCACCCGGGACATGGAGATCGAACGCCTCGAGGGTCGGCGGCAGCGGCACGAGGCCGAGCGGGCGCAGGCCCGTGACCAGGCGGCGAAGGTCACCGCCGAACGCGAGTCGCTCAAGCTCGACGCGCTGGCCGCCGACTGGGGCGGCACGGTCGAGACGGCCCGCGAATGGCTGGCGGCGCTGCCGGAGGAGGAGCGGCCCCGTACGACCGAGGAGTGGTGGCGGATCGCCGAACGCCACCTCGACCAGGCGTTGCGCGACACCTTCCCCGAGGACGACGCGGAGGTCCCCGAAGAGCTGCGGTTCCTGCTGGAGGAGCGGGGCGGGAGCACGGCGCGGGAGCAGGCGACGTTCGCGGCGGTGTGCGGGTCGCTGGCCTCCTACCTTCGAGGTCAGGAGGAGTACGAACGCCACCAGCGCCGGCAGATCGAGGCCCAGCTGGTCTCCAGGCAGCGCGACCTGGCGGCGGCGGCCAGGGGCGCCGAGGAGGCGGCGCAGTCCACGGCCGTGCACCGGGCCGCGCTGACGGCCGCGATCAGGGCGCGGCTGACGCGGGTGGCCGAGGAGTTCGAGAAGCTCGACACCTCGTACGGCGGCTACGGCGCGACGCTCGAGTTCCCGGTGCCGCCCGCGCCCGCCGATCCCGAGCAGCGCTGGCAGTGGCGGGTGACGCCGAAGTGGCGGCGCGGCGAGGGGCAGGGGTTCGTGCCCTACAACCGGCGGGCCAACACCGCGCTCATGGACGAGAAGGCGGTCAAGCTGGTGTGCGCGGCGGCCATCGCCTCGTCCGGAGGCGGGCATCTGTGCCTGGTGCTCGACGAGCTGGGGCGCAACCTGGGCAAGGAGCACCGCAGGGAGGCGGTGGCGCTGTTCAGGAGGATCGGGGAGACGTACGGCATCACGGTGATCGGGGCGCTCCAAGACGACATGGAACCGTACGCGATCGACGCCTGCGGCCAGTACATCAAGTTGCGGCGCTCGTCCGACGCGATGCCGTACAACGAGCCGCCGGTGATCGTCGGGCACGACCAGCACGGCGAGCGCGTGCGGGCGCTCGCCGCGTACGTGGACCGCGGTGTCCCGCCGAAGTGAGCGCTGTGCCGACCGGACTGTCAGCCAAGTCGGGAGAACCGGCGCTTCAAGTCGCTCACCTCGCGGCGCAGATTCTGCAGGTCGGACGCGTCCAGCCCGTTCGCCCTGGCGATATCGTCCACCCGGCGGCCGGCGTCGTCCAGATGTCTGCCGCCCAGCCCGAGCTCTGATTCGATTTGTTGCCGCGACGCAGCCTGCTGCCGGAGGCGCTGCTTCATCCATTCGTCAAGATACGGATGGTCCACCAGCGGTTGCCTAGCGAGTTGCCTTCTCCTGTCTTCGCTGATCTCTCCGCGCCCTTGCGCGCCCCTCAGCCTGACATCGAGGGTCATCTTGGCGTCCTGCTCGTGCTTTTGTGCCTGTGCCAATCCTTTTTCGGCGCGGACGATGATGGACCTGGCTTGTCGGATGGACTCCCCGGCACGGGCCTGTGCCTGCATGGCCCTGGACTGCGCCGCCGTGACGGGATGTTGTCCCGTCCCCCGCTGCGTGGCGGACGCGGTCCGGGTGGCCGCCGGCTGCCCGGTGGCCGGCGGCTTGGCGGGCTTTCCCCTGAGCCGCTCGGCGAGCTTGGTGTAGATCCGTCCGATGAACCGGGTGGCGGTGAGCAGCCACTGCTGCATGCGCTGGGCGACCGGCCGCAGCAGCGGCCTGATCAGCGCCCGTCCCTGCGGCGTGAGAGCGGCCAGGCCCGCCATCCCGGCCAGCCCCACGAGGATCCGGCCGGCCCATTTGACCGCGTTCCACGCGACCTGCGCGGCGCCCGCTCCGAGCGAGGCGAGCTGCGCCTGGGCGGTGCTGCGCCGCAGCACGCCCGCCTGCCCCGTCACGTGCTCGGCCAGCGCGTCCGTGGCGGCGCCGGTGTTCGCACCCCCGAGCCGGAACGCGCGCGCGCCGTCGCCGGCGACCGACGCCTGCGCGCGGCCCAGCGACTCCAGAACGCCGGCCTGGCGTTCCAGCTCGGTGGTGTCCGGCGGGCGCGGAACACCCAGCAGGCCGAAACCGGCCTCTTCAAGCCCGGTGGCCATGGTCGGCGCTCACCTCGCCCATCGCCGCCGCCTCCGCCTGTGCGTTCGTCGCCGCCATCAGCACCTGGCCCTGTCCCGTCCCGCCCGCACGGCCGCGACGACGTGACCCGCCAGTTCGTGCGACCCGAGACGCTTCGCCCACGGATCCAGGCCTCAGCCTGGCCAGCACGCCGTCCCCTCCGACGATCGCCCCGACCAGACCAGCGGCGACCTCCCCGGTTCCGGTGTGCGGGTCGTCCTCAGGCACCGCACGCACGTCATCCCTCCAGCGTTGAACGGTTTGACACATCCGAGTCAACAAATTAAACCAGCCCCAAATGCGCATGACTACTCGGCAGCAGGAATATCTCCAGCCCTCACACGATGGCGGCCCCAGTGCCTGCGATCAGGGCGCAGAGCTGACCCAGCCGGTAGGAGACCTCAGAGACCACGGTGAGCGCCGCCATGAAACCCGACACCGATCATGGTGAACGCGAGCATCACGGTGATCGGGGCGCTGCAGGACGACATGGAGCCGTACGCGATCGACGCCTGCGGCCAGTACATCAAGTTGCGCCGCTCGTCCGACGCGATGCCGTACAACGAGCCGCAGGTGATCGTCGGGCACGACCAGCACGGCGAGCGCGTGCGGGCGCTCGCCGCGTACGTGGACCGCGGCGCCGCGGTGGGGTGAGCCCTCCCGTCGTGTGACCGGCGGGCCCGCCAATCACACGATCCGGTACATCTGCTGGATGTCGAACGGGCCGTTGATGTCCATGCGGGTGGTGAACGCGCGGTCGGCCAGCTCGGCGTGCCGGAAGGTCAGCTCGCTCACCTGCTGCCGCATGCCGTTCAGGTCTGAGGCGTCCAGCCGGTTTTTCTCGGCGATCTTGAACCCTTCGTTCACGCGCCGCCGGGCGTCGTCCAGGTGACCGGCGGTGTGCCTGCTGAGTTGCGTCTCGATCTGTTGCAGCCGTTCTCCCTGCTGCCGCAGGTTCCATCTGGACATCTCGTCGAGATACGGGTGGTTCGCCAGCCCTTGTGCGTCGAGCCGGGCCCTGGTGGCGGCGTCGGTCCCGTAGCGGGCGTACGCGGCCCTGAGCGTGTCTCTCGCGTCACGCACATGCCTTTCGACCTGGCTCAGCCGTTCGCCGGCCCGGTCCAGGCTCATGGTGGCCTGGTTCGCCGAGATCCTGGCGCGCGTGGCCTCGGACTGCGCCGCCGTGACGGGATGTTGTCCCGTCCCCCGCTGCGTGGCGGACGCGGTCCGGGTGGCCGCCGGCTGCCCGGTGGCCGGCGGCTTGGCGGGCTTTCCCCTGAGCCGCTCGGCGAGCTTGGTGTAGATCCGTCCGATGAACCGGGTGGCGGTGAGCAGCCACTGCTGCATGCGCTGGGCGACCGGCCGCAGCAGCGGCCTGATCAGCGCCCGTCCCTGCGGCGTGAGAGCGGCCAGGCCCGCCATCCCGGCCAGCCCCACGAGGATCCGGCCGGCCCATTTGACCGCGTTCCACGCGACCTGCGCGGCGCCCGCTCCGAGCGAGGCGAGCTGCGCCTGGGCGGTGCTGCGCCGCAGCACGCCCGCCTGCCCCGTCACGTGCTCGGCCAGCGCGTCCGTGGCGGCGCCGGTGTTCGCACCCCCGAGCCGGAACGCGCGCGCGCCGTCGCCGGCGACCGACGCCTGCGCGCGGCCCAGCGACTCCAGAACGCCGGCCTGGCGTTCCAGCTCGGTGGTGTCCGGCGGGCGCGGAACACCCAGCAGGCCGAAACCGGCCTCTTCAAGCCCGGTGGCCATGGTCGGCGCTCACCTCGCCCATCGCCGCCGCCTCCGCCTGCGCGTTCGTCGCCGCCATCAGCGCCTGGCCCTGTCCCGTCTCGCCCAGCCCGGCGGTCACCTCCGCGGAGCCGCCGAACAGCGCCACCAGGTAGTCCTGGTAGGGGCCGGCGAAGTCGGGGTAGGGCAACGGGCCCGTGCTGCCCGCCACCTGCCCCCGGTAGTCCTCGTGGACCTGCTGCTGCTCGTCCGTCAGCGTACGGAAGTGCCGGGCGGACGCTTCGCGGCCGGCGACGTCCCAGGTGATCTCTTCATCTGTCATCACGGTGCATCTTTCCTGAGGGCGGATCGTCCAGGCGGCGCAACATCTCTTCCAGACTGGACGTCAACCGGGCGAAATCGCTGGCCGCCTGGGCTTCCATGTCGTTGACGCGGCGGATGAACTCCTCCGTGTCCGGGCCGTCCTCCGCGGGCGTGGCGGGCTCGCCGACCCGCGCCAGCCGATCCTGCTGCGCCGCCCGCACGGCGGCGACGATGTGGCCGGCCAGTTCGTGCGACCCGAGGCGCATCGCCCGCGGGTCCAGCTTCAGCCTGGCCAGCAGGCCGTCCTCACCGACGGCCGCCCTGACCTGACCATCGGCCGCCTCCCCCGCTCCGGTGGGCGGATCGTCCTCAGGGGCCGCTCGCACGTCATCACTCCAGTCTCGTTGCTCACCTTTGACACATCTGGTTCATAGGCATTAAACCCGTCCTGATCGCTGCATGACCACCCGACCGACGTCAGGTGATCGGCGGGCCGGTGTAGGAGGCGCGCAGGCGGAGGAGGGTGCCGCGCTCGTACTCCTCAATGGCGTGCGCGAGCCAGCCCGCCGCCCTGGCGACCGCGAAGATCGCCTCGCCCGCGCCGCTCACCATGCCGCTGACGGCGGCCAGGATGGCGAGGGAGAAGTCGATGTTGCGCTCGGGCAGCCGCCTGCGGCGCATCTCGGCCAGCACGGCCTGTCCCGCGGCGATCCGCTCGTGCTCCGGCGCGGCCTCCTTGACCAGGTCCAGCAGGGCGCCGCCGCGGCCGTCGCCGTTGGTGTAGATGCTGTGACCGAAGCCGGGGACACGTTCGCCGCGGCGCAGGCGACCGGTGATCGCGCGCGCGGCCTGGCGTGGCTCGTCGACCTCGGCGAGCAGGCGCTCCGCGCCGTACGAGGCACCGCCGTGCAACGGGCCGCCCAGCACGCCGAGGCCGGTCAGGACCACGGCGTACGGGTCCGCCCGCGCGGAGGCGGCGACCCTGGCGGCCAGCGTGGAGGCGGCCAGTTCGTGGTCGGCGAGCAGCACCAGCGCCGCTTGGAGGGCGCGGAGCAGGCCGGGAGCGGGCGGCGCCGGGCACAGGCGGGACCACAGGCGCTGGGCGATCGACTCGCCCTGGGGCTCGCTGAGCCGCGGCATGGCGTCGACCAGGCCGGCGATCAGGCGGCGGCCCGTGTCGCTCACGGAGGCGGGATCGAGCTGGTGGCGGAGGGGGTCGGAGGCGCCCAGCACGGTGGCGATCACCTGGAGGCGATCGAGCGGCAGCAGGTCCTCCGGCAGCCCTTGCTGGGCGGCGACGGCGGCCCGCAGCGCCTGCGGATCGCACCGCCACACCGCGCCGCCGGAGGGCGCCGCAGGCTCCTCGCCGTGACCGCCGCTTCCCGCAGGGGAGCCGGCGGGTGCGGGCCGCTGGTGCGGGAGGGCGGGGCCGGCGGTCCAGAGCCATGCGGCGACCGTCTCGAAGCCGCTGGTCGCGGCGAGCTCCAGCACGTCGCGCCCCCGGTAGTAGGGCCGGTCGACGCCGAGGGCTGTGACGGCCGACTCGATCACGAGCTCGGGCGGCCGGTTGCGGGGGCGGCCGCGGCGGGCGAGGCGTTCGACCTCCTCGGCGGAGAAGAGGCTGCGCCGCCCGTCGTCGCCGTGCCGCCGGCGCAGCACTCCCCTGCTCACGTACGCGTACAGCGTGGCGGGTTTGACGCCGAGCCGTTCGGCGGCCGTGGCCGCGTCGATCCACTCCATCGCGGGGAAGCCCTCCGGCATGTTGACGAAAATCAATATTGATACACGTTGAGCAACCATGTCAACGTGAGGGCATGCCCAACGTTCATTTCCTTGATGTCACCAACCGGGACGGCGTGCAGACCGCACGCACCGGCCTGTCGAAGTTCGGCAAGACCATGGTCAACTTCTATCTGGCCAGGCTCGGCGTGGCTCAGTCCGAGATCGGTTTCCCGTTCCTCTTCCACGAGGTCCCGTACGTCAGGGCGCAGGTGGCGCTGGCCGAGGCCGGGGCGTTCGGTGAGCTGCGGCTGTCCGGCTGGTGCCGGGGCGTGCCGCAGGACGTGGAGAAGGCGGCGCCGCTCGGGCTGAAGCACTACAACCTGTCCATCTCGACGTCCGACTACATGATCCAGAACAAGTTCCGCGGCCGCCTGGACAGGGAGGCGATCCTCAGGGAGATGGCGGCCGCGGTCCGCGCGGCCAAGGCCGGAGGCGCGCTGACCGTGGGGGTGAACGCCGAGGACGGCTCGCGTACGGACGACGCCTTCCTGCTGGAGTTCGCCCTGGCGGCCAAGGAGGCGGGCGCCGACCGCGTGCGCTACTGCGACACGATCGGCGGTGACACGCCCGGCCGGATCCGCGAGCGCTTCGCCGAGCTGGCCGCGGCGACCGCGATGCCGGTCGAGACCCACTGCCACAACGACCTCGGCATGGCCGTGGCCAACTCGGTCTCGGGCGCTCTGGGCGATCTCGACGCGGGGCAGGACGCGTGGATCAACACGTGCGTGAACGGCGTCGGCGAGCGCTCGGGGAACGCCGACTTGCTCTCCACCATCCTGGCCTTCGAGCACGGCTTCGGGCTCGACGCCGAGATCGGCGACGCGCTCGACCTGTCGTGGGCCCGCAGGTTCGGGTTGTGGGCGAGCTACGCGCTGGGGCAGCCGCTGCCGTACAACCAGGTGGGGGTGGGGCGCAACGCGTTCGCGCACGAGTCGGGCATCCACGCCGACGGCGCGCTGAAGGACCACGGCAACTACGAGCTGTACGACGAGGCGACGCTGGGGCCGTTCCCCGAGGACTGGCACGCGAGGAGCGGGCGGGTGGTGCTGACCGGCGAGTACGGCGGCAAGGCCGGGTTCGGGCACGTCATGGACGGGCTGGGGATCGGGACGCCCGACGAGGAGCTGGCCTTCCGGCTGGTGCAGCTCTGCAACGCGATGACGGGCAGGCCGCTCACGGACGACGAGCTGCGCCTGATCGGGACGTACCCGCGGGAGCTGGCCCTGCTCTTCCCGGGTTACGAGAGCGGTTGAGGCGTTCCGGCCGCGCTGACTTCACGGGCCGGCTTGAAGGAGTCAGCCCGTGAAGTCAGCCCGTGAAGTCAGCCCGTGAAGTCAGCGCGGCCGTGGGCGCCACGGCTCTGTTCGACCGCCGTGTTGATGACCCTCATGTTACCGAGCCCGCCGCCGCGATTTGTTGGTTTCATAGGGATTCGTCGCCCGTCTCGGGCAGGGCGAGCAGGCAGAGCAGGCTCAGCAGCGCCATCGCCGACACGTAGCCGCCGACCGCCAGCGCTCCCATGCCGCCGGCCTGCATGCCGGTGGCGACCAGCGGCGGCACCGCGCCGCCGAGCACACCGCCGAGGCTGTAGGCGACGGACGCGCCGCTGTAGCGGTATTCGGTCCTGAACAGCTCGGGCAGGTACGCCCCCATCGGTCCGAAGATCAATCCCATCAGCGCCAGCGCCCCGGCCAGCGCAAGGCCGGTGAGGAAGACGGACCTGGTCTCCATCAGCGGGAACATCACCAGTCCCCACACGACGGCCACGCCGGTGCCCGCGATCAGGGTGCGGCGCCGGCCCAGCCGGTCGGAGACCATCGCCGAGACCACGGTGCCCGCCGCCATGAACACGACCCCGATCATGGTGAGCGCGAGCATCGTGGTCTTCGGGATCTCCAGCTCGCTGGTCCCGTACGCCAGGCAGTAGGTGGTGGCGGTGTAGAAGAGCGTGTACGCGATGGTCATGGCGCCGGCGCCGAGCAGCACCCGCCGCCACTGGTGCCGCATGAGCCCGGCGAACGGCACCTTGGCGATGCGCCGCTGGTCCATGGCCTTCTGGAAGACGGGCGTCTCGGAGATCTTCAGCCGTACGTAGAGACCGACGATCACGAGCAGCAGGCTCGCCACGAACGGCAGCCGCCACCCCCAGCTCCCGAACGCGTCGTCACTGAGCGTCTCGCCGAGCACGAGGAACAGCCCGTTGGCCACGATGAAGCCGACCGACGGGCCGAGCTGCGGGAACATCGCGTAGAGTCCGCGCTTGCCGGGCGGCGCGTGCTCGGTGGCCAGCAGCGCCGCACCACCCCACTCGCCGCCGAGGCCGATGCCCTGCGTGAACCGCAACAACACCAGCAGCACGGGCGCCATGACGCCGATCGCCGCGTATCCGGGCAGCAGCCCGATCGCCACCGTTGACAGGCCCATCACCAGCAGCGACACGACGAGCATGGACTTGCGGCCGATCCGGTCGCCCCAGTGCCCGAACACCGCCGAGCCGAGCGGGCGCGAGATGAAGGCGACGGCGAACGTCGAGAACGACGCCAGGGTGCCCGCCACCGGGTCGAGGTCGGGGAAGAAGGCGGCGTTCAGCACGAGGGCGGCGGCGGTGCCGTAGATGTAGAAGTCGTAGAACTCGATCGCGGTGCCGATGAGGCTGGCTGCCGCGACCCTTGACCTGCTGGGGGCCACGGTCTGGGGGGATGTCGTCATACGGGTCTCACTATGCGGACGGGCGTCTTGTGAAGCGATACGCGAACGCTATCACCTGGCGCTATGTCACATCAGATAGGTTCGTAGCCGGACCTCCCCGGGAAAGGAGCAGGCTTGGCCATCGACCTGGTCATCTTCGACTGCGACGGCGTGCTCGTGGACAGCGAGCCCATCGCCACGCGCGTGGGCACCGCCGCGCTGCGGCGTCTGGGCTGGACGATCGACGAGGCGGAGTACGCCGAGCGTTTCGTGGGCTGCACCAACGAATACTGGGCCGAGCAGGTCGGCGAGACGCCACCGGGCTGGCGCGAGCAGCTCAACGCCGAGCACAAGGCCGCGATGATGGCGGAGCTGCGGGCCATCGAGGGCATCGAGGCGGCGATCGACCAGCTCACGGTGCCGGCCTGCGTGGCCTCCAACGGCCGGCACACCACGATCCGCCGCAGCCTGGAGCTCACGGGGCTGGCCAAATGGTTCGACGGACGGGTGTTCAGCGCCGAGGACGTGGCGAGGGGCAAGCCGGCGCCCGACCTGTTCCTGCACGCGGCGGACACGATGGGGGTGCCGCCGGAGCGGTGCGTGGTGGTGGAGGACAGCCCGTTCGGGGTGACGGCGGCGATGAGCGCGGGCATGCGCTGCCTGGCCTACGCCGGCGGCTTCACCCCCGCCGGCCGCCTCGCGGGCCTGGGCGCCACGCTCTTCCACGACCCGGCCACCCTGCCGCGACTGATCACGTCGCTCGGCTGAGCAGACGTCACAGGCGCGCCGCCGTCAGGCGCGGAGCTTGACCACGTACCGGTAGCGGTCACCGCGGGCGGCCGACCGGGTGTATTCGACGGGCCTGCCCGCCCGGTCATAGGTCCACCGCCTGATGACGATGATCGGGCTGCCGACCGGGACGTCGAGGACACGGGCCTCGCGCTCGTCGGCGGCCTCGGCGTGGATGCTCTCCGTGGCCTCGGCGACCCTGATGTCGAGGTCTTCCGCGAGTGAGGCGTACAGGGACTGGCGGCGGGTCAGGGCCTCCGGGTCGATCCGCGAGCCGATGCGGTCGGGAAGCCACGAGTCGAGCAGGGCGAAGGGCGAGCCCGAGCCCGTCCGCACCCTGCGGACCAGCCAGGCGACCTCGGAGGGGAGGAACCCGAGGATCTCCAGGGGAGGGCTGGGGTCGAGGCGCACCTCGACCTCGGTGATGCCCGGCTGCAGGCCCAGGTCGCGCAGGAGCACGGTGAAGCTGCGCAGGTTGCCGAGGGAGTGGCTGATGCCGAGGTCGGCGTTGACATAGCTGCCGGATCCGCGGCGCCGGGTGATCAGGTTGGCCGCGGCGAGGTGGTTCAGCGCCACCCGCACGGTGTTGCGGCTGACGCCGTACTCGTCGGTGAGCGCCTCCTCGGACGGCAGGCGCTGCCCCGGTTTGTAGCGGCCTTCGAGGATGTGCGTGCGCAGCGAATCAGCCACGATCTCGTGCGCATGGCGCTTGGTCATGCGGGCCCATCTCCCCTCGCTCGCGAACCCGGCGCAGACCGAAGTACCAGTCAACTAGCTCCATGCACAACATATACCAACAACATCCAGATTTGTACCTACAACTCTTGACACTCGTTGGTACTAATTCTTACGGTGGCCGCGTCGGGCGAATAAGGGGGCGCGCCTACAGACCTGTCCGTTCGTCTCCTCGGGATGCGATATGCGAAACATCAGTGCCGGGCTCGTGGCCATCTGCACGGCCGTCGCCCTGGCGGCCTGTTCGACCGTGGGAGGGCCGGCCGGCCAGAGCGCCGCTCCCAGCACCGGTGACGGCGAGGGGCCCAAGGTGGCCTTCGTCTCCCAGGTGGAGGGCGTACCCTACTTCTCCGCCTTCAAGGAGGGCGCGGAGAAGACGGCGAAGTCGCTCGGCATGTCGTACACCCAGGCGGGGCCCTCCACCGCGGACGCGACCGAGCAGCTGCGCATCTTCAACAGCCTCGTCCAGCAGGGCTACGACGCGATCGCGGTGTCCCCGCTCGACCCCCGGTCGATGAACCCGGCGATCGCGGCCGCGCGGAAGAATGGCATCGTCGTGGTCACCTCCGACGCCGACGCGCCCGACAGCGAACGCCAGGTGTTCGTGCAGCAGGCCTCCGACGCCGCGCTCGGCGCGACCGTGATGGACGAGATCGCCAAGGCCATGGGCGGCACGGGCAAGTACGGCATCGTGTCGGGGGCGGCCGACACGCAGACGTTCAACAGCTGGGTGGCCGAGGCGCGCAAGCGGCAGGAGTCCACCTACTCCGCCATGGAACTGGTGGGCGGCGTGCGCTACACCACCGACACCGCGCAGGCGCTCAAAGAGGCGCAGGACCTGATGACCGCCTACCCCGATCTCAAGGCGATCATCGCGGTGCCGTCGACCGCGGTCCCCGGAGTGGCGCAGGCCGTCCAGAACGCCGGCAAGGCGGGAAAGGTGGCGGTCTCCGGTTTCGGTTCGCCGCGGACGGCGCGCCCGTACGTCGAGTCCGGGGTGATGAGCTCCACCGTGCTCTGGGACGTGCCGAACCTGGGCGTGCTGACCGTCTGGGCGATGAAGCAGCTCATGGACGGCAAGGAGTTCGCCCCGGAGAACACCGTGCCGGGGCTGAAGGACCCCGTCGAGTATTCCGCGGCGACCACGACGCTCGTCATGGGCCCGCCGATGGTCTTCACCAAGGCGAACATCGCCCAGTATGACTACTAGGAGCGACGTGCGGCCCATCCTCTCGGTGTCCGGCCTGTCCAAGAGCTTCGGAGCCACCACCGCACTCGACGACGTCAGCTTCACGCTGGGGGCCGGCGAGCGGCTCGCGGTGCTCGGCGAGAACGGCGCCGGCAAGTCCACCCTCATCAAGATCATCGCTGGCGTGTATCCGCCCGACGGCGGCGAGATGGTTCTCGACGGCGCACCGCACCGGCCAGCCTCCCCGGGGGCCGCGCTGGCCGGCGGCGTCAGCGTCGTCTACCAGGAGCCGTCGTTCTTCCCCCGGCTGTCGGTGCTGGAGAACCTCAACGTCGGCCGCGAGCCCCGCGACCGCGCGGGCCAGGTCGACTGGCGCCGGATGCGCGGGAGGGGCGAGGAGCTGTTCCGGCGGCTCGACGTCCCCGTGGAACTGCTGACCCGGCGCATGGACGCGCTCAGCCTGGCCGAACAGCAGCTGACGCTGATCGCCCGGGCGGTCGACGTCGAAGCCAAGGTGCTGATCCTGGACGAGCCCACCTCGATCCTGACCGACGCCGAGGTCCGCAGGTTGTTCCTCATCGTGCAGCGGCTCTCCGAGGCCGGGGTGGGCGTGTTGTACATCACCCACCGCTTCGAGGAGCTCGAGCACGTCGCGGACCGGTTCATCGTCCTGAAGGACGGCAGGCTCGCCGGCGACCTGCCCGCCTCGGAGGCCGACCACGACAGGATCCTGGAGATGATGTCCGGCCGGCCGGTCAACTCCGCCATCAGCCGCTCACCCGCCCGGCCCGGGCCGGTCATGCTGGAGACCTCGGGGCTCACCGTGCCGGGAGCCGTGTCGGACGTCGACCTGACCGTGCGCGGCGGCGAGGTGGTCGGCCTGTACGGACTCGTCGGAGCCGGGCGTACCGAGCTGGCGCTGACCGTCTTCGGCGTGCTGCGCCCCAGCGCGGGAACCATGCGGGTGGACGGCGAGCCGCACACGCCGCGCGGCCCGCGCGACGCCATGGCCCGCGGCATCGCCTACCTGCCGGAGGACCGCAAGACGCTCGGCATCTTCCCCGGCATGGACACCCTCAGCAACATCACGGCCGTCAAGCTGCCGGACCTGCTGGGCCGGCTCGGCGTCATCCGCCGCGCCGAGGAGCGCGAGCTCGCGACCTCGTGGATCGACCGGCTGCGCATCAAGGCCCCGTCACCCGCCTTCCCCGTCACCGGCCTGTCCGGCGGCCACCAGCAGAAGACGCTGTTCGCCCGGCAGCTCGCCACAGAACCCAAGATCCTCATCCTGGACGAGCCGACCCGGGGCATCGACGTGGCCACCAAGACCGACATCCAGCAGCGCCTCGTCGAGGTGGCCCGCGACGGCACCGCGGTGCTGGTCGTCTCCAGCGACCTGCCGGAGCTCCTCGCCGTCTCCGACCGCGTCTACGTCATGCGGGAGGGCCGCATGGCCGCCGAGCTGAGTAGCGACGACCTGACCGAGGACGCGGTGCTGCGCGCCACGATGGGGGTGAACCGGTGACCACGACCACCGTCCCCTCCGCGTTCGCACCCTCCGCGCGGATGCTGGTCCTCCTGCGCAACGCGCTGCTGCCGATCCTCCTGATCGCGGAAGTGATCTTCTTCACCGTGGCCGCCCCCGGCTTCCTGTCCGCGGCCAACCTCGCCAACGTGGTGATCAACTCGGCCGACCTGGCGCTGCTGGCCGCCGGCGTGACGCTGGTCGTCCTGCTGGCCGGGATCGACGTGTCCGTCGGGCCGATGCTCGGCGTGGTCGCGTGGGTCGGCGCCACGCTCTTCGTCGCCGGCATGCCGCCCCCGCTCGTCGTCGTGATCTCCGTGCTGCTCGGCGGCGCGCTCGGCGCGATCAACGGCGGCCTGGTCGTCGGCGGGCGGATCTCCCCCATCATCACCACGCTGGGCACCGCCGCCATCTTCAAGACCGTGCTGTTCGTCCTCTGGAACAGCACCGACGTCTTCGCCGGCCCCGTCGTGCCCGCGCTCGGCCCGGCCCGCGCCGGCGGAATCCCCCTGGTGGGCCTGGTCGTGCTGGCCGTGTTCGGCGTGCTGGCGTACGTGCTGCGGCACCGGGTGTTCGGCCGGCGGCTGTTCGCCATCGGCAACGACGCGGAGGGCGCGCGGCTGCTCGGCGTACCCGTCGGCCGGACGGCGTTCGCGGCGTACGTGCTCGTGGGCGTCCTCGTCGGCGTCGCGGCGCTCATCTACGTGGGCAGGGTGGGCGTCGTCCAGGCCACGGCCGGCAACGAGCTCACCCTCCCCGCGATCGCCGCCGTGGTCGTCGGCGGCACCAGCATCCTCGGCGGTGAGGGCGGCGTGCTGCGCACCCTCGGCGGCCTGGCCTTCATCGCGCTGCTGCAGAACGGCGTCGTCCTGATGGGCGTGCCGCCCTTGTGGAACGGCGTGCTGGTCGGGGCGGCCGTCGCCCTCGCGGTGGCCTTCGACGTGCTGACCCGGCGCACCCTCGACAAGCGGATCGGAGCGAAGAAATGACAACGGGAGCCCTGCCCCGGCGGTCGATGCGGGACCGCGTGAGCGATCGCAGGGTGTTCCTCGCCGTGCTCATCGTCGCCCTCGGCGCGCTGATGAGCCTGCTGTCGCCGTACTTCCTCGAGGTGGGCAACCTGCTGGCGATGACGCAGTACGGCGCGGTCATCGGCCTGCTGGCCCTCGGCGTGTCGCTGGTCATCCTCGGCGGCCGGGGCGGCATCGACCTGTCCGTCGGGTCCGCGCTGAGCCTGTCGGGCATCTTCATGGGCCTGCTCGCCCAGAACCTCGGGCTCAGCCCGTGGCTGGCCGCGCTGGTGACCGTCGCCTTCGGCGCGCTGCTCGGCTCCGTCAACGGCTTCATGGTCGCCCGGCTGGGCCTGCCCCCGCTGATCGTCACGCTGAGCACGCTCTTCCTGTACGGCGCGCTCGCCCAGGTGCTGACCCACGGAGGCCAGCTCGGCGGGTTCAACCGGGAGGGCTTCGCCGCCCTCGGGCAGACCGCGATCCTCGGCGTGCCCGCGCAGGTGCTCCTGGTGCTGGCGCCCGCGTTCGCCGTGGCCATCTGGGCGCAGAACCGCACCGCCTTCGGCCGGCGGCTGCACCAGATCGGCACCAGCGACCGGGCCGCGGCCCTGGCCGGGGTCGACGTGGACAAGCTCAGGTTCCGGCTGTACTGCCTGTCCGGCGCGCTGGCCGCGCTCGGCGCCGTGGTGACCAACGCGTGGCTGCTCACGGCCCGGCCCAGCGCCGGCCTCGGGATGGAGCTGCAGGCGATCACCATCGCCGTGCTGGGCGGCATCCACATCTTCGGCGGCCGCGGGCACCTCAGCGGCGTCCTGCTGGCGCTCGTCGTCGTGGTGGTGCTGTCCTGGGGGCTGCAGCTGGCCCAGGTCGGCAACTCCGTGCAGACCGGCATCCTCGGCCTGGTCCTGGTCGGCGCCGCCCTGCTGAACAACCTCCTCAGCCGGAGGGCTCCCGGATGACCGCCACGAACCCGCGGCCGCTGGACGTGCTGGCGGTCGGAGACGCCAGCGTCGACTACTTCGTCCGGGTGCCGCACATCGCCACCGCCGACGGCAAGGCGATCGGGCGGCTGCTGAGCATCCAGGGCGGGGGCATGAGCGCCAACCTGGCCGCCGCCGCGCGGTTCGCCGGAGCCCGCAGCGGCCTAGTCACCGCCGTGGGCTCCGACGAGCCCGGCCGCCAGGCGCTGGACCGGCTGGCCGCCCACGGCGTGGACGTCTCCGCGAGCGTCACCGTCGCCGGCGGGCACACCTGGTTCTGCGTGGTCCAGCTCGACGACACCGGCGAGAAGTCCCTCGTCGGAGCGGTGACCGAGGTCAAGATCCCGGCCACGGGACAGGTTTCCGACGACCTGCTCCGTACGGCGCGGGTCGTCGCCCCGCTGGCCGACGACCTGGACTGGGCGATCGACCTCGCCACCCGGGCCCGAGCGAACGGCGCGGCCGTGGCCGTCGACCTCGAACCCGACGCCGTCACCGGGCGCCTGGACAGGACGCTCGACCTCGCCCACGCCAGCGACCTCGTCTTCTGCAACCAGGGCGCGGTCGAGGTGCTGGCCGGCGGCGACCCCGGGCGCTGCGCCGAGCTGCTCATCTCCGCCGGCGCGTCCGTCGTCGTGGTGACCGGCGGGCGCAACGGCGCGGCCTGCCACAGCCGGGAGGAAAGCTGGCACGCGCGCGGGCCGGAGGCCGAGGTCGTCGACACGACCGGCGCCGGAGACGCCCTGGCCGGGGCGTTCACCGGGTCCTGGATCCTCGGGCGCTCCCTCGCCGGCAGCCTGCGCGCCGGCGTCGCCACCGCCTCCCTCTGCGTGGGCCGCCTCGGCTCGCGCGCCTACCTCGACGCCGGCACCGGCCTCGAGACGTCCCTGCGGAACGTCACCCTCGACGCCGCACCCCGTCCACAAGGAATCCGATGACCACACTTCTCGACCGCATCCACGGCAGCCTGGCCGCCGCCTGCATCGCCGACGCCCTCGGCGCGCCCACCGAGGAACGCTCCATCCCGGAGATCCGGGAACTGTTCGGCCGCAGGGTCGAGAGCTTCCACGCGCCGCTGCCCGACGCGCCGTACGCGGTCGGGCGCGGGCCGGCCCAGATCACCGACGACTCCAGCCAGATGTTGCTGCTCGCCGAGGCGTTCGCCGAGCACGACGGGGAGGTCACCCCCGAGGTCATGGCCCGCCTGCTCATCGGCTGGTCCGGCAACCCCTCCTACTATCCCCACTTCGCCGGCCCGACCACGCGCAAGGCCATCGAACGCCTCAAGGCCGGGGACGACCCCTGGGAGGTGGGCAAGGCGGGACGCGTCATGAGCGAGGGCGCCAGCAACGGCGGCGCCATGAGGGTCGCCCCCGCCGGCCTGGTGCACCCCGGTGACGTCGAGGGCGCCGTCCGCGCGGCACACCTGACGTGCGTGCCGAGTCACCACACGAACATCGGCGTCGCCGGAGCCGCGGCCATCGCCGCCGCGACCGCCGCCGCCTGCGTGGACGGCGCCGACCTGTTCCAGGTCGTACGGGCGGCGCGGCGCGGCGCCGAACTCGGCGAGGCCCTCGGCGGCGAGCAGGGCCGGCACGTCCCCGGCCCCTCCGTCGCCCAGCGCATCGACCTCGCCGTCACGCTCGCCGTGCAGTCCCGCGACCTGGACGACGCCATCGAGCGGATCGCCTCCGTCATCGGCACCGGCCTGCCCGCGGCCGAGGCCTGCCCGGCGGCCATCGGCCTGCTGGTGGCGGCCGGCGGCGACCCGTTCCGGACCGCGGTCGCCGCTGCCACCGCGGGCGGCGACTCCGACACGGTCGGCTGCATGGCCGCCGCGGTCGCGGGCGCGCTCAACGGCATCGCCGCGGTGCCCGCCGCGGCGGTCGCCCGGGTGGAGGAGGCCAACGGGCTCGACCTGTCCCGCGTGGCCGCCCGGCTGGCCGCCGTCGCCCGCCCGGTCCCCGTGGGCAGCGGGACATGAGCCCCCGGCGCCGGGCGGGACATCAGACCAGCCCGGCGCCGCCCGGCGCCGGGCTGGGGGACGGTCTCAGCCGGCGCGCACCGGGGCCAGGGTGGATCCGGTGCGGGTCTTGGTGACCTTGAGCTGGGCGGGGATCCGGGACCTGAGCTCGGCGACGTGGCTGACGATGCCCACCGCCCGCCCTCCGTCGCGCAGCCCGTCAAGAATGTCGAGGACGCTGTCGAGGGTGTCCTCGTCGAGGGTGCCGAAGCCCTCGTCCACGAAGAGTATGCCGAGCTCCGCGCCACCGGCCTCCGCCGTGACGACGTCGGCCAGGCCCAGCGCCAGGGCGAGCGAGGTGATGAAGCTCTCGCCCCCGGACAGCGTCGCCGGATCGCGGTCGACGCCGGTCCAGCCGTCGGCCACCCGCAGCCCCAGCCCGCCGCCGGAGCGCGCCCGCGACCCCGCCGTCTTCCGCAGGTCGTGGCGTAGCAGGTAGCGCCCGCCCGACATGTGGTCGAGGCGTTCGTTCGCGGCGTCCACGACCTGCCGCAGCCGCTCGCCCAGCACGAACGACGACAGGCTCATGCTCCACCGGTTGTCGCCGGACGTGCCGCCGGCCAGCGCCGCCAGCCGCTCCGCCAGGCGGTGCCGGTCGGCGGCCGGGCGCCAGCGTTCGAGCCGGCCGGCCAGCTCGCCGTACAGCTCCTCCAGCCGTGCCACCCTCGCCACAGCCCCGTCGCGAACGCTCGACAGCCGCGTGTGCGCCTCCTCCAGGGCGTCGCGCTCCGCCTCGATCGCGGCCAGGTCGGGCGCGGGTTGGGCCGCGGCGGCGACCAGCTCGGGGTCGGCCAGGGTGCTCATGACGGCGGCGTGCTCGTCGTCGAGGCGGCGCAGCAGCTCCGCCTTGCGCTCCCTCTCGGCCGGGCTCCTGGCCGCCGCCTCCGCTTCCGCGACGTCCGCGAACCCGGCCTCGGCCGCCGCCTCTTCCGCCGCCTGCCGGGCCCTGTTCAGCTCGTCATGGGCCGCTGCCGCCGCCTGCGTGGCCTCGCGGGCCTCCCGCAGCAGCTCGGCCTCGTCGCCGAGCCTGGCCAGGCGGGCGGTCAGGGTCGGGTCGCCGCCCCGCGCCGCGTCCAGGCGCGCCCCGAGCCTTCCGGCGTCACCGCTCAGCTCCTCGTGTCTCGTGCGGCAGGCCGCCAGCCTCGCGCCGACCCTGCGGCGCTCCTCCTCCTGGTCCTGCCGTTCACGATGGAGCCGCGCCGCCTCCCCGGCCAGCTCGTCCTCCCGCCCGGCCGACTCCCGCAACCTCCGCAGCTCCTTCTCGGCCTCGGCCAGCACGACCGCGCCATCGACCTCCTGCGCGCCGTGGGAACCCCCGTCGCCCGCCATCTCGCTCGAAGCGGTGTCCTGACCGGTAGGGCGTGGCCCCGCGCCACGGTCGCCTCCCTCGGCACCCGGACGCGCGAGACCACCGGCCGCCGCCGGCGCGGCGGGGCCGTTGTGCGCGGCGCCTGGACGCGGAAGGGCGCCGGCTTGCCCTGGCGGTCCGGCGGCGCCGGTCGTGGCGAGGCCGGACGTGGCGAGGCCGGTCCGGAGGCGGGCGCGTTCGGACCGGAGCTGGGTGAGGTGAGCGCGGTGCGCGGCGAGGGTCTCCGCGATCTCCATGGCCCGGTCCCCGACCTGCTCGCGTTCGGTCTCGACGCGGTCGAGCGCGTCCGCCAGGGCAGGCTCGCGGGCCGCCACCGCCTCCAGACGGGCGACCTCCTCCTCCGCCCGCAGCACCTGCTCCCCGGCCTCCGCCACATCAAGGCCTCCCGTGGCCTCGACCGCGTCGGCGTGCCTGGACTCCAGCGAGGCGAGCGCGCGTTCCGCCGCCTCGCGTTCGGCGAGTGCGGCCTCGTGCTCGGTCTCGGCCGCGTGCTCGTCGTCGGCCGAAGGGGCGCTCGGGGCGGGAGCGGCAGGATCGGGATGGTGGTCGGAGCCGCACACCGCGCACGGCTGCCCGTCGGCCAGGTCGCGGGCCAGCTCCGCCGCCATGCCGTCGATGCGGGCCTGGCGCAGGTCGAGCCACCGTTCGCGCAGCGACTGGGCCTGGTCGACCAGCACCTGATGGGCGGCGACGGCCGCGTCCAGCTCGGCGGCGAGGCTCTCCCGGCGGTGCGCGGCCTCCAGCGCGAGCCTGGCGGCGTCGAGGCTCGCGGCCGCCGCGGGGATGGCCGCCGCCTGCGCGCGTACGTCGGCCAGGGCCGCGTTCGCGTCGGCTATCCGGCCTGGGAGCTCGGCCTGGGCGGCGAACACCTCGGCCTCGCGCTCCGACAGCTCGACCAGCTCGGCCGCCAGCCTGGCCAGCTCGTCGTCGATCTCGATCAGGTGGGCGGCGGCGTCGCGCACGGCCTGCGCCGCCGGGATCCTGGCGGCGTCCGTACGCGCCTCGGCGAGCACGCGCTCGGCCCGCTCGACGAGGCCGGGCAGGACGGCCAGCCGCTCCGCGACGGCCTCGTCGGCCTCGACAAGAGCGGCCAGTTCCCCCTCCACGCGCAGAAGGTCACGCCTGACCACCGACAGCCTGGCCTCTTCCGTGAGCAGCTCCGACAGCCGCGCGATCTCGGCCTGCCGCTCGCGTTCGAGCACCGCCAGCTCGGCGGCCGAAGGGACCGTCGATCCCCCGTGACGCCCCGGGCCCGGGCGAGCGTCCCCACGCCCGTCGGGGGTCGCGACACCCTCGCGCGCCCCGGCCGACGGATCGCTCTCATGCCCTCCGGAAGGTGCGGCGCCGTCGCCCTGGTGCACCGGACGGCTTCCCCGCCCTCCGGAGACCGCGGCGCCGTCCCCTTGGAGTATGGGATCGGGCGGGTGGTTCGCGGGCCGCCCGGAGGAGTGAGCGCCGAGGGCCGGCCGTTCCGTGCCGGGGGCGGGTGGGGTGGTGGTCAGGAGGGGGCGTGCCCGGGCGAGGGCGTCGGCGGCCAGGGTGCGGGCCTTGGTGGCGGCCTCCGCGCGTTGCCTGGCGGCGGTGACGAGCGGGATGACGCGGTCGGCCCTGGCGGCGTCGTCGAGCATGGCCTGCAGGTCGGCTCTCTCGTCGGCGCGCTCGTCGAGGGTGCGGCGGAGGGTGAGCGCCTCGGCGTGGCGGCGCCGGCGGTCGGCCAGGGAGGCGGCCCGTTCGTGCCGGAGGCGGGCGGAGCGCAGCGCCTGGCCGGCTGCGGCCCGCTCCTCGGTGGCGCCGTGCACGACCGCCCGCGCGGCGTCGAGCAGAGCCCCGGCCCAGCGCAACGGGTCGGCCTCCGGCGTGAGCCGCTCCGCGTCCCCGGCTTGGTCGGCGGCGTCGCCGGCGGCCTCCTCGACGCGTTTGATCGCGAAGTCGACCTGCTGCCTCAGCTGCTGGGCCGCGCGCCAGGCCTGTTTGCGGTGCTCGGCCAGCCACGCCTCCGCCTGGGTGAAGATCTTGACGGTGAACAGCCGTTCGAGCAGCTTGGCGCGCTCGTCGCCGCCGGCCCGCAGGAACTTGGCGAACTCCCCCTGCGGCAACATCGCCACTTGGCAGAACTGGTCGGCGTTCATGCCGAGCAGCTCGCCCACCAGGTGCCCCGCCTCGTCGAGCCGGGTGGTCAGCCCCTGCCAGGACGACCCCCGCCGCTCGGAGACGACGACCTTGGCCTTCTCTTCCGTGAACCCGGTGCCGCGCAGCTTGGGCCGCTGCCAGGTGGGTGAGCGCTGGATGCGGAGTAAGCGGCCGCGGATCGTCACCTCGAGCGTGACCTCAGGCCCTGTCGTGCGCGGGGCGTGGTCGCAGCGCAGGCTGCGGGCGCTGTTGCGCTGGCCGGGGACCTGGCCGTAGAGGGCGAAGCAGAGCGCGTCGAGGATCGTGGTCTTGCCCGCCCCCGTGGGCCCGTGGACGAGGAAGAGGCCGGCCTCCGCAAGGGCGTCGAAGTCGACGGTCTCGGTGCCGGGAAAAGACCCGAAGGCCGTGAACGTGAGCCGGTGCGGCCGCATCTATGCCATCGTCTCCTTCACCCTCGATGCCTCGATGGCCTGTCTTAGCAGGGATTCCTCATCAGGCGCCGCAGGCTCGCCGCGCACCTCGCGGACGAAGTCGAGGGCGACCTCTGCCTCGGGCCGCCCGCTCAGGCGCGCGGGCCGGACGGCGGGGAGGGCGCCGTCGGGCTCGAAGGCCAGGGCGAGGGTGTGGGGGAACCGGGCGCGCAGCCGCTCCATCGCGGATTTGGGCCGGACGGCGTCGGTCAGGGTGACGTGGAGCCAGTGGTCCTCGAGACGGGCGTGCAGCGGAGAGGCGAGAATCTCGTCGAGGCGGCCCTTCAGGGTGCCGACGGGACGGGGCACGGGGGCGGCCACGAACTCCGTCTCCCCGCCCAGCGTGACCAGCCAGGAGCCCTTGACGTGGCCGGCCTCCGAGAAGGAGTAGGCCAGCGGCGAGCCCGAATAGCGCACGGTCTCGGACATGCGCTGTCGCCCGTGCAGGTGGCCGAGCGCGACGTAGTCGACCCCGTCGAAGACCGGCAGGGGCACGTGGGCCACCCCGCCCACGCTGATGTCGCGCTCGCTGTCGCTGGCCTGCCCGCCGGTGACGAAGCAGTGCGACAGGACCACGGAGGCGCGGTGGCGGGCGGCGTCGGCCCTGACGCGGGTCATCGCGTGGGTGAGCGCCGCGGTGTGGCTGCGGTCGGGCAACTCCCAGCCGGCCCGGACCAGCTCGGGCTCCAGGTAGGGGATGCCGTAGAAGGCGACGTCGCCGACCAGCACCGGCTCCCACGCCTGGTCGGGGCGCGTGCGCACGTGCACCCCCGCCGTCTCGAACAGCGCCGAGCCGAACCTGAGCCGCAGCGCCGAGTCGTGGTTGCCGCTGATCAGCACCACCCGCGCCCCTGCGGCGCGCAGCCGGGCGAGCACGTCGTCGAGCAGCGCGACCGCGTCGACCGGCGGCAGCGCCCGGTCGTAGACGTCTCCGGCGATCGCCACGACGTCGACCCGCTCGGCCCGCACCGTCTCCACCAGGTGGTCGGCGAACGCCACCTGCGCCGCGAGCAGGCTCTCGCGGTGGAGCGAACGCCCGAGATGCCAGTCGGACGTGTGCAGGATGCGCATGTCGCAGGAAGCTAACAGGTCTCACCGACAAATGCGGGCTCACCCGTCTCAGGAGCCGGGAGTACGCTGGACGATCGGCGGGCAAACCAACGCACATGGGGAGGCCGATGCGCACGGGCCGTGGCACCTTGAGCGTGGCCGCCGGTCTGGTGCTGGTGGCTCTCGCGACGGTCGGATACGTCCTGCCACCCGCATTCGACCCGCCGCCGCTCAAAGCCGATCCAGCTTTCCAGTCGATCCCGGCCCAGCCGGTGGCCGAGCTGGAACCTGTGGCGGCGACCGCCTCCGTCCGCAGGGAGCAGATCTCGGTCGCCGGCGAGGGGCAGCGCCTGGAGGGGACGCTCCGGGTGCCGCTGACGCCTGGGCGGCATCCGGCGATGGTGTTCGTCTCCGGCTCGGGGAACGGGTCGCGGACCGAGTTCACGCCGCAGGCCGAGTTCCTGGCCATGGCGGGCGTGGTGACGATCGCGTTCGACAAGCGCACGATCGGCTACAACTTCCGCGACCGCGACTTCGGGCTGCTCGCCGACGACGCGCTGCGCATGGTGGAGTATCTGCGCACCCTTCCCGAGGTGGATCCTTCGCGCATCGGGCTGTGGGGGGTCAGCGAGGGCGGCTGGGTGGTGCCCGTCGCGGCGGCGAAGAGCAGCGCGGTGAAGTTCCTGGTGATGGTGTCCTCGCCGAACGTCTCCCCGCTGCGCCAGGTCGCGTGGGCGCTGAACGAGCAGCTGCTCAGGCTGCACGCCCCGATCGGCGTACGCGACCTGCTGACCAGGGCGATGGGCGGGGTGGGCTTCGACTTCCTGCGCTACGACGCGATGCCGGCTTTAAGCCAGGTCAAGCAGCCGGTTCTGGCGTTCTACGGCACCACCGACCCCTCGATCCCCTTCGTCGAGTCCACCCAGGCGCTGATCACGGCGATGAAGAAGGCGGGCAACGACGACTACACGATCCGCTTCATGGCGCGCGGCGACCACGCCATGCGGGTCCACGGCGGTGACTTCACCCAGGGCTATCTGGAGACCCTCGCCAACTGGATCATCGGCCTGCCGGGCACCGCGGAGCCGTCGGTGCACATGGCGGGCGCCACCCCGGTCCAGCGGTTCGAGGCCAGCGACGTGCCCGCCGCCCCCTGGTACGCGGGCGGCACGATGCTGGGGCTGACGATCTGCCTGGCCGCCGTCGGCTACGTGGCGGGGCCGGTCGCCGCCATGGTCGTCCGCCTGCGCGGCCGCGCGGGCGTCACCGCCGAGGCCAACGCCCGCCTCTGGCCGCCGCTGCGGCGCAGGCTGAGCAGGATCGCGTGGACGAGCCTCGGCCTGCTGATGTCGGTCGTGGCGTTCATCACGCTGCTGGTGCTGTTCTCGGTGAACCAGGCGGGCGCCTGGCCCGCCGTGCTGGCCGGCTGGCTGGTCGTGCGGGTGCTGGCGGTGTGGATGCTGGTCCAGGAGGTCACGGCGGTGGCGGCGCTCGTGTCGGCGCTGCGCGAGGGCATGCGGCCGAGCCGCTGGCAGCACGTGGCGATCGCGGGCGTGCTGGGCGGCACCGGCCTGCTGATGGTGGCGGCGGCCTACTACGGGCTCTTCTCGTTCCCGTGGTAGACGAAGGCGTTCATCCAGCGGTCGAGCTCGCCGAACACCTGCTTGCGCACCGGTTCGGCCGACAGCACCAGGTCGTGCAGGCCGTCCGCGATGCGTACGCACGTGACGTGCGGCCCGACCGAGGTGGACCAGCGGGCCATGTGCCGGGGGTCGAGCACGATGTCGGCCGCCCGTGCCTCGGGAACGAAGTCGCGTACGCGCAGGCCTGTCGCCGAGGTGAGGACGAGCACCGGCACGTCCACCGACAGGCCGGCGTGCAGCCGCCGCTGGGCCCTGCGGATGGCGGCCAGCCACATGGCGTGCACCGAAAAGCCGCCCAGGGGCTTGAGCTCCAGGTCGTAGTCCCATTCGCCCTGCAGGCTGCGGTGCAGCGTCTGCCCGTAGACGGTGCTGGATCCCAGCGGGATGACCCGGCGGGTGTAGGACAGCGGCGTCTTGAGCAGGTCGGCGGCCAGGCGCAGCGGCGTGGGCACGTTGAGGTCGAAGAACGGGCTGTTGAGCACCAGCCCCTGCACCAGGCCGCGGCCTCGCACCCGGTCGGCCCACAGGGGCACGATCAGGCCTCCGGTGGAGTGGGCGTTGATCGTCAGCTCGTCGTGGTCCTGCCTGATGATGCGGACGGCCTCGTCGATCTCGGGGAAGTAGTCGGTGACGCTCCTGATCAGGCCCCTGGTCTGGTGGGGCAGCAGTGAGCGGCCGTACTTGCGCAGGTCGAGGGCGTAGAAGTCGATGCCGCGGCTCACGTAGTGCTCGGCCAGGTGGTCCTGGAAGAAGTAGTCGGTGAACCCGTGCAGGTAGAGCACGGCCCTGCGGGTGGGGGTCGTGGCTCTCCTGGCGACCAGCGTCGCGACGACCGCGCCCTCGAAGTCGTCGGGCAGGGGCAGCACGGTGATCTCGTACACGCTAGACACCATAGGGATCGTCGGGCCACGACGGCACGCCTGGCGGGAGATCCTGGCTGACCGTCATCGGGAATTCGGCGGGCCGTTTCTTTAGGAAGGCGGTCACCCCTTCGACCGCGTCGGGCGCGCCGCCGAGCTCGGTCATGAGCCGAGAGTCCGCCGCGTGCGCCTCCCACGGGGAGGCCGCCGACAGGCCGGACCACATCAGCCTGCGGACGGCGGCCACGGAGACGGCGGAGGTGTTCGCGGCGATCTCCCGAGCCAGCGCGTACGCCGCGGGCAGCAGCTCGTCCGCCGGGTACACCCGCGAGACCAGCCGCCCTTCGAGCGCCTCGGACGCGGGGAAGATCCGGCCGGTGGCCGCCCACTCCATGGCCTGGGCGATGCCGACGATCCTGGGCAGGAACCAGCTGGACGCGGCCTCGGTGACGATGCCGCGCCGCGCGAACACGAACCCGAACCTGGCCGTGTCCGCGGCGAGACGGACGTCCATGGGCAGCGTCATCGTGACCCCGACGCCCACGGCCGGGCCGTTGATCGCGCCGATGACGGGCTTGAGCGACCTGGCGATCCTGAGCGCGACCGTGCCGCCGCCGTCGCGGGGCGCGCCGTTCACGCGTTCCCGCTCGCCGGGCTCGCCGCGGCGTCCGAACGTGTCGCCGCCGCCGCTCAGGTCGGCTCCCGCACAGAACGCGCGGCCCTCCCCGGTCACCACCACGGCGCGTACGTCGTCGTCCGCGTCGGCCCTGTCGAACGCCTCGATCAGCTCCGCGCGCATGGTGAGGGTGAAGGCGTTGAGGCGTTCCGGGCGGCGCAGCGTCACGGTGGCGACACGATCGGCCACCTGGTATCCGATCTCGGTGAAGACCATGAGTAGAATCATATTCGGTTGCTGATGTTCATCCTCCGATAAGGACACATTTCGCATTCGCTGCGTAGGCTGCCGCCTCGATCAGACCTGAGACGGGCCACGTCAGCGGCCTGCCTCGGGCAGCGAGCTCCGCGTCTTCGGCGAGCCACACCGCCGGGTCCACCACAAGACGCGGCGATCGCGCCTATGGTGGACATCGCGGGGAAACGGGGAAGGCGTGCGGCAGGCGAAGGAACCGATGAACGCCGGAGCGGTCCTGGGCTGGCTGGTGCTGGGTGCGCTCGCACCCGGCGCCGCTCATCTGCGCGCCGGATGGCGCAAGACCGGCCTCGTGCTGCTCTCCTGCTACGCCGCGCTGCTGCTGGGCCTGCTCGCCCTGGGCCTGCTGACCGACAACCTGCTCGGCTCGCTGACCGAGAACTCCTGGCTGACGGCGATCCTCGTCGGCGCGTCCGCGCTGGGCGTGGGGTGGTTCGCCCTCATCGTGCACTCGTTCGTCGTGCTGCGGCCGGGGCGGCTGCCGCAGGCGGGGCAGATCGTCACCGGCACGCTCGCGGGGCTGCTCGCCGTCGTCGTCGTGGTGCCGTTCGGCGTGGTCGCGCAGTTCGTCTGGACCTCGCAGCAGACACTCGACGGCATCTTCCAGCAGCCCCCCGCCGACGACGGGGCCCCGGAAGCGGCCGAGCCGGAGCCGGAGAACCCGTGGGCGGGCCGGCGCCGGGTCAACATCCTGCTCCTCGGCGGCGACGCCGACGACAACCGGGTCGGCGTGCGCACCGACAGCATGAACCTGGCCAGCGTCGACGTGGAGACCGGCAACACCGTGCTGTTCAGCCTGCCGCGCAACCTGGAGGACGTACGCTTCCGTCCAGGCACGCCGATGGCCGAGCGTTTCCCCGGTGGCTTCCGCCTGCCCGCCGACCCGGGCGGCGGCCGGAGCGACCTGCTCAACAGCGTCTGGGAGTACGCCGACTCGCACCCGGAGATCTTCGGCGGCAAGGAGCACCAGGGCGCCCAGGTGCTGATGGACACGATCGGCTACACCCTGGGTGTCAAGGTCGACTGGTACGCCCTGGTCAACATGTGGGGGTTCGCCCGGCTCATCGACGCCATCGGCGGGGTCACGATCACCGTCGAGAAGGACGTCGTGTTCGGCAGGTACAACGAGGGCCTGGTCAAGGCCGGCACGCGCAAGCTCAAGGGCGCCGACGCGATGTGGTACGCCCGCTCGCGCACGTACAGCGACGACTACACGCGGATGCGCCGGCAGCGCTGCGTGCTCGGCGCCATCCTCGACCAGGCCGACCCGGCGACGGTGCTGACCAGGTTCAACAAGATCGCGCTGGCCACCAAAGAGCTGATCAGGACCGACATCCCCCGGCCGATGCTCAAGCACCTGGTCCCGCTCGCGCTGAAGGTCAAGAACGCGAAGGTGTCGAGCGTGCAGTTCGTGCCGCCGCTCATCAACACCGGCTACCCCGACTGGGACAAGATCCGCGACGTCGCCGACAAGGCCATCCGCGACTCGAAGAACACCAAGCCCGCGGTCGCCGCCTCGGCCACCCCGTCGCCGGAGCGGCCCGCGAGGACGGGGAAGGCGGACAAGCCGTCGAAGGTGACCACCGAGCCGCCGGCGAAGAAGACCGGCGACGACCCGGGCGACCCGGCCAAGGGCCTCACGGACGGCTGCGGCTCCTCACTGGCGAACAGCTGACCAGGCGCTCCCCCCGGGGGGCGCGGTCAGGACAGCCTGGTGACGATCCGGCCCACCGGCACGCCGCCGCCCAGCACGTCCACCCGCGCGAACGCGGCCGCCCCGCCGACGTCGCAGCCCATCAGGCGCAGCACCTCTATCGCGATGGCGGTCGTGGCGCGCGGGCTGCCGTCGACGACCTTCACCGCCACCGAGTGCCCCGACTCCAGCGCCACGACCAGCACGCCCTCCGCGCCGCCCTTGGCCAGGGCGCCGGGCAGCGCCCGCATCAGGCCGGTGTTCTGGTGGCCGGTGCCGCCGACGTACTCGGGGTGCTCGCGCATCGCGTCGGCGACCTGGCGCGGCCCGCTGCCCGGCGCGGCGGTCACCAGCCCCCGCACCGCCCGCGCGAGGCCGGTCAGCGTGAGCCCGTACAGCGGCGCCCCGCACCCGTCGATCGCGACGTGCGCGGCCTTCTCCCCCGCCAGTTCCTCGGTGACGGCGCGCACGTGCAGCTGCAGGGGATGCTCGGGAGCCAGGTAGCCGGGCACGTCCCAGCCGGCCGCCACGCAGGCGGCGAGCATGGCGGCGTGCTTGCCCGAGCAGTTCATGCGCTCGCGGGAGACGTCCTGGCCCTGCCTGACCAGCTCGCGCATGGTGGGCTGGTCCTCGGGCCACGACGGAGGGCAGGCCAGCGCCTCGGCGCCGAGGCCGTAGTCGTCGAGCAGCTCGCGGACGAGGCGTACGTGGAAGTCCTCGCCCGTGTGGCTGCCCGCCGCGATGGCGAGCCTCGGCCCCGCCAGGGCGGCGCCCGCCGTCAGGCAGGCCAGCGCCTGGAACGGCTTGGCCGAGGAGCGGGGCAGCACCGGCGCGTCGACCGGGCCGAACGCCACCTCCGTGCGCCCGGAAGGGCCGAGGCCGACGGCGCTGCCGTAGTGCACGCTCTCCACGAACCCCGACCGGATCACTTCGGCGAGCAGGGCGAGTTCAGGCACGTGCGGGTCTCCTTCTGAGCGGGGTGGGCCGGCGGGCCTCCAGCGTGCGGGCCAGCTTGGACAGCGAGGCGTTGACCACCAGGTAGATGAGCGCGACCACGAGGTACGTCTGGATGACCAGGTGGTTGTAGGCGGCCAGGACCTTGCCGCTGTAGAGCAGTTCGCCGTAGCTGACGATGAAGCCCAGCGAGGTGTCCTTGAGCAGGCCGACGGACTGGCTGACGATGGACGGCAGCACCCGCCGGGCGGCCTGGGGCAGCACGATCAGCCGCATCGTCTGGAAGCGGGTGAGCCCGACGGCCAGGCCCGCCTCGGTCTGGCCGCGCTCGATCGCGTTGATGCCGGCGCGGAAGATCTCGGCGAAGGCGGCCGCGTTCGAGACCGTCAGCGGCACGACCAGCTTCCAGAACAGCGGCAGGTCCATGCCGTAGCGCGGCAGGGCGAACAGCACGACGTACACCAGCAGCAGGGCCGGGATCGTCCTGACCACCTCGACGTATCCGGCGGCCGGGAGCCGCACCCACCGGCGCGGCGAGAGCCGGCCCAGCGCCAGCAGCAGGCCGAGCGCCATGGACAGCGCCGCCGAGACGACGGCCGCGAGGAAGGTGGACCACAGGCCGTCCAGGAGGTAACGCCACATGGGCCAGGTCGCGTACGGCTGCCAGCGCGCGGCGTCGAGCTGCCCGTTCGCGGCGAACTGCCGCACGGCCAGGGCGACGAGCGCGACGGCGGCGAGCGTGCCGAGCACGGTCGCGATCCGGATGCGCCTTCTGGCCCTGGGCCCCGGCTCGTCGAAGAGCGCGGTGCTCGTCATCGGAGTGCCCGCCTCGGGAGTGGGTGGAAAGTCATCGGAGGATCACCAGCCTCCGTTCGAGGCGCCCGGTGACGAACCCGGCCACGGCGGCGATCAGGGCGTAGGCCACGCCCGCGCCCACGAAGATGGGGATCGGCTGCGCCTCGACGAGATTGACCCGGTTGGCCGCCGCCGTCAGGTCGACGACGCCGACGGCCGCGGCGAGCGCGGTGTTCATGGTCGTCATGATGAAGATGTTGCCGAGCGGCTGGACGACCGTGCGCAGCGCCTGCGGCAGGATGACGTGCCGCAGCGACTGGCCGAACGTCAGGCCGATCGCCCTGGCCGCCTCGCCCTGGCCCTTCGACACCGAGTTCACCCCCGAGCGCAGGGCCTCGGCGACGTAGGCGCCCTCGTACACCGCGATGACCACGATGGCCGTCTCCAGCAGACCGGCCTGGATGCCGATCTCCGGCAGGCCGAAGAACGCGAGGACGAGCAGCACGAGCAGCGGCAGGTTCTGGAACGCCTCGACGTAGGCCGTGCCGAGGGCGCGCAGCACCCCGACCGGGCTGACGCGCAGGGCGCAGACCAGCACGCCCAGCACCGCCGCGCCCGCGAAGGACCCGGCGGTGAGCTGGAACGTCACGACCAGTCCCTGCCACAGCTCGGGCAGATGATCCAGCAGGACGGACATCAGGACCCCGGCACGGAGCCGATCCGCGGCGGCTGCGGAGCCTCGCCGGTCACGACGGTGCCGATGGACTTCTTCCAGATCTGCTGCCAGACCCCGGTGTCCTGCGTCTTCTTCAGCCAGTCGTTGAGGAACTTCTTGAACGTGTCGTCACCGTGCTTGAGCCCGATGCCGTAGGGGTCCTCGGTGAACGGCTTCGTGACGATCTCGATCGCCGGGTCGGCCTTGGCGTCGGCGATGAGGATCGTCTCGTCCTGCACGTACGCGACGCCGCGGTCCTGCTTGAGCGCCTGGACGCACTCGGGGTCGCTGCCGAACGTGATGATCTCCGCCTGCGGCGCCAGCTTCTTGATCGCGGGAATCGCCGGGGTGTTCGCGCCCGCCAGGACCTTCTTGCCGTTCAGGTCCTCCGGCTTGGCGATGCCCGTCGTGCCCTTCTTCACCGCGATCGTCAGACCGGAGGTGTAGTACGGGCCCGCGAACGAGACCTGCTTCGCGCGTTCCTCGGTGATCGTGTACGTCTGGAAGACGACGTCCACGGTGCCGTTGGCGAGCAGCGCCTCACGGGTCTCCGACGCCGAGTTGACGATCTTCACCTTGGGCTCGCCGAGGATGTAGGTGGCCAGCGCCTTGCCCATCTCCGCGTCGAACCCCTCGACCTCGCCGGTGACGGGGTTCTGCTGGGAGAGCAGGGGCGCGTCCAGCGAGCCGCCCACGAGGAGCTCGCCGCGCTTCTTGATCTTCTCCATGGTCGAGCCGGGCAGGATCTCGGCCGCCGTCGCGACGGGCGCCTTGGCCAGCACGTCGGGGCCGCTGCTCGGGGACTCGCCCGGCACGGCTGGGCTGCTCGACTCACCGCAGGCCGCCAGGGTTAACACCGCGAGGACGGCGGCGGCGACAAACCTCTTCATGAACAGCTCACTTCCTTCGATATCGAAGATAAGCCGGACCGTAGTGGGATATTTCGCACCAAGTCAATACGTTGTCGTCTGAAGTCAACGCATGGTAGGTATTTTCACATGAACCAGCGGCTGCCCGTGCAGGGGGCACAGGGTGACCTGCTGCGACTCGTCGCCACCGGCAAAGCCGAGTCACGCGCGGACCTGGCGCGTTTATCCGGCCTGGCCGCGTCCAGCGTGTCGCTGCGCGTCGAAGAGCTCCTCGACGCCGGCCTGCTGGCCGAGGAGGGCTCCGGCACGTCGCGCGGCGGGCGGCGGCCCCGGCTGCTGCGCCTGTCGGACACGGCCGGCGTGCTCGCGGTCGCCGATCTGGGCGCCCACCACGTGCGCCTCGGCCTGCTCGACCTCAGCGGCGCCCCGATCGTGATCGAGGAACGGCCCTGCGAGATCGCCGACGGTCCCCGGGCCACGCTCGACCGCATCGCCGACGCGTTCGACGCGCTGCTGGCCGAGCACGTGCCCGCGGCGGTGCCGCTGCGCGGGATCGGCACCGGCATCCCCGGCCCCGTGGACCCGCTCACCCTGCGGGTCGTGACGCCCTCGCGCATGCCCGGCTGGAACGACTTCCCCGTGGCCGAGCACCTGGCCACCCGCTACGACCTGCCGATCCTGGTCGAGAACGACGCCAACCTGATGGCCGCGGGCGAGACACGATGCTGGCCGGACCGCCGTAACCTCATGGTCGTCAAGGCAGGCACGGGCATCGGCTGCGGCGTCGTCGTGAACGGCCGCCTGCACAGGGGCCGGGGCGCCGCCGGCGACATCAGCCACGTCCGCGTCCGCTCGGACTCGTCCGTCATCTGCGCCTGCGGCCATCCCGACTGCCTGGAGGCCTACGCCAGCGGCGCCGCCCTGATGGCCGCCCTGTCGGAGGCCGGGATCCCGGTGACCCGCACCGGCGACATCGTGGGCCTGGTCAACGACGCGATCCCCGAGGCGACCAGCCTGGTGCGCAACGCCGGCCGGCGGATCGGCGAGGTCCTCACCGTGCTGGTGAACTTCTTCAACCCGGACGTGGTGGCGGTGGGCGGCAGCCTGTCGGCGGCCGAGCCGCTGATCACCTCGATCCGGGCCGCCGTCTGGGAACGCTGTCTCCCTCTGGCCACCAGGGACCTGGAGGTGGTGCCGGCGCGGGCCGGCCGCGACGCCGCGCTCCTGGGCGCCGGCGCCCTGCTCCTGGAGGCCGCGCTGACCTGACGTGCCACCTGGGCTTCAGCGCGCGACGGCGTAGGTCACGGCGCGGTCCTGGCCGAGCCGCGCCCCCTGGCGGAAGGCCGTCGCGAACGCCCTCCCGCCCAGCGCCCTGCGCGCCCGCTCCCTGCACTGCTCGTGCCATGCCGCGTGATACCACAGCCGTTCTGGCGAGGCTCCCATCGCCTGCCACAGCGCGTGGGCCGCGCCCATCAGCCCGGCGGCCCGCCCGTGCTCCTCGCGGGCGCCCGCGATCCACGCCAGCACCTCCAGGCACTGGGTGAGACACCAGCGGTCGTTGACCTCCCCGGCGAACAGGGCCGCCGACGTCACCAGCGCCTCGGCCCGGCGGCAGTCGCCCAGGTTCCAGCGGGCGACGCCGAGCGCCAGCTGGGCGTACGCGCGGGAGACCCGCGCATGGTGCTTCTCGCAGAGCGTGAGCAGTTCCTCGCCGAACTCGGCGGCGCGCTCGGGGTGGCCGACGGAGCCGTACGCGGAGGCGTAGTAGAGGTTGAGCATGACGCCGTCGAGGTTCTCGCCCGCGCGGTGCAGGGCCAGCGACTCCTGCAGCAGCGAGAGCCCGCGCTCGTGGTCTCCGCTGGAGAACGCCGCGACTCCGGCGGTCCTGATGGCGTACGGCAGGACGGCCTCGTTGCCGGGGCGGCGGGCCAGGTCGAGGCACTCCCCAAGCCTGGGCAGCGCCATCACGAGGTCGCCCTGGCGCAGGGCGAGCATGCTGTCCACCCAGAGCGCCGTCGCGCGGATCCTGCCGCACTCCCGCACCAGGTGCAGGCCGCGTTCGAGCCAGTATCTCCCCTCGATGAGCGATCCGGCCAGGAGCCAGTAGCACCACAACGCCGAGGCGGTGTCCAGCCCCACGCGCGTCAGCTCCGGCGTGCTCAGGCACGCTTCGAGGGCGACCCGCACGTTGGGCAGCTCGACCTGCAGCCGCCGGTAGCGTTCGAGCTGGTCGGGCACCATCCGGTCGATCTGGCTGTCCTCCACCAGCCGCCGGTGGTGATCGACGTAGCGCTCGCGCAGCCGGTCCTTCTCGGACGGCGTCAGCCGCTCGCAGCCGTACGCGCGCAGGCTCTCCAGCATGCGGTATCTGAGCCCGCTCTCCCTGCGCTCGCAGCACAGCACCGACTTGTCCACCAGCCCGGCCAGCAGGTCGAGCACGTCGCCGGCGTCGATCCCGTCGCCGGAGCACACCGACTCGGCGGTGTCCAGATCGGCCCCGGCGGGGAACATCGACAGCCGGGCCCACAGCCGCTGCTCGGCCGCCGAGCACAGCCCGAAGCTCCATTCCGTGGTCGCGCGCACCGAGTGGTGGCGCGGCAGCGTGGCGCAGGTGTCGGCCTCCAGCACGTCGATCGGCTTGTCCAGTTCGCGTATCAGCTGGTCGAGCGGCATCGTGCGGAGCCTGGCCACGGCCAGCTCGATCGCCAGCGGCACCCCCTCCAGGCGCTGGGCCAGCCGGGCCACGCGACACGCGTTGTCCGCGGCGAGGGAGAAGCCGGGCAGGACGTCCGCCATGCGGTCCTCGAGCAGGCGGACGGAGTCGTGGCGGGCGATCTCCCCGAGGGGCCGGCCCGGGTCGGGCACGGCCAGCGGCCGCACGGTCAGCACCTGCTCGCCGTAGACGCCCAGCGTCTGCCTGCTGGTCACGAGGATGCGCAGCCGGGGGGCGACCCGCAGCAGCCGGTCCACGAAGCGGGCGCAGATCGCCCTCAGATGCTCGCAGTTGTCCAGGACGAGCAACATCCGCTTGCCGGACATGCGGTCCACCAGCACGTTCATCGGGTCGGGGCCCGTGTCGCGCAACCCCAGCGCCGAGGCGACGGCCGGCTCCAGCAGCTCGCCGGTCTCCAGCGTGCCCAGCTCGACCACCCCGACGCCGTCGCGGTACGCCCCCTTGACGTGCTCGACGATCTGGAGGGCCAGGCGGGTCTTGCCGACCCCGCCCGCCCCCGTCAACGTGAGCAGCCGTCCGTGGATCAGCGCCTTCCTGGCCATGGCCAGCTCGCGTCTCCGGCCGACGAAGGAGGCTCCGCCGGTCAGCAGGCCGCCGTTGGACTTCATGAGGAACTCCCGGGGTCGCGGTGGTCCTGCTCGCCGACCCAGGCGGCGATCTGGGCCCGTGAGGTGAACCCGAGCTTGTTCAGGATGTGCTCGACATGTCCTTCCGCGGTCCGCTGGGCGATCACCAGCGAGGCGGCGATCGCCTTGTTGCTCATTCCCTGGGCGACGAGCCGGGCGATCTCCGTCTCTCTGCGGGTGAGCGGCGACGAATCGGCCGCCTGCCTGCCCGGCCGCGGGTCCTCATCCATGGCGTACGCGACCCCGGCGGTGGAGCCGAACTCGGTGCCCTTGCGGAAGGCGGTGTCGAAGCGCCGTGCGCCGAGGCGTTCCCGCGTGGACGCCTCGCAGGCGTCGTGGTAGTCGGACAGGTTGCCGAACAGCGGTCCGCCGAACGAGCGCCAGTTCTCCCGCGCGGCCCCGAGCAGGACGGCGGCGCGCTCGGGTTCGTCCTCGGCCGCCATCCACGCCAGGGCCTCGATGCACAGGGCGATGCCCAGGCGGTCGTCGAAGGGCTGCTTGAGCCGGATGGCCAGGCGCTCCATCCCGACCGCCTCCGCGGTGTCCCCCTGCCGCCACTTCTCGATCCCGAACACCCACAGCGTGTACGACCTGAACCAGTGCTCCTGGCGGGCCTCGCACATCTCCAGGCACTCCTTGAAGTGCGTGACGGCCTGTTCGGAATGGTCGAGGAGCGAGTGCGCGGTGGCGAGGTAGATCAGCGCGTTCACCACGCCCGTCTGGTCGTCCTCGTCGCGGCTGCGCTCCACCGCCTCGCCGAGCATCCTCAGGGCGCCGTCGAGGTCACGCTGGAGCAGGGCCGAGAAGCCGGCGACATAGGCGGACCTGGCCAGGATCGACTCCTCGCCGAGCCGCACGACCAGGCTGTGGCATTCGTCCAGCATGGCCGCCGCCACCGCGAAGTCGCTCTGCAGGACGGCCAGCCTGGCGTCGACGACGAGGGCACGGGCACGGGCCGCGCTCGGCTCGTGGTCCGCGGCGAGCAGGCGGTCGAGCCAGCTGCGCCCTTCGCGGAACGAGCCCGACGCGATCCAGTAGAAGCGCAGCGCCATGGCAATGTCCAGGCCGGGTTCCGTCTCGCCCGGCGTCGTGAGGCAGAAGTCCAGGGCCGCGCGGATGTTGCCGTGCTCGGCGCGCAGGCGGGCGAACCAGGTCAGCTGGTCGGGGCCGTACCAGCCCCGCTGCGCCCGGTCGACCAGTTCCCGGCACCAGTCGCGGTGCCGCAGCTTCAGTTCCTGCTCGCCGCCCGATTCCCGCAGCCGGTCGCGGCCGTACTGGCGGATGGTCTCCAGCAGCCGGTACCGCACCGACGAGCCGTGGTCCTCGCGGGCCAGCACCGACTTGCCGACGAGGCCGCTCACCAGGTCGACCATCTCGTCCGGCTCGATGCCGTCGCCGGAGCACACCTGCTCGGCCGCCTCCAGGTCGACGCCTCCCGAGAAGACGGAGAGCCGGGCCCAGAGCAGTTGTTCCTGCTCGGTGCAGAGCCCGTAGCTCCAGTCGATCAGCGCCCGCAGCGTGCGCTGGCGGGGCATGGCGGTCCGCGCGCCCTTGGTGAGCAGCCGGAAGCGGTCGTCCAGCCGGGCCAGCAACTGGTCGACGGAGATCGCCCTCAGCGACACGGCGGCCAGCTCGATCGCGAGCGGGATGCCGTCCAGCCGCCGGCAGATCCGCGCCACGCTGTCGCCGTTGGCGTCGGTGAGCTCGAAGCCGGGGAGCACGGCGTGGGCGCGGTCGACGAACAGCCGCACCGCGTCCGACTGCCGCAGCGACGCGGTGGACGGGCGATCGCTGTCCAGGCCCGGGACCACCAGCGGCGGCACCGGCATCGTCACCTCGCCCATGACACCGAGCGCCTGCCTGCTCGTCGCGAGGATGCTCAGGCGGGGCGCCGCGCGGATCAGCGTGGCCGCCAGGACCGCGCAGTCGTCCAGCAGGTGCTCGCAGTTGTCGAGGACCACGAGCAGGTGTCTGTCCCGCAGGTGGCCGGTGAGCACGTCGATCGGGGAGCGTACGGACCGGTCCTGGATGCCCAGGGCCTCGCTGACCGTCTGGGCGAGCAGCTCGGGGCTCTCCAGCGCGGCCAGCTCGACCAGCCACACACCGTCGGGGAAGGCACGCCGCACGTCGCACGCCACCCGCAGGGCCAGCCGGGACTTGCCGACTCCTCCCACGCCGACGAGCGTCACCAGCCTGGACTCGGACAGGAGCCGTTTCACCTCGGCCGCCTCATGCCGGCGGCCCACGAAGCTGTTCAGCTCCGCCGGCAGCCGGCAGTCGTTCGCGATGTTCGACTCAGCCATGGCCTTGATCACTCCAGCGGCCCAGCACGCGCTGAGCCGTCAGTGTCGGACCTCCCCTAACCCAGGTTAAGCCCTGGCCGTTACACGTGAGCGCGCCGGGCGGACGGGAAACCCCTGCTCAGGGTCGCCGAACGGCGTGCCCGCCGGGGTTCGCGCCGCGTCGCGGTCACGCGTGGAAGGAGTCCTTCGCCAGTTTGCGCAGGCGTGTCTCGTCGATGTCGTGGCCGAGACCCGACTGGGTGTACGGCACGGCGATCACGCCGGCGTTCGCGCCCACGATCGGGGTGACGATCTGGTTCTGCCGCGGCGGCTGCGTCACGTCGCACGGCAGCGTGCACCCGGGCAGGCTCGCCACCGCCACCGTCGCCGCCCTGGCCAGCCCCGCGCCCTGACCGCCCGCGCACTGGATGTCCCAGCCCGCCGCGGCGGCCCGGTCGTGCGCCCGCCTGGCCTCCGACAACGACGGGAACGCGGCGGGCCGCAGCAGCAGGACCCGCGCCGCGCGCAGCGTCAGGTAGTCGTCGAGACCCGCGATCGAGCCGACCTCGACGGCGACCGAGGCGGCCACCTGGTCCTGCAGCAGGGCGTGCGACTGGACGTCGCCGGCGTCGAAGGGCCGCTCGATGACCTCAAGGCCGTAGGAGTCGAGCGCGACGAGCTGGTCCAGGTCGGAGTAGGCGTTGCCGCAGTCGACGGCCAGGGTCAGCGCAGGGTACGCCTGCCGCACCGCGCGTACGGGCTCGACGTCCCATCCGGGCCTGATGTCCAGCGTGACGTGCCCGTAGCCGGCGCAGACCTGCTGGTTGACCCGGGACACGAGGCTCTCGACGGACAGGTCGGGGGCGATGCGCACGGTCGCCATGAGCGAGGTGCGGGTGCCGCCGATCGCCTCGGCGAGCGGCACGCCCCGCATCTTGGTCCACAGGTCCCAGCAGGCCATGTCGACCGCGGAGTCGCCGCTCGGCACGGTGTCGGGATGCTCCCAGTCCACGCCGATGAGCAGGGCCGCCAGCGACTCCTCCAGCCTCGACCAGGTCTTCGGCTGGGGTGAGGTCACCTCGCCCCAGCCGCTCATGCCGCCGTGGTCGGTGAGCTTCACGAGCAGGCTCTCCGACCTCTTGCCGAACGGCAGTGCCAGTCGGAAGACCTCAAGCTCCCGCACTCGCGGCATGTATCCCCCTCACCGGCGAGAGCCCCGCCCCTCCGGCCGCCGCCCCACGGTCGTGCCCGGTCAGCAGCGGGCGGCGGAAGGGGAGATTTCTCGTCGTTCTATGACGCGCTTCCCTCCATAGTGCCTGGTACCGCGGGCTTGGCAAAACGCGGGGCCAGCAGGAAGGCCAGCACCGCCAGCACGATGGTGAAGGTCAGACCGGCGAGATAGTTCTCGGCGGCGGCCGTGAACAGGGCGCCGCTGACCGCGACGGCCACCACGGTGAACACCGACTCGCCGACGCCGACGGCCGCGCTGTTCTGGCCCTCCTCCCCCTCCTCGGACATCTCCAGCACCAGGACGGACACCGTGGGGTGCAGGGCGCCGATGCCGAGGCCGGCGGTGGCCATGGCCACGTAGGCGACCGCGATCGGCACCGAGTCGATCAGCACGAGCGACACCAGGGAGATGCCCAGGGCGATCATGGCGGCGCCGCCGCGGATGGCGGTCATGTCGCTGATCGCGCCGCGGCCCTTGATCCACGAGCCGGCGGACCAGCCGAGCGCGCCGATGGTGAGCACGATGCCGGCCCCGGTCGGGGTCAGGCCGCGCTCGCTGATCAGCATGAGCGGGACGAGCACCTCGGCCGCGGTCAGCGCGCCGAAGGCCAGGCCGCGCAGCACGGGCGCGGTCGGCAGGCCGCGGGCGGCCTTGAGCGATCCGGGAAGCAGCAGCCTGGGCAGCGCCACGACCAGCAGCACGATCCCGATGAGCAGCAGGGGCAGGCCGGCGAGCTTGAGCGCGCTGCCGTACTGGATGAGGGCGGCGGAGACGGCGGTCAGCATGGCCCAGACGAGCTTGCGTCCCAGGCCGGGTGCGGGCCCGGCAACGCCGTCCCGCACCTGACGTCCCGCGGTGCCGCGCCAGAGCAGCAACGCCGCCGGGATGACGATCAGGGAGACGCCGAGGAAGATCCACCGCCAGTCGATGTTCTCGACCACGAACCCGGCGATCGCCGGGCCGACCATCGAGGGCACCACCCAGGCGGCGGAGAACAGGGCGAACACCTTGGGATGCATCGCGCTCGGATAGACCCTGGCAACCAGCACGTAAAGCGCGACTTGGATCAAACCCGCCCCAAGGCCCTGCACGAACCGGCCCGCGACGAACACCTCCATGGTCGGCGCGAACCCGGCCAGCAGCAGCCCGGCCACGAAACTCGTCACGCCGACGGCGATCGGCGGCAACGGCCCGCGCACGTCGCTCCACCGCCCGCCCAGCACCGTCGCGATCACGCTGGCCGCCAGCGTGGCGCTGAAGGCCAGGTTGTACAGGTGCATGCCGCCGAGGTCGCGGGCCACGACAGGCATCGCCGTGGCCACCGCCATCGCCTCGAAGGCCGTCAACATGATCAGCGCGACCAGGCCCACGCTGAGCGCTCGATAGGGCGGGGACACCACGCTCACCGGAGCGGCGGCCGCGGGCCCGTCAACAGTTGTCGTCATGGTGGCAAGCTATGGCGAACCCACAGGTCAGCACATCGGGCGCGGGCCCTAGGCCCTTGGACCTAAGGCACGGTCACGGCATGCGCCCCTCCATCCCGTCGAGCAGGAGATCGAGCCGGTGGCGCCCAAGGGCCGAGGCGCCTAGCCCCTGACCGCGGCGTGCCGCTCGGCCCACCGGGCGATGTCGCGCCGCTCGATCGCCGCCGCCATCAGGTCGGGGAACGCGTCAGGCGTGCACGCGAACGCGGGCACGCCCATCGCGGCCAGCGCGGCGGCGTTCTCGTGGTCGTAGAACGGCGCGCCCTCGTCCGACAGCGCGAGCAGCACGATCACCTGCACCCCGGCCTGCGTCATCGCCGCCACCCTGCGCAGCAGCTCCTGCCTGACGCCTCCCTCGTACAGGTCGCTGATCAGGATGACGATCGAGTCGGCCGGCCTGGTGATGAGGCCCTGGCAGTAGGCGACGGCCCTGTTGATGTCGGTGCCGCCGCCGAGCTGCGTGCCGAACAGCAGCTCCACCGGGTCGTGCAGCTGGTCGGTGAGATCCACCACCGCCGTGTCGAACACCACCAGCGACGTCCTCAACGACCGCATCGACGCCAGCACCGCCCCGAACACGCTCGAATAGACGACCGAGGCCGCCATCGAACCGCTCTGGTCGATGCACAACACCACCTCGCGCTGCACCGACCGCTGCCTGCGGGCATAACCCACCAGGCGTGACGGGACGACGGTGTTCCGCTCGGGCAGATAGTTCCTGAGGTTCGCCCTGATCGTACGGTTCCAGTCGATGTCGGCCACCCGCTTCGGGCGGTGGGTCCTGGCCGAACGGTCGAGGGCGCCCGTCACCGCGGCCCTGGTCTTCTGCGCGAGCCGGCGTTCGAGCTCCGCCACCACCCGGCGGACCAGCGCCCTGGCCGACTCGCGGGCCTGGTCGGGCATGACCTTGTTGAGCGCGAGCAGGGTGCCGACCAGGTGAACGTCGGGCTCCACCGCCTCGAGCATCTCGGGTTCGAGGAGCAGCCGGGTGAGGTCGTGCTTCTCGATCGCGTCCTTCTGCATGACCTGAACGACTGTCGAGGGGAAATAGGTGCGGATGTCGCCCAGCCAGCGGGCCACCCTCGGGGCCGACGCCCCCAGCCCGCCCGCGCGACCGCCCCTCTCGTGAACGGGCTCGTAGACGGCGGCCAGCGCCGCGTCCATCCCCGCGTCGGCGCCCTCCAGTGCGCACCCGGTCCCGTCGGCGTCGCCGCCGCCCAGCACCAGCCGCCACCGGCGCATCCGCTCGTCCGCCGCGCTCATCGCTCCGCCTTCCCACGCCATCGTCCCCAGGGTGCCCGGTCCGCCTGCCCAGGGGCGCTCACCGGCCCGCTGTGCCCGGGATGGGGAGCGCCGAGGATGGAGAGCACGGTCGCGACGGCGGGCGCGGCGCGGCGTTCGTCGACGGCCTGAGCACCCTCTCCCGCCTCACGACCGGCCGAGCGCAGCCGCTCGCCGACCGCCCGCCGCTCCGGCGCGGCGAACGTGCCGAATGTACGGCGCAGCAGCGGCAGCACGTCGGTGAACTGGTCGGGGGACAGCCCGGTGAGCCAGCCGTCCACCAGGCCGAGCAGCAGCGGATCGTGCACCAGCAGCAGCCCTCCCCCGGCCAGGAACCCCTCGACCCACGCCGCCGCCCGCGCCGGCGGCTGGCCCCGCGACATGGCCCTGGACATACGGTCGCCGGCGTCGTCGAGGCCTCCGCAGTCGAGCAGGATCCGGGTGAGCCGGCCCTCGATCAGCCCGTGCAGATCCTGCCTGTCGCTGATGCCCCGCAGTGTGCCCAGCCACTGCCCCCTCGGCATCACCTCCTCCTCGCCCCCATCGGTCACCGGCGCGGCGGGCGTGGCCGGGGTGGGACCGGCCGGCTCGTTGAGGAGGGCGACGGCCGAGTGAACGCCGTCCACGTGCTTGAGCAGCCCCGCCGCCGCCTCGTCGTCCAGCCCCGTGACCGCCACCGGCAACCCCACGCAGATCCGGTCCAGCATCGACCGTACGATCGCCGCCAGCCCCTCCGCCGGGGTGCCGCGCACGTCGCCGTACCGGTGGGCCCTGACCATCGCCGGCAGCGCCGCCATGAGATGCGTGACCTCGGTGTCCAGGGCCGCCTTGGCCGACAGCGCCGCCAGCACCTCGGGCAGCGCCTCCGGGAGTTCGGCCAGCAGGCACAGCTCGACCAGCGACGTCAGATCCGCCAGCGCCACCGGCTCCGCCGCCGCCAGGCCCCTGGCCCGCTGGGTGGCGGCGGTCTCGACGGTGGTGCCGAGGGCGGCGTGTTCGATGAGCGCCAGGTCGTGCTCCGGCCGCCACCGCAGCGTCCAGGTCTCCCTGAACGTGCCCTTCCCCCGCGCCTGCCCAGGCGTCCCCCAGCCGACGCCGAGGACGCGCAGGCGGTGCAGCAGGTGGCTGCGGTCGAGGTCGAGCGGCTTGCGCAGGTCGAGGTCGATCTCCCGGTCGAACGCCTCGGGTTTGAGCCTGAGCCGCCGCTGCTGCTCGCGCAGGTCGCGCTGGATCGGCACCATCGGCGTGCCGTCGCTGACGTGGCCGAGCCGGTCGCCGACGACCATGCGCCGCTGGATCAGCGCCACGGCCAGGTCGTCGCCCTCGCACAGCACGGCCCTGGCCGCCTCGGTGACCTCGCCGAGCCCGGCCAGCGGCCTGCCGCGCAGGGCCGCGAGACCGTGCGCGAGGCGTACGGACTCGATGACGTGCGCGGACGACACCGGCAGGCCCTCGTCGCGCAGCACCCCCGCCGCCCCGGCCAGCCACCGCTCCACGGGCCGGTCGGGCGCGTCGAACAGGTGGTGGTACCAGCCGGGCGACGAGATGCCCGCGCCGTAGCCGCTCCACGAGGCCAGCCGCCCGTACGTCCACGGCACCCACGCCAGCTCCGCCTTCACCTTCGGCAGGCCGCGCAGCAGCGCGTTGTCCGCGCCCGCCGGGGGCAGGGGCTCTGCCAGCGCGGGCACGTGCCAGGCGCCGCAGATCACCGCGATGCGCCCGTAGCCCTTCTTGATCGCCGCGCGGAGGGTTTTGCGCATGTACGCCTCGCGCCGGGCCTCCCGCTCATCCGGCTGGTGGCCCTCGCGCACCGCGGCCATGGCCTCGGCGATCACGGCGAAGGGCGTGTCACCGCGGTGCTCGACGACGTCCTCCCACCAGCGTTCCGGGTCGTCGTGTCCGGCGGCCGCGGCCAGTGCCCCGATGGGATCGGCCCGCAGGCCGGCCACCTGCTCGTCGCCGTCGCCTGCCAGCGAGTGGGCGGCGGGCAGATCGCAGAAGCGCACCGGGACGCCGGCGGACGTGCCGTACACGATGGCCTGCCATTCCGGGGAGAACACCGCGAACGGCCAGAACGCCGCACGGGACGGTTGTCCCGGCACGTGGGCGAGCAGCGCGACGGGCGGCTCCATGCCGGGGGCGAGCGAGACGATCGGGTCGGCCTCCGGCGGGCCCTCGATGAGGATCGCGTCGGGCCGCAGCCGCTCAAGCTCGTCGCGCACGGCCCGCGCCGACCCGGGCCCGTGGTGGCGTACGCCCAGCACGAAGACGTCCGCCCGCCCGGCCCTCGGCACACCCGCCGCGGCGGAGGGTGGGCGGGAGTTCACGAGACCTCGCGGCAGGCGCGGTAGAAGTCGCGCCAGTCCGGCCGCTCGCGTACGACGGTCTCCAGGTATTCGCGCCACACCACCCGGTCCGACACCGGCTCCTGGACCACCGCGCCCACGATCCCGGCCGCCACGTCGGACGGGCGCAGCACGCCGTCGCCGAAGTGCGCCGCCAGCGCGATGCCGCTGGTGAGGACGGAGATCGCCTCAGCCGTGGACAGGGTGCCGCTGGGCGACTTGACCTTGGTGCGGCCGTCTTCGGTGACGCCCGCGCGCAGCTCCCTGAACACCGTCACCACCCGGCGGATCTCCGCCAGTCCGGTCGTCGTCTCCGGCAGCTCCAGTGAGGCGCCGAGCTGGGTGACGCGGCGGGCGACGATGTCCACCTCCTCCTCGGCGGTGGAGGGCACGGGCAGCACCACCGTGTTGAAGCGGCGGCGCAGCGCGCTGGACAGCTCGTTGACGCCCCGGTCACGGTCGTTGGCGGTGGCGATGACGGTGAAGCCGCGTTCGGCCTGGACCTCGCGGTTGAGCTCGGGGATCGGCAGCGTCTTCTCCGACAGCACGGTGATGAGGGCGTCCTGTACGTCGGTCGGCATGCGGGTGAGCTCCTCGACGCGGGCCACGCGGCCCTCGGCCATCGCGCGCATCACCGGCGACGGGGTCAGCGCCTCGATCGACGGCCCCTCGGCCAGCAGCCTCGCGTAGTTCCAGCCGTACCTGATGGCCTCTTCCGCGGTGCCCGCGGTGCCCTGCACGAGCAGCGTCGAGTCGCCGCTGATGGCCGCGGCGAGGTGCTCCGACAACCACGTCTTCGCGGTGCCGGGCACCCCGAGCAGCAGCAGCGCGCGGTCGGTCGCCAGCGTGGCGACGGCCACCTCGACGATGCGCCGCGCGCCGACGTATTTCGGGGTGACGCGCTCGCCGTCGCCCAGGATGTAGGTGGTGACGGCCCACGGGGACAACTTCCAGCCGGGCGGCCTCGGCCGGTCGTCGTCCTTGGCGAGCAGGGCCAGCTCCTCGGAGTACTGGTCTTCCGCGTGCGGGCGCAGAACGGTCATGAGCCCTCCCTCATCGTTGTCTCACTCACGGAAAGCTCCTTGTACATGTCGGCACGGAAACGCAGCAGGGCGGCGACCTGCTGGATGGGCTCCACGGGCGAGTAGCTCTCGGCCAGCGGGAACAGGGCCGGGTCGATGTGCTCTCCCGCCAGCTTGACCAGCTCGCCGAGGTTCCACGGTTGCGTGGTGGCCACCTTCACGATCTTGCGGAGCACGGCCGTGGCCAGTTCGTCGCGCCAGTGGGACGAGACACCGCCCAGCACCATGATCAACTGGCTGTCCAGGTCATGCTTTTTCACGAAACCAGCGGCGAGCTCCTGCTGCTCGTCCGGCGGGAGGCATTCGAGAAGGTCCGCGATCGGGTCCCAGCCGAACATCGCCCGCGCCCAATCCGGCTCCTTCTGCAGCACGGCGGCGCGCACCCAGGCCGTCTTCACCTCGGCGTCCCAGTCGGGGATCGTCATCCGGAGCAGCCGGGCGGGCGGGTGGCCCCAGATCGCCAGCGGGGCGCGGGCGATGACCTGCTGCAGCCACCAGGCCCGCTCCCCGATGCCCCTGGGCGGCTTGGCCCTGACGCCGTCGCGCTCCATCGCCTTGTCGCAGGATCCGGGGGCCTCGACGGTGATGACGTCGCCGGCGATCGTCACGCACGCTCGCGCCCGCTCGGCCATGCGCTGCGACAGGCGCGACCCGGGCAACCGGGTGAGCAGGTTGGCGGCGGCCTGGCGCACCTCCCTGCGGCGGTCGTCGAGCGCCTGCTCGAGGAACGGCTCGTCGTCCATGCTCAGCCCGTCGGCCAGCACCTCCGCGAACTCGGCCCGGTCGTCCGGCGTCTCGCTCTCCCACGTGCTCTCGAGCAGCCGCCGGGCCCGCGCGGGATCGGCCGACCTGACGCGGCGCAGGTGAGCCCGCCGATCGGCGGCGGAGCCCAGCTCCCAGGTCTCGCCGGTGGGCTCCTCCAGGAGGTAGGCCCAGGCGGGATTGAGCCCGGCCAGCCAGCGGCCGCGCTGCCCGGCGAGAACGCCCAGGTGCACCCTGATCGAACGGTCGCGCCGGCCGCGTTCGAGCAGGTCGGGCAGCGCGTACGGGGGCACCCTGCGGCCGGTCGCGGCGGCCGCGGCCAGCCACTCCGCCAGCAGCCGCTCCTGCTCGCCGCCCAGAATCCTCATCAGCCGCCCGGCCGCGCGCCCGCCGACGGCCGGCCGCTCCTCGTCGGGGGCCTGCCCCATGCTTTCAGCGCCCTCTGCGAGCGGCCGGCCCGCCCGCCGCCGCGCCACCTCCACGGCGGCGCTCGCGAGCAGATCTCCCGCGTACGGTCGGCGGTCGGTGCCCACCAGCGCCGCCGACGCCAGCTCCTCCCAGCCCGTCACAGGATCACCGCCCGTCCCTCGCCGTCCCACGTGGTCAGGGGCCGCAGGCCCTGGGGTGTCCACTCGACGGCCACCGTGACCGGGCGCCCGCCGGAAACGGCGATGAGCCGCCAGGGATCGCCGGCCCTGACGTGCAGCGGCAGGCCGCCCAGCCGGGTGCGCCCGGGCACCACGCCGCAGAGGACGAGCGGCCACGACTCCGTCCAGGGATCCCCCGCCAGCACCCTGGCCACCTCGTCCAGCGCCTCTTCCTGCGACACCCCCGGCGGACCGGACAGACCACAGCACCCGGACAACCCAGAAGTGTCGGACGAACCTGGCGGATCGGAGGACTCGGGCAGGGGCGGCGGTCCCGGCACGGCCGCGGAGCGGTCCGAGGGTCCGGGCGCTGGGACGCTGCCGTGGCGGGCGGCGACGAGGGCCCGAAGCGGGGCGGCACCCGGGTAGTAGGCGAGGTCGGCGTCGATCGTGGTGCCCGTGACCAGGGAGGCGTCGAGCGACTGGCCCTGCGGAGCGAACGAGAGGACCAGCGCGGGCCGCCCCGTGCGCCTGCCGCGCAACCAGACCTTGCGTGCCGTCAGCCGATCCTGCACCTCGTCACGCCGGCCGAGAACGTCCCAGTGATCCCGCACGGCGGGTCTCGCCAGCACCTCTTCCCTCGTGACGGGGAACCCGGTGCGGATCAGCACGGTCCGCCCCAGCGCCGGGGGCAGCTCGGCCCGCCGCCGGTAGGCGACGGCCAGCAGGTTGAGCAGCGCGTACTCCTCCAGCAGCCGCCCCGGCCAGCCCTCCTCGGAACGGACCCGGGCCAGCTTGGAGACCATGCCCGCCACTCCGGGCGCCTGGGCGTCGACGAGCCGCTTGGCCAGACCCTCCCAGTCGTGCTCCGCGGCTCCCGCCAGCCCCTGCCGCACCTGGTCGGCCAGCCACCGCTCCAGCTCCGCCAGCCCGGACGCGACCCGCCCATGGCGTACGGACTCCCCGCCCGGACCACGCCCACGCCCGGACGTTTCCTCCCCGGCGGGCCGTCCATCGCCGTCACGCGATCGCGCGGCGCCGTCACCCGGCCGGCGGGCGGCCTCGATCCCGGCCGCCGACCCAGCCGCCGACCCCGCCGCCGACCCGGCCGCCCGCTCGGCGCGTGCCTTCGCCCACTCGCTCACCCACCGCGGCGCCGCCTCCTGGGCGGGGACATCGTCGGCGGACCACAGGAGCAGCAGCCCGAGCGTGTGCTTGCACGGGAACTTACGGCTCGGGCAGCTGCATCGGTAGGCGGGCTCGGTGAGATCGACACAGGCCAGGTAGGGCTCGGCCCCGCTGCCCTTGCACTCGCCGTACAGCATCGTGCCCGTCGTGCCGCGCGACGCCCATCTCCCGGGCGTCGCCAGCCCCTGGGCCGCCTTCCGGGAGGAGGCGTCGGGGGCGAGAGCTAGCACCTGGTCACGGCTCCACCGTTCGATCACCTGCCGCAGACTAGCCAGCCCGACCGACATTTCGCCCCCCGTCCGGGAGATCACCGAAAGCGCCGGCCGGCCGGCGTAGGACAGCCCCGGGCCCGCCCCGGCCAACGTTCGACTGCCCATAAACTTGGCCGGGTGGAGCTACGGATCTACCCCAGCGGCCCGTCCGTCCAGGTGGCTGACGAGGCCGCGGCGCTGGCCAGCCGGCTCGACGGGCAGCTCGTCCTCGGCGGCAACCGCTTCCTGCGCAGGGATGTGACCGGCGCCCCGGTGGCGTTCGTCGAGCGGCCGCCCATCGCCGAGGCCCTCGACCTGCTCCCCCACCCCGAAGGCGGCTGGTTCAGGGAGACGTGGCGGTCGGCGGCGACGTTCCGGCCGGACGGCTACCCGGGGCAGCGGGCCAGCGCCACCGGCATCTACTTCCTGCTCCAGCCGGGCGAGCAGTCGGTCCCCCACGCGGTGAGGTCGGACGAGGTCTGGTTGTGGCATCGTGGCGGGCCGCTGGCCCTGACCGTGGGGGACGACACGATCATGCTCGGGCCCGACGTCGAACGCGGCCAGGTGCCGCAGGCCGTCGTGCCCGGCGGGGTGTGGCAGTCGGCCAGGCCGGCGGGCGACGAACCGGTGCTGGTGAGCTGCGTCGTCTCGCCGGGCTTCGACTTCGCCGACTTCACCGCCTGACCGCGCCCGGCCCGGGCGTTGACGGGCGGCGCCGGAGAACGCTGACATGAGCACGGTCCGAACGAGAAGGGTGCCCATGGACAGGATGCACGACGAGGAGCTCGACATCGACGCCGGGCTCGTCCGCCGGTTGGTGGCCGGCCGGTTCCCGCAGTGGGCGGGCCTGCCGATCGAGCCGTTCCCCTCGGGCGGCACGGTCAACGCGATCTTCCGGCTCGGTGACGACCTGGCCGTACGCCTGCCGCGCGTCCCGTGGGGCGCCGGCGACGTGGCGAAGGAGCACCACTGGCTGCCGCGGCTCGCCCCGCTGCTGCCCGCCGCCGTCCCCACGGTGCTCGGCCTGGGCGAGCCCGCCGAGGGCTTCCCCTGGCCGTGGTACGTCTACCGCTGGCTCGACGGCGCCGGCCCCGACCCGGCCCACCTCGCCGACGCCGAGACGCTGGCCAATGATCTGGCGCGGTTCGTCGCCGCGTTCCAGCGCGTCGATCTGCCGGGCGGGCCGGTCGCCTACCGGGCGGGGCCGCTGTCGACGGTGGACGCCGGGACGCGGACGGCGATCGGCGAGCTGGAAGGGCTGATCGACACCGCCGCGGCGACTGCTGCGTGGGAGGAGGCGCTGCGGGCCCCCGAGTGGGCGGGCCCTCCCGTGTGGACGCACTCCGACCTGATGCCGGCCAACCTGCTGGTCGAGGACGGCCGGCTCGCCGCCGTGCTCGACTTCGCGACCGCGGGCGTGGGTGATCCCGCCTGCGACCTGATCCCGGCCTGGAACCTGCTGCCGCCGGACGCCCGGCGGACCTTCCGCGACGCGCTCGGCGCCGACGACGCGGCCTGGGCGCGCGGGCGCGGCTGGGCGCTGTCCATGGCCCTGATCCAGCTCCCCTACTACCGTCACACCGGTCCCTCGATCGCCGCCGGCGCGCGGCATGTGATCGACGCCGTGCTGACCGGCTGAACGACGCGGTTTTCTTGGGTTTTTTCCGGCGAGATGATTGTCTGTCCGGAGGAACTATGAGGAGGGCACCGGTGAGCCGTCAGATCGTTTCCGTGGTGGGTGGCAAGGAAGCCGCCGTCGCCGGCACGTACACATCGCTGAACCCCGCCCGCACGGGCGAGGTCGTGGCCCGGGTCGGGCTGGCCGACGCGGGCACGTTCGCCGCCGCCTGCCGTACCGCCAAGGAGGCCCAGCGCGAGTGGGCCAGGGTGCCGGCCCCCGTACGCGGCCGGGTGATCGCCTCCATCGGGAGGCTGGTGGAGGCCAACGCCGAGCGGCTGGCCCGGCTGGTGACGGAGGAGATCGGCAAGCCGTACGCCGAGGCGCTGGGCGAGGTCCGGGAGATCGTCGACACCTGCGACTTCTTCCTCGGTGAAGGGCGCAGGCTGTACGGCCAGACGGTCCCGTCGGAGATGCCGGACAAGAACCTGTTCACGTTCCGCAACCCGATCGGCGTGGCGGCGGTCGTCACCGCGGGCAACTTCCCGGTCGCCGTGCCCTCGTGGTATCTGGTGCCGGCCCTGCTCTGCGGCAACGCCGTCGTCTGGAAGCCCGCCGAGTACGCCGCCGCCTCCGCGGAGGCCATGTTCCGGCTGTTCACGGCCTCCGGGCTGCCCGACGGGGTGCTCAACCTCGTGTTCGCCGGCGGCGCCGACACCTTCGACGGCCTGGAGCTGGCCCTCGGCGAGGGCACCGTGCAGAAGGTCGGCTTCACCGGCTCCAGCGAGGTGGGCAGGAAGGTCGGCGAGCTGGCGGGGCGTCACCTGCAGTCGGCCTGCCTGGAGCTGGGCGGCAAGAACCCGATGGTGATCATGCCGGACGCGGACCTGGACCTGGCCGTGGAGGGGGCGCTGTTCTCCGGCTTCGGCACGGCGGGGCAGCGCTGCACCAGCCTCGGCACGGTCATCGTGCACGAGAGCGTGCACGATGAGTTCGTCGAGCGGTTCGCGCGGGCGCTGCACGCGGCCGACATCGGCGACCCGGCGGGCGACGTGCTGGCGGGCCCGCTGCTCGACCAGAAGTTCGCCGACCGGTACGAAGAGTTCCTGACCTGGCTCCAGCCGCACCACGAGGTCGTGTCAGGAAAGGTCGGGCGGATCACGGAGGGCAACCCGCGCGGCGACTTCGACGGCGGCGAGGGCCTCTACTACCACCCGGTCATCGTCGACGGCGTCCAGCCGGGCGACCGGCTGTTCCTGGAGGAGACGTTCGGCCCGATCGTGGGCGTGACGTCGTTCGCCACCCTCGACGAGGCCATCGAGCTGGCCAACCTGCCCGGCTACGGCCTGTCGAGCTCGATCTACACCACGAACGCCAGGCACGCCTTCCGCTTCCGCGAGGGCATCTCGGCCGGCATGGTCAGCGTCAACAACTCGACGTCCGGCGCCGAGGCGCACCTGCCGTTCGGCGGCAACGGCAAGTCCGGCAACGGCAGCCGCCAGTCGGGCATGTGGGTGCTCGACCAGTTCACCCGCTGGCAGTCCATGAACTGGGATCATTCGGGCCGGCTGCAGAAGGCGCAGATGGACGTCGCGGAGATCGAGCCGGATCTGGACTTCCGCCTGCCGTGACAGCCGGCGGGGGCTCCTCGGCGAGGAGCCCCCGGGAGACGCGGCGCCGTCGTCAGACCTGGCCGGCCTTCTCCAGCGCGGCGCAGCAGGTGCCCACCAGCAGGCGGGTGACCACGTACGGGTCGATGTTGGCGTTGGGGCGGCGGTCCTCGATGTAGCCCTTCTTGTCCACCTCGACCTGCCACGGGATGCGGACGGAGGCGCCGCGGTCGGAGACGCCGTAGGTGTACTTGTTCCACGGGGCCGTCTCGTGGTGGCCGGTCAGGCGCAACTCGATGTCGGCGCCGTACTGGGAGACGTGCTCCATCGGCTTGTCGCCCTCGCCGAGCGACTCGCAGGCGGTGATGATGGCGTCGTAGCCCTCGCGCATGGCGCGGGTGGAGAAGTTGGTGTGCGCGCCGGCGCCGTTCCAGTCGCCGCGGGCGGGCTTGGCGTCGAGCGTGGCCTCCACCCCGAACTCCTCGGCCGTCCGGTACAGCAGGTAGCGGGCGACCCACAGGTGGTCGGCGACCTCGACAGGACCGGCCGGGCCGACCTGGAACTCCCACTGGCCCGGCATGACCTCGGCGTTGATGCCGGAGATCTTCAGGCCGGCGGCGAGGCAGCGGTCGAGGTGGAGCTCGACGATCTCGCGGCCGAACACGGCCTCGGCGCCGACACCGCAGTAGTAGTGCCCCTGCGGCGCGGGGAAGCCGCCCTCGGGGAAGCCGAGCGGCCGGCTGCCCTTGAAGAACGTGTACTCCTGCTCGATGCCGAACCAGGAGTCCTGCTCGGCGTACTGCTCGGCGATCGGGCGGAGCAGGGCGCGGGTGTTGCTCGGGTGGGGCTCGCCGTCGGTCTCCTCGACCTCGCACAACACGAGGACGTTGTCGCCGCCGCGCATCGGGTCGGGGCAGGTGAACACCGGGCGGAGCACGCGGTCGGACGCGTGGCCCACGGCCTGGTTCGTGCTGGAGCCGTCGAAGCCCCAGATCGGAGGCTCGACCCCGTCGGACACGATCTTCGTCTTCGAGCGCAGCAGAGCCGTGGGCTCGGTGCCGTCGATCCAGATGTACTCAGCCTTGTAGCTCACGGCGGTCCTTTCGGGTTCTTTCAGCCACGCCGAGTCTTATGGACGACCGTTTCCCATTTTTTGCCCGTATGTGAACGCCGTGTTAATCCGCACAGGTCATGATGCAGGTCACCACGGCGGCTCAGCTCTCCCGCACGGTGCCGTCAGCCTCGACGGTGAGCACAACGTTCGGGCCGCCCTCCCCGCAGCCGGGCCCGTTGGGGAAGCGCCCCTTCGGGGTGACCGTGACGGCGTGCTCGGCCACCGGCTCGGAGCCCGCTCCCTTGAGCGTCAGCCGCACCTCCACCGGCCGTTTCGGCAACCCCTCGACGGTGCCGAAACCGCTCTTGTCCGCCGTCGGGACCGCGGTGACCGAGCAGGTGTCACCGTCGCAGGTCTCCTCTCCTGCCCGCCGGACCGTACGCAGTTCGGCCACGGCCCGCCGGCAGGCGCCGTCCCAGCACACCTCCATCTCGGCGGTGTCCGCCTGGGCGGCGACCGGCGCCCTCACCATCACCGACACGCCGACAGGGGTGCCGATCAGCGTGCACGGCGTCCCCTCCGAGCATCCAGGCGGCAACGCGGCGAACAGGGCGACGATGAGGGCGAGTCGATGCACACCCCTAAGACGTCGCCCGGCCCCCGCGGGTTCGACGCCCGCCCAGGACAGCCTCGCGGCGGGTCCGGCGCCGAGGCTTACCGCCGCCGTGATCGGGTAGCTCATGCCGAGTCGCGAGCCCTACCCCGAGTCGCCCCTCGCGACGGCCGGCAGGGAGGGAGCCCGGAGTGGACGTGCCCGCCGTGGTGTGGTGGCTGACGATCGCGGGGATCGCCGGCCTGCTGCTCTTCGACTTCGTCTTCCACGTACGCAAGGCGCACATCCCCACCCTGCGCGAGGCGTCCTTCTGGTCGGCTCTGTACGTCGGCATCGCCCTGGTGTTCGGCGTGGCCGTGTGGATCTTCGGCGGTTCGGACCCGGGAGCGGAGTATTTCGCCGGATACGTCACGGAAAAGGCGCTGTCGGTCGACAACCTGTTCGTCTTCCTCGTCATCCTGGGCGGCTTCAAGGTGCCGCGGGCGGGCCAGCAGAAGGTGCTGCTGTTCGGCATCGTGTTCTCGCTGATCGCGAGGAGCGGGTTCATCTGGCTCGGGGCGACGCTGATCGACCGGTTCGCATGGGTGTTCTACGTGTTCGGCCTCATCCTGCTGCTGACGGCGGGCAACCTGCTCAAGCCCGAGGGCGGGGACAGCCACACCCCGGACAACTTCATGGTCCGCACCGCCCGCAGGCTGCTGCCGGCGTCCGACACGTACGACGGCGACAAGCTGTTCACCGTCGAGAACGGCCGGCGGGTGATGACGCCCATGCTGCTCGTCATGGTCGCCCTCGGCGGCACCGACATCCTGTTCGCCCTCGACTCCATCCCGGCGATCTTCGGCCTGACCCAGGACGTCTACCTCGTCTTCACCGCCACCGCGTTCTCCCTGATGGGGCTCCGGCAGCTCTACTTCCTGCTCGACGGCCTGCTCGACCGGCTGATCTATCTGTCGTACGGGCTGGCCGTCATCCTCGGCTTCATCGGCGTGAAGCTGATCCTGCACGCCCTGCACGAGAACAACGTGCCGTTCATCAACGACGGTGAGCCGGTGCCGGTGATCGAGATCACCACCGGGCTGTCCCTGCTGGTGATCCTCGGCGTGCTGCTGGTCACCGTGGTGGCCTCGCTGGTCAGCGGCCGGGGGCGGGCGCAGAACGCGGTCTCCGCCGTGCGCCGGCACGCGCAGGAGTATCTGGAGGTGGAGCGCGACCCGGACGTGCGCGACCAGCTCTACCAGCGGCTGCTCGCCGAGGAGGAGCAGCTCAGGCGCCTGCCGGAGAAGCACAGGCGGTGGATCAGGGAGGAGGAGAGTCTCATGACGCTCCTGCGCCGCGCCCACGAGGAGCACGACCGGGCCTGACCGCCCGCGCACGCGCGACGTACGGCTGTCAACCTCTCGGAGGCGACACTCCGTGACGGAACGGGCGTGCAACGTTCATGCAACCCCCATTGGCTCAACTCAAGAGGTAGCGAAAGATGTGAGGATCCCTTGCGACCATCGGGAGCGTACGATGACAGACCCCGCCATGGAGACCGTCGACTCCTTCGGCATGACGGCCGAGCGCCAGTTCGCCGAGGTGTGGTCGAGGACGGCCCTGTCGGACAGGGATCGTCGCCTGCTCCTTCTCGGGCTCCTCGTCGGGCAGGGCTTCGACGAGATGACGGACGTCCAGCTCGACGCGGCCCTGCGCACCGGCGACCTCACCGAGCCCGAGCTGCGCGAGGTGGTCATCTTCGTCACCCACTACGCGGGGTGGATCCGGGGGGCCAGGCTGAACGGCCAGGTCGAGGAGCTGATCGAGCGGGTCAGGCGGGCTCGATCCGGTAGAGCGGGCCCTGGAGGCTGAGCGCGTAGAGCTCGCCGTCGTGCCCCTCGCCGAACGACGACAGCTGCTCGACCTCGCCGACCTCCGCCGCCTCGTCGGGCGCGTCGGCGGGTGCGGCCCTGATCCAGCCGGCGCAGAAGTCGCCGTACACGAAGTGCCCCCGCAGCCAGGGGATCTTCGTACCGCGGTAGACGGGCCCGGCGATCACCGAGCAGTTGCCGTCCTCGCCCAGCGGATAGACGATCACCGGGTCGGTCAGGTCGCCGCCCTTGCCGCCGTGGAAGCGCTCCTTGCCCTCGCGCAGGCTCCAGCCGTAGTTCTCGCCGCCCTTCGAGCCCGCCGGCTGGTGGTCGACCTCCTCCCACTCGTTCTGGCCGACGTCGCCGATCCACAGGTCGCCGGACTCGCGGTCGAAGGAGAACCGCCAGGGGTTGCGCAGCCCGTACGCCCAGATCTCGCCCTTGGCGCCCTTCTTGCCGGCGAACGGGTTGTCCTCGGGGATCGTGTACGGGTCTCCGCGCGGGTCGATGCGCAGGATCTTGCCGAGCAGCGTGCCGAGGTCCTGGCCGTTGCCCTGCGGGTCGCCGGCTCCGCCGCCGTCGCCCAGCGCGATGTAGAGGTGGCCGTCGGGCCCGAAGGCCAACTGGCCGCCGTTGTGGTTGGCGAACGGCTGCTCCTGGGTGAGCACGTCGCGCCTGGCCGTCGCCGTGGAGCCGTCGTAGGCCCATTCGGTGACGTGGGTGTCGCCCTGGGCGTCGGTCCAGTCGAGGTAGAGCCACCGCCCGCTGGGATGGAACGCCACGCCGAGCAGCCCCTGCTCGTTGCCGCCGCTCACCTCGCGGGACAGGTCGATCACCGTGTCGCCGGCGGAGGTGCGCAGCCTGCCGGTCTGCTCGGCGACGTAGAGGCGGTCGTCACCCTCGCGCACGGCGAACGCGACGGGCTTGTCGAACTCGCCGATCTTCGCGAACCGCAGCCGGCCCCGCTCGGCCGGCGTGGCGGCCGGGGACGCCGGCGGGGCGGCGGTCGCGGTGGCCGCAGGGCCGGTCGACCCGGCGGAGGGGCCGGGCGAGGGGGCCTGGCCCGAGCAGGCGGTGACGGCCAGGAGGAGGAGCACGGCCAGGACGGGGCGCACGGCGTCATCCTGCCATGAACGTTAAGGTTCAGCCATGCCTACCGCACTGATCACGGGCGCGACCGCCGGCATCGGCGCCGCCTTCGCCCGGCGCCTGGCCGCCGACGCGTTCTCACTCGTCCTGGTCGCGCGCGACGAGCAGCGGCTCGTCCGGAACGCCGAGCAGCTCAGGCTCCGCTACGGCGTCGACGTCGAGGTGCTGCCCGCCGACCTGGCGAGCGACGAGGGGATCGCCAGGGTCGAGTCCAGGCTCCGCGAGGGGGTCGACCTGCTGGTCAACAACGCCGGCTTCGGCAACGCCGGCAGCTTCCCCGATGCGCCCGTCGAGGACGAGTTGCGCATGCTGCGGGTGCACTGCGAGGCGGTGCTGCGGCTGACGCTGGCCGCGCTGCCCGCGATGAAGAAGCGCGGCAGGGGCGCGATCGTCAACGTGGCGTCCGCGGCGGCGTTCTTCACCCGCGGCACCTACGGAGCGTCCAAGGCGTGGGTGGTCAGCTTCAGCGAGGCGGCCGCGCACCAGGCGGGCCACCCGCGCATCCGGGTCATGGCGCTGTGTCCCGGTTTCGTGCGGACGGAGTTCCACCAGCGCGCCGGGATGGACACCTCGGGCATCCCCGGGCCGCTGTGGCTCAAGGCCGACGACGTGGTCCGCGGCGCGATGCGCGACCTGGCGCTGGGCAGGAGCGTGTCGGTCCCGAGCCTGCGCTACAAGGTCATCGTCGGGGTCGGCCGGTTCGTGCCGCGGAGCCTGCAGGCCATGGTGTCGGCCAGGATCGGCCGCTGACCTTCCGCTCGGCAAGGCCGGGAAGGAGCGAGGAGGGGCGGGAGAGGAAAAGGACGGGCCCCCGCCGCGGGAGGGGGTCGCGGTGGGGGCCCGAGCGGCCGCGAGCGTGCTCACGGCCGGGAACCGGGAGACAGCGGGAGACTCAGCGATTGGCCTCGTGGCCGATGGCCAGGCCGGAGGTCTGGTCGAAGAAGTGCAGGTTGTGCGTGTCGACGACCAGGTCGAGGTTCTGGCCGGAACGCGCGTGGCTGCGGGCGTTGACGCGGGCCGTCCACAGGGACTTGTCGCCCACGAGCGGCAGCGACGCCTCCTCGTCCTCTCCGGAGTCGGCGGCCGCCACCGTGTCCTTGTGCTCGACCGGCGGGGCGTCGATCAGGAACAGCACGTTGATCTCGGAGCCCAGCTCCTCGGTGACCTCCACCTTGACCGGCAGGGTGGCCCAGCCGTTGGCGTGGTTGCCGGCCGACGTGGCGTCCTCGAAGTCGGACGGGCGGATGCCGAGGATGATCTTCTTGCCGACGTACTGGTCGAGGCCCGGCTTGTCGGTGAAGGTCGACTCGGGGATCGACAGCTTGATGTCGGCGAAAGTGACCGCGGCGCCGTCGTCGCCGCGGACGAGCTCGGCGGTGACGAAGTTCATCGCGGGCGAGCCCATGAACCCGGCCACGAACAGGTTGACCGGCTTGTCGAACAGGTTCTGCGGGGTGTCGACCTGCTGGAGGATGCCGTCGCGCAGCACGCAGACCCGGTCGCCGAGGGTCATGGCCTCGACCTGGTCGTGGGTGACGTACACCGTGGTGACGCCGAGGCGCTCGTGCAGCGTGTTGAGCGAGGCGCGCATCGAGACGCGGAGCTTGGCGTCGAGGTTGGACAGCGGCTCGTCCATGAGGAAGGCCTGCGGCTCACGCACGATGGCGCGGCCCATCGCGACACGCTGGCGCTGACCACCGGACAGGGCGGCTGGCTTGCGCTTGAGGTAGCTCTCGAGACCGAGCATCTTGGCCGCCTCGCCGACGCGCTTCTGGATCTCCGGCTTCGGCATCTTGCGGAGCTTGAGGCCGAAGGCGAGGTTCTCCTCGACCGTCATGTGCGGATAGAGCGCGTAGTTCTGGAAGACCATCGCGATGTCGCGGTCCTTGGGCGGCAGGTGGTTGACCACCTTCTCGCCGATCGAGATCTCGCCGCCGCTGATGTCCTCCAGGCCCGCGATCATCCGGAGCGCGGTCGACTTACCGCAACCGGACGGACCGACCAGCACCATGAACTCGCCATCCTTGATCTCAAGGTTGAGCCCGTTCACGGCCTTCACGCCACCGGCGTAGATCTTGTCGACGTTCGTCAGAACGATGGATGCCATGACATTCCTTCGCGCTCCAGGGCTGTGGCCCGGACGTTGGTTCCGTGTGCCCACTCGCGTGGATACGTTTTCAAGCATCTCACCCGAAACGGACATCGGTGTCAAGGGTTGCAGCGTGACCAGCCGTTGCCGAAACGGCGCACTTCCCGATTTTCGGAAACCATGATGGAATCGTTTCCATGGAGAAGCGGGCGACGATCAAGGATGTGGCCGAGGCGGCCGGCGTGGGCGTCGCCACCGTCTCCCGGGTGCTGTCGGGCGGCTCGGCCAGCGCCGGCGCCAGAGAGCGCGTCCTGGCCGCCGCCGCCCAGCTCGACTACCGCCCCAGCGCCCTCGGCCGCAACCTGCGCCAGCGCCGCACGGGCGGCATGGGCCTGCTCGTCCCCGACCTGACCGACACCTTCTACGGGCAGCTGGCGGAAGGCGTGCTGGCCTGCGCCCGCTCGGCGGGCGAGCCCGTCGTCCTGGGCTCGACGGGCGGCGACCCCGAGCAGGAGGCCGACCTGATCGGCATGCTCATCGAACAGAGCGTAGACCGCCTGATAGCCGTCCCGTCAGGAGACGCGGAAACCTGGACCCCGGCGACACGCGCGGGCATGACCGTGATCTTCGCCGACCGGCTTCCCTCCCAGGCGTCCGCCGGCGACGACGGGCCGTCCGCCGTGGGCGACCTCATGGCCCTCGACGGCCTGCCGCCCGCTCCTCCGTCCCGGCCGCTGGACGTCCCCGCCGTGGTGGCCGACGACCGGGCGGGCATCCGTACGGCGGTCCGCTACCTTCGCGGCCTCGGCCACAAGCGCATCGCCTTCCTCGGCGGCCCTGGCCACGAGGGCCGCGCGCACGCCTTCAGGGGGGCCGTGGGCGCTCCGGTGGACGAGGAGCTGATCGTGTTCGGCACCGGCAGCCGCGACTCCGCGTACGCCGCCGCCTCCGGCCTCTACCAGAGCCGCCCCGACCTGTCGGCCGTGGTGGCCGGCGGCAACGTGCTCGGGGAGGCGGCCGTGCTGGCGGCCAGGGAGCTCGACCTGAGAGTGCCGAAAGACGTCTCGCTCGTCATGTACGACGACGTGCCCTGGGCCGAGCTGTGCTCGCCGCCGCTGACGGTGATCGCCCAGCCGGGGCGCGACATGGGCTACCGCGCGGCGGAGCTCGTCCTGCGCGCGGGCACCAGGAGGGCCAGGAGCGTGATCCTGCCCACGGAGCTCATCGTCAGGGGCAGCTGCGGCCCCCGCCGCTGACCGGGGTCTCCCGCCCTCGGTCAGCGGCGGGGGCGAGACTACTTTCCGGGCAGGCCCGTGTAGCGGCGGGGCAGGATCATGACCGGGTTGTCGTCGAGGACCACCTCGGGGGGGCCGAACCGCGCGGCCACCTCCTGGATCTCCGGCTCGTCGAGCAGCAGCAGCCGCCCCTGCTCGATGAGGAGCTCGCCGTCCACCGTGACGGTGGGCCGGTCCATCTGGCAGTCGCAGTGCGCGAAACCCGGGCCCGTCGTGACGGGCTCGCCGCCGGTCAGCCCGTCGATGCCGCAGTAGAAGGCCCCGGCGTGCTTCTCCCGCTCGAACTGGGTCCCCCCGGCGATCCGCACCTTCGGATTCAGCCCGATCAGGCCGTGGCGCATGTAGAAGCCCTCGGGGGCGTAGCGTCGCAGGCTCTCCGCCTCCGCCCCGCCCTCGATCTTGCGGACCAGGTTGCCTTCGAGAGTGAGGCGCACGGGCTCGCCGGGCACGCCGGTGACCGTGCTGTCCTCGATCATGATCACGCCTTCGGTGTCGGTGGGCCAGAAGTTCGCGCCGCCGTACGGGAAGGGCCGCCAGTCGCCGGGCCGCAGCGCGCCCGGGTCGGGGTCGAAGGTCAGGCCGGAGAACGTCACGTCGGTCCCCCGCCCGGACGTCACCCGGATGGACCCGGCCCTCGACAACTGCCGCAGCGCCCGGCGCAGCAGCGCGTAGAACACCTCGGCGGGCAGCCGACCGCCGGTGAGCAGCGCGCCGGCCGTGGCGGTCATGTGCAGCGACAGGAAGCGGGAGGAGCGGGCCTTGATCTGGTCGAAGAACAGCGGCGCGGTGTGCACCTCGCCCCACCAGGTGCCGCTGATCACGACGTCGGCCTCGTGGAACGCGGCCGTCTCGATCTGCAGCGGCGCCCCCCTGTCCCAGCCGCCGGCGCTGAACGGCGGCACCGACAGGATGCGGACGTCGGCCCCGCGGAAGGCCGCGCCGGCGGCGATGGCCTGCACGACGACGGGGTCGACGGTGTGCTCCATGAGCAGCAGCACCCGTTCGCCGGCGGCCAGCCGGACGTATTCGCACAGGTTGCGGACGCCCGGCATCAGCTCGACGATCGAGTACGGGCCCGCGGCGGGTTCGGAGACGTAGCTGGAGGGCGATCCTGCGTACGGATTGATCGTCATCGCGAACTCCCTGCGGAACATCAGGTCGGTGTGCGGAGCCGGTGAAGGAACCAGCCGCAGCTCACCCGATTACTTACCGCAGCAATATGCTCACTACACGTGCAAACGGACTTTCCATCTCGAAGGGCACGTGCGCTGACCTTTCACGGGGTCGATGCCGATCACGACGCGTCCGGCCCCGGCGGCTACACCACCTTCTCGAGTGCCGCGACGAGGGCGGGGTCCTCCGGGTCCGTGCGCGGGCGGAAGCGGCCGACGACCTCGCCCTCCCGGTCCACCAGGAACTTCTCGAAGTTCCACTGGACGTCACCGGCCTCGCCGTCGGCGTCGGGCGTCCGGGTGAGCTCGGCGTAGAGCGGGTGGCGGCCGGGGCCGTTGACGTCGGCCTTGGCCAGCAGCGGGAAGTCGACGCCGTAGGTCGCCGCGCAGAAGTGCCGGATCTCCTCCGCCGTTCCCGGCTCCTGGCCGGCGAACTGGTTGCAGGGCATGCCGATCACCGTGAAGCCGCGCGGTCCGTACTCCTGCTGGAGCTTGACCAGGCCGGCGTACTGCGGGGTGAGGCCGCATCGGGAGGCCACGTTGACGATCAGGGCGGCTTTGCCGGCCGCGAGGTCACCGAGCGTAGTGGGAGCGTCGTCGAGGGTGCGGAGCGGAATGTCGCTGAGACTCATGGCCCTGACCCTACAGAACGCCGCGGGCCGGGACTCTTCGCGCTGCCTGACCCCGTCTCGCTCCCATCGAGCAGAGGTCCGGCACGCCGTGTTCCCGCCCGGAGGGAACGCCCCATCCCACCCTTGTCCCTGAGCCAAACCTCAGGCTTGGCCGCTTTTTCCGGCAAGCCCGCCCCATATGCGCGACGGGGCGGGCAATCCCGGCCCAGCGAGCGAGCCTTTTATCCGCAACAGTGCAACAAACACCTGTCCACGCCGTGTCGCGATGCGCGACCCGCGATTACGGAGCGTAATAGGAATCGTGCTAGGGACACGTCGCGGCGCCTTCCGGGCCGCCCAGCACGATCGGGCGGAGCACCGGAATCCCGGAGGGCCACGCGGACTCTCCGCGTCCGAGCCACGGACGCGGACCGGCACGAGGCGCAGGCAGAAGCGCGCCCGTCCGCACGCGGCCCGACAGGAAGGATCGACTTGGACAGCAAACGCGCGCTCACCACCACTCTCATCTCCGTCACCGCGCTCACCGCGTTCGGTGGCACGCCGGCCCGGGCGGAGACAGCGCCTCCGGCCAAGACCCGGGCCTGGACCGCGCCGGCGCTACCCGGAACCGGGATCTGGACCACGCCGGCGCAGCCCAAGACCCGGCTCTGGACCACGCCGGCGTGGCCGAAGACCCGGGTGTGGACCACGACGGCGCAACCGAAGATCACGGCCGGGAAACCGGCCAGCAGGAACAAGCGGATCGCCCTGGGGCAGGTCGTCCAGCGATCGTGGAACCTCAAGGAGTTCCGCTGCCTGGACAACCTGTGGACCAGGGAGAGCAACTGGAACCACCGGGCCCGCAACCGTTCGTCCGGAGCGTACGGCATCCCGCAGGCGCTGCCCGCGGGCAAGATGCGGGGTGCGGGCCACGACTGGCGGTCCAACCCCGAGACGCAGATCCGGTGGGGCCTGGCATACATCAAGGGGAGGTACGGCCGGCCTTGCGGCGCCTGGGGTCATTTCAGATCGCACAACTGGTACTAGAAGCGGGACGGGCACCCGGGCTTCACCGGGTGCCCTGCCTGCGCCGCGGATGCACCTCCATGGCCCGCAGGAGCAGCTCGACCCCGAACCCGAACTCGGCCTCGTGATCGCACTGGCCGAGCAGCCCCGCCAGCGAGCCCACCTCGGGGAACAGCGCGGCATCGGCCCCGCCGGCCGTGGCCGGCCCGCCCTGGACGGGTGCGAAGGCGGGGGTCACCCCGACCTCCCGCAGCAGCGAGCCGACGACGAACGCGATGAACACGCGCACCATCCGGACCGCGTCCGCGCCGTCGAACCCGGCGCTGCGCAGCGTGGCCAGCGCCCGCTCGACGGGCAGCAGGCCGGCGGTGGTGTGGAGTTGCCGGCTGACCACGAGCATGGTGGAGCGCGGATGGCCGTGCGCGATCTGCCGGAAGGCCCGCGCCTGCGAGCGCACCCTGTCGGTCCAGTGACGCCCCGGGGTCGTCGGTGAACTCGATCTCGCTCAGGACCGCCTCGGCCACCGCGTCGAGCAGGGCGTCCTTGTTGGGCACGTGGTTGTAGAGGGACATCACGCCGACGCCGAGCCCAGCGGCGACGCGCCGCATGGAGACCGCGTCGGCGCCCTCGCGCTCGATCAGGTCGATGGCCGCGGCGACGATGCGGCCCCGCGACAGGGGCCCTTCAGCCGGGGGCGCCCCGGGCTCGGTGGGCATAGTGCATTCTAGGGACGGGGAGGCCGTGGGCCGTGCCGGCGGGGGCGTTCAGGACCTGGCGTGGCAGCGGCGGTGCAGCTCGCGGACCTCGTCGGCGAGCTCGGGCACCGGCCCCTCCACCGTCACCTCCGGCGCGACCTCGTTGACGGGGAGCGTGCGCACGGGCGGCGGGGGCACGTTCAGCTCGCTCAGCCAGCCGGCCAGCTGCTGCGACGACGCGACGTACACGATCCGGCCCAGCCCCACCCAGGCGTGGGCGGCGGCGCACATCGGGCAGTGCTCTCCGGAGGTGTAGACGGTGGCGGCGGCGCGTTCCCGCGGCGTCATGTTCGCCGCCGACCAGCGCGCCAGCTCGAACTCCGGATGGCGGGTGCGGTCGCCCGAGGCCACCCGGTTGTGGTCCTCGGCGAGGACGGCGCCGTCGCCGGAGACGAGGACCGAGCCGAACGGCTCGTCGCCCTCCTCCAGCGCCTGCCTGGCCAGTTCGACGCAGCGGCGCAGGTGAGGCAGTTCCGTACTGTCGATCATGAATCCTCGCAAGGTCGAGCAGCCTCGAGGCACATTCCCCAACAGACCACAACAAAAGTGATGGTCGGCCGGAGCGTGCATGGTCTTTCACGTTTTCCCACGTCAGAAACGTGAACCCCACCTCCAGGCCACAGAAAATCTGTTGATCCCACGTATTAGCCTAGATGGGATGCCTCCCGATACGCACAAACCTCGCCGTCCCCTGCTGTCCACCAACTCCCTGTGGCGGATGAAGTCCTACCTCCGCCCGTACGCCGCCAGACTGGTCTTCATCTGGCTGGCCGCGATCGTCGGCATCGGCGCCGGCCTCGCACTCCCGCTCATCAGCGAGCAGGTCATCGACGGCCCCGTGGCCCACGGTGACTCCGCGGGGCTGCTCCCCCTCGGCCTGCTCGCGGTCGGCGTCGGCGTGGTCGAAGCCCTGCTGATCTTCTTCAGGCGATGGGCCCAGGTCAAACCGGTGCTCGGCCTGGAGACCCGCATCCGCGACGACCTCTACGAGCACCTGCAGCGCCTGCCCATGGGCTTCCACGGCGACTGGCAGTCGGGTCAGCTGTTATCCCGGGCGACCACCGACCTGTCGACGATCCGCCGGTTCCTCGGCTTCGGCATGCTCTTCCTGGTCATGAACATCCTGCAGCTGATCACGGTGACCGTGCTGCTGCTCAACAAGTACTGGCCGCTCGGGTTGCTGGTGCTGGCCTCGGCCGTGCCGATCATCTGGACGTCGCTGCGCTTCGAGAAGCGCTACATCAAGATCTCCCGCCAGGTGCAGGACGAGCAGGGCGACCTCGCCACGCTCGTCGAGGAGTCCGCGCTCGGCATCCGCACGATCAAGGCGTTCGGCCGCCGCCACCACGTCTACGACCGCTACGACGACGCCGCGCTCAAGGTGTACGGCAGCTCGATGGCCAAGGTGCGGCTGTCGGCCCGGTTCTTCTCCTTCCTGGAGATCATCCCCAACATCACGCTGGCCCTCGTCCTGCTGCTCGGGGCGCTGGCCGTCGGCTCGGGGGAGCTGACGCTGGGCGCGCTGGTGGCGTTCACCACGCTGATGTTGCAGCTCGTGTGGCCGATCGCCAGCCTCGGCTACATCCTCGCCATGGCCCAGGAGGCCATGACCTCCGCCGACCGCCTCATGGAGGTCATGGACACCGTCCCGGCCATCGAGGGCGGCACCCAGACCATCGAGCGGCCGCGCGGCCATCTCCGCTTCGAAGGGGTCGGGTTCCGCTTCCCCGACGCCGACGAGCCGGTGCTGCGCGACGTGTGGCTGGAGGTCAAGCCCGGTGAGACGGTCGCCGTCGTGGGCGCGACCGGCGCGGGCAAGACCACGCTGACCGCCCTGGTGCCCCGCCTGCTCGACCCCACCTCGGGCCGCGTCACGATCGACGGGCAGGACGTACGCGACCTCAAGCTGACGACGCTGCGCCAGGTGGTGGCCACCGCGTTCGAGGAGCCGACGCTGTTCTCGATGAGCGTGCGCGAGAACCTCATGCTCGGCCGGCGCGACGCCACCGAGGAAGAGCTCGCCGCGGCCATCCAGACCGCGCAGGCCATGTTCGTCTACGACCTGCCGTGGGGGCTCGACACCCGCATCGGCGAGCAGGGCCTGTCGTTGTCCGGCGGCCAGCGGCAGCGGCTCGCCCTGGCCAGGGCGGTGCTGAGCAGGCCGCGGATCCTGGTCCTCGACGACACCCTGTCCGCGCTCGACGTCGAGACCGAGGCCCTCGTGGAGGAGGCGCTGCGGCACGTGCTGCGCGAGGCGACCGGCATCGTCGTCGCCCACCGCGCCTCCACCGTGCTGCTGGCCGACAAGGTGGCGCTGCTGCGTAACGGCACGATCACACACGTCGGGCAGCACCAGGAACTGCTGGCCGAGGTGCCCGAATACCGCGAGCTGCTCGCCCAGGACGCCGACTTCGACGGCGCGTCGGAAGGGGCTCTGCGATGACCACGACCACCACACCGCCCCCGCCGAACGCGTCCGGCACGGCGTCCTGGCGCGGCGTCGCCTCCGAGGACCAGGACGAGCTGCCGGAGAAGGTCTCCGTCCTGCTGCGGGCGCGCTCCCGGCGGCTGCTGGGCAACCTGCTGCGCCCCTACCGGAAGAAGATCGCGCTGCTGGTCGGGATCATCGTGGTCTCGAACGCGGCCGGCCTGTCGATCCCCTTCCTGGTCTCGATCGGGATCGACTCCGGCATCCCGCCCATCCGTCAGGGGTCCGGCCCCTCCGTGCTGCTGACCGTGGTCGGGGTGATCCTGGCCGCGGCCGTCACGCAGGCGGTCACGCGGCAGGCGTTCCTGCGGCTGTCGGGCCGGATCGGCCAGAGCATCCTTCTGGAGCTGCGCAGGAGGGTGTTCGACCACTTCCAGCGCCTGTCGCTGAGCTTCCACGAGCAGTACACCTCCGGGCGGGTCATCTCGCGGCTGACCTCCGACATCGAGGCCATCGCCGAGCTGCTCCAGTCGGGGTTCGACGCGCTCGTCAAGGCCGTGCTGACCATGGTGGGCACGGCGGTGCTGCTGCTGGTGCTCGACGTGCACCTCGGCCTGGTGGCGCTGGTCCCGCTGCCGCTCCTGCTGCTGTTCACCAAGTGGTTCCGCAGGCAGTCGGCGATCGTCTACCGCCGCACGCGCGAGACGGTCGCGCTGGTGATCGTGCACTTCGTGGAGTCGATGACCGGCATCCGCGCCGTGCAGGCCTTCCGCAGGGAGCCCCGCAACCAGGAGATCTTCCAGCAGCTCAACGACGACTACCGCGGCGCCAACGCCCGCAGCATGCAGCTCGGCGCGACGTTCATGACCGGCATCAAGCTCATCGGCAACATGACGATCGGCGGGGTGCTGCTCTACGGCGGCTGGCTGGCGCTCCACGGCGAGGTCAAGGTCGGCGTGCTGGCGGCGTTCCTGCTGTACCTGCGCCAGTTCTACGAGCCGATGCAGGAGGTCAGCCAGTTCTACAACACACTGCAGTCGGCGGGCGCGGCGCTGGAGAAGTTGTCCGGCGTGCTGGAGGAGGAGCCGTCCGTGCCCGAGCCGCGCGAGCCCGCGGCGCTGCCGCCGGGCGGGGCGCGCGGCAAAGTGCGTTTCGAGGGCGTGAGGTTCGCCTACGTCGAGGAGATGCCGATCCTGCCCCGCCTCGACCTGACGATCCCGGCCGGGCAGAGCGTGGCCCTGGTCGGCGCGACGGGCGCGGGCAAGACGACGCTGGCCAAGCTGATCTCCCGCTTCTACGACCCCACCGAGGGCCGCGTGCTGCTCGACGGCGTCGATCTGCGCACGCTGGACGAGCCCACGCTGCGCCAGGCCGTGGTCATGGTCACGCAGGAGAACTTCCTGTTCAGCGGCACGGTCGCCGACAACATCAGGTTCGGCAGCCCTGACGCGACCGACCGGCAGGTGCGCGAGGCCGCCAAGGCGATCGGCGCGCACGAGTTCATCGCCGGCCTGCCCGACGGCTACGACACCGAGGTGGGCAAGCGGGGCGGCCGCATGTCGGCCGGCCAGCGGCAACTCGTCGCGTTCGCCAGGGCGTTCCTCGCCGATCCCGCGGTGCTCATCCTCGACGAGGCCACCTCCAGCCTCGACGTGCCGAGCGAACGGCTCGTCCAGCGCGCGCTGCGCACGATCCTCGCGGACAGGACCGCGCTGATCATCGCGCACCGGTTGTCGACGGTGGAGATCGCCGACCGGGTGCTGGTGATGGAGCGGGGGAAGGTCGTCGAGGACGGCCCGCCGGCCAGGCTCATCGCCGCCTCCGGGCGGTTCGCGGGCCTGCACCAGGCCTGGCTCGACAGCCTGAGCTAGCCGTGCGGGCGGGCCGCCGCCGCGAAACCGATGTACAGCTCGTACGCGAGGAACGCGACCAGCGGCACGCCCAGCGCGATCAGCAGCCGGCCGGGGAGGCGGGCCCTGTCAGCGGGCGTCTCCCCTGGCCGCGCCGCGGGCACGAACACCGGCTGCGGCGGTTCCTCCGGCACGGCCACCAGCTCGAGATGGCGGGCCAGGTAGCCGGAGGGGAACGACGTCACGTCGTACGCGCCGCAGCCGGGGCAGCACGCCCCCGACCAGGGCGGCGGCACGCGGACTCCGGCACTGAACCAGATCTCGGCCGCGTTGCCGTGGGAGTCGGCGAGGCGTCTGACGACGAACTGCTCCTCCCAGACGTGCAGGCACCGCAGGCATGCGAAAGGCCACGTCTCGCGGGTGTCGAAACCATCGGGCACCAGGACCACCCCCGGCTGCGGATCGGTGTCGGACCCGAGTGTCCGTCCGGTCCCGTACGCCCGACAAGGCCAGCCTTTGTAACACTAAGCGCTATGGAATGCTCGCCAAGAGTCAGGTCAGGCCCCGGCGGCGCCGCTGCACCGGGCTGAGCAGCGGTGTCGCGTCGGGCACGCCGGGCTCAGCCGGCGGGACGAGCTCCGGATGACGCGACAGATAGCCGTCCGGGAACCTGGTGGACTGCTGGCACCCGCAGTGCGGGCAGATCACGCCCGGCCCTGGCGGCAGCACGGGCAGGCCGTCGCGCAGCCACACCTCGGTCTCGTTGCCGTGGCGGTCGTCGATGCGCCTGACCAGATACTGCTCTTCCCAGACATGCCAGCAGCGGCGGCATTCGAAGGGCACGGTCCTGAGTTCTTCGGTCAACGAGGTCACCCCCTCGCTTTCGAGTGTCCGCCCGCCTGGGGGAACATCGCAACCTGGCCCGCGTGCCGGCTACCTGACCGTGAGCACGAAGGCCATGGCGCCCGCGACCAGGCTCAAGGTGCCGAGCCACGCGAAGACGGCGTCCAGCCGGGAGTCCAGGGGCCGGCCGCCGTGCAGGGCGGCCTGCACCCGGCGGAACCGTGCCCTGGTCCTGATCAGCAGCACGGCGCCGCAGAGCGCGGCCAGGGCGAACCCCGTGACGGCGAGGAGGGGCAGGCCGTGCCTGGCGGACAGGCCGGCCGCGCCCAGCCCGCCGGTCGCCAGGGCCACCGCCGTGCGCACCCAGGCCAGCCGGGTGCGTTCGCTCTGCAGCCCTTGGTCCCAGATCTCCTCGTCGGGCGCCTTCGCCTCCTCCCCCACCCGCGGCCTCAGATCGACAGGACGATGAGGACGAGGGCGATCACGGCGACGGCCGCGACACCGTAGCCGAAGACGGCCGCGAGCGCGGGCGGAGGCAGCGGCGCCTGCCGGCGCAGGGCGCGCTGGATGTTGCGCCAGCGCGGGTAGGCCAAGCCCGCGGCCAGGGCGGAGAGCGTGACGAGCATGATGGCCAGGGTGGTACGGATCCAGGGCACGAACATGTCGGCCGGAACCGCCGCCATGGCCACCCCGCCCGCGCTGAGCGCCAGCGCCGTGCTCAGCCAGGTGAGAAAGGTGCGTTCGTTGGCCAAGGTGAAACGCGGGTCGGGTTCCATGACAAAAACGGTAATTCGTCTACTTTTCCCCTAGAGAAGTTGGGATTGCCCTTTCTGTCGGAGGTCAGCCGGTGCAGGCCTTGGCGACCTTCTCCAGGTAGGCGGCCGAGTCGGTGCCGACCTTCTGCGCCGCGTCGACGGCGTCGTTGACGCTGGTGACGGAGATGCCGCTCAGGGTCGCGGCCAGGTCGTCGGTGGCCTCCTTGAGCGTGGTGTTGGCGGCCTTGTCGGCCACGTCGTTGAGCTTGGTCGCGGCGTCGTCGAGCGCCTTGTCCATGGCTTGCGGGTCGTCGGTCAGCTTGGCGATCTGCGCGCCCAGATCAGTGACGATCTTCGGCGCCTCCAGGCACGCCTGGGCCTTGTCGATGGTGTCGTTGACCTCGCCGCACCCGGCGGCGAAAAGGCACACGGCGAAAGCGGCAAGGGGCAGGAACCGGCTCTTGAGGTGGCGCATGTTTCGACCCTACCCAACGAACGGCCACGCGACGTGACCGCTGTTTTTCGGACAGTAGACGCGACCGAAACCTGCGATCGCCCGCACACGGTTCGTCCGGGTGGGGGCTCTCGAGCCGGCCGGCTCCGGTTTCCGGGCCCGCACGCGGAAAGACGGCAGTTCACCTGGTGGGCGGGGTGTGGAGCCGGAGCCAGCCGGTGAGGAGGCGGTTGACCTCGCCGGGGCGCTCCTGCTGGAGCCAGTGGCCGCAGCCGTCGAGGATGTGGGAGGCGATCAGGCCGGGCATCGTCTCGGGGAGCGCCTTGATGACCCCGGCCATCCAGGTGGTGGTGGGGTCGAGCTCGCCTCCGGCGAACAACGCGGGCTGGGTGATCGGGGCGCCGTCCCACGCGGCGAGGTCCTCCCAGTCGCGGTCGACGTTGCGGTAGCGGTTGAGGGCGCCGGTCAGCCCGGTCCGCTCGAACTCGCCGGCGTAGACGTCGAGGTCGGCCTCGGTGAGCCAGGACGGCAGCCCGCCCTTGGGGAAACGGTCGGAGAGCCGGCCGCCTTCGGGAACGGATGAGACGCCCGTCGCGGGCATCGTGCCGGCCGAGAGCGCGGCGTAGATGCCCGCCAGCCAGCCGCGGACGTCGGGTTCGATCTCCGCCTCCGCCCGCCCGGGCCGCTGGAAGTAGCTGACGTAGAACTCCTCCTCCCCGCCGAGGCGGGCGAAGGCGTCGGTGGGCCGGACGGGGCCGCGCGGGGAATAGGGCACGCTGAACAGGGCCACCGCGGTGAACACGTCCGGCCTGAGCAGGGCGCTGTTGGCGGCGATCGGCGACCCCCAGTCGTGGCCCGCGACCACCGCGGACCGCTCGCCGAGCGCGCGCACGACGGCGACGTTGTCGGCGACGTGGTCGAGCATCCGGTACGCGTGCGTCTGCGCGGGCTTGGACGAGCGGCCGTAGCCGCGCACGTCGATGGCCGCCGCGCGGAAGCCCGCCGCGGCGAGGGCGGGAAGCTGGTGCCGCCAGGAATACCACGACTCGGGGAAGCCGTGGACCAGCAGGACCAGGGGGCCCGTGCCCTGTTCCGCCACGTGGATGCGGCCGCCGGGCGTCTCCACCAGCCGGTGCCGCACCTCGGCGGGCGAGAAAGACGGGTGATCGGTCATGCGTCCTCCCAAGGGGTTGCTCTTCGCATCATGCGGGCCCGGGGCGGCGCGCACACATCGCCTTGCCGTTCCGGCAACGGATTCCCGATGCGGGTGCCTGATGCCAAGGATTTCCTTGACATCCCCATCCCCTCGGCTCGAAGATTCCAAGCATGTCTTTGGAATCCTCGCGGCGGCGGCTCGACGACCCGGCCGCCATGCGGGCCTTCGCCCATCCTGTCCGGCTGGCGCTGCACGAGCTGCTGCTGCGGTCGGGCCCCACGACCGCCGCCGACGCCGGGCGCGAGACCGGCGTCAGCCAGGCACTGGCCTCCTACCACCTGCGGCAGCTCGCCAAATACGGCTTCGTGGAGCAGGCCGAGGCCCGCGACGAGCGCGAACGGCCGTGGAAGGTGACCGAGCGCGTCCAGGAGTGGGACGACAGCGCGCCCGGGCTCGAGCACTCGGCCGCCAGGAGCCTGCTGGAGCAGGTCATCGCCGAGCGGGCGCTGGCGCGGCTGGCGGACTGGGGGGAGCGGCGGCAGGAGGAGCCGGAGCCGTGGCGTTCGATCGGCGGGATCGGCAACTTCTACCTCCACGCCACGCCCGACGAGGTAGCCGAGATCGGCGCGGCCATCACGGAGCTGCTGGAGCCGCTGATGGCGCGCGTCGGCGACCCGGCGGCGCAGCCCGACGGCGCCCGGCCCGTGCTCCTGACGCAGGTCGTCGTCCCGCTGCCACCGGCCGGCTCCGATGGCTGAGGCGCCCGCCGGGACACCACCCGGGACACCGGATGAGACACCGCCCGGGAAGCCGCCCGGGAAGCCGCCCGGGGCGCCGGACACCGCGGCATCCGGGGCGGTGTCCGGGGCGCCGGGACCGCTGCGCGGCAACCGCGACTACCGGCGGCTGCTCGCCGCCGGCCTGGTCTCGCAGACCGGCGACTGGGCGATCAGCACCGGCCTGGCCTTCCACGTCTACCAGCTCACCGGCTCGACGCTGTCCACCGCCGTCATGCTGGTGGTCACGCGGCTGCCCGACGTGCTGCTCGGATCGGTGGCCGGGATGCTGGCCGACCGCTGGGACCGCCGGCGGCTGCTGGTCGTCACCGAGCTGCTGCTCGCCCTCGGGCTGCTACCGCTGCTGGCGGTGCACGACCCGGCCCAGATGTGGATCGTGTACGCGGTCGCGCTCTGGACGGGCGTCCTCAGCACGGTGCTCGTCCCCGCGCAGAAGGCGCTGCTCCCGCAGGTCGTGGCGGAGTCCCAGCTCGTCCGTGCCAACGCCCTGCACGGGCAGAGCGGGCAGCTGGCCCGCCTGCTGGGGGCGATGCTGGGCGGCGTCGCCGTCAGCGCGGGCGGACTGCCCGCCGTCGTGCTCGTCGACGTCACCAGCTTCGTCGTCTCCGCGGCCCTGCAGGCGGCGGTACGGGCGCCGGGACGGCCCGCACGGTCGATGTCGGCGGGCGGGCAGTGGATCTCGGGGCTCCGCCTGGCCATGGGGAACGCGGGCGTGCGCGTGCTGGTGGCGTACATGGTGATCACAGGGCTGGGCGAAGGGATCTTCGCCACGCTGGCCGCGCCCTTCGTCGCGGACGTCCTCGGCGGCGGCGGTGACGCGTACGGGCTGTTCCTGTCGGTGCAGGCGGTCGGCGGGCTGCTCGGCGGGCTCGTCGTCGCGGCCCGCCCGGGCAGGGCGGCCCCGCGGGGGTTACTGGGCTGGGGGACGATCGTGTTCGGGGCGGTCGATCTGGCGCTGTTCGCCTACCCCCTCGCCCTGCCGGCATCCGGGCCCGCGCTCTGGCCCGCGCTCGTGCTGATCGTGCTGGCCGGCGTCCCCGCGGCGGCCGCGATGGCGGGCTTCACCACCCTTGCCCAGACCGTCACCACCGACGATCGCCGCGGCGGCGTCATCGGCCTGCTGGGCAGCGCCCAGGCGGCCACGTCGCTGGCCGGCATGGCGGCCGCGGGGGTGCTCGGCGGTGTGCTCGGCATCGTCCCGACCTTGTGCCTGCACGCGCTCGGGCTGGCCATCGCCGGTGCCATGGCGCTGCTGACCTGGCGTCATGCGTGATCCGATATCGATCCCTTCGCGATATCGCTATTAGACATCCGCTGATCGCATCTGCTTTGCTCCTGCCCTCTGGCGGACGACGGCGAAGGATTCGACATGCGACACCTCCGGGCGGCGACGGCGACCACTCTGACGATCACCCTCCTCGGGTGCGGTCTCGTCACCGGCACGGCCTCGGCCACGACGGTCACATCCGGCCAGGCCAGGGCCGCGAAGGAGTTGCGAGCCCTGGAGAGCTCGTTCAAGGGCCGCATCGGCGCGTACGCGATCGACACCGCCACCGGCAGGACGATCGCGTACCGGTCGGGCGAGCGGTTCCCGCTGCTGTCCACGTTCAAGGCGATGGCGTGCGCGGCGGTGCTGCACAAGGCCCGCACCTCCCGGCCGGGGCTGATGAACAAGCGTGTCCGGTGGACGGCCCGCGAGCTGGTGGACTACTCCCCCGTCACGGAGAAGCACGTCAAGGACGGCATGACCGTGGCCGCGCTCTGCGACGCCGCCATCACCAGGAGCGACAACACCGCGGGCAACATGGTGCTGAAGCAGATCGGCGGACCGGCCTGGCTGACCAGATACTTCCGGTCGCTGAAGGACCGCGTCTCACGCCTCGACCGCTGGGAGACCGAGCTCAACGACTGGACGCCCAAGAGCCGGCGCGACACCACCACCCCGTCGGCCATCGCCCGCGACCTGCGCGCCGTCACGTACGGCAAGGCGCTCAACGCCAAGGACCGCGCCCGGCTCAACGCCTGGCTGATCGCCAACAAGACCGGAGACGCCCGCATCCGCGCCGGCCTGCCCAAGACCTGGACGATCGGCGACAAGACCGGCACCAACTCCGACGGGTTCGGCGGCGGTAACGACATCGCCGTCATCTGGCCGGACCAGAAGGCCGCTCCCATCATCATGGCCATCTACACCAACCGCACGCCTGGCCTGGCCGCCGACGACAAGACCATCGCGAAGACCGCCACCATCCTGGCCCGCGGGCTCGGCAGACTCTGATGGCACGCCGGGGGACGCAGATCGTACGCCTCGCCGCCGTGGGAGTGGCGGCGGGCGTGCTGGTCGCGGGAATCGCGCTGCCCGCCGTGGGCGGCGCGGGGTTCGGGTTCGTGGCGGCGGCCGACGGGGTGAACCTCGAGCCCGCCGACCTCGTCGAGCCGCCGCCGGCGGAGGTCACGGTCGTGCAGGACGCCAGGGGGAAGGAGATCGCCCGCTTCTACGAGGAATACCGCGAGGTCGTCGGCTTCGACGAGATCGCCGGCGTGATGAAGACGGCGATCGTCTCGATCGAGGACTACCGCTTCTACGAGCACGGCGCGATCGACGTCGAGGGCACCCTCCGGGCGCTGGCCGCGAACCTGCGGGCGGGCCGGGTCAGCCAGGGCGGGTCGAGCATCACCCAGCAGTACGTCAAGCAGGTGCTGCTCAACTCGGCCGGCAGTGACGAGGAGCGCAACGCGGCGGTGGAGGCCAGCTACGCGCGCAAGCTCAGCGAACTGCGCTACGCCATGGCGGTCGAGGAGAAGTACACCAAGGACCAGATCCTCGAGAAATATCTGAACATCGCGTATTTCGGCGCCGGCGCCTACGGCGTGGAGGCGGCGGCGAAACGTTTCTTCGGCGTCAGGGCCTCCGATCTGACCCTGGCCCAGGCGGCGACGCTGGCCGGGGCCGTGCAGGATCCCAACGCCACCGACCCCAACCTGGGCAGGGCGCAGCGCGAGCGGCTGCGGGCGCGGCGTGACGTCGTGCTGGGCCGGATGGCCGAACTCGGCAAGATCACCCCGGCTGAGGCGGCTGAGGCTGAGGCCACCGGGCTGGGGTACAGGGGCACGAAGCTCCCGGGCGGCTGTGAATCCAGCAAATATCCGTACTTCTGCCTTTATGTCAGGCATGAGATCCTCAGCGACCCCGGCTTCGGCCCGACCGCCCGGGACCGCCTGGCCAGGCTCAACCGCGGCGGCCTGACCATCAGGACCACGATCGACCCGGCCATGCAGGCCGCCGCCGACCGGGCGATCAAGACGTGGGTCAGGCCCTCCGACCGCGCCGTGGCGGCCGAGGCCCTGGTCCAGCCAGGCACCGGCGCGATCAGGGCGATGGCCGCCAGCAGGCGCTACGGCCGCAGCGCGGACCGGAACGAGATCTCGTACAACGTGGTCGCGGACGCCGCGCACGGGGGCGGGGCGGGGTTCCAGGCGGGCTCCACGTTCAAGACATTCACCCTGCTCGCCGCGTTGAAGCAGGGCATGAAGGTGGACGACGGCCTCAAGGCGGGCGCCGGTTACCGCGCGCCGGATCACGCGGCGTTCCGGAACTGCGCGGGCGAGAACGTCGGCGACCCCGCGCACACGGTCACCAACGACGAGGGCTCGCCCGGGTGGAAGACGCTGCGGACCGGCACGTGGGACTCCGTCAACACGTTCTTCATGGAGCTGGAGCAGCGGGTCGGGCTGTGCGCGACGGTCACGATGGCCGAGTCGCTGGGGATCCGCCGCGCGGACGGGAAGAAGCTGCAGGAGTACGAGACGTTCACGCTCGGCATCAACGAGATGGACCCGGTGACGGTGGCGAACGCGTACGCGGCGATCGGGGCGCGCGGCCGCCACTGCGCGCCGATGGCGATCACCCGCATCACCGACCGGGACGGCTCGACCACCCGCTACCGGCCGAAATGCCGCCAGGTGCTCGACCCCGCCGTCGCGGACGCGGCCTCGTCCGTGTTGTCGGGCGTGTTCACCAAGGGCACGATGAGCGGCGTCGGCGGCATCGGCCGTGACGCGGCAGGCAAGACCGGCACCACCGACGACTACGCGGCGGCGTGGTTCGCCGGGTTCACCCCCGACCTGGCGGGCGCGGTGAGCGTCGGCGACCCGCGCGGCTCCCAGCGCCACAAGCTCGTCGGGGTGACGCTGGGCGGCCGGTACCACGGTGCGGTGCAGGGCGCGAGCGTGCCCGGCCCCATCTGGCGGGACACGATGGCGGCGGCGCTGAAGCGCGTGGCGCCGACGCCGTTCACCGCGATGGACACGGCCCGGTTCGGCGGCTGCGACGAGCTCTGCCGTCCCGGGCGGCGTGATGCGGAGAACCCGGAGAGCCCGGGAACACGACTCCCTTGATGGACATGTACGAACCGATACCGGAGAGGATCCGATCGCTCTTCGACCAGGACGTCACGAAAATGGCCGTGGTCACCGAGGTTCCGCCGCCGCGCTGGTGGTCGCCGACCGCCCTCCACGAGCCGAGCCGCACGGCGGGTCATAGGATGGGTGCATGGCCACGTGCGAACACCTTTCCCAGGCCGACGACCCTGCGGCAAGGACCCCGGAGGGTTGCGAGGAGTGCCTGGCCGACGGAGGGCGCTGGGTGCACCTGCGGCGCTGCCTGGAGTGCGGCCACATCGGCTGCTGCGACTCCTCGCCGGCCAAGCACGCCACCGCGCACTTCCACGCCACCAGCCACCCCGTGATGCAGTCCTACGAACCCGGCGAGGCATGGCGCTGGTGCTTCGTGGACAGCCGGATGGGCTAACGCTCCAGCATCGCCTCTTCGAGGTCGAGCTGCCCCATCAGCTCGCGCAGTACCTCGTCCTCGATGCGGCGCTCGTCGCGCAGGCGCACGAACACCCGGCGCTCGGCCTGGAGCATCTCGCGGCGCAGGCGCCGATAGAGAGCGCTGGGAGTCTCCGCGCCGTCCTGGCCGGTGCCGCCGCCCAGCCGCTCCCACGCCGACAACGACCGGCGCCACGACTTCTCCCTGAGCTGGTCGATGACCTGCTTCTGGATCTCGTCCGGCTCGCCCAGCTCGGCGAGCAGCCGATCCAGCTCCGCCAGCCCCTCCTCCAACGCCGCCTGCTGGGCCGCCGCCTCGGCCAGGCGGTCCTCGTAGTCCTCCTGGTCGCTCGACACCCGCAACCGCCTGATCAGCGCGGGGAACGTGGTGCCCTGGATGAGGAGTGTGCCGATCACGGTGGTGAACGTCAGGAACAGCAGCATCGCGCGGTCGCGCTCGGGCACCTCGGGCGGGATGGCGAACGCCGCCGCCAGCGACACCACGCCCCGCATGCCCGCCCACCCCAGCAGCGTCACCTGCCGCCGGGAGGGCGGCCGCTCTTCCCTGTGCAGCAGGTTGACCAGGGACGACACCGCGAACAACCACACGAACCTGCTGGCGATCGTCACCACCAGCACCGCTGCGGCATATCCGGCGACCTGCCACGGGCTGACGCCGGTGAGGCCCTCCACCACGGTCTCCAGCTGCAGCCCGATCAGCGCGAACACGATCGACTCGAGCAGGAAGGCGGTGACCTTCCACACGGCGCCGGACACCAGACGCGTCCCGAACCCGCGCAGGTGCATGCGGTGCCCCAGGTGAAGACCGACGATCACGACCGCGATCACGCCGGAGGCGTCCACTGACTCCGCTGCGAGATAGGCGGCAAACGGGATCAGCAACATCAGCGCGTTCTCGACCATCGAGTCGCGCGTGCGCTCGAACAACCACGAGAGCGCGTACGCCAGCGCCATCCCGATCGCCACGCCGCCCGCCGCGGCGAGCACGAACAGGCCCGCGCCCTCGGCCAGGTCGACCGAAGCGCCAACGGCCGCCCCGATGGCCACCCGGTAGAGCGTCAGCGCGGTGGCGTCGTTGAACAGGCTCTCGCCGACGAGGATCGTCAGCGTCTGGCGCGGCAGGCCCAGCCGCCGGCCGACCGCGACGGCCGCCACCGCGTCGGGCGGGGCGACGATCGCGCCGAAAGCGAACGCCAGCGCCAGCGGCAGGCCCGGCAGCAGGAGGTGGACGACCAGCCCCACCACGACCGCGGTGAACACCACCAGCCCGACCGACAGCAGCCCCACAGGCCGCCTGGCCTCGCGCAGCCGCAGGTAGGAACTGTCGAGTGCGGCGGAGTAGAGCAGCGGCGGCAGGAACACGAACAGCGCCAGCTCCGGGTCCAGCGGCACCGGAGGGACCAGGGGCGACACCAGCAGCCCCGCGGCGACCAGCAGCAGCGGCGCCGGCCAGCCCATACGCCGCGCCACGGCCGCTACTGCGACGGCGCCCCCGGCCACCACCAGCAGTTGCAGGCCCATGGTGGGATTCACCGGCGCCCCCTCCCCTCGGCCCCATCACCCCGCGGTGAGCGTACCCGCGGGAGGGGAGTGGCCTGGCGCACGCCGGCGCGGGGACGGATCCCGCACCAACGAGTCACGCACGAACGGATCCCGCGGGAACGGTTTGCGCGGGGGCACGGACGTGCGGCGGCGGACGCGTCGCGGCGAGGGACCTGCGGGTACCCGTCACCACTCCCTGCGGTCGCTTCTTTCGTGGTAGTCCGGCTGCTCGGGGCGCAGCCGCTCGCCCGTGGAGAACATCGGGTCCCCGACGTACGGGCGGGTCATCTCGGGATCACCCTGTTCCTGGCGGCCGAGGGTCAGCAGCGGGTCCACGGGGTTCTGGTGGGGCGGCACCTGACGCTGCTGCGGGGCCGGGCGGGGCCGGCCGGCTCCCGGGATGCCGTGCATGGGGGTGCCCAGACCGGCCGTGCTCGGCTGGGTCTGCTGAGGCTGCGGTTGTTGCGGCTGGGGCTGCCCGTAGGAGGTGTCGGAGCGGCGTCCGTAAGGGTCGGACGGGTACGGGTCCGACGGATACGGGTCGGGCCGGTGCTGCTGGACAGGCTGGTAGGGGTCGGCGGCCTGCGAGGGGAAGCCCGGCGGGTCGGTGCTGGCCGGCGCCTGACGGCGCTGGTCGCCGGGCATCTGGTAGACCGGTTCGTTCTCGACGTACTGAGGGCCGGTGAAGGGCTCGGCCTGGCCCTGCTGGATGTAGTGCGGGCCGCTCACCGGGTCGGCGGTGTACTGAGGGCCGCTGAAAGGGTCACCGGTGTAGGCCTGCTGCGGGGCGGTCTGGTCGACGTATTGAGGGCCGGTGAAGGGGGTCCGCTCACCGTAGGCGGGGGTGTGCTGCTCTCTGGGGGCCGCGGTCTCGCCATAGGCGGGCGCGTGCTGCTCCCTCGGCGCCGCGATCTCGCCGTACGAGGCCACCAGTTTGTCCTGGGGTGCCGGCGGCGCGCCCCTGGCCACGAGGACGTCGTTGGGCGACAGGGCCGCCGTGGGCCGGTCGTCGGGCTGCGGCTGCTGCGGTGGTTGCTGAGCGTGCTGGGGCGGCCGGTGGTATTGGCCGGTGCCGGGGATGACCTCGGTGCCCGGCTCCTGCGCGGGCACGGCCGGCTGCTCGCCCGTGGCCTCGGCGTAGCCGTCGTCGAGGGTGTCGAGCAGCCGCCCGACGTCCTCCATGGGCATGCGGAAGCTCGCCGTGCACATCTCGCCGCGCCAGAGGCTGAGGACCAGTGTGCCCTCGTGCCAGGTGACGCGGAGACACCGTTCCTGACCTCGCGCATCGAAGAAGACTTCGCCGAACGACGGCAAGGGGACAACTTCCGACATGGAGGACATATTGCTTTAACCAGCCTTTATTCGTCCACTCAACCCCGGAAAACCCTAAGGGACCGGTCTTCCCACCTACACCGGGATTCCTTCTGGTCACGCTCGGTGGAGACTTTCTGGCACCAGCTGGAGTCCCGATCGACCAGTGTGCCATGCGTGCCGTCGCGCCGATTCAGGAATGCCGGGATGCGTCTGGCCGATCACGCCCCGTTCGGCGCGGCGGCCCTGGAATGCAGGTAGCGTTTAGTGCCGTGCCGGACTCCCATCTCCCGTCAGTGGACGAACTGCTCAGCATCGCGGTCAACGCTCTCGGAGGGAGCGAACGGCAGGGCCAGGTCACCATGGTCCAGGCCGTGCGGCAGGCCCTCGACGACAAGACGCACCTGGCGGTCCAGGCGGGCACGGGCACCGGCAAGTCAGTGGCCTACCTCGTGCCCTCGATCCGCCACGCGATGGACAGCGAGAAGCCGGTCGTGATCTCCACGGCAACGATCGCGCTGCAGCGCCAGCTTGTCGACCGCGACCTGCCGAGGCTCTCCGAGGCACTGGGCAAGGAGCTGCCGCACGAGCCGACGTTCGCCATCCTCAAGGGCCGGCGTAACTATCTGTGCCGCTACAAGGCGACGGCGGGCTGGCCCGAGGAGGACGAGCAGGACCAGCTCTTCGACCCGCGCGAGGTGAGCGCCACCGGCCGCATGGTGCAGCGCATCCAGGAGTGGGCCGAGGAGACCGAGACCGGCGACCGCGACGAGCTGGTGCCCGGCGTGAGCGAGCAGGCGTGGCGGCAGTTCTCGGTGAGCGCGCAGGAGTGCCTGGGAGCCACCCGCTGCCCGAGCGGCGCCGAGTGTTTCGCCGAGCTGGCCAGGGCGCGGGCGGGCGAGGTCGACGTGGTCGTGACCAACCACGCGCTGCTCGCCATCGACGCCATGGGCGAGCTGCCGGTGCTGCCCGAGCACGAGGTCGTCGTCGTCGACGAGGCCCACGAGCTCGTCGACCGGGTGACGTCGGTGGTCACCAGCGAGCTGTCCGACACCGCGGTGATGCTGGCGGTCCGCCGGGTCGGCCGGCTGATCGAGCAGCCGATCGCCGACCAGCTCATGGAGGCCGGCGAAGACCTCAAGGCGCTGCTGGCCGCCGCGCCGCCCGGGCGCATCGACGAGCTCCCCCAGGTGCTCGGGCTGACGCTGGCGCTCGTACGCGACACGGCCTGGCGATGCATCACCGCGCTCGGCCCGCGCAACGCCGACAAGGACGACCCCGACAAGGCGGGGCAGCGCAAGGCCGCGTTCACGGCACTCGACGAGGTGCACGACACCGCGGTGCGCATGCTGGAGGCCTACGGACACGCGGCGGAGGCCGACCGGGCGGAGGTGGTCTGGCTCGACGCCGGCACCGACCGCCGGCCGCCGATGTTGCGGGTCGCGCCGCTGAGCGTCAGCGGCATGCTGCGCGACAAGCTGTTCGGGGAGCGCACGGTGGTGCTCACGTCGGCCACGCTCGCGCTCGGCGGCACGTTCGACCCGCTGGCCGCGCAGTGGGGGCTGGGCGAGGGCAGAAGCTGGCAGGGCATCGACGTCGGCTCGCCGTTCGACCATCCGCGCGCGGGCATCCTCTACGTCGCCAAACACCTGCCCCAGCCGGGGCGCGACGGGCTGCCGCAAGCCTACCTCGACGAGATCGCCGAGTTGATCGAGGCGGCCGGGGGCCGCACGCTGGGGTTGTTCTCGTCGATGCGGGCGGCCAAGGCGGCCACCGAGGCGCTGCGCGAGCGGCTGGACGTGCCGCTGCTGTGCCAGGGCGACGACTCGACGATGCTGCTGGTCAAGCAGTTCGCCGAGGACGAGCCGACGTGCCTGTTCGGGACGCTGTCGCTGTGGCAGGGCGTCGACGTGCCCGGCCCGTCGCTACGGCTCGTGATCATCGACCGGGTGCCGTTCCCGCGCCCCGACGACCCGCTGACCTCGGCGCGGCAGCGACACGTGGCGGCCAAGGGCGGCAACGGGTTCATGGCGGTGGCGGCCAACCACGCCGCCCTGCTGCTGGCCCAGGGCGCCGGCCGCCTCCTGCGCGCCCAGGACGACAAGGGTGTGATCGCGGTCCTCGACCCGCGCCTGGCCACGGCCCGCTACAGCGGCTTCCTCCTGGGTTCCCTTCCGCCGTTCTGGCGCACGAACGACCCGGCCATCCCCCGAGCCGCACTCAAACGCCTCGCGGAAACGGCCTCCGAGGCGCGCGACGGTTAACACATGACCGTTTTCGCGTAACGGCCAACGCCGGACCGGCCGCGTGGCGGTCGACACCCGACCGGCCGCGTGGGCGGCTGACAGTTGCCGGTCGCGTGGGCGGCGGGGTCGGCTGCGCGTGCCTGCTGGCCCGGCCATCGACGAAACGGCGTGCCAGAAGCCTTTCGGATGCGCGCCTCCGGTGCCCGACCGCTGCCGGCCGTGCGCACCCTCGGTCACGGGCTTGACCACGGCGAGGGTCAGGAGCGCGCTCCGTAACGGCGGTCCGCCGGTGAAGGGTCAGCGGGCGTTCCCCTGGAAGGCCGTCAGCCACCTGCGGCGGGCGGCTGACCACCGCGAAGCCGTAACCACTCGAAAACCTGCCACGGGTCAACGGACGTTCCCCTGGAAAGCCGTCAGCCATCCCCGGCGGAGCCGTAACACTAAAAAGGAGAGAGATCCGGACGCTTGGGAGAGACCCCGTCGCCGGAGGAGACGCCGCGGAGGCGGCGGGAGACCCAGGGGACGAGGTGTTCGCGCATCCACTGGGCGTCTTCGCGCCGGCGCGCCCGGGGGTCCACCGCCCGCTCCGGCCAGCCCTTGCGCCAGTCGTCGAACGGCACCCCCAGCACGTCGAGCACGCGCGCGGCGACCAGCCGGTGGCCGTCTTCGTTCATGTGCAGGCGGTCGGCGCTCCATGCCCGCCAGTCACGCAGCCCCTGCATCGACCACTGGTCGACGAGCCGGCACCCGTAGAGGTCGGCGATGGAGCGCAGGTGCAGGTAGAAGATGGCGAAGCGGCCGCGCAGGCGCCGCATCACCGGCGTGTCGCGCGGGTCGACCCCGGTGAACAGCAGCACGTCGGCGCCCCCGGCCCGCAGGTCGCGTACGGCTCGCGCGACCTGCTTGGCCATCACGTCGGGGTCGCTGCCGGGCCTGAGCAGGTCGTTGCCGCCGGCGCAGAAGCTGACCAGGTCGGGCGCCATCTCGACGGCCAGCGGCACCTGCTCGGCGACGATCTGTCCGATCAGCTTGCCGCGCACGGCCAGGTTGGCGTAGCGGAAGCCGGGGTTGTCGGTGGCGAGCCGTTCGGCCACCCGGTCAGCCCAGCCACGGTAGTGGCCGTCCGGCCCGGGGTCGTTCAGCCCTTCGGTGAAGCTGTCGCCGAGAGCGACGAAGGACTTGTAATGCCTCATGAGGTCGTCTTCATCTCCGCGATAGCGTGCAGCGCAAGGATGTATGACTGTAGCCCGAAGCCCGCGATCGTGCCCGTCGCCACCCCGGCCACGACGGAGGTATGGCGAAACTCTTCCCTGGCCGCGGGATTGGAGATGTGCACCTCGACGAGCGGCGCGGTGCGCTGGGCGATGGCGTCGCGCAGGGCGTAGGAGTAGTGGGTGAAGGCGGCCGGGTTGAGCACGACGGGGATGCGGCCGTCGCAGGCTTCGTGGATCCAGCCGATCAGCTCGGCCTCGTCGTCGGTCTGGCGCACCTCGACGTGCTCGCCGAGCTTGCGCCCGGTGTCGCGGCAGAGGGTGGCGAGGTCCTCGAACGTCTCGGCGCCGTAGACGTCGGGCTCGCGGACGCCGAGCCGGCCCAGGTTGGGGCCGTTGAGCACGAGGATCATGCGGAGATCTCCTTGTAGGCGGCTTCGAGCAGCTCTTCTGCGGGATCTTCGAGGCGACCGGGTCGCGCCAGGTCGTCGAGCACGACGAAGCGCTGCTTGGCTCCGCGGTTCTTCTTGTCCAGGCGCATGTGGTCGCGCAGCCGGGGCCAGGCGCCGGCGCGGTAGGAGACGGGCAGGCCGACGCTCGTGAGGATCGACCTGGTGCGCTCGACCAGGTCGGCGCGTCCGGACAGGCGCGACAGCTCGGCGGCGTAGACCATCCCGATGGCGACGGCCTCGCCGTGGCGGATGGTGTAGTGCTCTTCGCGTTCGATGGCGTGGGCGAGCGTGTGGCCGTAGTTGAGGACTTCGCGCAGGCCGGACTCGCGCAGGTCGGCGCCGACGACGTCGGCCTTGACCTGGATCTTGCGCTCGATCAGCTCGCGGGTGTGCGGGCCGCCGGGTGTGGTGGCGGCCTCGGGGTCGGCCTCGACGAGCGTGAGGATGTCCGGGTCGGCGATGAAGCCGCCCTTGATGATCTCGGCGAGGCCGGCGACGTAGTCGGCTCTGGGCATGCTGTCGAGCGTCGACAGCTCGCACAACACCCCGGCCGGCGGAAGGAACGTGCCGACGAGGTTTTTGCCCTCGGGCGTGTCGATGCCGTTCTTGCCGCCGACGGCCGCGTCGACCATGGCCAGCAGCGTCGTGGGCACGAGCACGACCTGCACGCCGCGCAGCCACGTGCCCGCCACGAACCCGGCCAGGTCGGTGGTCGCTCCCCCGCCCACGCCGATCACGGCGTCGGAGCGGGTCACGCCGTGCCGGCCGAGCGCGGACCACAGGCGCGCGGCCACGTCGACGGACTTGGCCTGCTCGCCGTCGGGCACGGGCAGGTCGGCCACCTCGTAGCCGCGCTCCGACAGGGTGGCGGTGACCGGCCCGGCGAGATCGGGCAGGCTCTCGGGGCGGATGACCGCGACCGTGCGCACACCCGGTTTGAGCAGCGTCGCCAGCTCGGCCTGCACGCCGGTGCCGACCACGACGTCGTAGGGGCTGTCGCCGCGTACGTGGATGCGCGTCGCGCTCATGCGGGCAGCCCCTTCGCGATCTCGTCGGCCAGCTCGGCCGGCTCGCGTTTGTCGGTGACCACGGTCGTCACGGCCAGCCGCTCGTAGACCGGACGCCGCTCGTCCATCAGCTTCTTCAGCTGGCTGCGCGGGTTGAGCACGAGCAGCGGCCTGGCCGAGCCGAGCCCGACCCGCTGCACGGCGTCGGAGAGCCCCACCTGCAGGTAGACCACGTGGTGGCCGTCGAGCATGGCCTGGGTCTCCTCGTTGAGCACGGCGCCGCCGCCGAGGGACAGGATGCCGTCGTGCTCGGCCAGCGCCCTGCGCACGGCCTGGTGCTCGAGCTCGCGGAAGCGGGCCTCGCCGTCTTCGACGAAGATGTCGGAGACGGGCTTGCCCGCCACGGCCTCGACGTCGGCGTCGGTGTCGCGGAACCCGACACCGAGCCGCTCGGCCAGCAGCCGCCCGATCGTGGTCTTGCCTGACCCGGGAGGGCCGATCAGCACGACGATGCTCGCCGATGGCTGTGCACTCATTTGATCACCATGGAAGAGAGGTAGCCGGACAGGTTGCGCGCGACCTCCTCGACGGAGTCGCCGCCGAACTTCTCGAGCGCCGTGTCGGCCAGCACCAGCGCGACCATCGCCTCGGCGACGATGCCCGCGGCCGGCACGGCGCACACGTCGGAGCGCTCGTGGTGGGCCTTGGCCGCCTCACCGGTCTTGACGTCGATGGTGGCCAGGGCCCTCGGCACCGTGGAGATCGGCTTCATCGCGGCGCTGACGCGCAGGACCTCGCCGTTGGTCATGCCGCCCTCGACGCCCCCCGCGCGGTTGGTGATGCGCCTGACGCCGTCGTCGGCGGTGTATTCGATCTCGTCGTGGGCGCGGGAGCCGGGCCGCATGGCGGTCTCGAAGCCGTCGCCGACCGCGACGCCCTTGATGGCCTGGATGCCCATGAGAGCCGCGGCCAGCCGCGAGTCGAGCCTGCGGTCCCAGTGGGTGTAGCTGCCGAGGCCCGGCGGCAGGCCGTAGGCCAGCACCTCGACGACGCCGCCGAGCGTGTCGCCGTCTTTGTGCGCCCTGTCGATGACGGCGATCATCGCGGCGCTGCCCTCAGGGTCGGCGCACCTGACCGGGTCGTCGTCGATGCGGGCCTGGTCCGCGGGGCCGGGCAGCGTCTCGGCCGGAGTCCTGGCGCCGCCGATGGAGGTGACGTGGCTGACGATGTCGACGCCGAGCGCCTGCTTGAGGAAGCGCCTGGCGACCTCGCCGAGCGCGACGCGGGCCGCGGTCTCGCGGGCGCTGGCCCGGTCGAGCACCTGCCGGGCGTCGTCGAACCCGTATTTCTGCATGCCCGCCAGGTCGGCGTGCCCGGGGCGGGGGCGCGACCTCGGAGCGTTGCGGGCCAGGCCCTCCAGCTCGGCCGGGTCGACCGGGTCGGCCGCCATGACCTTCTCCCACTTGGGCCACTCGGTGTTGCCGATGCGGATGGCGACGGGGCTGCCCATCGTGCGCCCGTGGCGCACTCCGCCCACGATCGTCACCTGGTCCTGCTCGAACTTCATCCGGGCGCCGCGGCCATAACCGAGCCTGCGGCGGCGCAGGGCCTCGTCGATGGCGGCCGTGGTCACCTCGACCCCGGCAGGCAGGCCTTCGAGGACGGCGACGAGTTCGGGCCCGTGGGATTCTCCGGCGGTCAACCAGCGCAACATGACTCCAAGTCTTCCATGTGCGGCCCAGTGGCCGGACCGGCGTTCATCAACCGAGACAGAGCACGCTGAACGCCCCTAGCAGCATGAACGGCCCGAAAGGGAACTCGGTGTGCCGGGTCCCACGCTTCGTCACCAGGAGGGCGACGGCGTACAGCGCGCCCAGCAACTGTCCGGCGAAGGCGGCGACGACCAGCGCCTGCCAGCCCAGCGCCGCGCTCGTCATGCCGATGAGCCCGGCCAGCTTCACGTCCCCCAGACCCATCGCGTACGGCCTGGCGAACCAGAGCAGCCCGTACACGACCGCCAGCGCCGCCCCGCCGGCCAGCGCCGCGGGCAGCTCCCCCGTCGGCACGAGCGCCAGCGCCATGACGGGGTACGCCGGGAGCGTGATCGCGTCGGGCAGCAGGCTCGTACGCCAGTCGACCACGGCCAGAGCCACCCCGATCACGGCGAAGCACGCGTACGGCAGCCCCACCCGCCACGCGACGAGCGCGGTGACGGCGGCGCACACCACCTCGATGGCCGGCGGCCACGGGGGGACGGGGGTGACACCGTCGTCATAGGCGTCGGCCAGCGCCCGGATGGCGCGTCCGCACAGGAGTCCGAGCAGCGCCATGAGTGCGACCACGCACAGACCCTAAACCGCCCGGCCCGCCCCCGCAGGCCGATCGCCCCCAAGCCCCCGCCACGGGGGCCGCGCCGTCTCGCCGCCCCAAGCCCTGGCGCCCAGCCGGGCCGTCGTTGCGCCCCCGCCGGGCGGGGGCGCCTGGCAGGGGCGTTCGAAGGCACGATCCGCCATCGGGGATGGAGCTTCGGCTATTGCGGTCGGCGAGCCGATCACGGACACTTCCCGCGTGGACAGGGATCGGTTCGTCAGAGTCGCGGTCGTCATCGCGACTTTCGTGCTCGCCCCTGTCCTGCTCGAAATGCTGGCCTGGTACATCGAGGGCGAGGAGTACAACGTCTCCCGCGCCATCACCGTCGTCTCCGTGGTGACAGGGCTGGCCCTGATCGCCCTGATCGCGGGCCGGCTGCGCGGGCGGCTGCCGGCCATGCTGGTCACGGCCATGACCGTGACGGCGGCCGGGGGAATCGTGCTGGGGTTCGCGGCCGGGTTCGGGCCGGTTCTGTGGAACGGGCACATGTCCGGCGAGCTGCTCGGCCTGTCGATGATCGGGATCGCCGCGTTCACCCTGCTGACCGGGACGTACCTGCTGGTCCTCTTCCGGCGCGGCCTGTACGTGCCGCACCTGGAGGCGACGGCGGGCCCGTCGCCGACCACGACCAAGCGCAAGGTGATCGGCGAGTCGGAGATCCTGATCCGCACGCAGCCGGACATCAGCGCGGCGATGGAGAAGGCGCTCGGGAGCTGCGTCTCCATGATCGACCAGGAGGATCTGCACTTCGTGGCGTTCTTCGGCCCCGGCGGCTGCGCCTTCTACACCGACGTGCTCGACGACGCCGACCTGCAGCACTTCTTCCACGAGTCGACACCCGAGGAACGCAGGATCTCCTATCTGAAGCTGGGCCGCCAGATCGACTGGATCGGGCAGCGGCTCGACACGCACCTCAGGCTGCTGGAGAGCGGCACGGTGATCAGGACCGTGCTGGACGTCGAGCGCGGCGCGCTGTTCCACTACTGGGTCGACCACGGCCGCTACGTCGTGGGTGTCACGCTCGACCAGCGCAAGGTCGGCGAGGCCGACGACAAGGTGGCGAAGCTCGTCGACATGATCCGCGAGCATTTCACGTTGCCGCCGATCAACCAGCGCAGCCGGCCGGAGCCGGGCGGGAACGTGCGCTCGATCAGGAGGGACCAGGCGTGGCCGGAGTCGGGCTCCTGATCGCCGTCGTGACCGCGCGACCGGTACGCCGTCCCGCATGACACAGTCCGGGTGACGTGCTCTGAGCCGCGTCCGCGTGCAGGACGATGCGTGAAGGAAGGGCGGCCGTCACCTCCGGCGAGGGCCGGGTGGGTCATCGGGTGGCCCTGCGCCCCCACGGGAAGCGGCGGCGCCTGCGGGCGGGCTCCACACGGGCGACGGTGACGCCGCTGAGCTCGCCCACGGTGCCGGACTCGACCGCCGCGAGCGCCGCCAGCACCTCCCCCTCGATCACGAACTGCACAGGACCCGCGACATCCACCACGACCGCCGCCGCCCGCTCCTGCACGGCGGCCTGGCAGACCTGGAGCGCGGTGGCCTGGATGGGCCGGGCGTCCGCACGCCATCTGGCCAGCGCGTCGGCACCGGTGAACGCCAGCACCGCGTGCCTGCCGTCCTGCCCGACGAGCTTGGGCAGGGCCATCTCGCTCTCCTTCTCCTGCCGGAGCCCGTGCGCGCCGACCTCACTTTCGGTCAGCAGGGCGACCACGGGCACGAGCAGCCTGGCGCCGCTCAGCGCGGCCAGCACCTCGGCGTCGCCGGCCGTGCCGGCCTCGAAGGCGGCCAGAGCGGCGGCGACGGCAGGAGCGACGCGGCCGTCGTCGTCAGGGTTCAGAGGCTGCGGGATGCTCGGCACAACCCCCGAGACTACCCGCGCCCGGACCCGGCCCGAAGCCTGGCCCGCAGCGCGCGCACCCCGGCGTTCACGACCCACCTCCGGCTGTGCCCGGCTGGGGCAGCCAGCCGGGCGCCGGCTGTCTGCGTGCGCGGTATGCCCTGGCGACGGCGTCGCGTGCCTGCTCGGCGCCGTCAGCGGTGATCCGGTAGTAGCGGCGGCGCGGGCGTGCCTGCGCCACGTGCGTCTCTGGATCCTCCCACCGGCTCTCCAGCCAGCCGATCTGTTCGAGCCTGGCCAGGATCGGATACACGGTGCCGCTCGGCAACCCCGCCAGCTCGCACAACTCGAGACCGTACCGGTTGCGTTCCGGGTCGATGAGGAGGACGCGGAGCAGAGCCTGGGTCGGCATGGTCATCCGCGGACCATTCTGCATATCTCGAACTCTACATAGTCACCAGATCCGGACCGCCGACATGCGGGTGACATCATGGTGGCGATGCGGATCGCGCGCCTTCCCCTCGACGAGCAACTCGCCGCCATGCCCCGCGTGCTGGGCACCAACCCGGTGCTGACCGCCGTGCTGCATCAGGCCAGGACACTCGACCTGCCCGGCTGGTGGGTCGCGGCGGGCGCGATCGTGCAGACCGTCTGGAACCACGTGACCGGGCGCGACCCGGGCTACGGCATCAAGGACTACGACCTGATCTATTACGACCCGTCCGACCTGTCGTGGGAGGCCGAGAACGAGGTGATCAGGATCGGGCGGCGGGTGTTCGGCGGCGTGCCGGTGGAGATTCGCAACGAGGCCAGGGTGCACATGTGGTACGAAGAACGCTTCGGCGTCCCGTGCCCGCCGTACGACAGCACCGAGGACGCGATCGACTCCTTCCCGGCCACGACGTGCGCGCTGGGCGCGCGGATCACGGCGGCGGGCGAGTGGCGGGTGTACGCGCCCTACGGCGTGTCCGACGCCTTCGGCCTGCGACTGCGTCCCAACCCCAGGCTGGCTCCCAAGCACGTGTACGAAGCCAAGGTGACCCGATGGACCAGGGACTGGCCCGAGCTCACCGCCCTCCCCTGGCCCTGACCACCGCCCACCCGCACCGGCCCGGCATCGGCCGCCCACGCCCCGTCGACCGCCGCACGATCGGTGCCCTGCCGCAACCCCGCGCGTACGGGTGCCCGTGTCACGTCGCGCGATCGGTCACGGGTTTCACCACGGTGAGGGTCAAGAGTGCGCTCCGTGACGGCGGTCCGCCGGTGAAGGGTCAGCGGGCGTTTCCCTGGAAGGCGATCAGCCACCCGCGGCGGGCGGCCGAACCCGGCGAAGCCGTAAGGACTCCTAGAAGATCACCCATGGTCGGCGATGGCGGCGACCGGGCCGCCGCCGGACGGGCCCTGGTGGACGGCGGCGACTGAGACGAACACGGCGGGGTCGCCCGTGACCGAGGCCGCCACCCCGCCCACCGTCGCCTTGATCTGCCGGTGCCAGTGCACGTCGGAGTCGTCCAGCATGATGTTGCGGCGTCCCCGCACCCGCCCTGACGGGTCGGCCTCGCACTTCATGAACACGTTCACCAGCCGCCCGCCGAGGTCGGACGGATGCGGGCGCTCCGGCAGCGCCAGCCCGGAGTCCCTAATGGCCTCCCAGATGCCGTCGGCGTCGAGGGCGTCCTTCATGACGCTGTGGCCGATGCGGTAGCGGCCGCCGATCCCGCGTACGTTCCCGACGAGGACGATCTGCGCCCGGTCCAGTTCCACGCCCGACGAGCACGAGGCCACCGACGAGTAGAGCGACAGGTCCTTGTGGATCTGGTCGGCGCGCGGCATGTCGATCTCGCCGAGGGCGACGGCGATGCCGAGGGCGGTGGTGGAGTTGGACAGGTCCATGGAGGGGCCGGTCTCCTCGATGGCGGTGTCCTGGCCGCGGCTCTTGGCGTCGGTGATGGTGGCGAGGGTGAGCAGCGGCGTCTTGGTCTGTACGTAGTGCACGTCGCGCGGGTCATCGATGCCGGCGATCTTCATGGCCTCGCGCACGCCCGCGGCGACCTTCTCGACCATGGCGGGCCTGCCGATGTCCTCGGGGAGGATCACCTCGCTCATGGCCACGCCCACCGACAGCCGCGGCTCCTCGGACGGGGTCGCGTCGGCCGTGGTGGCGAAGATGGTGGCGTGCGGGCTGAGCACGCCGTCGGTGCCGCCCGACCAGACCAGCGGCACGCTGTCCGGCGCCGGATGCCCGTGCTCGGCGAGCACCTCGCGGAAGGCGCGGTCGGCGAGGATGCGCGTGTAGTCGTTGACGCCGCCGTTGCCCTCGGTCTTGCCGACGACGGCCAGCACCCGGCTCGCCTCGATCACTCCGTCGGCGATGAGCCGTGACAACCCTGAGGCGTCGGTGACGCTCTCGATGGGCACCTTGCGCACTTCTATCGGGTCCGGCATGCGAAGCCCCTTCTTCCAGTACTTTCCCCTGTTCTGGCCCCCTGTCCTGGCGACGCTAGCCGAGCCGGTCAGCGGGGTTCATGGTCAATGTCTGCCCAGGAACGCCGCGGACGATGTCAACGTGCGCTGAGCGGCGGCGGTAGGGTCGCGCCTGTGATTCGCGACGCGCACGTCAACGGGATCAGGCTCGTCTACCGGGAGGAAGGCGATCCTTCCGCGCCCGCGCTCCTGCTGCTCCACGGGCGCACCGCCGACCACAACGACTGGAACGGCATCACCCAGCACTTCGCCGCCCGCCGTCACGTTCTGGCGCTCGATCTGCGCGGGCACGGGGCCAGCGACCGTCCGGGCGAATATCCGCTGCCCGCCATGGCCGAGGACGTCGCCGGGCTGCTCGACCACCTGGGCATCGAACGCGCCACGGTGGTGGGGCACTCGCTCGGCGGCGTGGTGGCCTGTCTTCTGGCCATGAGCCGTCCCGAGCGGGTCGAGCGGCTCGTGCTGGAGGATCCGCCGCAGCCCTACCCGCTGGAGAACCGCGCGCCGCTCGTGGAGGACGGGTCGACGGGGTTCGACTGGCGGATGATGCACGACACCGAGCGGCAACTCGTCGACCCCGACCCGGCCTGGCGGGAGGGGCTGGCGCGGATCACGGCGCCGACGCTGGTGCTGTCGGGCGGGGCGGCGAGCCCGCTGCGCGCGCAGGACGTCGCGGCGCTGATCCCCGGGGCCGAGCTGGTCACGATCGAGGCCGGCCACCTCGTCCACGTCAACGCGCGCCGCGCGTTCCTGCGGGTGGTGGACGACTTCCTGGACGGGTCGCCGGCGGCTGCCGGATCGCCGAACGCCTGAACGGGTCGGCGGCGCCCTCCCGATCGTCGAACCAGCTCCCGACTAAACACACCTGGCCGGGGCAAACGTGACATTGTGCCGGAGATCCGCCAAGGTGGAGTGGTGCGAACGAGGCTCAGCGATCATGTGAAGGAACGGCTGGGCACGTTCGGCCTGATGGCGCCGTCCATCGCACAGTGCGCGGTCGGCGCCGCGCTCGCCTGGCTCGCCGCCATCGAGCTGCTCGGCCACCCGCGGCCGATCTTCGCACCGATCTCCGTGCTCATCTGCGTCGGCGTGGGGCTTGGGCAGCGTCTGCGCCGGGTGATCGAACTGGTCGTCGGGGTCAGCCTCGGCGTCGGCGTGGGCGACCTGCTGGTGGCCTGGATCGGCTCGGGCGCCTGGCAGCTCGCGCTCGTGGTGGGGCTGGCGATGGCCGTGGCGGTGCTGCTCAACAGCGGAGCGCTCTTCGTCGCGCAGGCCGGCTCGTCGGCCGTGCTGGTGGCCACCCTGGTGCCTGGCGAGGACGTGGGCGGCCTGGACCGGATGGCCGACGCGCTCACCGGCGGCATCATCGGGATCGCGGCGGTCGCGCTGCTGCCCGCCAGCCCGTTCATGATCGCCGCGAAACACCTGTCCGGGGTGCTGGACGCGCTGTCGACGGTGCTGGAGCAGGCCGCTGCGGCGATCGAGAAGCGGGACGTGGAGCTGGCCGCCGAGGCGCTGGAGGAGGCCCGCAACACGCAGGGAGCGGTCGAGGAGTTCGAGGCGGCGCTGGAGACGAGCAAGGAGATCGCCATGATCTCGCCGGTGCACTGGCATCGGCGGGCCCGGCTGGCCCGCTACGAGACCGCGGCCATGCCGGTGGACCTCGCGCTGCGGAACGCACGCGTGCTGATCAGGCGCACGCTGGCCTCGCTCGGAGAGGTCAGCCCTCCCCCGGCCGCGCTGGCCGAGGCCATGCGGGAGGTGTCGGAGGCGGCGCTGCTGCTGCAGCTGGAGCTGGGGGCGGGCCGCGAGCCGACGCTGGCGCGGCAGGCCCTGCTCGCCGTCGCGGCCCGGGAACGGCCCCCGCAGCTGGGGTTCTCGGCGCACGTCATCATCGCGCAGCTGCGCTCGGTGGTGGTCGACCTGCTCCAGGCGACCGGGATGGAGAACGAGGAGGCGACGGCCGCGCTGACCCCGCTGGACGAGCCGAGCGGCGGCAACGCCCACCGCAGGTGACCGCCCGCCACGACGGGACGGTGCGGCTGCGCGGCAGGACGCTCTCCGTGCCGACGGGACCGCGCCCGCCGGCACGGGTCAGGCCGACAGGCGCTTGAGCCGGGTCACCGCCTCATCGATGACCTCGTCCTTCTTGCAGAAGGCGAACCGTACGAAGTGCCGCCCGCGTTCGGGATGGTCGTAGAAGACCTGGGTCGGGATCGCCACCACCCCGGCCAGGCCGGGCAGCCGGCGGGTCAGCTCCAGGCCGTCCTCGAAGCCCAGCGGCCGGATGTCGGTCTGCACGAAGTAGGTGCCGGCGGGCTTGAGCACGGAGAAGCCCGCGGCCGTCAGCCCCTCCATGAGCCGGTCGCGCTTGTCCTGGAGACCGGCCCGGAGCGCGGCCACCCACTCCAACTCGTGCCGCAGCGCGTACGCCACCGCCAGCTGCCACGGGGCGCTCGCCGTGAACGTGAGGAACTGCTTGACCGTCTGCACCGCCGTGACCAGGGCGGGCGGCGCGCACACCCAGCCGGTCTTCCAGCCGGTGACCGAGAACGTCTTGCCCGCCGACGAGATCATCACTGTGCGCTCCCGCATGCCGGGCAGCGTGGCGAGGGGGATGTGCTCGACCTCGTCGAAGGAGAGGTGCTCGTAGACCTCGTCCGTGACGGCGATCAGCCCGCGCTCCTGGCACAGCTCCGCGATGACGGTCAGCTCTTCCCTGGTGAACACCGTGCCGGTGGGGTTGTGCGGCGAATTGACCAGGATGGCCCTGGTGCGCGGCGTGACGGCGGCGCGCAGCTCGTCGGGGTCGAACGTGAAGCGGCCCGCCTCCGGCCGCATGGTCACGGCCACCAGCCGGGCCTGGGCCAGCGCGATCGAGGCGGCGTAGGAGTCGTAGTAGGGCTCGAACGCGATCACTTCGTCGCCCGGCTCGCACAGCGCCAGCACGCTCGCCGCGACCGCCTCGGTGGCGCCCACCGTGACGAGGATCTCGCCCGCCGGGTCGTAGGAGAGGTCGTAGTGGGCCGAGCGGTGCTCGGAGATCGCCTGCCGCAGGTCGAGCACGCCGGGTCCCGGCGGGTACTGGTTGGCGCCCGAGCCGATCGCCTCGACCGCGCGGTCGAGCATCGCGGCGGGCCCGTCGGTGTCGGGGAAGCCCTGGCCGAGGTTGATCGACCCGGTCTGCACGGCCAGCGCGCTCATCTCCGCGAAAATCGTCGTGCCGAAGGCGCGCATCCTGGAAACAAGTGGTTCGGTCACGTGCCCACACTATTAGTCTCGTGCCGTGATCTCTCGGGTCGTGCTCGCCCTCGCCCTCACGGCGCCCCCCGCCATGAACACCGCCGCTCCCGCCATGAGCCCCACCGTGAGCCCCACCGTGAGCCCCACCGGCAACCCCGGCGCGCATTCCGGCACGGCCGCGCGGCATCCGTGCCCGGTGGCCATGCCGCCGGGCACGACCTGCGGTTTCCTGGAGGTCCCCGAGCGGAGGGACACGAACGGGCGGACGGTCAAGGTGGCGTACGCCGTGCGCGTGGCGGGCTCCGGTGACCGCGAAGCGGATCCGGTGGTCTTCATGGGCGGCGGGCCGGGGCCGGCCTCGATGGACGCGATGTCCGTGCTGAGCGCGATGTTCCCCGATCGCGACGTGGTGACGGTCGAACAGCGCGGCGGCCGGCACTCCGAGCCGTCGCTGGGCTGCCCGGAGACCGCGCAGGCGCTGCTCGGGCAGCTGCGGCGGCCCGTTGCCGACAGGAGCGCCGACCTGCCCGCCGACGTGCCCGCCGACAAGGCTGCTGACAGGGCCGCCGACGTGGCCGCCGACCTGCCCGCCGACGTGGCCGCCGACATCGTCGCGGCGGCCGTACGGTGCCGCGACCGGCTCCGGGAGGAGGGCGTCGACCTGCGGGGGTACCGCACGCGGGAGATCGCGGCCGACGTGGTCGCCCTGCGCGAGAAGCTGGGGTACGACGCGTGGCACCTGTTCGGGGTCGGCTCTTCGACCAGGGTCATGCTCGGCGTGGCCGCGGCCGACCCGGGCGGCGTGCGGTCGGTGGTGCTGGACTCGTTCCTTCCTCCGGGCGCCCGCCGCTACGACGGCGCCGATCGCGACCTCGGCGGCGCGCTCGCCGCGCTGGGGGTCGGGGAGCGGTTCGCGGCCGTGCGGGCCAGGCTGAACGCCTCGCCGGCGCGGGTGCCCACGACGGATCCGGTGCTCGGCAGGGCGTTCACGGCCCACGTGACCGGTGACGACCTGGCCGCGATCATGTCAGGGGCGCTGCGCGAGGCGGACCTGGCCGCGGTGGCGCCCGCGCTGGTCGGCGGGCTCGCCGAGGGGCGTGACGAGCTGCTGCGGCCGCTGGTGGACGCCGCGGGCGAGCGGCTGGCGGCGCGCGTGTGGGGGCTGTATCACGCGGTGCAGTGCCAGGACGAGGTCCCGTTCAACACCTTCACCCCAGAATCACGACTTTTCACCATAAATGCAGACAAAGCGGTATGCGATGCTTGGCAGGTGCCCAGGTCAGAGCCCGTGAACGCCACCCCCTCGGCTCCCGTCTACGTCCTGGGCGGCCGGTACGACCCCGCCGCCCCCGCGGCGACCGCCAGGTCCGCCGCGCAGGCCCTGCCGGACGCCCGCTTCGAGGAGTTCGCCGGCGCCTCCCACGCCGTCTTCCTCACCAGCGCCTGCGCCCGAGGGAAGATCGCCGCGTTCGTCGCCGGCCCGGCCACGGCGCCGGCCGCTCCCTGCGTGGCCCCCACCGCCGCCACCCGGCCGGGCGACCTGCACGTCACCGCGGCCCCTTACCTGATCTCCCGCTCCCCCTGGCTGGCCGCGCCCTTCGCGGCGTTCGCACTCGCCTCGCTGGTCCAGCTCGTCTCCGGGGCGCTGCGAGGCCGGGCGCCCGCGGCCTTCGCCGGCCTGGCCGGCGTGGCCTTCACCGGGCTCATGGCCCAGTCCGCGCACACCCTGGCCGGCACGAACTGCTCCGCCCTGGCCGTCGGCGTCCCCGGCACCACCGGCCCGTACACGTCGATCGCGGTGGCGTCGGCCGTGCTGACGGCCGCGGCGCTGCTGCGCGACCGCAGGTGGCCCCAGATCGCCGCGACCGCCATCGGCGCCGGATTCCTCATATGGTGGTTCACCTGGTTCCTGTGACGCGCATCCGTGAGCTCGACGCTCTCCGTGGCTTCGCGGTGGGCGGGATCATGCTGGTCAACACCTGGCAGCACACCACGAAGCAGCAGACCGGCGTCGACTGGACCGTCGAGGCGCTGTTCCAGAGCCGGTTCTACCCCATCTTCTCGTTGTTGTTCGGCATCAGCTTCCTGCTGTTCCTGCGCGGCAACAGCCGGTGGGCGCTGCTGAGCAGGCTGTTCTGGCTGTTCTGCTTCGGGCTCGTGCAGCACACCTTCTACGAGGGCGAGGTGCTGACCGACTACGCCTTCTACGGCGCGGTGGTGCTGCTGCCCGCCTCGTTCCTGGCGCCCGGCCTGCCGGTGCTGGTGCTCGGGCTGGCGGTCGTCGGGTGGGGGGTGGCCGTCGGCGGCGGGCCGCTGCTGATCCCCGGCCTGTTCCTGGTCGGCATGGCGCTGTGGCAGTTGCGTCCGCCCAGGTGGCTGCTGCTGCCGTCGTTCGCGGTCGCCGTGGCGGCCACCGCGCTGCTGACGGCCGCGTGGTCGTCCACGAACGCCTGGAGCATCTACAGCGTGGCCGCGCTGGCGGGCGCGGCGGCGTACTCGCTGGGGCTGCTGCTCGCGCTGCGGCCGTGGTCGGGTGCTTTGCTGGAGCCGCTGGGCCGGATGGCGCTGACCAACTACGTCTCGGGCACCGCGATCGTCATGCTGGCGGGCCCGCTGGTCGACGCCGACAGGACCCGCTGGTCGGTGGTGGCTCTGACGGTGGTGACCGTGGCCGCGCAGGTGCTGCTGAGCAGGTGGTGGCTGGCGAGGTTCAGGTACGGCCCGCTCGAATGGATCTGGCGCTGCCTCACGTGGTTTCGGCGGGTCCCCAACCGGCTAGAGTCTGGCCGTGACCAGAATCGCCCTCTGCCAGATCCCGGTCTCTCCTGACCCGCCGGCCAACCTCGAGAGAGCGCGGCAGGCGCTCGCCCGAGCCGAGGGCGCCGACCTCGCGATCTTCCCCGAGGCCACGCTCACCCGCTACGGCAGGCGCATCACGAGCTTGGCCGAGCCCCTCGACGGGCCGTTCGTGTCCGGCCTGGCCGAGGCCGCCAAGGAGCACGGTCTCGCGGTGATCGCCGGCGTGTTCGAGCCGGGCGACCAGCGCGTGCACAACACGGCCGTGGCCATCGACGCCCAGGGCACGGTGCGGGCGGCGTACCGGAAGATCCATCTGTTCGACTCGTTCGGGGCGAAGGAGTCCGACCTGGTCGAACCGGGCGCCGAGCCGGTGGTCGTCGAGCTGGCCGGGGTGCGGGTCGGGCTGATCACCTGCTACGACGTCCGCTTCCCCGAGCTGGCCAGGGCGCTGGTCGACCAGGGCGCCGAGCTGTTCGCGGTGATCGCGGCCTGGGGCTCGGGGCCGCTCAAGGAGGACCACTGGGTGACCCTGGTGAGAGCTCGGGCGCTGGAGAACACCATGTGGACCGCGGCCATCGGCCAGGCGCCCAACCCGGCCGAGGCGTCCGACGGCTACGGTGTGGGCCGCAGCATGCTGGTCGACCCGCTGGGCGTGGTGCGCGCCGACCTCGGCACCGCACCGGGTGTGCAGGTCGTGGAGGTCGACCACGAGCAGACCGCGGCCGCCCGCGCCACCTTGCCGTGCCTGGAACATCGGATGCTCCGGGTTCAACAGATCGTAAAGTAGAAGCGTGAGCGGAACGCAGATGCAGAAGGTTGTCCCGCCGCGTCTGCTCGTGCCATATCTGTCGGGCAAGCGCACGGTCATCTCCGGCTACGTCTACCGGGTGCAGGATTGCGTCAGGTTGGCCACGCCGGAGGCGCTCTACCACGGGCTCGACCTGTCGTTCGATGGATCGGAGCTGTTCGCCGAAGTGCCCGAGATCTATGTCATGCGCTGGTTCGCCCGCGACATCGACACCTACGCGGTGCCGTACGGGCCGCACATGGGCGGCGACTGGAGCGACGCCCCGCCGTTCGCCGGCAACGGGTTCACGACCTCGTCGGAGCACGTGGTGCCGCAGTTCCACACCGTTCCGATGCCGATCCCGGCCGGGGCGGAGATCATCCGCGTCACCGCTGAGGGCGAGCGGACCTTCGCCCACTACGACGGGCTGACCTGGCGGCCCTCCGCATGAGCGACGAGATCGTGCCGATCGCCTCCGGGTTCGTGGCCCGTTTCGGCGAGCGCACCCTGCCCGCCGCCCTCGGCCCCGACAGCGACCAGGTGGTGTTGTTCAGCGAGACGGAGCTGGAGGGGTTCGAGCCGGCCTCCGGCTACTGGCGGCGGGTCGTGCCCAGGGCGCAGCTGGAGTGGCTGGTGCTGATCCGCACGGTGGGAGCGTTCGGCGGCGAGCCGTGCATCGTGCTCGACGAGGACGACGACGGCCTGCACATCGCCTACACCGGGCACAGCGGGATGAAGGCGGAGGCACTGGGCTACTGGATGGTCGACCACGGCGCCTACGAGGTCGTGGTGCCCCGCGAGGAGGTCTTCTCGATCCGCGTCGAGCGCGTCCCGGTGCCGTAAGCGGGAGCCCTGACCGGCCGGGGCCCCGGCGGGGTCACGCCTCCGGGCCACCCGGCGGCTTGACCGGTCCCCAGCCGGCGGGGTTGCCGAGGTTGCGGTAGCGGGCCTGGCGGGCGGCGAGCCGGTCGGCGGGGGCCGCCCGCAGCAGCAGCGCGATCTCGTGCTCAAGCGCCCGCCCCACCCGTTCGCAGAAGTTGCGCGGCTCGTACGCGGCGTCGGGCACCTCGGGGATGACCCGGTCGACGATGCCGTCGCGCCGCAGGTCGGTGGCGCGGATGTGCTGGGCCTGGGCGATCTCGGGGGCGAAGTCGACCGAGCGGTAGAGGATGGCGGAGGCCCCCTCTGGCGGCAGCGGCGACAGCCAGGCGTGCTGCGCGCAGAGCACCCGGTCGGCGGGCAGCAGCGCCAGCGCCGCCCCGCCCGCGCCCTCGCCGAGCAGCAGGCACACGGTGGGCGCGTCGAGCATGACCAGCTCGGCCAGGCAGCGGGCGATCTCGGCCGCCAGGCCGCCTTCCTCTGCCGACTTCGACAGGTCGGCGCCCGCGGTGTCGACGACGGTCACCAGGGGCAGGTCCAGCTCGGCCGCCAGCCGCATGCCGCGCCTGGCCGCGCGGAGCCCGGCCGGGCCCAGCGGCGAGTTGGCGCGCTGGAAGCGCCGGTCCTGGCCGAGCACCACCGCCGGCGCGGTGCCGAACTTGGCCAGCGCCAGCAGCAGCCCCGGTTCGTTCTCGCCCTCGCCGGTGCCGCTGAGCGGGGTCACGTCGGTGGCGGCCAGCTTGAGCAGCGTGCGCACGCCCGGCCGGTCGTCGCGGCGCGAGCGGGTGATCGCCTCCCACGCCTCCACGGGCCGCAGATCCTCCTCGGGGGGATCGCCGGCCACGACGGCGGACCTGTCGGCGGCGAGCACGGCGAGCGCCTTGATCGCGACATCGCGCGCTTCCCCGGCCGACACCACCGCGTCGAGCAGCCCCTTGCGGTGCAGGTTCTCCGACACCTGCACGCCCTCGGGAAAGGGGTAGCCGTGCAGCGACTCGAACACCCTCGGCCCCATGAACCCGATCAGCGCCTCCGGCTCGGCCGCCGCGACGTGCCCCAGCGACGCCCAGGACGCGAAGACCCCGCCGGTCGTCGGATGCCGCAGGTAGACCAGGTAGGGCAGGCCGGCGGCGCGGTGTGCCTGGATCGCGGCGGTGATCTTCACCATCTGCACGAACGCGAGCGCGCCCTCCTGCATCCGCGTGCCGCCCGAGGCCGGCGCGGACAGCAGCGGCAGCCCCTCGCGCGTGGCCCGCTCGACTGCGCTCACGAACCGCTCGGCCGCCGCCACCCCGATCGAGCCCGCCATGAACGAGAACTCGCAGGCCGCGATGGCGACCCTGCGCCCGTCGAGCCGCCCTTCGCCGGTGATCATCGCCTCGTCGTAGCCGGACTTGGCGCGGGCCGCGGCCAGCTCGTCGGCGTAGGAGGAGCCGGGCGGCGCCGGGTCGGCTGGCGGCGCGTCCCACGATGTCCACGAGTCCTTGTCGAGGACCGTGTCGATCAGTGTGCGCGCGTCCGGACGGCTCACTATCACTCCCTAGAAGTCGGACATCCTTGCAATGGTGACGCATGAGAGCGCCGTCCGGTGCCGCGGGTGGCGGATCATTGTTCGCGCGCCTCCAGCCAGGCGAGCACGGCGTCGTTGTCCTGGCCGAGCGCGGGCGGCGCGCTGTGCTCGGCCCCGGTGAGCCCGTCGAAGCGCAGCGGCGGCCCCGGCAGCTCGATCTTCCCGAGCACCGGGTGCTCCACCTCGACGACCAGGCCCTGCGAGCGGGTCTGCTCCCAGGCGTAGACCTCGTCGATCGACCTGATCGCGCCCGCGGGCACACCGGCCTCGGCCAGCCTGGCCAGCCAGTGGGCGCGGTCGTCGGCGGCCAGGGCTCGCTCCATGTCGGCGATCAACTCGTCGCGGTGGGCGAACCGCTCCCTGTTGGTGGCGTAGCGCGGATCGGCGGGGTCGATGCCGAGCAGGGCGGCGACCTTCCTCCACTGGCCGTCGTTGGCCGCGGCGATCTGCAACATGCCGTCGGCGCAGCGGAAGGCGCCGTAGGGGGCGATGGAGGCGTGGTGGTTGCCGCCGGCGCCGGGCACCTTGCCGCCGACCGTCCAGGCGGTGCCGTGGTAGGCGTGCACGCCGGTGACGGCGGCCAGCAGCGACGTGCGCACGACCCGGCCCTTGCCGGTGCGCTCGCGCTCGTAGAGTGCGCCGGCCACGCCGTAGGCGCCGTGGATGCCGGCCAGCAGGTCGGCGATCGACGCGCCGACGCGGTAGGGCTCGTCGGGTGAGGGGCCGGTCAGCGACATCAGGCCGGCCTCGCCCTGGGCGATCTGGTCGTAGCCGGGGCGGCCGCCTTCAGGGCCGTCGTGGCCGAACCCGGTGATGGACAGGATGACGAGGCGCGGGTTGAGCTGGTGGAGGCGCTCGACGGAGAAGCCGAGGCGGTCGAGCACGCCGGTGCGGAAGTTCTCCACGAGGACGTCGCTCTGGCGGACGAGGCGCTCGATGAGCTCCTTGCCCTCCGCGGACTTCATGTCGACGGTGATGGACTGCTTGTTGCGGTTGGCCGCCAGGAAGTAGGTCGAAACGTCGTGATCCGGCCCGGCGAACGGCGGTCCCCAGCCCCGGGACTCGTCACCGCCGTCCGGATGCTCGACCTTGATCACCCTGGCGCCCAGGTCACCCAGCATCTGCGCGGCGTGCGGCCCGGCCAGGGCCCTGGAAAGATCCAGTACGACGATGCCGCCGAGGGGTCCGAGCAAGATCAACCTCCTACGTGCGATCCAGGGGCGAAAGAACATTCTCTCAGGCGAGGGCCCCTTCTCCTCTACCCTGGTCCGATGAATCCGCCGGTCGCTGCCATCGGAAGGCTGCCCCCGTCGTGCGGCCCTGTACGCCTGGTGGCCGTCGACGGGCCCGCGGGGGCGGGCAAGACGACGTTCGCGCGGCGGCTCTCCGCGGATCTCGGGTGCCAGGTGATCCACAGCGACGACTTCCCCGTGCCGTGGGACAGGCCCGGCGGCTGGTTCCACGCGCTGGAGTCGCAGGTGATCGATCCGTTGCGGCACGGCCGTCCGGGACGTTTTCACAGGTATGACTGGGTGCGCGGCGAATACGCCGAACAGGTGACCGTGCCCGTCGCGCCGGCGCTCATCATCGAGGGGGTCGGCACGGCCAGGGCCTCGGTGGCGGAGCTGCTGGCGTACACCGTCTGGGTGGAGGCGCCCGAGGCGGTGCGCCTGGCACGCGTCCTGGAGCGGGACGGCCCCGAGCTGGAGCCGCGGTGGCGGACGTGGTTCGTGGCCGAGCGCGCGTGGTTCGCCGAGGACCGGACGCGGCAACGCGCCGACCTGATCGTCCGGACGGGGTGAGGCCACGGGCCGGGACGGGCGGGCCCGTCGCGGCGGGCGAGCCCCGGGAGGTCAGGGGCCGAGGTGGCCGACGTCGTTGAAGCGGACGAGCTCGAAGCGGCCGCCGCCGGTGCGCCAGACCGACACGGAGGCGTTGAGCACCGGCGCGAACTCCAGCACGGCCGCGAGCTCCGCGTCGGGTCCGCCGGCGATGACGTGGCGCAGCCCCAGCACCACGGAGTCGTGGGCGACGATCAGCACCGGCCGGCCGTCGGCCCGCCGCGGCAGGCCGGCGAGGAGGTCACGCAGCCGGGCCACGACGTCGGCCAGCGACTCGCCCCCAGGCGGGCGGTAGGCCCAGGCGCCCTCCGCCTCCCGCCGCTCCGGCTCGCCGGGGAACCGCTGCCTGACCGCGGCGGGGTTGTAGCGGGCGAACTCGCCCATCTCCTGGTCTCTGAGCCGTTCGTCCACGGTGACGGGGAGCGGGTGGATCCCCCAGGTCGCCCGCGCGATCCGCCACGTGTCGAGGGCGCGCACATAGGGCGAGCACCACACCAGCTCGGGCGCCTCGCCCGCGGGCAGTGCGGCCAGCAGCCGCCCGAGGGCGGCGGCCTGCGCCCTGCCCTGCTCCGTCAGCGTCACCTCGTCGTCGCCCCGCTCGTAGACCAGCGGCGTGTCGCCGGCCCGCCGGTAGGCGAGGTTGGCCTCGCTCTCCCCGTGCCGGACGGCGATGATCACTGAAGGGCCCACGCCCGCCATCTTGCCACGGAGCCATCGGCCAAATTACGGTCGAGACCGTTATTAGATCCCAGGGAGGCCGTACGTGCGTACCATCGTGGCACTGCTTCTTGTCGCCTTATCCCTCTCGTCTCCGGCCCAGGCCGATACCGCGGCAGCCCCTCCGACGGAGTGCGGCTTCCACACCCTCGACCCGCTTCCCCTGACCGGCGCCACCACCGCCGGCACCGCGCTCGACGCCGATCACCCCCAGGGCCCGCGCGTCTACTCCGTCACCTCCAGCGCCTCCGGCCCCGCGCTGCTCGGCATCAGGGACGCCCGCGACGGCCGCCTGATCGACGAGCGGCCGCTGCCGCTGGCGCTCGGCTCCTGGGCCGTCACCGTGGCCCCCGACCACTCGGTCTACGTCGGCAGCTACAACGCCACCGCCGGCGCGATGGGCCGGCTCTTCCGCTACGAGCCGGATTCCGACCGGGTGAGCGAGCTCGGCATCCCCGTCGCGACCGAGACGTTCGTCTGGACCGTCGCCGCCAGCCCCGACGGGTCCGCCGTCTACGGCGGCACCTCGCCCACGGGCAGGCTCTTCCGCCACGACACCGCGAACGGCACCACCACCGACCTGGGCAGCCCCGTCCCCGGCGAGCAGTTCGTCAGAGACCTCGCCGTCGGCCCCGACGGCACCGTGTACGCCGGCGTCGGCGCGGAGAGCATGAAGGTCGCGGTGGTCGGCTCCGGCGGGACGGTCGAGCGCGTCATCGAGCCGCCCGTCGAGGGCGCGGGCTACGCCTACGACGTGGCCGTGACCGGCCGCCACCTGCTGGTGCGCTTCGTCACCTCCGCCGGCGCCGCCCTCATGGGCGTGTACGACCTGCGCGAGAACGTGTGGAAGGACGTGGTGGAGGACGTCGGCAGCCTCACCGTCGGCGGCGGCCGGCTCGGCCACGACCTGTACCTGTTCCAGGGCGGCGAACTCGTCAGGTACGACCTCAAGACCGAGAAGATCACCAAACTCGGTTTCACCGACCACGGCGGGGGCGCCGCCCGCACGCTCGGCTGGCTCGGGCACACCCTCGTCGGCACCAGCTCCACCGGCCGCATCTGGCACTTCGACCGCAGGACCGGCCAGGGCAGGCTGCTCGACGGCACCCTGACCGGCCAGCCCGTCAGCATCCGCTCCCTCGGCGCGGGCCCCGACGGCCACGTCTACGCGGGCGGCTTCTTCACCGGCGGCCTGGCCGCCTACGACCCCGCCACCGGCGAGACGCGCAGCTGGCCCGACGTCGGCCAGAGCGAGGGCATCGTCTCCCACAAGGGCAAGCTCTACCTGGGCGTCTACCCGGGCGCCCGGATCTACGAGTTCGACGGGAGCGCGCCCAGGCTCCTGCTCGACCTCGGCGCCCAGGAGCAGGACCGCCCCTTCGCGATGATCTCCGCGGGCGACTGGCTGGCGTTCGGCACCGTGCCCAAGTCGGGCACGCTCGGCGGCGCGCTCGGCCTGCTCGACCCCGCCACCGGCCGTACGGTGATCAAGAGGAACATCATCCCCGGTCACAGCGTCATCGGCCTGGCCTACCGGGACGGCGTCGTCTACGGCGCCACCTCGGGCTTCGGCGGCACCAGCGCTCCTCAGGGCGAGGGGGTGGCGTTCGCGTACGACATCGCCACCGACTCGCTCAAGTGGCGACGCGTCCCGGTGCCCGGTGACCTGGCTCTCGGCTCGATCACCTTCGACGACGCCGGCCGGTTGTGGGGGCTGACGCCGGACGCGCTGTTCGAGCTGGACCCGGCCACCGGGCGGACCGTCAGGACCGTCAAGCACCAGACCTACCCGTGGGACACCGTCACGCAGGTCTGGCTCGACACCAACCTCGTGTTCCACAAGGGCTTCCTCTGGGGCAAGGTGCAGGGGAAGGCGTACCGGATCGATCCGGGGACGATGGCTTTCACGCTCATCGCCCGCCCGATCTCGAACCTCCTCCTCGGCCCTGACGGGCACCTCTACCTGTCGCGCTTCGAGAACTTCTCCACCTACCGCGTCTGCTGACCCGTGAGCCGGAACAGGCGCGGGCCCTCGGCGAAGTAGACGTCGCCCGACCCGTGCACCGCGAGCTGGTGCACGGGTCCCTGCTTCAGCTGGGTGTGCCGGCCGGTGCGCGGGTCGAGCGAGAAGACGTACTGGCCGGCGTGGGCGCCGTACAGCGTGCGGTCACGCCGGTTGAAGGAGAGCTGCCCGCTCGCGCTCTCGCTGCCCGACAGCGTGACCCGCTGGACCACCTTGCGGGCGGCCGTGTTGACGGCGAACACCTCGCCGCCGGCGATCCCCCACAGCCTGCCTCGATCGTCGAACGCCAGCGCGGGGACGGCCGGCTTGCCCGGCGCGGGGACGATCTCCCACAGCAGCCGGTCGTCCTTCACCGACCAGGCGAAGAGCTTGGCCTCCGGCTGGGTCGGCGGCGTGGCCGACTGGCCGCTGTAGATGGAGGTGCCGCCGTAGAGCACGCCGTCGCGGTAGGCGAGGGAGACGATGCTCTGATCCTTGATCACGTCGCGCTGGGAGTGCTTGAGCTTGCCGGTCTCCGGGTCCCAGACGGCCAGCACGCCGCCCAGGTGGCCGAGGTCGGGCATGGTGCCCGCGGCGAGGTAGCGGCCGGCCGACGCCAGCGCCCGCGGCCTGATCTGCTTGTCCGCGGACAGGTCGAACAGGCGTGCCGGGTTGTCCGCCGGGCCGGGCACGGGGCTCGGCGAGTACTCGGGGCTGTTCCACGGCAGCTTCGGATCGTAGGCGTAGACCCTGGCGTCAGGGTAGGCGCCGACGTAGAGCTTCCCGTCGTGCGTGGCCATGTCCTCGCTCTGCGAGAACGTGTGGAACTCGGCGCGCTCGCCCGTCTTCGGGTCCAGGGCGGCGAAACCGCCGTTGAGGAAACCGCCGGCGTACATGCGGCCGTCGGGGCCTTCCGAGAGCGCGGTCACGTCGATCGGTTCGCCCTTGACCTGCGTCTCCACGAACGACGTCGCGCCGGTCTGCGGGTTGTAGCGGAACATCAGCCCGCGCCAGAGCAGGCCCACGACGCTCTTGCCCGGGTAGTCCGGCAGGCCCAGCTCGGCCCAGCCGATGCCCCGGGTGTTGGCGACGCGGCCCGTGAACGGCATGCCCGTGCCGGTCGTCTCCTTCGTCTTCGGGTCGTAGCGGACGAGTTCGGCGTCCTTGACGAGGTAGACCGCGCCGTCGGCGTCGGGCGGCGAGACGTCCAGGCCGTGGGCGGGGTCGAGGGTGTCGGTCCAGCGGCCGGCGGCGATGTCCCACACGTGCAGCGGGCCGGGGAAGGCGCTGCCGAAGCGGACGTAGAGGTGGCCGGCGGCGACGTCCACGTCGTAGGCCCACTTGCCCGCCGGGTCGAGGCCGTCGGGAAGGGGGAGTTGCCTGGACGTGCCGGAAGCGGCGTCGATCTCGAAGAGCGCGGCCGGGTCCTCGGTGCCGGCGTAGATCTTCCCGCCGGCGTAGGAGACGCTGCGGACGTAGTCGTGTTCGGGCGAGAGCCTGCCGTAGTCGCGTACGCCGGTCTCGGGGTCGTAGGCGAACAGGCGGCCACCGGGGTAGGTGCCGCCGTAGACGGTGGCGCCCTCGCCGGCCGCCACGGCCCAGATGAAGTTCTCCGAGGGCAGGGGCCGGCCGAGGTCCTGCACACCGCCCTGGTCCGTCCAGCGGTAGAGCCGCCCGTCACCGTACGTGCCGGCGTAGACGCTGCCGTCGGCCGTGGCGGTCACGGCCCATGCGCCTTCGGCGCCCGGCAGGTCGTACCTGGCCACCTCGGCCCCGGTGGCCGGGTCGACGGCGTTGAGGTGGGCGGGGCTGCCGGAGGAGGCGCCCCAGAGCACGGTCTCGCCGCCCGGGCCCGGCGCCGCGACGCCGCCGAGCAGCAGCACGTCCTCCAAGGGCACGCCCAGGTCCTCCACCCGGCGCTCCGCCGCGCCCGCGGGGGCGGCCGCGGCCAGTGGCACGAGGACGGCCGCCAGCGCGGCGGTCAGCATTCGTCTAATTAAGGTCATGACCGAAACCTAGAGAGACGCTGTTATGTCGTCAATACCTGGATTACGGATAAGGAACTAATTCACGGTGGCGCTTTCGTGGCCCAGCACCTTCGCGAGGGCCTCGGCGATGTCGGCCGCGGCGGCCGGCGCCTCCATGAGCATCGACTGGCGCACCCACACCACGGTGTCCGACGCCTCGGCGGCGGCGGGGCACGGCTCGGCGCGGGCGCCCTCGCCGGTGAGCGCGGACATGGTGCCGAGCGGCGGGTAGCCGGCGTCCAGCGGCACGCCTTCGGCCGCCATGGCCCCCAGCAGGAACGCGCGGTCCACGCCGGAGTCGAGGCGCACCATGAGGAGGTGGCGCGAGTCGCGGGTGGTGCCCTCCGTCGCGGGCACCACGTCGGCCCCGGGGACGCCGGCCAGCTCGCGCCCGAGAGCGGCGCAGAAGGCGTTCCTGCGGTCGATCTCCTCGTCGAGCCGGTCCAGCCAGGGCAGCAGCAGCGCCGCCTGGAGTTCGGTCAGGCGCAGGTTCCAGCCGACGGACGGGTGACCGTACCACTGCCCGCCCAGCGCGCGCCCGAGATTGCAGACCGACCAGACGCGCTCGTGCACGGCCTCGTCGCGGCAGACGATCAGGCCGCCCTCACCCGCGGTCATCGCCTTGCTCGCCTGGAAGCTGTAGACGCCGGCGTCACCCAGGCCGCCGACCGGACGGTCCTTGTACGTGGCGCCGTGCGCCTGGGCGGCGTCCTCGACGACCGCGAGGCCGTGGCGGGCGGCCAGGTCGTTCAGCGCGTCCATGTCGGCGGGGCTGCCCGCGAGGTGGACGGGCATGATCGCGGCCGTCCTGCCGGTCAGCGCGTCGCGCACCGCGGCCGGGGACAGGTGCAGGTCCACGGGGTCGACGTCGGCGATCACGGGGGTGGCTCCGGCCAGCAGCACCGCGGTGGCCGAGGCCACGAACGTGTACGCCGGCACGATCACCTCGTCCCCCCTGCCGACGCCCAGGCCGCGCAGCGCCGCGAACAGGCCCAGCGTGGCGTTGGCGACGGCGACGCCGTGCCGGACGCCGGAGCGGCGGGCGAACGCGGCGGTCAGGTCCGCGACGACGGAGCCGCCCTGCGTGGCGCCCCAGAGGCCGCTCTCCAGCACCTTCGTGACCAGCTCGCGCTGGGCGGGGTCGGCGGGCGGCGGCCAGGCCGGCCAGGGGGCCGTCCGGACGGGGGCGCCTCCGTGGATGGCGAGCGTCACGCTGGATGTCCCTTCTCAGGCGAACCGGGTGACCCGGGCGAGCCGGGCAGGTCAGGCAGGGGGAGGCCGAGGAGGCGGGCCAGGTTGCCGCCCTGGACGAGAGCGCGGTCGGCGTCGGCGAGCGGGGCCAGCGCGACGCGGCCGTAGCCCGTACGCAGGTCGAGGAAGCACGCGTCCGAGCCGAACAGCACCCGCTCCGGCCCTGCGAGCGCCGCCAGCCTGGCGATCCAGCGACCGGTCATCTTCGAGCCGCACGTCTCCAGGAACACGTTGGGACGGTCGGCCACGAGCCGGGCCGCGCGGCCGAACCCGTACGGCCAGAGCCCCGTGTGCCCCATGAGCAGCGGCACGTGCGGATGGCGTGCGGCGACGGTGGCGAACTGGGCGGGGTCGCTCCATGGCGAGTCGGTCTGGCCGTGCGCGAGAACCGGCAGGCCGCGGCGCCAGACCGGCTCGTACAGGGGGTCGTCGAGGCGGCACTGGTGCACGTCGGGGTGGAGCTTGACGCCCCACACGCCCCGCGCTCCCTCGCCGGGGAGCGGCGTGCGGTGGTGCGGGTTGTAGACCTGCCAGACCCCGAACCTGCCGGGGAAGCGCTCGGCGATCTCCAGGGCGGCGGCGTTGCCGCGCACCGCGTCGGGACCGACGGCGAGCAGGTGGCTGATGCCCATCGCGGTCACGCCGATCCGGTCCATCGCGGCCACGAGGTGCTCGGCGGCGGGATGCGGGATGAGGAAGTCCGGCCAGGTCCCCACGTGGCCGTGGGCGTCGAGGATCACAGCAGCGCCTCCAGCGACCCCGACGCGATCCGTTCGACGTCCTCGGGGGGCAGGTCGAGGTGGTCGAGCAGGAAGCGCGGCCCGCAGTCGTCGGCGACGGGCGCTCCGGTGCCGAACACCAGCCGCTCCGCCCCGAACCGCGCGGCCAGCCATTCGACGCCGCCCTGGGTGTTGACGGTGCCGATCTCGGCCCACACGTTCGGCGCCTCGTCCATCAGCTCGCCCAGCGCGCGCAGCCTGCGGTAGCCGGGGTTGAGCACGAGGAGGCGCTGGCCGGGCAGGCGCTCGGCGAGGTGGCGGAGCTGGGCGGGCGAGGTCTCGTCGAGGTCGATCGCGGCGGTCAGCCCGAGGGCGGGCAGGCAGCGCAGCGTGGCCGGGCCCGTGAGATCGAACCGGTGGCGTTCCGGGCAGAGCCTGACCATCCGCACGCCGGGGGGCGGCTCCTCCGTCTCCCCTGGCACCACGACGGGCACGGGGACGAGCCGGGGATCGCCGAGCGCGAGCAGGGCCTCGTTGCCCGCTCCCGGGTCGGAGTAGAGGCTGAGCGTGTGGGTGACGAGGGCCCGGTCGATGCCCAGCCTGTCCATCTCGCCCCGGGGATCCGACGGCAGGTCGTCGAACGGCACGGGACCGACGAGCCGGTGCGCATCGATCACATATTTCGGCACAGACCGAAACTATCCGGGCGATGGAGCGGCGGTCAAGGGCGGGCGGTACGCGCCCGGCGCGATCGACGACGCTCGCAGAGGCGGAGCAGGCCCTAATTAAGGTCATGACCGTATCTTCAGCACCGCTCCTCGTCAATGACATAATGACCGGCATGTCGATTGAGGACTGGCCCGAAAACGCTGGGTCCGCCACGCCCTTCGACGCGTGGCGGCTGGTCGGCGAGCTGGAGGTGACGCTCGACGTGGACGTGCTGTTCGGCGCATACCCGGACCGCGACGGACCGCCCGGCACGCCCGGCGCCGTGCTGGAGACGCTGGCCGCGCACCGCGTCCGGGCGGCGGCCGTGGCCGGCCTGCGGGCGGCCCTGTTCGACGTGCGCACGGGCAACGACGAGCTGCTGGCCATGGCCGCGCGCCCGGAGATCGTTCCCGTCGGGGCCGTGGACCTGCGCGACCCGATCGGCGCGGCCCGCGAGCTGGAGCGGCTGGCGTCGGCGGGGGTCAGGGCCGTCCGCCTGTTCCCGGACGAGCAGGGGGTCGAAGCGGGCTTCCCGTCCGTCCGGCACGTCGCCCGCCGGGCGGCGCGGCTCGGCCTGGTGGTGCTCACCGGCGGCGACGTGCGCAGGTTCTGGCAGCCCTTCGCGGGGCTCGGGGCCGACGTGGTCTTCCTCGACACGCACTTCTACCACCTGGGCGACTTCCTGGTGGCCGCCTCGGACGAGCCCGGCTTCCACACCTCCACCCGGCTGCTCAACTCCCCCGACGCCCTGGAGACCGTCGCCGCGGAGATCGGGGCCGACCGCCTGCTGTACGGCTCGCGCACCCCCCACTACGAACCCCTCGTCCCCCTCCTCCGCCTGGCCACCAGCGGCCTGGGGCCGGCGGAGACCGCCGCGGTGGCGGGCGGCAACGCGACGAGGCTGCTCGCCGGAACGCCGAGGAGGCCCGCGCTGTGATCATCGACGTGCACGCCCACTGGGGCCCGTGGTTCTTCACCATGGACGTGGCCGGATCCACCCTGGCGACCATGGACCGCTACGGCATCGACCGGGCGATCGTCTCCGCCACCGAGGCCGTGATCTACGACGCTCCGGCGGGCAACCGCGCCCTGGCCGCGTACCTGGAGACCCAGGACCGCCTGCTCGGTTACGTCACGGTCAACCCGCGCCGGCTGCGCGAGGCGGAGGCGGATCTGCGCGCGTACCTCCCGGGCGGCAGGTTCGTCGGCGTCAAGATCCACACCGACTACACGGGCTCGCCGGCCGGCTCGGCGCGGCTGCGCGAGGCGCTGACGCTGGTCGCCGGGACGGGCCGCCCTGCGCTCGTGCACACGTGGGGCACCTCGGTGCTCGACCTGGCCGAGGTCTGCCTGGACATCCCGGATCTGCGCGTGATCGCCGGGCACATGGGTGCGGACGGGTTCCGGCACGCCATCGAGGCGGCGGGCGCCTGCGACCGCCTCTATCTGGAGCCCTGCTGGTCGCACGCCCCGGCGGGCCGCATCGCGGAGGTGGTGGCGGGCGTGGACCCGGCCCAGCTCCTGTTCGGCACGGACGCGACCCTGATCGACCCGTCGTCGGCCTTCGGGGCGGTCGCCGCGGCCGGCCTGTCCGGGCAGACGGCCGAGCGGATCGCCTGGCGCAACGCCGCCGCCCTCTTCCGGCTCTGACACCGTACGGGCTCGGCGGCGCCCTCGCTCAGGCGATCGTCCCGGCCCGTTCCCGCGCCGGCGGCGGGCCGAAGTCCTGGGCCTGCAGTTCCAGGCGCTCGCGCTCCGTCAGGCCGGGGCCGTGAGGGTCGTGGGCGTGGGTGCCGGGGATGCGGCCCTCGGCGGCGGCCAGCCAGAGCATGCGCTGGACGTACCCCTCCATGGGGTCGGTGAAGGTGGCCGCCGCCAGCCGGTCGAGGCGTGCCGATGCCTGCTCGAACGCGCGCAGGCCGGGCTCGCGGAAGGCGCGCATCACCTCGGCCGTCACCTCGACGGCGGCGGCCGCGATGCCCACCAGCGCCGCCTCGGCCCCCCACAGCAGCGAGGGCCCGAACATGCGGTCCTCCCCGGTGATCGCCAGCCGGCCGGCCTCGCGGGCGAGCATGATCGCCCGCTGGCAGCCGATGGCGTCGGACAGCAGCGCGGTCTTGAGCCCCGCCACGCCGGGGTGCCGCAGGATCTCCCGCAGGACGCCCGGCGGGCACGGCCGCGTGTAGAGGTCGAAGGCGACCATCGGCAGGCGGGCGGCCTGCCACATCTCCTCGTGCAACGCGGCCCTGTCGCCCTCCGACGGGAACACGAGCACGCCGTCCGCGCCCAGGCCGGCGGCCACCCGCGCCTGCTCGGCCGGGTCGGAGGTCTCGGGACCGCCGCCCACGCCGACCAGCACCGGGACGTTCAGGGCGGCGGCGCGCTCGATGACGGAGGCGCGGACGCCGGGGGCGAGGAAGGGCCCGCGGCCGGTGTGGGCGAGCACGGCCAGGCCGGTGGCGCCGCCGGCCACCAGGCCGGCGAAATAGCGCGAGACCACGTCAAGGTCGACCTCGCCCGACCCGGTCATGGGGGTCGCGGCGGCGGCGATCAGGGTGCCGCGCAGCCGGTCGCGCAGCGCGGCCGCACGGGGGTCGATAGGGGCCATTCGCACAGCTTAGACCCTCTCTTCGGGAGCGCTAGGCGGTCCAGCGCAGCTGTTCGCGGGTGATCTCGTGCTGGAGCGGCTCGCCGGCGAGGAACCTGGCGATCTCGCCGACCGTCAGCGTTCCCATCCGGTGCCTGGCCTCCTCGGTGCCCGCCGCCTGGTGGGGCGTGAGCAGCACGTTCGGCAGGCCGCGCAGCGGGCTGTCCGCCGGGAGGGGCTCCTCGTCGAAGACGTCGAGTGCCGCGTCGATCCTGCCGCCGCGCAGCTCGTCGAGGAGCGCGGCGGAGTCGACCAGCCACGATCGGGCGGTGTTCACCAGCGCCGCGCCGTCGGGCATGAGCACCAGCTCCCTGCGGCCGATCAGGTGCCGGGTCGCCGGGATGGCGGGGGCGTGCAGGGCCACGACGTCGCTGCGCGTCAGCAGGTCGTCGAGCTCCACCAGCGTGGCGCCCAGCCCGGCCGCCTCACCGGCGGAGACGGTCGGGTCGGCGAGCAGCAGCTCAGCGCCCAGCGCCCGGACCAGGCCCGCGTACGCCCTGCCGGTGCGGGAGGCGCCCACGACGCCGACCACGCTGCCGCGCAGCTCGCGCCGGGGCCTGGCGGCCTGCCTGGTCTCCGCCCAGCCCGACCCGGACCGCAGACCGTGGTCGAAGCGGTGCACCTGGTGCAGCAGGCACAACGTGAACGTGAGCGCCACCTCGCCCACCGCGGGCGCCATCGCCGCTCCGGTCTGGGTCACCCGGATGCCGCGTTCCCAGAGCGCGTCGGAGACCAGGAACCCCACCGCCGCGCCCGTGTGCGCCACGAGCCGCAGCTCCGGCGCGCGGGCCAGCGTCTCCGCGTCCACGCGCGGGGTGTCCCACCCGGTGACCAGCACCCGCGCCCGCTCCAGCGGGCCGATCGGGGCCAGCCGCCGGAGCTGCGCGAAGACGGGCGGCGGGAGGAACATCTCGCGCAGCTCGGGAGCCAGGCTGAGGGCGATCATTTCAGTCCCGTCATCGCGATGCTGTTGACCAGGTAGCGCTGCAGCAGGAAGAACACCAGCAGGCACGGCACCACGGACACCGCGGCCGACGCCATGAGCAGCGACAGCTGCATCTCCTCGGTCCGCAGCGTGGTCAGGCCCACGGTGAGCGTGCGCGTGGCGTCGCTCTGCCCGACGACCAGCGGCCACAGGAAGTCGTTCCAGTGCCACAGGAACACGAACACGCCCAGCGTGGCCAGGATCGGCTTGGTCAGCGGGAGCACGATCGTCCAGTACACCCGCCACTCGGAGGCGCCGTCCACCTTCGCGGCGTCGAACAGCTCGTCCGGCAGGCCCAGGATGAACTGCCGCATCAGGAAGACGGCCTGCGAGTTGGCCAGCGTCGGCACGATCAGCCCCCAGAACGTGTCCACCCCGTCCAGGCTGTTGACCAGCACGAACGTCGGGATGAGCGTGGCCTGGAACGGCACCATCATGGTCGCGAGGAACGTCCAGAACATCGCCTCGCGGCCGGGGAAGCGCTTCTTGGCGAAGGCGTAGCCCGCCATCGACGAGGTGAGCAGGATGATCACCACGGAGACCACGGCGTAGATCAGCGAGTTGATCGTCCAGGTGACGAAGCCGGACGACGACAACACCATCGTGATGTTGTCCAGCGTGAGCGATTCCGGCCACCGCGCGGGCACGGTCGGCCGGCCCGCCGGCGACAGCGCCACGATGAACATCGCCACGAACGGGCTGACGGTCAGCACCGACAGCAGCGCGAGCAGGGCGGCCAGCGGCCACCTGCCCCGCCACCACCGCCTGCGCGCCGCGCCGGGGGTCTCGGCCCGTACGGAGGGACGGGAGGTCGTGGTGGTCGTCATGTGTTCCCCCGGTCCAGGAAGCGGCGCTGGACCAGCGACACGACCAGCACGATCGCGAACAGCACCATGCCCCAGGTGGCGGCGTAGCCGAAGTCGAACGACCGGAAGCCGTGGTCGTAGATGCCGTAGATGAGGGTGTACGTCGCCCTGGCCGGGCCGCCGCCGGTCATCACGTACACCGTGTCGAACGTCTGGAACGCGCTGATCGTCTCGATCACCATGACGAAGAAGATCGCGGGCCTGAGCAGCGGCAGCGTGATCCTGCGGAAGCGCTGCCACGCGCTCGCCCCGTCGATGCTGGCCGCCTCCAGGTAGGAGGACGGGATCGCCTTGAGCCCGGCCAGCAGGATCAGCATCGAGTAGCCGAAGCCCTTCCACACCGCCACGACCGCCAGGGCGGGCAGGACCACCCCCGACTCCTCGAGGAAGGCGACCGGGCCGAGGTCGGCCTTGGCGAGCAGGCCGTTGATCAGGCCGTTGAACTCGTAGATCCAGCGCCAGATGATGCCCGCGAGCACGAAGCTGGTCACGTACGGCAGGAAGAGCATGCCGCGGAACAGGCCGCGCATGAAGACCACCTGGTTGAGCAGCAACGCCGTGCCGAGCGCCACGAGCATGGTGAGCGGCACGTAGACGGCGGAGTACACGAGGGTGACCCGCAGGCTCAGCCAGAAGTTCACGTCGTCGAGCAGCCGGATGTAGTTGTCCGCGCCGATGATGTCCCACTCGCCGCCGATGTTCCAGTTCGTCAGGCTCATTCCCGCCGCGCCCAGCGACGGGAAGATCCGGAAGATCAGGAAGAGCACGAGTACGGGCAGCACGAACAGCAGGCCGGTGACCGGGTCACGCAAGCGTTGACGCACCAGGTGGTTCCTTCCCTCTCAGCCGCCGCTGCCGAGCAGCTGGTTCGCCTCTTCGGCGGCCGCGTCGAGCGCGGTCTTCGCGTCCTCCTTGCCGAGCAGCGCCGCCTGGATGTGCGGGGCGAGCACGCCCATCACCTGCCGGGCCTTCGGGTGGGTGTCGCCGGGGAAGGCGTACTGCAGGGACTTGGCGAACTCCTTGGACGCCTCCGACTGGCCGGGCACGGTCACGTCCGTGCGCGCGGGGAAGAAGCCCGACTCCTTGGCCAGCGCGGCGGAGACCTCCGGCGAGGCCAGGTAGGCGGCGAACTTCTTGGCCGCCTCCTTGTTCTCGGAGTGCTTGGCCACCATCAGGCCTCCGGGGATGCCGAACGCGACCCGCTTCGTGCCTTCGAGGGGCAGGCCGATGCCGACGTTCTCCTCGCCGATGGCGGTGGCGAGCTGGTCGACCTGGCCCGCGGTGGCCGCGTGGTACATGGCGGTCTTGCCGGCTGCCAGCAGGCCGCCCTCGATGTCGTTGCCCTTGCTGGCGGTGTTCGGCGGCAGGCCGCCCGCGGCCTTCAGGTCGAGCAGGAGTTGCAGGCTCGCCACACCCTCAGGGCCGTTGAACGCGACGCTCTTGCCGTCGGCGGCGAAGACGGTGCCGCCGTTGGCCCACAGGATCGGGTAGAAGCTCTGGTTGAGCGTCACCTCGGGCTTGCCCGGGTAGTCGAGGATGGCGACCTTCTTGGCGGCCAGCTTGGGCGCGGCCTCCTTCAGCTCGTCGAGCGTCTCCGGCACCTTGTCCACGCCCGCCTCGGAGAACAGCTTCTTGTTGTAGATGGGCGCGGTGATCGTCTGGTAGATGGGGACGCCGTAGAGCTTCCCGCCGACGGTGAGGGCGGTCAGCGAGTTGGGCAGGTAGGAGGCCTTGGCCGGGGCGACGATGTCGTCGACCGGCTCGATCGTGCCCTGCTGGGCGTACTGCGGGATCTGGTCGGGGCCGAGCACGACCAGGTCGAAGCCTTTCTTCGAGACGAGCGCCGTGGTGACCTTCTCCTGACGGCCCTCCCAGGGCTGCAGGTCGATCTTGATGTCGGTCGTGGGGTTGGCGGCCTCGAAGTCCTTCTCGACCTTGCCCCAGAACGCCTGGCTCTTCGCCTGGTCCCCGATGACGGGGTACATCCACAGGGTCACGGAGCTCTTGTCCGAGCCGCCGCTTGATCCGCACCCGGCGGCCGCCAGGCTCAGGGCGGCCGCGAGGCCGACTGCCGCTGCCTTCTTCATCGGCGGCTTCCTTTCGCTTAATACCGGTCCTGACCGAAACCTAGTGAGCGGGACTTGGCCTGGTCAATGCCTGAGATATGAACGTGACTAGCCCCGAGCCCGAAATTTCGTTATTTCCTGGGCGATCAGCTCGACGTGCTCCGACGTGTAGTTCTCGTTCCAGTCGACGACGAGCAGCGTACGGTCCACCATGCGCTCGGCCTGCGGGCAGGGGTTCGGAGAGTAGCCGTCGAGCGGGAAGCGGGCGGTCCCGTAGACCGCCGCCCGCCACACCGGCGCCCTGTTCAGCGGCTCCGCGAGGTATCCGGCGCGCGCCGGGATCCCGGCCGCCGCCAGGTGCGCCGCCAGCTCGGGAGCGTCGCCGTCCGGGCACACGATCGGGAAGAGCCACCACGCGTGGCCCTGCGGGCGCGGCAGCCGTACCCCCGGCAGGTCCTTGAGGGCCTCGATCAGCCGCAGGGCCGTACGGCGGCGCGCGGCGACCACGCCGGGAAGCTTGGCGAGCTGGGCGCGGGCCACCGCGGCCTGGAGCTCGGTCATGCGGTAGTTGAGCCCGAAGGAGGCGTGCGAGCGCCCGGCCGCGCGGTCCCAGCCCTTGTCGGAGAAGAGCCGCATCCGCCTGGCCAGCTCGTCGTCGCCGGTGATCGCCAGCCCGCCGTCGCCGCACGTGATGTGCTTCCACTGCTGCAGGCTGAGGCACGCCACGTGACCCGTCGTCCCCGCGAGCCCGCCGCCGGGCAGCTCGGCCAGCCAGGCCTGCGCGCAGTCCTCGATCAGCACCAGGCCGTGCTCGTCGGCGAGCGCGCGCAACTCGTGGATCCTGGCCGGCGCCCCGAACAGGTGCACCGCCATGATCGCCTTCGTCCGCGGGCCGATGAGCCGGGCCACCGCGCCGGGATCGAGATTTCCGTCGGACGGATCCACGTCGGCGAAGACAGGAACGGCGTTCTGCGCCAGGATGGGGGCCACGGTTCCGAAGTCCGTGATCGGTGTCGTGATGATCTCGTCCCCCGGGTCCGGCGCGGCCGCCACGACCGACAGATGGAGGGCCGCGGTGCCGGAACTGCACGCGATCGCATGGCGGGAGCCGTACGCCTGCGCGATCTCGCCTTCCAGCGCCCGCGCCTCGGTCCCCCAGACGGAGCTGAGCATGCCCGAACGGATCACCCGCTCGACGGCGGCCACCTCCTCGTCGCCGAGGGTGCGGCCGTCTGCTTCTGCCATGGACGGGAACTTCACCTGGCACCTCACCAGTTATGATTGCGGTCTTGACCGAAATGAGCGAGAGGGAGGCGTGCGTGGGAATCGTCATCGGAGTCGTCGGCCCGCACGATCTGGTCGACGACGTCGCGGCCGTCTGCGAGGAGCAGCCGGGCGTGAGCACCCTGCGCCTCGACTACGACCATGAGTCGCAGGCCCCCGCGATCGTCGAGGCCCACGCCACCTCCGTCGAGGGCTGGCTGTTCACCGGCATCGTCCCCTACATGCTCTCCCGCGACGCCGAGGCCCTCACCCGTCCCGCCGCGTTCGTCGACTACTCCGGCGCGACGCTGCTCAACGCCCTCGTACGCCTCCAGCACCAGGGCGAGGACGTCACCATGTTGTCGATCGACACGTTGTCGGCCGCCGACGTCGACGCCACATTCACCGAGGCCGGACTGCCGACCGGCGAGCTGCGCACGCACTCCTACCGGCCCGGGATGACCTCCCAGAAGGCGATCGCCTTCCACCGCAGGAGTCCCGCGCACACGGTGATCACCTGCCTGAGCTCCGTGTACGAAGCGCTGCGCGACGAGCGCCACGTGCTGCGCCTGGTGCCGTCCGTGCACTCCGTACGGGTGGCGCTGCGCCAGCTCGTGCTGACCGCCGAGGGGCAGGTGCAGGAGGACGCCCAGATCGCGCTCGGGCTCATCGAGGTGGCCAACGAGGAGGGGCTGCTGCGCGAGGCCACGGCCCTGGGCGGCACGCTGGCCGCCTTCCGCGGCGGCACGCACCTGCTGGTCACGACCCGCGGCCCGCTGCACGACGCCACGGGCGGCTTCACCGGGCTGCCCATGCTGGCCCGGCTGGCCGGCCAGAACGACGCGGTCCGCGTCGGCTTCGGCCTGGGACGCAGCGCCGCGGAGGCGGAGAGCCTGGCGCGCCGCGCGCTGGCCAAGGCCCGCAGGATCGGCCCGGTCGCCGCGGTGCTGTCGTTGCGAGCGGACGCCGACATCGTCCTGGAGTCGGTGACCACCACGCCCGCGGGCCGGCAGAGCCTGTCGGTCATCGCCCGCCGGGTCGGGCTGTCGGTGCCCACGCTGGAGAAACTCCTGGAGGCGCGGGCCGCCGCGGGCGACGAACCCCTGACGACGCGGGAGATCGCCGACCGGCTGGCCGTCCAGCAGCGCACGGCCCGGCGCATGCTGCACCGCCTGGAGCTGGCCGGGCTCGCCGAGCGCACCGGCAACCTCACCAGCGGATCCAGCGGCCGCCCGCTGACCCTCTACCGCCTGACGCTCTAGCGCCCCGCGGCCGCCTGCCGCCCGGCGCTCCGGCGCCCTGCCCCCGTTCACCGCCGGACGCGCCGGCACTCCGCCCCCGCCCATCGCTCAGGCGAGCCAGCGAGAGAGGTTCTCCGCGACGAACTCGTCGTCGCGCAGCTCCGGATAGGCGGCCAGCACCCGGTCGATCTCGGCGAGCTGGCCGGGCGACAGGTCCTCCGCCGGGTCCAGGCACCAGCGGCCCTCCAGCAGGCCCTGCCGGCGCAGCACCTCGTGGATGCCGGGGATGCAGCCGTGGAAGGCGTTCGCGGAGTCGAAGATGGCGGCGTTCGCATCGGTCAGGTGCCCGTCGAGGGTGAGCAGCCGGCGCACGGCCGCGTCGTCGCCTGAACGCGCCGCCCTGGCCTGTTCCAGCAGCTCCACGGCCCGCCGTACCCACACCGCCCACTGGCCGAGCAGCCCGCCGACGAACTCGACGTCCACCTCCCGCCCGTCCACGACCACGCGGTGCGAGGTGATCAGGTCGGTCAGGATGTGGTCGTCGTTGCCGGTGTAGAGGGCGACCTCGCCGGCCCGGCCCGCGCGCACCACGCCGTGCAGCACGTCGAGGGTGCGGTAGCGGTCGAACGGCGCCGCCTTGATGCCGGCCACGGCCTCGATCTGCGCCAGCCTCGTCCAGAACTCCCTGGACAGGTGGCGGCCGCCGACCGCGGGCTGCAGGTAGAAGCCGATCACCGGCAGCACCTCGCCCACCGCCCGCGCCCGCTCGATCAGGCCGTCCTCGTCCAGCTCCCGGTACGGGCTGAGCAGCACCATGTGGTAGCCGAGCGACCTGGCCAGCTCGGCCTCCGCCACCGCCTGCGCGGTCGGCCCGGTGGCGCCGGCCACGAGCACCACCTCGTGCGCGTACTCGCCCGCCACCGTGGCGGCCAGTTCGAGCACCGGAGCCAGCAGCCCGGTGCCGTGGATGGCGAACTGCGTGGTGTGCACGCCCACCGCCAGCCCGCCCGCGCCCGCCTCGACGTAGTAGCGGGTGAGCGCCCGCTGGCGGCGCTCGTCCAGCTTCCTGTCCGAGGTCAGCGCGAGCGGGTGCGCCGGGATCACCAGGCCGCGCCTGAACAGGTCGCGCACGGACGCGTGCGCCTCTGGAGCCGTGCCGAGCACGTGAGTCCCCCCAAGTGATAGGTGCGGTGATGTGAGCTGTGGATCAGAAACGCCCGTCACGGCGCTCGAACTTGGTGGGCTTGCCGAGCAGCGGCCCGCCGTCCGCGACCCAGCGCGCCGTGTGCTCGATGAGCTCGGCGGGGGTCAGCTCCGGGTAGCCGAACAGCCGGTGGCAGCGGCCCGCGTTCGACAGCAGCGCCGTGGGGGCCTCCTCGCCGGTGAGGACCGGCTCCTTGCCGAGCGCCTCGCCCAGCGCCAGCGCGGCCTGCCGCACCGAGATCAGCTCGGGACCGGTCACGTTGAGCACGTACGGCGGCGCGTCGGCCAGCAGCAGCGACCGCAGCGTCACCTCGTTGGCGTAGCCCTGCCAGACCACGTTCACCTGGCCGGTCATGAGATCGACGGGCTCGCCCGCCAGGATCTTCTGCGCCAGGTCGACCAGGACGCCGTAGCGCAGCTCGACGGCGTAGTTGAGCCGGAGCAGCGCCACGCGGGTGCCGTAGGTCTCGGAGAAGTGCGTCAGCACCCGCTCCCTGCCCAGGCAGCTCATCGCGTAGTCGCCGACGGGCCCGGTCGGCGAGTCCTCGGTGCTGCCGCCGCCGGCCACGGGGACGAGCGGGTAGACGTTGCCGGTGGACAGGGCGGCGATCCTGCTCTCCCTGAACCGGTCGGCGACCCGGCCGGGCAGGTAGGTGTTGGTGAACCAGGCGGCGTGGGCGCGCCCCTGCGTGCCGAACTTGGCGCCGACCAGGAAGACCACGTTGGGCGCTTCCGGCAGGTCGCGCAGCGCCCGCTCGTCGGACACGTCGGCGCTCACCACCGTCGCGCCGTCCGCCCTGAGGGCGTCCGCCAGGCCCGGCTCGCCGAACCGGGACACCGCGATGATCCGCCGATCGCCGCGGGTGGCGTTGAGGGCCAGCCGCACCAGGCTCGGGCCCAGCTTGCCGCCCGCGCCCAGGATCATGATGTCGCCGGGCAGCCTGCCCAGATCGTCGACGAGCCCGGCGCCGGGCCGCGCCAGCCGCTCCTCGAGTTCCGCCGTCGTCCGCACGAACGTCCTCCATCCGCTATTTACGGTCCAGACCGTAACTGCGCGAGAGTCGTGCTGTCAACGCCGGGACGGCTCCCTACGCGCTCTCCCTCGCCGAGACGAGCACGTCGAGGACGGCCCTGGTCTGCTCCCACGGCACCGGGCTGGGCGCGCCTCCCACCATGGTGAGGAACGCGTCGATGGTGCCTTCGTAGCCGAGGCCCCTCATCGGGTCGTCGCCGCCCTCGATGAGCACGGTCTCGGTGGAGTCGCGTCCGTGCAGCGTGACCGCGTAGGACTCCGTCTCGGAGACGCCGAGCACCTCGACCGTGCCGAGCACGCCGCCGCCCCACCGCAGGGCCATCACCCCGGTGTCCTCCGAACGGAGCGCACCGTAATGCCGCGTGGACCGGGCGGCCCCGGCCAGCCGCACGTCCGGGCCCAGCAGGGCCACGAGCAGCTCCACCCCGTGAATCCCCATGGTCACCATCGTGCCGCCGCCCTCGCCCGGCGTGTCCTGCCAGGCGTTGTAGCCGGACGCCCAGAGGCCCACGTCATGGCGCACGGTGGCACGCACGGCTAGCAGCTCGTCCGGGACGGCCCGCAGCCCCGCGAAGGCGGGCGCGAACCGCAGCACCGACGTCGACATCACCCGCTCGTGGATCGGCAGCCGGTCGAGCGCGTCGAGCTGGCCCCTGGTCGCGGCGGCCGGCTTGTTCACGAAACACGCCGCGCCCGTCTCCAGCACCCGGGCCAGCGCCGCGGGCACCTGCGGGTTGGGCACGGTCAGCACCACGCCGTCGGGCTCGTGTCCCAGCGCCCCGGCCAGGCTCTCCGCCACCTTCGCGGCCGGATGCTCGTCGGTGAAACGCCGCAACCGCTCGGGATCGGGCTCCCACACCACCAGCTCGGCATGCCGGGTCAGGGTGCGGGCGTCGGTGTACGGGTGGCTGGTGGCGAGCCCGGCGAGAGCAATACGCACGATCGTCCCCTTTTCCACGGATTACTGATGGAAATGGAGACCATCATGGCAGCTGCGGCACGGGGACCAGGACGGCGCCCGAGAGGGCGCCCAGCCTGCCGGCGGCGGTCGCTCCGCATCTGGCGGGAAAGAGTCCGGGCGTGTAGGCGTACAGCGACGACCACATGCCGAAGAAGCAGAACTGCGTCGCCGGGCCGGTGATGATCCGTTCGATGTCGCCGGCCGCCTGGCCGTAGAAGAACGCGGTGAGCGCGGAGAGCACGGTGTAGCCCGATAGTGGTGCCCCGGCCGGGCGTTGGTTCTGATCAGCCAGGATGCGGCGGGCGGTGTCAAGCTGCCGGTCTTTGGCTGCCTGTAGCGTGCGGAACTGTGCAGGGTGCGCGCGAATGGCGGCATCCTGAAGGCGCTTCTCCGCGGCGGACCAGACGGAGATCATGTCGCTCTTCGCCTTGCATCGCACGTCCGTCTGTGCCGCGCGACGCTCTTCCTGGGTCGGCTCGTCATGGTCCCACCGCTGGTCGCCGGCGGCGGCCAGCGGATCGGGGTAATGCAGGCCATCGTCGCGCATGCAGGCACTCCACACCTGGAAGGCCCGGACGACCTGGGAGTCGCGCTTGGACTGCGCGAAGGTATCGAAAATCAGCTTGTTGAACAACTTCGCGTCGACGGGCGGAACTCCTTGCTGAATACGGTCGCGGGCATGTTTGAGACAGCCGTCCGCCTTACCGTACGCGGCATGCCGTTCCGTGGCTGAGAGGTGTTCCATGCGGAGCTCATGCACCGCGCTGCGCCGCGCCACCGAAGGGAGGGCCGGGGCGGGGTGATAGCCGAACAGGCGGGCTACCTCGGGTTCGATAACGCCGTAACGGCGGCGGTTGGGCGGCTCTATCTCATCCTCCACAGCTGGAGGTAGCACCTGCCACTTCATGCCACGGGCCCGCATACAGTCATGGATGAAAAGGTCCTCGGCGCTTTTGAGTAGCGACATGTCCTTCGGGGAGAAGTTGTAGCGGTCGAATGGCACTGACAGCCTGCGAGCCTCCAGCCCGATCGGAACCGGTGCAGAGAGGACCTTTGGCTCTGCCGGCGACGAGCAAGCCGTCATACCGGATAGCAGGACCGCACTCACAACCCGCAAACGCACACCCACGCTGTTTCTCCGGTGACCCATGATGTTGGCCGTCGATGCCATCCGGCATCTGACGTAAGGAGGTATTGCCAGGCAACTTCACAATCGAGCGGTGCGGCGCGGCAGTCCTCAGCACGGTGGCCAGGAGCTCGACGGCCGACACGAGTTGCCGGCCGTCGAACTATTATCGAGTATTAAACAGAGATCGCTGATCTGAACCTCGCAAAATTGATCGCAGCAGGTCGCAGGCTTGCGGAGATCCAGATCGCGTGTTTCTTAAGACCAGGTAGGCCTATTGAGGTCCCCCTATCGAGGTCCCCCTATCGAGGTGACCCTGTCGTTCCAGCCGTTGTTACTCAGGGTAGAGTCTTCCGAACCGTTTAGCGCCACGTAGCCCTTAGTTCCGGTGCAATTTCTACCGTCGAAGAACCATACGTTTTCTCCGCCTGCGTTCTTCATTGAGCTTACTTCGTTGTTGATTGCTCCCAGATTGCGGCACCAAGAATAAACGTCTTCTTGATTGACTTGCATGTCTACACGATACCCTTCGAAGTTTGTGTGCTCCCAAAGGCAGATATAACCGGGTTTACAGTAGATGATGGCGGCCTGGGCAGTGGCGCTACTTCCCAGTAGGCCGGCCGCGGCGAGCGCGACGCTGGCCGCGCACCTTGCGATTCGCTTCATGGAGTCCCCTTCTTTGACTCGGCTCCGACCGGGAGCGCGAGTGATGAACACGAGACCGTATAGTCCGGTCGGGCCAACCCGCGGTACTCCGCGCACGAGGCGGGATGAGGAAGAGCACCGGAACCTGATCTTGCGTTGGCCCCAGCAGGCTGACATGCGCCGCATCACGGCGAATCAGTCATTTGACCGGTGTGCCAGCAAGAAGGCTCGGGATAGGCGTACTGAAGCGGGACTCGCTCACGTTGCCGCCGGCGGGCACGCCTGCCCGCTGCGCTTCCACTGCATCGGCTGCGGCCTCCCGCATCGACGTGTCCTACGTGCCCGACCTGGGATCGAGTTGAAGATGTCGCGCAGGTCGGTGAGATGGGTACTCCGGTGGGGCGGCGGTCGAGCCGGGCCTGCCTCCACGCGGTGAGTCGGGTTCGATTCGTCACACGAAACAGACATGAGGCGAGCCTGCCCGGCTCCGCATAAGCGCAGATACTCACACGAAGCATGCAAATCACCCAACGATTGGCGGCGTCGGGCCGCTGGCTGTGCAGCCGGCCCGGCTCTTCGGTGCGGGGCGGGTCATCGCCACCGTGTCAACCGCCGGCAAGCGGGCCCTCGCGCCGGCCACGGCTCGGCGTCGACCCCGGCCCGATCCGCCGAGTGATCACCGGTGGCCCGATGGACGGCCCTTGCTTCCAGGCGAGATCGGCGTCGATCCCGGAGGGCGACTTCACGACCGGCTCCGCCGTCAGCAACGCGGCGAAGGACACCCGGCTGATCACGCAGGCGGGAGAGGAGAGGCGGCCGGCGTGCGGCTCGACGTGGTGGCGGCGGCGGGCGAGCGGCTGCGCCGCGCCGAGGCCCAGAGGCACGGTGACGAGGCATGTCGGCCACCTACTTCGCCAGCTTCGACACGCCCTGACCGAACCAGCGCTGACCGAACCCGCGCTGACCGAACCCGCGGCTCGCCACGCGTCCCGGGTCGGGGGGCACCTGTCAGGGCTCTCCGACCGGGCCTTCGCCGGGCGAGCCGCCGTCGGCCGGGTCATCGCCGGGAGCGCCCCTGTCGGGCGGGCCGTCGGGCGGGCCGTCGGGCGAGCTGTCGGGCGGGCTGTCGGGCGGGCCGTCGGGCGGGCTGTCGGGCGGGCCGTCATGGGACCGGCCGCTCTCAGGCGGGCCGCCGTGCGACGGGCCGCTGTCAGGCGCGCCGTCATGGGGCGGGCCGCTGTCGGGAGGGCCGCTGTCGGGAGGGCCGCTGTCGAGAGGGCTTCTGAGCTCGTCGACGTCCGCGAAGGGCCGGCCGGCGAGTTTCGCGTACCCCGGCCCGCGGTCGAAGAACCGTCCGGCCGGAGGCCGCAGCCGGGCCCTCAGCTCGGCGGTGCCCTGCTCGTCGATACGATCGCCGTCGAGCACCACGCCGTAGTCGCCCAGCGCGCCGGCGATCGACACCTTCCCGTCGCGCACGTCCGCGGCCACCGCCCGGGGGTCGCGATCGTAGGGTGAGCCCCATCCGCCGCCCCCGGTGGTGCGGATCCTGATCAGCTCTCCCGCCTGCACCGGGTGGTCGTCGACCAGTCCCTCCATCTCCTTGCCCGCGATCTCCACGCGGAACGGCCGCCCGGCCAGGCCGCCGTTGACGCCCCAGCAGGACAGGATCGAGCGGTCGGCGATGGACATGTACGACGCGTCCCTGAGCATCCTGATGTGCTTGTCGTAGCCGAGACCGCCCCTGAACATGCCCGGCCCGCCCGAGTCGCAGGCCAGCGCCAGGCGCTCCACCCGGAACGGCCAGCGGGCCTCGGCGAACTCCACGGGGATGTTGCGCGAGTCGGGCACCACGTGGATGGTGTCCTCGCCGTCGGCGTACCAGCGCCCACCGGAGCCGCCGCCCAGCACCTCCCGCATCAGGTACGGCTCGCCGTCGGCGCCGGTGCCGTGGACGCCGGTGTAGCGGATGGTCTCCTGGTCGGCCGGCATGCGCCCGCCCGTGGCCTTGGCGAGCACGCCCGCCAGCACGCCGAGCAGCCGCAGGATGACGAACGTGCGGGCGTTGGTGGGAGCGGGGAAGACCGGGGTGAGCAGGCTGCCCTTCTCCGGGAAGATCATGTTGATGAGGGGGACGACGCCCTCGTTGACGTCGAGCTCGGCCATGCGCTCCGGCGTGTCGGCCAGGTTGCGCAGCACCGGGGCCAGCCACTTCTTCATGAACACGCCGTCGGCGTAGTCGCCCGCGTGGTTGATCGGCCCCTTGGCCTGCGGCGACGTGCCGGTGAAGTCGATGGTCAGCGGCGCCTGGCCGCCCGCGTGTCCGAGGGCGGAGTGGTCGACGGTGAGGGTGATGCGCTGGGCGTGCAGGCGCGGCTCGTCCACGCCGTCGTGCTCGGCGTAGTCCTCCCACACGTACGTGCCCTCGGGGATCTTGGCGAGCAGTTCCCTGCGGAACGTCTCGGTGGTCTTGCCGATGATCGCGTCGAAGCTCTCCTCGACGGCCTGCCTGCCGTACCGGTCGAACAGCTCCGCCAGCCGCCGCGCCCCCATGAGGCAGGCCGAGCACTCGGCGTCGAGGTCGCCGGCGAGGGAGTCGGGCATGCGGGAGTTGCGGGTCATGATGCGCAGCGCGGCCTCGTTGGGCACGCCCTCGTCCCACAGTTTGATGGGCGGCACCATCAGGCCCTCTTCGTAGACCGACCGGGCGTGCGAGGGCATGGACCCGGGCACGGATCCGCCGATGTCGTCGTGGTGGCCGAACGCCTGCACGAACGCCACCACCTCCCCCTCGTGGAACACCGGCACGGTGACGCACAGGTCGGGCAGGTGGCCGATGCCGCCTTCCGAGAGGTAGACGTCGTTGTGGAAGTAGACGTCGCCGGGCTTCATCGTCTCGACGGGGAAGTCGCGCACGACCGGCTGCACCAGCGCGCTGTAGGAGCGGCCGGTCAGCTTGCGCATGCGCACGTCGTGGATGCCGGCGCGGAAGTCGTGGGCGTCGCGGATCATCGGCGAGCGGGCCGTGCGCGCGATGGCCGTCTCGACCTCCTTCTCGACGGACGCGAGGGTCCCCTCGACGATCTCCACCAGAATGGGGTCAGCCGTGTTCATCGGTCGTTCACCGTTCCTCGTCCACTGCGGATATCTCCACGTTGCCGAAGTCGTCCACCGTCGCGGTGAAGCCCGGGTGGATGGGGATCGTGGAGCCGTACTCCTCGATCACCGCCGGGCCCGTGACCGTGGCGCCGGGGCCGAGCGCGGAGCGCTGGTGGATGGGGGTGTCGCGGGTCTCGTCGAAGTGCACGGGACGCACCGAGGTGGCGCCCTCGCCCGCCTTGTCCAGGCGGGGGATGACCGGACGGCTGATGGGGCCGATGCCGGACACGCGCAGGTTGACCCATTCGACGCCGTGGCGGGGGTCGTCGCGGTAGGCGTAGCCGTACAGCTTCTCGTGGGCGGCGTGGAAACGGTCGACGACCTCGGCCTGCCAGGCCTCGTCGATCTCGCCCGCGGGAGCGGCCACCCGCACCTCGTACGCCTGCCCGTAGTAGCGCAGGTCGGCGCTGCGCACGTAGACCGGGTCGTCGAAGCCCTCGCGGTCCAGCGCCTCGCCCGCCTGATGTTCCAGGTCGTGGAAGATCTCGACCGCCTTGCCGAGTTCGAGGTCGCGGGTGACGTACGTACGGACGTAGTCGTTCTTGACGTCGACCGTGAGCAGCCCGAACGCCGACACGTTGCCGGGGTCGCGCGGGACGACCACGGACGGCAGGCCGAGGATGTCGATCAGCCGGCAGGCCAGCAGCGGCCCCGACCCGCCGAACGTCACCAGCGGGAAGTCCCGCACGTCCAGCCCGCGCTTGACGGTGAGCTGCCGGATCGCGTTGCTCTGGTTGAACGCGCTGATCTCCAGGATGCCCGTCGCCGTGCGCTCGGGGGTCAGGCCGAGCTTGCCGGCCAGCGCCTGGATGCCCGCGCGGGCGGCTCCGGCGTCCAGCGGGATCTCCCCGCCCAGCAGGTGCGGCGGGATGCGTCCGAGGAACACGTGCGCGTCGGTGACCGTCACCTCCGTGCCGCCCTTGCCGTAGCAGAGCGGGCCCGGGTCGGCGCCGGCGGACTTCGGCCCGACCTTGAGCGTGCCCTCGGGCGAGATCCACGCGATCGAGCCGCCGCCCGCGCCGACGGTGACGATGTCGATCATCGGGATCTTGCACGGGTAGCGGCCGACGGACCCCTCCGTGGTGATGGACGGCTCACCGTCGACCACCACGGCCACGTCGGTGGAGGTGCCGCCGCCGTCCAGCGTGATCACCGACCGGCGGCCCGCCGTGGACGCGATGAGCGCCGCGCCGAGCGCGCCCGCCGCGGGCCCCGACAGCACCGTGGTGATCGGCTGGTTGACGACCTCGCGGGCCGACAGGATGCCGCCGTTCGACTTCATCACGGAGAACGGCGTGCCGAGCCGGTTGGACAGGCCGGCGATGTAGCCGCGCATCGCCGGTTTGACGGCGGCGTCCACGAGGGTGGTCACCGAGCGCTCGTACTCGCGGTATTCGCGCAGCACGTCGCTCGACAAGGAGATCACCGCCTCCGGGTGCTCGCGCCACAGCACCTCGCGCATGCGCCGCTCGTGCTCGGGGTTGGCGTACGCGTGCAGGAAGCACACCCCGATGGCGGTGATGCCCCTGGCCTTGAACCAGCGGGCCACCTCGACGGCCTGCTCCTCGGAGAACGGCCACACCTCCTCGCCCAGGTGGTCGAGCCGCCCGCCGACGGTCCTGACCTGGTGCACGGGCACGATCCTCGGCGGCTTGACCCAGAAGTAGGAGTTGCCGTAGCCGTCGGGCACGCTCTGCCTGGCGATCTCCAGAATGAATTCGAAGCCCTCGGTCGTGATGAACCCGAGGTCGGCGATGCGGTCTTCGAGCAGCTGGTTCGTCGCCACCGTGGTGCCGTGCACGATCGAGCCGATGTCGAGCTCACCCAGCTTCTCGATGCCCGAGACGAACCCGTCCGCCGGGTTCGCGGGGGTCGAGGGGGTCTTGGTGGTGAGGATCTCACCGGTCTGCTCGTCCACCGCCACGACGTCGGTGAAGGTGCCTCCGGTGTCCACTCCGATACGGACGCTACGCATGGCTCCTCTAGCTTCGGCGACGGCCGAGAACTTCGTCGATGACCCGGGGCGCGTTGTCTGTGCCGACGTACGCGGCCAGCCTCACCACCATCTCCTGGGAGCGGGAGAGCTCTGCCTCCACCCTGGCCTTGCCGGACTGACCGGCCTGCACCCCAAAATACGCTCCGATGATGGTGCCGATCACACCGGCCACGCCCGCGAACAGCACGGCGAACTCCCGGGTGGCGAACACGGCGGCGCCGAAGGCGACCAGGACGGCGACGATCCCGGTGACGACGACGAGGAATCCGTAGCGCCATCGGGTCGCCTCGGCCTGGGCGGCCGTGATGTCGTCCTGAGACATCATCGCGTCGAGTGCCGGAGGGCTGGACGGCCCGCTGGACGGCCCGCTGGACAGCCCGCTGGACGGCCCCCCGGACGGCGGGGTCGAGGGCGGGTTGGACGGCGAATTATCGGTGACCACACTTCCTCCTGTAACTCCAGGGGAGAAATGTCCCATGAGGTCATGGAACAAGCCAAGCCACTAAGCTGGCGGCCTGTGACTGAAGTGTCTGCCTTGTCTGCGGTGCCGTCTGGTGTCAGGGATGCCGTGCTGAAGTTCTACTTCGGCCCCATGGACTGCGGGAAGTCCACGCTCGCCCTCCAGATGAACTACAACCACGGCCGGCAAGGGCGGCGCGGCCTGGTGCTGACCAAGCACGACCGCTCCGGCGGCCCCAAGGTCACCAGCCGGATAGGGCTCGGTCTCGAGGCGATCGAGGTGGAGGACGATCTCGACCTCGTCCGGCTGGTGACCGCGCACGACAGGATCGACTACCTGATCTGCGACGAGGCCTGCTTCTACACGGTCGAGCAGATCGAGCAGCTCGCCGACCTGGTGGACGAGCACGGCGTCGACGTGTACGCGTTCGGGCTGGCCTCCGACTTCCGTTCGGTGATGTTCCCTGCCGCCCAGCGGCTGTTCGAGCTGGCCGACGAGGTGTGCCGGCTGCAGGTCGAGGTGCTGTGCTGGTGCGGCCGGCCCGGGCAGCTGAACGCCAGGGTCGTGGGCGGGGCGATGGCGCGTACGGGCGAGCAGGTCGTGATCGGCGACACCGACGCCGCACGCGTGCGCTACCAGGTGCTCTGCCGCAGGCACCACCGCTCCGGCCGGCTCGGCGAGGGCTCGGCGGACGCCGGTCACGAGCCCGTTCAGACGGCGCAGTAGCCGTCGTCGTCGCAACCGTCGGCGGGGGCGGCGAGCTGGGTGATCGGCGCCTGCCCCGTGCGCTCGGCCACCTCGTCGATCGCGGCCGCGAAGGTCTCCTCCGGCTGCGCGCCCGACACCGCGAACTTGCCTTCGAACAGGAACAGCGGCACCCCCGTGATCCCGAGCTCGCGTGCCCTGGCGAGCTGCCCGCGCACCTCCTCGGCGCCCTTCCCGTCGTCGTGCACCCCGGCCTCGGCCGCCAGCTCGCCGAGAACGCCGGCGTCGCCGACGTTCCTGCCCTCGGTGAAGTACGCGCGGAACAGCCGCTCGGCCATCTCCGTGCCGAACCCCTGCCGCGTGGCCACCTCGATCAGCCGGTGCGCCTCGAACGTGTTGGCGGCGACGGCCTTGTCATAGTCGAGCCGCAGGCCGTCGCCGGCGGCGGTGGTGACGACGCGCTCGGTCATCTGGCGGGCGTTCGCCCCGAACTTCCGCTCGAGCGCGGGAAGGGCGGGCTCGCCCTGCGCGGAGGCGCCGGGGTCGAGCTGGAACGGGCGCATCGTCACCTCGAGGGTGCCGCCCCGGGCCCGGAACCGCTCAGCCGCCCGAGCGAACCTGACATGCCCGATGTAACACCAGGGGCACACGACATCGGAGAAAATCTCGACCTTCATGTACCGATGCAACCTTCCGCCCCGCGCGCTGATTCCTCCCGCGCCGCCCCCGTCCGGGGCGGATCAGCCCGCGGCGAGCTCCTCCAGCCGGTACGGCAGGTAGGCCGAGTCGTCCACCAGCGCCGACGCGCCGCGCCACCACCCGAACCACTCGCCGCTGCGCCACATCCAGTCGACCCGCTCGATGGCGGCCACGACGTCCCCCACGGTCTCCCACCGCTCGCCCAGCTGCTCGCGGGTGGCTCCGTGGCGCACGGCCCAGTCGCGGAGCACGCCCGAGGCCGCCGCGGGGACCTCGCGCGCGTAGGGGTCGGGGCGTTCCCCCGGCAGCCGGTGCGGCCCGAGCCCGGCCGCCACGCCCCAGCTCCACTGCGCCTCGGCGGGCCGCGAGTAACGCAGCGACTGGAAGTCCAGATTGGATCCGAGGTCGTCGTCGGTCCGGCGCGTGACGACCGCGTCGAGCCGCCCGCCGGCGTCGAAGTGGACCACGAGCCGCTGCCCCGGCCTGACCCCCGGCGGCAGGCGGAAACGGTCTTCCGCCTGCCAGGAGTTGAGATCGACCTGGGCGACCGGCCGGCCCCACAGCTGCTCGGCGGCGTCGTCGGCGATCCAGGCCGCCAGCATCTCCAGCGCGGTCAGATCGGTCCACGGCTCGATCGCGACGGCCGTGCGCACCACCTCGTCGGGAGGGGGCAGCTTGCCGCCCCTGGCCCGCGTCCACCACTCCGCGCCCAGCTCGCGGGTGCCGACCAGCAGTGCGGCGATGGCGGCCAGCTCGGCGGAGCGTCTCGTGAGCGAGGCCCCGAGCGCCAGCTCCAGCGTGCGATCGGTCCGCTCGTCGCCGAGCACGGGGCGTACGCCGTCAATGAGGGTCGGGGCCGTCGGGCGCTCCTCGCCGAGCAGGTTGCGTACGACTCGTCTGGCCTCGGTCCTCGCGTCTTCAGCGTGTGCCTGCCGCATACAGCCACGCTACGCCGGGAGATCCTTTTCCGCGAGAGCCCCGGCCACGCCGCCACGCCCCTCACCACCTGTTTCCGCCCGCCGTCAGGGGTCTCGGCGCCGGGAGCCGCGGCCGAGCAGCCAGCCCACCACGACACCGCCGACCGCCACGCCCGCGCCCATGCCGAACGACGCCAGCATCACCCATGGCCGCGTCTCCGCGCGCGCCTTGGCGGGCCGCTGGTGAACGGCCCCGGCCGGCCGGGCGCCACCCACGGGCGCGGCGGCTCCGGACGCGGTGACGCCCTGCCCACCCGGACCGCCGGAAGCCGGGCCGGCGGGAGCCTCCGCGGCCAGGCCGCCGGGGGCCGGGCCGGAGAGAGCCAGGTCTCCGGAGGTCGGAGCCGCCGCACCTGAGATGGTGGCGGGCGTTTCCGCCGGTGCGAGCAGGTGCTCCTCGACGGCCGAGAAGAACTCGCCCGCCGTCCGCCTGGCCACCGAGCCGAGCATGCGCTGCCCGACTCCGCCGATCATCCCGCCGATCACGGCGTCGGCGTCGTAGTCGACGCGGGTGCCGCCGTCGATCTCGGTCAGCCGTACCACGACGGTGGCGTCGACCGTCCCCGGCGCGCCCTGCCCGCGGGCCCTGAGCGTGAAGCACTCGGGCGCGAGCGGGTCGGTCAGCGCCACCTCCCCCTGGTAGACCCCCTTGATGGAGGCGACACCCGCGTTGACCGTCATCCGGTACGTGTCGTGTCCCGACTCCTCCAGGCGTTCGCACCCCGGGATGGTGCGCACCAGCACCGCCGGATCCTGGAGCGCCGTCCACACCTGATCTCTCTGAACGCCGATCACGGCGCTGCCACCCACCTTCATGGAGCAACTTTAGGCGGCCGCGTGCTGGCCGATAAGGGCAACACCTGCCAGACGGGGAGAGGGACTGTGACCAAGGTCGCACCCCATTGCTCTACAGCTTGTAGTACTACTGCAAGTAGATGTACTACAGCTTGTAGAGCTCACGGGAGTCGACGCAGACGATGGACGCACTTGACCTCGCACGGTGGCAATTCGGGGTGACCACCGTGTACCACTTCCTGTTCGTGCCGCTGACCATCGGTCTGGGCGTCTTCGTGGCGGGCCTGCAGACGGCCTGGCACCGCACGGGCAAGGAGCACTACCTGCGGCTCACGAAGTTCTTCGGCAAGCTCTTCCTCATCAACTTCGCCATGGGCGTGGTCACCGGCATCGTGCAGGAGTTCCAGTTCGGGATGAACTGGAGTGAATACTCCACGTTCGTCGGCGACGTCTTCGGGGCGCCCCTGGCGATGGAGGCGCTGCTGGCCTTCTTCATGGAGTCGACGTTCCTGGGATTGTGGATCTTCGGCTGGGACCGGCTGCCGAAGAGGGCGCACCTGGCGTGCATCTGGGCGGCCGCCATCGGCTCCAACCTGTCGGCCTACTTCATCCTGGCCGCCAACGCCTGGATGAAGCACCCCGTCGGCTACGAGGTCGTCGGCGGCAAGGCCAGGATGACCGACCTGTGGGCGGTGCTGACCAACCCCACGGCGCTGGCCCAGGTGCCCCACGTGATCGGGGCGGCGTTCGTCGTGGCGGGCGGCTTCGTGCTGGCCGTGAGCGGATACTGGCTGCTGAGGACGCGCGCCGGCATGTGGCGCGGCGCCGCCAGGGGCGCGCTCATCATGACGGCGATCGCGGGGGCCGTCGTCGCGGGCACGGGCGACACGTCCGCCAGGCTGATGCACGAGCAGCAGCCCATGAAGCTGGCCTCCGCCGAAGGGCTGGAGCGCGACACCGCCGGCGCGGCGTTCAGCGTCGCCCCGGGCATCGAGATCCCCGCCGTCCTGAGCTTCCTGGCCACCCACGACGCGGGCGCCACCGTCCAGGGCACCGAGGACCTGCAGCGGCGCTTCGAGCAGGAGTTCGGCCCCGGGGACTACCGGCCGGACCAGGCGGTCGTGTTCTGGTCGTTCCGGGTGATGATCGTGTTCGGGATGGCCACGGTGGGCCTGTCGGTGCTCGGCCTCTGGCTGACCCGCGGAAGGCGTGACATGCCGAGATGGCTGGCGCGGGCGTTCCTGCTGGCCCTGCCGCTGCCGCTGGCCGCGGTCACCGCCGGGTGGCTGCTCAGCGAGATCGGCCGCCAGCCGTGGACGGTCGCGGGCGAGCTGCTGACGGCCGCCAGCGTGTCGCCCGGCGTGAGCCTGGCCGAGGTGGCCACCTCGCTGACCGTCTTCACGCTGCTGTACGGCGCGCTCGCCGTCGCCGAGGTCGTGCTCCTCGTCCGGCACGTCCGCGGGGGCGCCGAGGAGGAGTGGCGGCCCGCGGCCGCGACCGAGCAGCTCGAACCGTCGCTGATGTACTGAGGGAGCGGACAGTGATCGATCTGTGGTTCGTCATCATCGCCTTCCTGTGGACCGGCTACTTCGTGCTGGAGGGCTTCGACTTCGGCGTCGGGATGCTGGCGCCGCTCGTGAGCGGGAACGCCGAGGAGCGGCGCCAGAGCCTGCGGACCATCGGCCCGGTGTGGGACGGCAACGAGGTGTGGCTGATCACCGCGGTCGGCGCCATGTTCGCCGCGTTCCCCGCCTGGTACGCGGGCATGTTCAGCTCCTTCTACCTGCCGGTCGCGCTCGTCCTGGTCGGGCTGATCGTGCGCGGGGTCGGCCTGGAGTGGCGCGGCAAGGTCGCCTCCCCGCGCTGGTGCGACGCGGGCATCGTGGCGGGCAGCGCGCTCCCGGCGTTCCTCTGGGGCGCGATCTTCGCCGGCCTGCTGTTCGGCCGCCCGCTCGCCGCCCTGCTCGGCGGCGCGTTCACGCTGGCGGTGTGCGTCCTGCACGGCGCCGTCTTCCTGGCGCTGAAGACCACCGGCCCGGTACGCCGCCGCGCCCGGGTCGCGGCGATGGCCGCCAGCGCCGTGGCCGTCCCCGTGGCCGTGTTCGCCCTGTCGGGCCTGGGCACGCCGCCCGCGCTGGCCGCCATGGCGGCGCTGGCCGCGGCCACGGCGCTGATCTGGCGCCGCAGGGAGGGCTGGGCGTTCGCGGCCACGGCGGGCGCCATCATGCTGACCACGCTGGCCGTCTTCGTGGAGCTGCACGCGCGGCCGCTGCCCGGGCTGACGCTGGCCGAGGCCGCCTCCGGCCCCTACACGCTGACGATGCTGAGCTGGATCGGGCTGCTCACGCTGCCGTTCGTGCTGGTCTACCAGGGGTGGACGTACTGGGTGTTCAGGAAGCGGGTCCGGGTGGGCGCGGCGTAGCCGCATCCCCGGCCGTGTGGTCAGACGGCGCTCCGCCGAGGTAGAGGCGGCCGAGCCGCGGGTCGGCCGCCAGCTCGCGCGCCGGGCCGGAGATGTGCACCTGGCCGAGGTCGAGCACGCAGCCGACGTCGGCCGTCTCCAGCGCCCTGCGCGCGTTCTGCTCCACCAGCAGCACCGCCACACCGGCCCCGCGCATGAGGTCGATCTGGTCGAACACGACCTGCGTGTTGCGCGGGTCGAGCCCCATCGACGGCTCGTCGAGCAGCACCACGGCCGGCTCCAGCATGAGGGCGCGGGCGAACTCGACCTGTTTCTGCTGGCCGCCCGACAGCAGCCCGGCCACGCTCCCCCACCGCTCGGCCACGACGGGGAACAACTCCTTGACCGCCTCGATCCTCGCGTTCAGCACGGCCTGGTCGCGGACGGTGTAGCCGCCGAGCCGCACGTTCTCCGCCACCGTCATCTCCCGGAACACGCTGTGCCCCTGCGGCACGTGGGCCAGCCCGCGGCCGAGCAGCCGCTGCGGCGACAGGCCCGCCACGTCCTCCCCCGCCAGCAGCACCCGGCCCGACCTGGGTGCGAGCAGGCCGCTGGCGACCTTGAGCACGGTGGACTTGCCCGCGCCGTTGGGGCCGACGAGGCAGACGACCTCGCCGGAGCGCACGGTGACGGACAGGCCGCGCAGCACCGGCGCCGCCCTGCCGTACCCGGCCACGACGTTCTCCAGCGACAGCAGGACCTCAGACACCGAGATACGCCTCCAGCACGCGAGGGTCGTCCCTGATCGCCGAGGGAGGCCCGGCGGCGATGGGCGCGCCGCGGTCGAAGACCATCACGTGGTCGCACATGCCCATCACCATGTCCATGTTGTGCTCCACGACGAGGAAGGTGCGCCCCTCGGCGTTCAGCTCGCGTACGAGGGTGACGATGCGGTCGATCAGCGCCGGGTTGACGCCGCCGGCGGGCTCGTCGAGCAGCACCAGGTCCGGCTCGGCCATGAGCACGGCGGCGAGTTCGAGCAGCTTCTGCTGGCCATAGGACAGGTCACGGGCCTCGGCGTGCTCCAGGTGCTCGATGCCCATGCGGTGCAGCCAGCGGCGTGCGCGCTCGGCCTCGCCCTTGTCGTGCAGGCCGGCCAGCAGCTCCCGCAGGCGGGTACGGCGGACGGCGACCAGCATGTTCTCCAGCACGGTCAGGCGCGGGAAGACCCGGCAGAGCTGGAAGGTGCGGCCGATGCCCGCGTGCGCGATCCGGTGCGGCGCGTGGCGGGTGATGTCGCGCTCGCGATAGAGCACCCGCCCCGAGTCGGGCCTGATCATGCCGGTGATCAGGTTGAAGAACGTGGTCTTGCCCGAGCCGTTGGGCCCGATGAGGCCGTTGACCTGCCCTTCGCGCAGCTCGACGGTGGCGCCGTGCACCGCGGGCACGCCGCCGAACGCCTTCGTGAGGCCTTCCGTGCGCAGCGAGGTCATCGGGCCGCCCCCTCCAGCCGATGCCCGGCGCTCTCCTCCGGGATGGACGGCCCCGGGCCTGTCCTGGTGAGCCTGGACAGGATGCCCTCCGGCATGAACAGCACGACCAGGACGAGCAGCACACCCGTCGCGGCCAGGTGGACCTGCGTCTCGCCGAGCGCGATCAGGAAGTACTCGCCGGCGGGCGCCACGATGAGCGCGCCGAGCAGCGGGCCGAACACGTGCCGGACCCCGCCGAGCAGGCTCATGAGCACCATGTACGAGCCGATCAGGATGGAGAACATGAAGATCGGGTCGAGGCTGCCGAACCACAGCGCGTACAGGCCGCCGGCCAGCGCCACGAACAGGGCCGACAGGGCGAAGGCCGCCACCTTGTACGCCGCCGTCGGCACGCCGAGCGACTCGGCCTTGTCCTCGTCCTCCCTGATCGCCCGCAGGCCGGCGCCGAAGCGGGAGCGGGAGACGTACCACCAGGACAGCAGCGCGAGCCCGAGCAGCACGAGGAACAGGTAGAAGAAGACCATGTGCGTCTGTCCCCGGTGCAGGCCGGGGAACGGCGAGGGCACCTGCAGGCCGGTGGAGCCGCCGGTCAGCGAGCGCCAGCCCTGCACGACGAGGTTCATCATCGACACGAGCGCGATCGACACGATCACGAACGACGCGCCCCGCACCCGTACGGCCGCGACGCCGACGCCCACGGCGAACACGGTGACCAGCAGCGCCGAGACCGGCAGGGCCAGCGCCCACGGCACGTCCAGCCGGGTCACGAGCAGCCCGGTGCCGTACGCGCCGAGCCCGAAGAAGGCCGAGTGGCCGAGCGAGACGTAGCCGGTGAAACCGCCCAGGAGGTTCCAGGAGGTGGCCATGGCGGCGTACATGACGGTCAGCGCGCCCGCGTACACGAGGTAGTAGTTGGGCACCAGCCAGGGGTAGGCGATCGCCAGGGCGGCGACCAGCAGCGGGAGGCCTCTAGAAGCGGTGCGCAAGGCGGCCTCCGAAGAACCCCTGCGGGCGGGCGAGCAGGGTCAGGAAGAGGAAGACGTAGAACATCATCGTCGCCCAGGTGGCGTCCACGGTGACGAGCACGATGCCCTCGACGACGCCGAGCAGGACGGCCGCCAGCGCCGCGCCGGCCACGCTGCCGAGCCCGCCGACCACGATGATCGCCATCAGCTTGCCGATCCACACCCAGTGGGAGGCGGGGAAGAACGGCGTGATCAGGGCCAGCACGGTGCCGCCGACGGCCGCCGTGGCCAGGCCGAGGCCGAACCCGTAGCCGGCGACCCGCTCGGTCGGGATCCCGACCAGCCTGGCCGCCTCCCGGTGCTGGATGGTGGCCCGCAGCGCCTGCCCGAACCTGCTCCTGACCAGCACGGCGAAGAGCACGCCGAGGGTGAGCGCGGCGACCGCGAAGGCGATGATCTTGTCGTACGGAAGGTGCACGCCGCCGATGGTCAGCGACCTGGTCGCGTACTCCATGCTGACCGACTTGTAGGAGCCCGTGTAGAACGTCCCGAGCAGCCCCTCGATCGTCAGCGCGAGCCCGAACGTCAGCAGCACCGACATCATCGCCACGTTCTCCGGCGCCAGCCGCGCGACGAGCAGCCGCTGCACCGCAACGCCCAGCAGGAAGAAGACCGGCACGGTGACCGGCAACGCCAGGAACGGGTCCACCCCGAGCGCCGTGTGCACCGTGTACGTCAGGTAGGCGGCCAGGAACAGGAACGCCGGGTGGGCCACCATGACCACCCGCATCACGCCGAAGTACAGCGACAGGCCGGAGGCGAGCAGCGCGTAGAGCCCGCCCGTCAGCACGCCCAGGGCCAGCCCCTGCAGGAGCAGGCTCACCATTCCTGCTTCGGGTAGACGAGGTCGGCGGTCTTCGCCTGCTCGGGAAGCACGATCTCGATCTTGCCGTTCACGTACTGCTGGATCATGTGCGCCTGCTCGGGCCGGCCCTTGTCGTCGAAGGACAGCGGGCCCACGACGGTGTCGAACGTGCCCTGCCTGATGTGCTCGGTCAGCTTGTCCTGGCACTCCTTGCTCGGGTCGGCGCACCGGGCCGCGTTCACGGCGGCCTCGATGATCTGGCCGACCGTGTAGCCGTTGGCCGCGTCCTCGTTGGCCGCGCCGCCGAACATCTCCTTGTACCGCCTGACCATCTCCTCGTTGCCGGTGAACGTCGAGGCGGCCGACCACCCGACGGGCGAGACGATGTGCTCGGCCGCCCCCTTCACCGCGGCGGGGAACTCGGCCAGCGTCGGCCCCGTCGAGAACGCCGCCAGCTTGGGCTGCACCTTCAGCTCCTGCAGCGCGCGCACCAGGCCCACGGAGTCCTCGAACTGCGTGCCCCCGACGACGAGATCCGGCTTCGCCGCGGCGATCTTGGCGGCGATGGGCGAGAAGTCGGTGGTCTCCGGCGGGTAGACCTCGTCCACGACCGTCCTGATCCCGGCCGCGGCCAGCCTGTCGCGCAGCCCGTACGCGGTGCCCTGGGCGAACGGGTCGTCCAGGCTCGCGTACGCCGCCGTCCTGGGCCGCTGGTCGGCCGGCAGATTGATGAGGTAGTCGGCCAGGTAGTCGTAGTGGTCGTCGGCGATCGCGGGGGCCGCGTAGAAGAGCCGCTCGAAGCCCTGCTCGAAGACCTCCTTCGCGGCCCCGGCCGGCTCCACGAACACCATGCCGTACGACTCGGCGACCTTCGCCGCGGGGATCACCAGCCGTGAGGAGAACGGCCCGAACACCAGGTCCACCTTGTCCTGCGTGATGAGGGACTCGTAGTCGGAGCTGACCCTGTTGGGGTCGGAGGCGTCGTCGCGGAAGATCAGCTCGACCTTCCTGCCCAGCAGGCCGCCCTTGGCGTTCACCCGGTCCGCCCAGACCTGGTAACCCTCCTGGATGCCCTTGCCCGGCTCGGAGAAGTCGCCGGTGAGCGGGAGCGAGATGCCGATCTTGACCGGCCCCTGCCGTTGACCGGGTGACGGGGCGGCGCCGGGTTCGTCGGTCTTCGCACAGGCGGTCAGCGCCAGACCGCACATCGAGATGATCACTAGGCCGCTGGAAAGTCTTGCCATCGAGGAGACTCCCGTCAGGAGAGGCGCCGCGAAAGCGCTTTCGTAAGCGCTTTCGGTCACGATCACACGGGATCCAGCTCCGGACAAGGGGGTCGTCCGCATGCCAGAGCGACCTTACGCGCGTCGACGTGGCCAGGGCCGCGGGGGTGTCGCCGGCGACGGCCTCCCACGCCACGACGGGCAGCTCTGGGGTGAGCGCCAAGCCCGCCGCCCACGTCCAGGCGGTCACCTCGCGGATCGGCTACCAGAAGCGTCGGCAGTGCTCCGGCTTTTAGACCGGAGGTGAAGCCGGCCAGTCCGCGCAACTGGGCAAGAACAGCCGGTTCTGCTGCTCGATGTAATGGCGCAGGACGCTGATCGGAGCACCGCCCACCGATCCGGCGAAGGAGGAGCCGGACCAGAGCTTGTTCGCCTGGTAATAGTGGGCGGCGAGTTCGGGGAATTCCTGGCGCATCCGCCCGGAGGAGACCCCTTTGAGGGAGTTGACCAGTTTCGAGAGGGCGATCTTGGGTGGGAATTTCACGAGCAGGTGAACGTGGTTGTTCTCGCCGTTGAACTCGGCCAGATCAGTGTCGAAGTCGGTGCAGACCGATCTCATGATCTCTTCCAGGGGAATCAGATGAGCGCCGGTGAACACCCGATGCCGGAATTTCGTCACGAAAAGCAAATGAGCGTGCAGGGCGCAAACACAGTGGAGGCCCGTTCTGATATCGCTGTGCTCGGCCATAAACCAACTGTATTCTGGGCGGGTGCAGTTGCGGTACTCCTTCCGGATCGACCCGACGCCGGGCCAGCGGGTCGCGCTGGCCAAGGCGTTCGGGTGCGCAAGGGTGGTCTTCAACGACGCGCTCGCGCTGCGTCGCCAGGCCTACCGGGAAGGCTTGCCGTTCGTCGCCGACGCCGAACTGTCCCGCAAAATGATCACTGAGGCGAAGAAACGCCCAGAACGAGTCTGGCTGGGTGAGGTGTCCGCAGTGGTCCTGCAGCAGGCACTGGCCGACTGCACCACCGCGTTCCGGAACTTCTTCGCCTCGGTCACGGGGAAACGTAAGGGCCCGAAGATCGCGCCGCCCCGGTTCCGGTCCCGCAAGGACAACCGGCAGGCGATCCGGTTCACCAAGAACGCCCGCTTCTCCATCACCGGGCAGGGCAAGCTGCGCCTGCCGAAGATCGGCCAGGTGGCGGTGCGCTGGTCACGGGAACTGCCCGCCGAGCCGTCATCGGTCACGATCGTCAAGGATGCAGCCGGACGATACTTCGCCTCGTTCGTGGTCGAGGTGCGCGAGCAGTCGCTCCCGGCCACCGACGCCGAGACCGGGATTGATCTCGGGCTCGGTCATTTCGCGGTCTTGGCCGACGGCCGGAAGATCGACGCGCCGAAGTTCCTGCGCCGGGCGGAGAGGAAGCTCAAGCGCCTGCAGAAAGACCTCTCCCGCACCCAGAAGGGATCAGCCAACCGGGCCAAGGCCCGGACCAAGGTCGCCCGCCAGCACGCCAAGGTCAGCGACGCGCGCCGCGAGTTCCACCACCAGCTCTCCACAAAGATCATCCGCGAAAACCAAGCGGTGTACGTGGAGAACCTGGCGGTCAACGGACTGGCGCGCACGAGGCTGGCCACAAGCATTCACGACGCGGGCTGGTCAGCCTTCATCGCCATGCTGGAATACAAGGCGAAACTGTACGGCAGGACCTTCGCCAGGGTCAGCCGCTGGTTTCCCTCTTCCAAGCGCTGCTCGGCCTGCGGGCAGGTCCGGGCCCAGAGCTTGCCGCTTTCGGCCCGGGAGTGGACCTGCCCGTGCGGCGCGCACCACGACCGGGACGTCAACGCCGCGAACAACATTCTCGCCGCCGGACGGGCGGAGAGGCTAAACGCCTGTGGAGGGCCGGTAAGACCAGGCGCAAGTCCGGCACAGCCCGACGAAGCAGGAAGCCCAGGAAGTGCCGCCGCGTGAACGGCGGCACAGGCCAGAATCTCCGGTCTTCAGGCCGGGGGAGCACGTCAAGTCCCCAACAGCCACGCGGGAAAGGAAGGGCCGGGGCGCGGGCCTTGACCGGCGGGCAGGCGTCCACGAGGTCGGCGACCCCTGTTCCGGAGAGATCGCCAGGGCCTCCTGCACGAGACGAAGCGCCGCGGCTACCTGGCGCTGATCAGCCAGGATCAGCGCGACCCGCGGGCCGAGCTGGCCAGGATCCGCGCGTTGCGCGCACACCGCGTGACCCTGCTCGTCCTGGCCGGCCCCGGGTAGGGAACTGCCTGTGAGCGGGACTATTCGACGACCCGCATCGCGCCGCTCCCGGCGTCCGTCATGTGCAGCTCGCCGCCGAGCCGCTCGCCCAGCAGGTCGAGCACCTTGCGGCTGGACGTGACGGTCCACAGGTCGCCCGCGAGGTGCGGCGTGCCCGCGGGGGCGGCGCCCATCCAGGCGTCCTTGCCCGCCCGCGTGGTGAACGTCGTCACGACGAACTCGCCGTCAGGGGTGGTGCAGTGTCCTGAGCGGACGCCGGCGCCGTCGGCCCGCAGGCGCGGCTCGCACCCGACCCTGGCGGACAGTTGCTCGACGGTGAGGGGGGCGGCCCCGGCCCGCGCGCCGGCCGCGAGGTAGCCGCCGCTCCCATCGCCCGCGGAGCAGGCCGCGACCAGCCCTGCCAGCAGCGCGAGCGCGGCGAGGCTCCGAGGAGCCGTCATGTGCAGAGGTACGCGTTCCACGGGATCAGCTCCACGGGTCAGCACGACGGGTCAGCACGACGGGGCCGGCGCGGTCAGGTGGCCGGCGTGGGCGTCTGCGAGACCCGGTGGTCGGTCAGGTGCAGGTCTCCGTCGAGCCGCTCCTGGATCGACTCCAGCACCTCGAGCGGGCCCAGGACGGTCCAGCGGGGGCCGACGAGGTGGGGGTTGTACTCGGGCGCCTGATCCATCCACGCGTCCTTGAGCGCCTCGGTCCTGAACGTGTTGACGAAGAACCTGCCGTCGGAGGTCTTGCAGAACCCGGTGCGCAGGTCGTCTCCTTCGACCTGCATCTTCGGCTTGCAGCCGACCTTCTCGGAGAGTTGCTCGACGGTCAGCGGGGCCGCGGGCTGCCCGCTCGCGCCTGCTGCGACGTAGTCGCTCCAGCCCTCTGAGGAGCATCCGGCGACCAGCCCGGCCAGCAGCGCGAAAGCGGCCAAGCGTGGAAAAGTCGTCATGTGCGGAGGTACGCAGGACCCGGCGCCTCGGTTCAGCGCAGAATCACGCACCCGCGCGCGGCGAGCCGGCGCAGCACCTCCGGCTCGCCGTCGAGCTTGTTCCACCGCAGGTCGAGCTTGTCCAGCGGGGGCAGCCGGTCCGGCAGCTCGCGCAGCCGGTTGTTGCGCAGGTCGAGATGCCTGAGACCGGACGGCAACGCGTCGGGCAACGCGCCGAGCAGGTTGTCGCGCAGGTCGAGCACGCGCAACTCCTCCAGCTCGGCGATGGCGGCGGGCAACCGGGTCAGCCGGTTGCCCTGGAGGTGCAGCTCACGCAGCCGGGTCAGCCCGCCGACCGTCTCGGGCAGCGACTCCAGGCGATTGTCGTAGAGCCGCAGCTCCACCAGCGCGGCCATCCGTCCCAGCGCCTCCGGCAGGCGGGTGAGCCGGTTGGCGGTCAGGTTGAGGTAGGCGAGACGGTCGAGCCGCCCGAGCGCCGCGGGCACCTCGGTGAACAGGTTGTCGCTCAGGTAGAGGTAGTCGGTGAGCGCCAGGTCGCCGAGCTCTGGCGGGACGGAGGTGAGCCGGTTGTGCCCGAGGTCGAGCATGCGCAGTCGGGCCAGCCCGCCGACGGCCGCGGGAACTTCGGTCAGCTCGTTCTCGGCCAGGTTGAGCGACTCCAGCCGGGTCAGCTCCCACAACGAGGCCGGCACCTCGGTCAACGCGTTCCTGCCCGCCGCCAGGTGCCGCAGCCGCCTGCCGAGCCGCTCGGGCAGCGCGCGGACGCGGTTGCCGTACAGGGAGAGCGACTCGAGGCCCGGCGGGCAGGCCGGGACGGCCGTCAGCGCGTTGCCGTCCAGGTGCAGCGCGCGCAGCGCGGCCAGCCCCGACAGGTCGGGCAGGGCGCGCAGGCGGTTGCCGTCGAGCCTGAGCTCCTCCAGCGAGCCGAGCCCGGCCACCCACCCGGGCACCTCGGTGATCGCGTTCCAGGCCAGGTCGATCAGGCGGACGCCGTCGGGAACATCAGGGAAGGAGGTCAGGCCCGCTCCGGGGGCACGCAGATCCGGCACGAGACCGGATCATCCCACGGCGGAGCGGAGCTCGAAGAGCTCGGACGGGGAGATGGGCATACGGTCGACGTCGATGCCCTCGGCGTCCTCCACCGCCGAGGCGATGACCGCGGAGACGGGGATCACGCCGGCCTCGCCCGCGCCCTTGATGCCGAGGGGGTTCAGCGGCGAGGGCGTCTCCAGGTGGGCGGTCTCGACGTGCGGGATCTCGGTGGCGTACGGCATGAGGAAGTCCATGAAGGAGGCGTTCACCAGCTGGCCGTGCGGGTCGTACACCATGCGCTCGTAGAGCGCCCCGCCGATGCCCTGCGCCACCCCGCCGTGGATCTGCCCTTCGACGATCATGGGGTTGATCAGCCGGCCGCAGTCGTGCACGACGGCGTAGCGCACCACCTTGATCTCGGCGGTGTCGGGGTCGGTCTCGACGATGGCGGCGTGCATGCCCGACGCGAACGTGGATCTGATCGGCGAGTAGTAGTCGCGCCCCTCCAGACCGGGCTCCTCCCCCTCCGCGACCGGCGGCCGGTCAGGGGAGGCCGCACCGGAGAACTGGGTCGCCTTGGCCGCCTCGTCGTCGAAGGCGTACCTCAGCGGGTTGGCCAGCACGGCCACCGTGGACAGCGGGATCGACGCCGACGGGGATCCCGCCACGTGCACCATGCCGTCGTCGATCGCCAGGTCCGCCGGGTCGGCCTCCAGCGCGTCGGCCGCGATGCGCAGCGCCTTCTCGCGTACTTTCCTGCAGGCCAGCGCGATGGCGTTGCCGCTCATGACGGCCGCGCGCGAGGCGAACGTGCCGACCGCGTAGCCGAACCTTCTGGTGTCGCCGGTGACCACGCTGATCCGCTCGATCGGCACGCCCAGCTCGGTGGCGGCGATCTGGGCGAACACCGTCTCGTGCCCCTGGCCCTGCGAGGTGAGCCCGGTGGAGACGTGCACCCGGCCGTCGGAGGTGACCTGCACGTGCCCGCCCTCGTAGGGGCCGACGCCGGTGCCCTCGACGTAGCAGCCGATGCCGATGCCGCGCCCGGGACGCCTCTCGTGCTCGTCCCAGCCGATCAGCTCCTTGATCATGCGGAGCATCTCCGGATAGTTCCCGCTGTCGTAGATCAGCGGGCGGCCGTCCTGGAAGGTCATGCCCTGGTCGTACGGGAACTCCTCCGGCCCGATGAAGTTGACCGCCCGCACCTCCGTGCGGTCCTTGCCCAGATGGCGGGCGATCTTGTCCATGGTCCGCTCCATGCAGAACACGGCCTGCGGCCTGCCCGCCCCCCGGTAGGGGGTGACCTGCACGGTGTTGGTGTAGACGGAGGCGAACTCGACGCGGTAGGCCCCGATCTTGTACGGCCCCGGCAACTGGGTGGACGTCACGATCGGCACGATGATCCCGTAGGGCGTGTAGGCGCCGTGGTCGTGCCGGATCGTCACGTCCAGCCCCAGGACGCGGCCGTCGCCGTCGAAGCCGACCCGCACGTGCTGGATCTGCGCGCGCTCGTGGGCGGAGGAGATGAAGTGTTCCCTGCGGTCCTCGGCCCACTTGACCTCGCGCCCGAGCGTCATGGCGGCCCACGGCACGAGGATCTCCTCGGGCCACGGGTGCACGATCTTCACGCCGAAGCCGCCGCCGACGTCCGGCGCGATCACCTCGACGTGCGGCAGCGGCAGGCCGAGCGTGGCGGCGACGGCCATGCGGACGCTGGTGGAGGTCTGGGTGCTGGAGTAGACGCGCAGGTCCCTGCCGTCCCAGCGGGCGTAGACGCCGCGTCCCTCCAGGGGCATGCTGGCGCTGCGCTCGATGTCGAGCCGGAAGGAGAGCGTGTGCGGCGCGGCCTCGATCACCTCACCGGCGCCGCGGCCGTCGGCCGCCGCGACCTCCTGCACGAGGTGGGCGCCGACGTTGCCGGGCACGTCCTCGTGCACGAGCGCGGCCCCCTGCACGGCCTCCTCAAGGCCGACGACCGCCTTGAGCGGCTCGTAGTCCACCTCGATGAGCGCGCAGGCGTCCTCGGCGGCATACCTGTCGCTCGCCACGACCATGACGACCGGCTCGCCGACGTGCCTGACCACGTCCCGGGCCAGCGGGTAGGCGGTGCGGCCGTGGGTGAGTGCGGGATGCGGGATCAGCAGCGGGAGCGCCCTGCCCACCCGCTCGGGCAGGTCCTCCCAGGTGTAGATCGCGACGAGCCCCGGCACGTCGAGTGCGCCCGTCACGTCGATGTCGCGGATGCGGGCGTGGGCGTGCGGCGAGCGGACGAAGGCGGCGGCGAGCGCGTCGCGGCCGAGGTCGTCGAGGTAGCGCCCCTGCCCGGTGAGCAGCCTGGGGTCCTCGCGCCGCTGCACGGGCTCCCCGAACAACCTCGTCGTCATGTCTCCTCCGCCAGCAGTTCGGCGGCCCGGTGGACGGCCTTGACGATGTTCTGGTAGCCGGTGCACCGGCACAGGTTGCCCGAGACGCCCTCGACGATCTCGTCGTCCGACGGCGCCGGATTGTCCCTGAGGAACGCGGTGACCGTACACAGGAATCCCGGCGTGCAGAACCCGCACTGCAGGCCGTGGCACTCGGCGAACGCCCGCTGCACCGGCGACAGCGCTGTGTTCACTGCCTCCACTTCGTGGAGGCGGCTCGGTCGCTCAAATCCGCCGCCTTCCCTCGTCGCTCCCTCGCGTGCCAGGCCCTCGACGGTGGTGATCTCCTGCCCGTCGACCGTGACCGCGAACGTGAGGCACGAGCGCACCGGCCGGCCGTCGAGCAGCACCGTGCAGCAGCCGCAGACGCCGTGCTCGCAGCCCACGTGGGTGCCGGTCAGGCCGAGGTCGTGGCGCAGGCAGTCGGACAACAACCGGCGGGCGGGCACCTTCACCCGCCTGGTCGCGCCGTTCACGACGAGCGTGATCTCATGCTCCACGGGCTGCCGCCCCTTCCCCGGCCGCGCTCCGCAGCGCCCGCTCGGCGAGCACGCCCACCAGGTGCCGCCGGTAGGCGGCCGAGGCGTGCACGTCGCTCTCCGGCTCGGTCTCCTCCTGCACGGCCCGCGCCGCCTCCGCCCAGCCGCCGGCCGCGCCCCCGGACGCTCCCGTCATGTCCACTTCCCCGAACGCCCCGGTCACATCCGCTCCCCCGCATGCCCCGGTCACGTCCACGACGACGGGCACGGGCCCGACGCCGACGCACGCGACCCTGGCGGCGGTGACGCGCGCGTCGCCGTCCACCGTGACCACGGCGCAGACCCCGGCCAGCGCGTAGTCGCCGTGCCTGCGGGCCACCTCCTCGAAGGCGGTGCCGGTGCCCGGGCCCAGCGCGGGGAAGTACGCCGACACGGCCAGCTCGCCCGGCCGGACCGCCGACTCCAGAGGTCCGACGAAGAACTCCCGCGCCGGCACCTCCCGCTCCACGGCCCGGCCCTCCCAGCGGGCCAGCCGGATCGTGCCGTCCAGCACCGCCAGCACGGCCGGCAGCTCGGCGGCCGGGTCGGCGTGCACGAGGCTGCCCACCACCGTGCCCCGGTTGCGGATCGCCGGGTGGGCGACCAGCTTCAGCGCCCGTGTGAGCAGCGGGTGCGCGCCCGCGTGCTCGGCATCGGAGTGCCTGACCAGCGCGCCCACCCTGACGCCCGCCGGGGTCGCGTCGATCGTGGACAGGGAGCCGATCCGGTTGATGTCGACGAGGTGCTCGGGTGCGGCCAGCCGCATGTTCATCAGGGGGATCAGGCTCTGCCCGCCGGCCAGCACCTTGCCGCGCACCTGCGCGAGCGTGCGCAGCGCAGCGCCGACGTCACGGGGCGCGTGGTACGCGAACGGCGGCGGCTTCACGCGGGCTCGCTCCCGGCCGGCCCGGGGCCGCGCCCGGCGATGGCCCTGAGCAAGTGGTAGCCGCCCAGCACCACGATGGTGCCGAGCGCGATGCCCTCCAAGGTGAAGTCGCCCCCGATGAAGTGCTGCACAGGTCCGATGGCCAGGATGATGCCCGCCCCGGTCGGAACCATGTTCACGGGATCGGCGAAATCCACCCGGTTCTCGATCCAGATCTTCGCGCCGAGCAGCCCGATCATGCCGTAGAGGATCACGGTGACGCCGCCGAGCACGCCTCCGGGGGTGGCCGCGACCAGCGCGCCGAACTTGGGGCACAGGCCGAACAGGATCGCGATGACCCCGGCGATGTAGTAGGCGGCCGTGGAGTAGACCTTGGTGGCCGCCATGACGCCGATGTTCTCGGCGTACGTCGTGGTGGGCGAGCCGCCGACCGAGCTGGCGAGCGCGGTGGTGAGGCCGTCGGCCGCCACGGCGCGGCCCACGTACGGGTCGACGTCGGTGCCCGTCATCTCGCCGACCGCCTTGACGTGGCCGATGTTCTCGGCGATGAGCGCGATGAGCGCGGGCAGCACGAGCAGCACGGCGGAGGTCTTGAAGTCGGGCCCGTGGAACTCCGGCAACCCGATCCATTCCGCCTGCGCCACCGGCTCGAAGTCCACCCGGTCGTGCGGGAACGCCGTCGCCACGCAGTACGGGCCCTCGGGCTGGCAGGCGGCCCCGGAGGCGTCCCGCAGGTTCGCGCCGGGCAGCACCGACGTGACCGGCCCGGCCACCCTGTCCAGCACCCAGGACAGGACGAACCCGGCGACGAGCCCGACGAGCACGCCGATCCGCCCGATGAACCCCTTGAACGCCACGATCACCACGAACGTGATCAGCATCGTGACGAGGGCGACCCAGTGGTCCTGCGGCCAGTACGTGTCCGCCACCACGAACGCCAGCCCGAACCCGATCAGCATCACCACCGCGCCCGTGACCACGGGCGGGAAGACCCGGTGGATGATCTGCACGCCGAGGAAGTGGATGGCCAGCCCGGCCAGCGCCAGCACGAGGCCGGCGACCAGGATGGCGCCGGTCACGATCGCGTCCGCTCCCGCGGTGTCGCCTCCCGCCGCCGCCCTGATGGCGAACACGCCGCCGACGAAGGAGGCGCTGGTGCCGAGATAGCTCGGCACCTTGCCCTTCACGATCAGCAGGAACAGGATCGTCGAGACCCCCGACATCATCACGGCGATGTTCGGGTCGAGCCCCATCACCAGGGGGAAGACGAACGTGGCACCGAACATGGCGATCACGTGCTGCGCCCCGAACCCCACCATCCGGGGCCAGCTCAGCCGCTCGTCGGGCCTGACCACCTCTCCCGGGGCCAGATGCTTGCCGTCACCGTGCTTGGTCCATCCCAAAACCATGAGAGCCCCTCTTGTACCGGGCGTTGCGCTGGGCCGGCGACACGCTTTTCCGTTGCGGGCACATTAGGCCCGCCGGATCACTCCTACACGGGCATGATCTGCCAAATCTACGCTGGGAACCAGAGAAAAGCTCTCGCTCTCCGCAGTTGGGCGCCTTCCGTCAGTTCCAGCACGGAGGACGGCGGTGGTGCCGATGATCCAGCGGTGACTTCAGGTGAACCTTCGGGCTATTCGACCCGGATCGAGAACCCCTCACCGCTGACCACCTGGCCCGACCGGATCTTGGCCCGCTTCCGCAGCTCGACCTCGCCGTCCACGAGCACCATGCCCTCGGCGACGAGTTGCTTGGCCATGCCGCCCGTCTCCGTGATGCCGCAGTATTTCAGCAGGTCGCACAGCGGGATGAAGTCGGAGCGCAGTTCGAAGTCCACAGGCCCCAAGCCTAGATGCCGCGCATGCGCAGCACGTGCAGGGCGAGGGTGAGGTTGAGCCGCAGGTGCGGGTCGTCGGTGAAGCCGCCGAGCAGCCGCTCCAGTTTCCCGATCCGGTAGCGCAGCGTGTTGTAGTGGAAGTGCAGCCGTCTGGCCGTCTCCGCCACGTTCAGGTTGGTCTCCAGAAGGGCCTGGAGGGTGCGCCGCAGGTCGGCGTTCTCGGCGTCGTCGTCGGTGGCCAGCGGCCCGAGCGTCTCGCGGACGAACGCGTGCAGCTCGTCGGTGTCGTTCACCAGCGACAGCAGCCGGTAGACGCCGAGCTGGTCGAAGTGGGCCACCGCGCCGGGCCCGTGCAGCTGCCGCCCGACCCTGGCGGCCTTCAGCGCCTGCGCGTAGGCCTCGGGCAGCGTCTCCGCCCCCGGGCTCGGCCGGGACGTGCCGGTCGAGAACGTCGCGGGCGGCGCGTCGGGGAAGGCGCAGGCGGCGTCCTTGGCCATCCTGGCGACGTCGGCGGAGGCGTCGACCACGGCCACCACCTCGTGCGAGAACCCCGCCACCGCCCCCCGCGGGTCGTGCCGCCTGACCGCGGCCGTCCAGCAGGCCATCAGCCGGTCCTGGGCGCTGCGCTCGTCGCCGTCGGGGTCGAGCTCGGCCACCAGCACGGTGACGGGCCGCGACAGGTCCCATCCGAACGCCCTGGCCCTGGCCGTGACCCGCTCGACCGTGCCGGCCCGTCCGGTGAGCACGTCGCGCAGGAAGTCGGCCCGGTATTTGCTCTCGACGGCGTTGACCGCCTCCTGGCGGGTGACGACGAGCGCGGCGACGGTGGCGGCGCGTTCGAGGATGCCGATGTCGCTGTCCCTGATGCCCGCGGACGGGCTGTAGGCGACGATCCTGCCGTGGTGGTGCCCTCCCGCCAGCACCGGCACCGAGGCGAACGACCGCTTGCGTGCCCCGTCGGCCCCGGCCGCCGGAGGCCCCTCGCGGGTGACCGACTCGCACAGGACGGTCACGTGTCCCGCGGGTCCCGCGGCGGCCAGCACGCGGCCCGAACCGTCGACCGCGGCCACCGACACGTCGAGCAGGTGCGCCACCTCGGCGGTGACCTCGTTGAGCCCGCCTCCGGCCAGCACCACCTGCACCAGCGCCCGGTGCGCCTCCTCGGCGCGGGCGAGCACGGCTGCCTGGCGGTTGAGGATGTCGGTGAGCACCTGGTTCAGGATGTCGTCGAAGCCGACGTCGTTCGGCAGCTGGATGAGCGGGAAGCCGAGCCGGTCGGCCTGCTCGGCCATCTCGGCGGGCAGCTCGTCGACGTAGCGGCCCAGCTTGATCGCCAGGGCGGACAGCCCGCGCTCGTCCAGGTCGGCCACCAGCCTGCCGAGCGACTGCGGCGTGTTGCGCAGCGGGTAGCCGGTGGTGAGCAGCAGCTCGTGCGGCTTGACCCAGGCCAGGATGTCGGGCACCTCCATGACGTTGAGCCGCTGCACAATGCGGCCCAGCCCGCTCTCCCCCGCGATCAGCCTGGCGTCGGCGAGGGTGGACACGCCGAGCACCTCTCCGACGGACACGCCATGGGTGATCGTTCCGGTGCTCGCCGGACGGACGGAGGGCTCCATAGAGGTGATTGTGACCCCGGGAACCGTCTGTCAGGAAGAGCCAACCTTCCCGCTCACTGTTGGCAAATTTACCCGTACGGAGGGTTCCCGGCCCGTTCTACGGTCAGGACCAGGGTCGGTTGGGAGGTCTGGTGACGGTCAGTACTCACGCGAGACGTACCCGCGTCCACGTCACGGGAGCGGCCAGCACGGCGGTACGTCCCGTCCTGGAGTCGTCCCGCCGCCCGGCGCGCGTGCTCGCCGCGTTTCCCAGCGGGATCTACCTGGAGGTCAGGACCGATCTTGAGCCTTCGGTGATCGCGGTCATCACCGGCGAGGCGATCCGGTTGCCCAACTCCGTGTTGCTGTCCGGCCCGCTCCCGAAGGTCACGGTGGGTGACGACGCTTCGGTGGGCGACCGTTCGATCGAGCTGGGCCCGCTCAACCTGACCGTCCGGCGCTGGTGGGATCCCTCGCCGCCGCTGGGCACGGTCGACCGGGCGAGCCTCGTGCGCGCCGCCGCCCGCCTGACCGACCCGCCCGAGCCGGGCCTGGCCGGCAACGCCGCGGTCGACATGCTGGCGGGCGGGTGCGCCAAGGGCTGGCTGCTGGGGGCGGTGACGGCGGCCGAGCAGCTGGTGGGGCTGGGGCCGGGGCTCACGCCGAGCGGCGACGACGTTCTGGCCGGGCTGCTGGTGACCCTGCGGCACGTGGGCGCGGCGGCCGGCGTGGATCGGGCGGTCTGGCTGGCCGGCTGGCTCGGCGCGACGGTCACCTTCGACGCCCGTACGCGGACGACGCCCATCTCGGCCACGCTGCTGCACTGCGCGGCCAGGGGCGCGGCCAGCCCCGAGGTGATCGGGGTGCTGCGCGGCATCGCCGGCACGCAGGCGCTCGACCCCGCGCTGCGCCGGCTGCACCGGCTCGGCCACACCTCGGGGGCCGACCTGGCGCAGGGCGTCGCCATCGGGGTGAACGCGGTCCTCGCCCTGGCCGACCAGGAACCGGAGCAGTGAGTGAGCCAGTGAGCAAGCCCGTGAGTGACGCTGTGAGCGAGATGGTGCTGGTACGGCGGGGGACTTATCACGACTCGGTGACGCTCATGCGGGTCAGCCGGGCACTGTCCGACATGCCGGGTGTAAGGGCCGCCATGGTCGCCATGGCCACCGATCTCAACGTCTCCATCCTGCGCGAGCTGGGGTTCACGGTCCCGGAGACCGATCCGGGCGACCTGCTGATCGCCGTACGCGCGAGCGACACCGAGGCCGCCGTCGAGGAGGCCGACCGGCAGCTGACCACCTTCCAGCGAACGGATCCGGCACCGGAGCACCAACCGCCGCTGACCACCCGCTCGGCCGCGCGGAACCCGGCTGACCTGGTTCTCGTCTCCACGCCCGGGGAGCACGCCTTCGCCGAGGCACTGGACGCCGTCGAGGCGGGCCTGCCCGTCATGATCTTCAGCGACGGCGTGCCCGTGTGGCAGGAACGCCTGCTGAAGGAGCGGGCGGAGACCAGGGACGTCCTCGTGATGGGCCCCGACTGCGGCACGGCGGTGATCGGCGGCGTCGGCCTGGGCTTCGCGAACGTCCTGCGCCCCGGCCCCGTGGGCGTGGTGGCGGCCTCGGGCACCGGCGCGCAGCAGGTGACGTCCCTGCTCGACTGGGCGGGCACGGGCGTCAGCCACGTGCTCGGCGTGGGCGGCAGGGACCTGTCGGCCGAGGTGGGCGGCCTGTCGGCGCTGCGGGCCCTGCGCATGCTGGACGACGACCCGGCCACCGAGCTGATCGTGCTCATCTCCAAGCCGCCGTCGCCGGAGGTGGCCCGGGCCGTGGAGGAGTCGGTGGGCCGGCTGCGCACGCCGGTCGTACGCGCGATGCTCCAGGAGGGCGCGCCCGACCTCACGGAGGCGACGGAGCAGGTGCTGCGCGCGCTCGGCAGGCCCGTACCCGAGTGGCCGTCCTGGCCGTCGTGGCCGGGCGGCCGCCCGGCCGGCAAGGCGATCAAGGGCGTCTACGCCGGCGGCACGCTCAGCGCGGAGGCCGCGATGGTCGCCGGCTCCGGCGGCATCGTCGACTACGGCGACGACGCCTACACCAGGGGACGCGCCCACCCCATGATCGACCCGGCGCTCCGCGTCGAGGCGCTCGCCTGCACCGAGGACACCGACGTGGTGCTCATGGACGTCGTGCTCGGCCACGGCGCCGACCCCGATCCGGCCGCCTCGCTCGCGCACGCCGTCGCCCGCGCCCCCGCCACCGTCGTCATCGCCCTCATCGGCACGGAGGGCGACCCCCAGGACCTGCACCGCCAGGCCACCGCCTTCCGCGAGGCGGGCGCGGCCGTGTTCACCTCCAACGCCCAGGCCGCCCGGCACGCCAGGAGCCTGCTGTGACCCCCTTCACCTCCGACGCCCAGGCCCCCCAGCACGCCAGGAGCCTGCTGTGACCCTGCTCTCCGCACCGCCCCGCGTCGTCACGGTCGGCGCCGGCCTGCTCGACGACGCGCTCAGGGCCCAGGCCGTGCCGACGGTCCCCGTGGCGTGGCGGCCGCCGCTGCCCGGCACGGCCGAGGCGCTGGCCAGAGTCCTCGCCGACCCGCGCAGGCAGGCCGCCAACGAGCTGGCCGTCAGCCGGCTGACCTCCGCCCGCCCGCACCTGGTGGGCGTGCGGCGCGCCTCGGAGCTGCTGGCGGAGGGGACGTTCCTGCACGCGGGCCCGCCCATCACGTGGGAGCGCGCGTCCGGCCCGATGCGCGGCGCCCTCATCGGCGCGATGCTGCTGGAGGGCCTGGCGGGCGACGAGCACGAGGCCGGGCGCACGCTCGCCGAGGGCGGCGTCACGCTGCGCCCGTGCCACGAGCACGCCACCGTGGGCCCGATGGCGGGCGTGGTGAGCCCGTCCATGTGGGTGTTCGAGGTGCGCGACAAGGAGCACGGCGGCACCGCCTACTGCTCGCTCAACGAGGGCCTGGGCAAGGTGCTCCGCTACGGCGCGTACGGGCCGGAGGTGCTGGAGCGGCTGCGCTGGATGGACGGGGTGCTCGGCCCCGCCCTGGCCGCGGCGCTGGAGCGCACCGGCCCGATCGACCTGCGTTCGCTGATCGCGCAGGCGCTGCAGATGGGCGACGAGCTGCACAACCGCAACCGCGCCGCCACCTCGCTGCTGCTGCGCGAGCTGGCGCCCGCCGTGGTCGAGGCCGCCCCCGGGGCCGCCGCGCAGGTGCTGCGCTTCATCAACGGCAACGACCACTTCTTCCTCAACGCCGGCATGGCCGCGGCCAAGGTCAGCACGGACGCGGCCCGCGACGTGCCGGGTTCGTCGCTGGTGGTCGCGATGGCGCGCAACGGCACCGACTTCGGCGTGCAGGTCTCGGGGCTGGGCGGACGCTGGTTCACCGGCCCGGCCGGCGTGCCCGACGGGCTCTATCTCGGCGCGTACGGCCCTGGCGACGCCAACCCGGACATCGGCGACTCCACCATCACGGAGACCTCCGGCCTGGGCGGCTTCGCGATGGCGGCCTCCCCCGCCATCGTGCGTTTCGTCGGCGGCGAGGTCTCCGACGCCGTCAGGGCCACCCGTTCGATGTACGAGATCACGCTGGCCGAGCATCCCGCCTACCAGATCCCGGGCCTCGGTTTCCGCGGCACTCCCGCCGGCATCGACGTCGCCCTGGTGGCCAGGACGGGGTTGCTGCCCGTCGTCAACACCGGCATCGCGGGACGCGTGGCCGGCACGGGGCAGGTCGGCGCGGGCCTGGTCAGGCCGCCCGCCGAGGCGTTCGCCGGCGCGTTGCTGGCGTTGGCACGCTCGGTAAGTGACCCATTTGAAAAGTGAAATAGCCGCACGTCAGCACTATTGTCAAGCAATGTCAGCTTCCCTTGCGGTTATAGCGCCGATATCGTAACGAACCTCAGGCCAGCAAGAAAACCGCCGCGGCCCTGTCGCCGCACCTGGTCAAAGCCCATTGCGGCAGCCGTCAGGCGGATTTCTCAGTGGCAATCTGCAAGTAGCGTGAGAACGCACGTGACGGATGAGGCGAGATGGGGGCGGGAACATGGCAGCCGACCGCTTGCTCAGCGGCCCCGGCGCGGAGGGAGGCCCCCCGAGCGGCACTCCGCAGAGCCAGGGCCGCCTGATCGGCCGGCGCTACCGGCTGATGTCGCCGGTCGGCAGGGGCGGCATGGGCATGGTGTGGCAGGCCCACGACGTCCTGCTCGACCGGGACGTCGCGGTCAAGGAGCTGATCCTGCCGTACGGCCTCGACCACGCGGGCAAGCAGGTGGCGCACCGGCGCATGCTGCGCGAGGCCAGGTCGGCCGCGCGGCTGACGCACCCCGGCATCGTGACCGTGCACGACGTCGTCGAGGAGGACGGCCGCCCCTGGATCGTGATGGAACTGGTCCGCGCGTGGTCCCTGGAGCAGGCCGTACGCCAGAGCGGGCCGCTGCCGGTGATCCAGGCGGCCGAGATCGGCATCAGGGTGCTCGACGCGATCCGGCACGCCCACGCCGCCGGCATCATGCACCGCGACATCAAGCCCGGCAACGTCCTGCTGACCTCGGACCGGGTGGTGCTGACCGACTTCGGCATCGCGGCCATCGAGGGCGACGTGACGATCACGCAGACCGGGCTGCTCATGGGGTCGCCCGCGTACATCCCGCCGGAGCGCCTGTCCGGCCAGCCGATCACGCACGCGGCCGACCTGTGGTCGTTCGGGGCCACGCTGTACGCCGCCGTCGAGGGGCGGCCGCCGTACGAAGGGCCCGACCCGATCGCCGTGCTCGGCGCGGTCCTCACCCAGGACCCGATCAGGCCGCAGCGGGCCGGGGCGCTGATGCCGGTGATCGAGGGCCTGCTGCGCAAGAGCCCGGCGGAACGGCTGACCTCCGCCCAGGTCATCGAGATGCTGGAGACGGTGCTGGGCGCGCACGGCTCCGCCAGGCCGCGCCCGCAGGAGACCCCGCCTGGGACGCTGCCGGGGACCCCGCCTGGAACGCTTCCCAGCCAGGCCGACCCGACGCCGGCCGTGCTGCTGCCGCCGCTGGAACACCCCTCGGGGCCGATGCCGTCGCGGATCGTGGAGACGCCCTCGGGGCCGGTGCGCGTGCCGTACGACCCGATGAGCAGCCCGTCGGGCGGCTACTCGATGCCCTATGACGGGATGACGAGCCCGTCGGGCAGCCACAACACCGACCGGTTACCGCCGGCGCAGGGGTTCGAGGCGTTCGGCGGCCCGTCGGGGGCACAGCGGCCGGGCAGCGGCCCGCCCTCCCCCGGCGGCCCGCTCTCGCCTGACGGCGGCCCTTCCCTGGGCGGCCCCTCGTCCTCGGGCGGCTTCCCCGTGGCCGGCGCCCCGCCCTCGCTCGACCCTTCTTCCCCGCTGGGCGGCCCCTCGTCCTCGGGCGGCTTCCCCGTGATCGGCGCCCCGCCCTCGCTCGACGGCTCGCACGCGCCCGGCGGCCCCTCCTCGCTCGGTGGGCCGCCTGCACAGAGTGGCGCGTCCTCGCCCGGCGGACCGGACCCCTTCGGGACGTACCCGTCCGTGGACGACTCCGCCGACGGCATGGACGCGTCCTCAGGGCCGCGGCCCCGGCCGATCCTGCCGCTGACGTCCGACAGCCGTACGTCCGGCGCCACCCCGTGGCCGCTGGCCTCCCCCGCCGACCTGCACGAGCAGTCACGCGGCCTGTCGCACGACGTCGGCCGCAGCCGCCTGGCCACGCTGCCCGGCCCCTCCCCGCGCACCGGCACGAGCAGGCGCAGGAGCGAGGACGGCGGCGGCGGCGCGTGGATACGCGACGGCCGGCCGACGCCGCTCACGTTCATCAGCGCGATCGTGGCGGTGGCCGTCGTCGCGGGCGCCGTGATGATCGTCCTGTCCGGCGGATCATCGCAGGAGCCGGCCGCGGTCACCGCCACGACCGCGTCCCCCACCGCCACGACGAGCGCTCCGGCCGCGGGGGGCGAGCCGTCCCCGGTGCCGGAGGGCTACGAGGAGCACACCGCCGCCGGGTTCGCGGCCGGCGTGCCGGAGGGCTGGAAGCCGGCGAAGGCCGACGGCAGGACCACGTTCGACGGGCCGGAGGACTCCGGCATGCGGATCGTGGTGGAGCGGGTGACGCCGCAGGCCGACGGCGGGTTGTCCCGGCTGAGCAGGGAGGAGTCCGAGGGCGGCAGGGAGAGCTACATCCAGGTGCAGTTGCGGGCCGTGTCCTACCGGGGATGGAAGGCCACCGACTGGGAGTACACCTACACCACCGCCAACGGCGTCCCCATGCACGCGCTGACCCGATACGTCACGATCGACGACACGACCGGGTTCATGATCACGTTCGACCTGCCCGAGCTGAAGTGGGACGACCAGGCCGGCACGCGCAAGGTGTTCCTCGACACGTTCCGGCGAAGCACCTGACCTCGGCGCGACGGCGGGTTTCACCGTGAAGCCCCGGATATTGCACTGGCCGTTCCAAAACTGGTAGCGTGCCGGGCATGGCGCGACCGAGGACGTTCGAGGAGGACCGTGCGGTCGAGGCGGCCATGCGCGCGTTCTGGGGCGCGGGCTACGAGAACACCTCGACGCAGGCCCTGTGCGCGGCCACCGGCCTCGGGCGCAGCAGCATCTACAACACCTTCGCGAGCAAACACGATCTGTTCCAGAAGGCGCTGCGCCACTACATGGACGGGCGCAACGCCAGGCTCGCCGAGCTGATGGACTCCGACCTGCCCGCCAGGGAGAAGGTCGGCACCGTGCTGGGGTGGGCGGTCGAGCCCGATCCCGAGGAGCCGGCCGGCTGCCTGGTGGTCAACTCGCAGGTCGAGATGGCCCGTCACGACCCGGCGGTCGCCGAGTTGCTGCGGCTGGACTACGACAAGCGGGTGCGGATGATCCGCGCGGCGATCGAGGCCGGCATCTCCCGGGGCGAGATCGACGCGGGCAAGGACGCGCTCGCCCTGGCGCACTTCGTCGTCGCCACGGTCAGCGGCCTGCGCGTGGCCGCCTGCGGGGGCGCCGGCCGCGAGACCCTCGCGTCCGTCGCACGAACCGCGCTGGACGCGTTCTGACTTTTTCGCGCCCTAATTTTGTACTGATCATTCTAAAATTGGAGGAATCGCCATGCCCCTGGCGGTCTACATACTGGGCCTGTCGATATTCGCGCAGGGCACGTCGGAGCTCATGCTGGCCGGGCTGCTCCCGGAGATGGCCCGCGACCTGCACGTGTCCGTCCCCGAGGCAGGGCTGCTGATCTCGGCGTTCGCCATCGGGATGCTGGTCGGCGCTCCCGTGCTGGCCATCGCCACGCTGCGCTGGCCACCCCGTACGGCGCTGCTGACGTTCATGCTGGTCTTCGCCCTCACGCACGTCGTTGGCGCGATGACGGCCGACTACGCCGTCGTGTTCGCCACCCGCGTGGCCGGCGCCTTCGTGTACGCCGGTTTCTGGGCCGTGGCGGCGAGCACCGCGATCGGCCTCGTGCCCGCGAACGCCCGCGGCAGGGCGATGAGCATCCTGGCGGGCGGGCTGACGGTCGCCACCATCATCGGCTTGTCCTCGGGCACCGTCATCGGCCAGCATCTCGGCTGGCGGGCCGCGTTCTGGGCGGTGGCCGGGCTGTCGGCGCTCGCCGCGGTGGGCGTGTTCGCCACCATCCCCGGCGGCCGTCCCGAGGCCGGGGCTCGGCCCCGCGTGCAGGATGAGCTGCGCGCCATGCTGAACCCGCCGCTCTGGCTCGCCTACGGCACGATCGCGCTGACCACGGCGGCCCTGCTGGCCTCCTTCAGCTACCTGAGCGTCCTGCTGACAGGCACCACGGGCCTGGCGCCCGCCTGGATTCCCGCCGTCCTGGCCCTGTACGGGGTCGGCGCGCTGATCGGCATCACGATCGGCGGCAGGACCGCCGACGCGCGGCCGTTCCTCGTCCTGTTCACCGGGGTCACGGGCCTCATCGCGACCTCCGCCGCGCTGGCCGCGTCCGCGGCCGTGCCCGTCCTCGCCATCGTGCTGGTCTTCCTGCTCGGCGCGTTCGGATTCGGCACCAACCCGGCGCTGAACGCCCGCCCCTTCGCCCTCGCCAAGGCCGCCCCCACGCTGACCGCCGCGATGAACGTCTCCTCCTTCAACGTCGGCATCACCGTGGGCCCCTGGCTGGGCGGGCTGTCCATCGGCGCGGGATTCGGCTACCCGTCCGTCGCCTGGATCGGCGCCGCCATCGGGGTGGCCGCGCTCGGCGCGGTCGCGCTGGCCGCGTACCAGCACCGCAGGAGAGCGTCCCCGCAGGCCGCGCCGATCAGTGAGATACGGTCTGCCGTATGAAGCTGGGGAACATCCGCTTTTATCCCATCAAATCGACCAGCGGTCATGACGTCGATGAGGCTGAGGTGCAGCCGTGGGGTCTGGCAGGCGACCGGCGCTATCTCGTCACCGACCGCAACGGCGACCTCCTCACCGCGCGCGAGGAGCCGGCGCTGCTGGCCTGCGTGGCCGAGCTCGACGGCGACACCCTCACGCTGACCGGCCCGCACGCCGCCCCGCTGCCGGTCGTCCCGGCCACCACGATGTCCACGGTGAAGGTGGGACGCACCCCGGTGGAGCTCACCGACTGCGGCGACGCCGCGGCGCGGTGGTTGTCGGAGCTCGCCGGGCAGCCCGTCCGGCTCAAGTGGCTCGACGACCCGACCCGCCGCCCGGTCAATCCGGCGTACGGGCGCCCGGAGGACCGCGTGAGCCTGGCGGACGCCTTTCCCCTGCTGCTCACCACCAGCGCCTCGCTCGCCCAGCTCAACGACTGGATCGCGGAGACGGCGCTCGAACACGGCGAGGAGCCGCCCGCGCCGCTGCCCATGCGCCGGTTCCGGCCGAACGTGGTGATCGACGGGGTCGACACCCCCTTCGCCGAGGACGGGTGGAAGCGGCTGCGCATCGGGGACGTCGGCTTCCGGGTCACCAAGGGCTGCGACCGCTGCGTGCTGACCACGATCGACACCGCCACGTACACCAAGGGCAAGGAGCCCCTCAGGACGCTGGCCAGGCACCGCAAGTGGGACGGCAAGGTCTGGTTCGGGATCAATCTGATCCCTGACGGGCCCGGACGCATCGTTGTGGGCGATGCCGTCACGATCCTCTGAATATCGCGGAAATAAGAATTCTGTCGTCTTTGTGGCGGTGTTGGGGGGTTATGTCAGACTTCACTGGTGACCAGTGCCCCCATCCAGCCCGCGACGCTGCCCTCTGACCGGATCCCGAGCATTCAGCGTCGCACCCTGGCCGTTCTCTCCGCGACGCAGATCGTGGGCGGCGTGGGCGTGGCGGTCGGGCTGGCGCTCAGCTCGGTGGTCGTGGACGAGCTGTCGGGATCCACGGTGATCAGCGGCTTCGCCGGCACGGCCACCGTGGCCGGCGCGGCACTGCTGGCCCTGCCCACGGCCAGGGCATCGGGCAGCGGCGGGCGGCGTGCCGGCCTGTCGCTCGCCTATCTGGCGGCCCTGGCCGGCTGCGCGATCTCCGTGGCCGCCATCACCCTGGGCTCGTGGCCGCTGCTGCTGGTGGGGCTGGTGCTGGTGGGCGGCGGCAGCGCCGGCAGCCTGGCGGCGCGCTACTCCGCCACCGACCTTTCCCCGAAGGGCCGCTCCGCCCGGCACCTGTCGCTGGTCGTCTGGGCCTCCACCATCGGCTCCGTGGCCGGTCCGAACCTGGCCGAGCCCGCCGACGAGATCGGCATGCGACTGGGGATGGCGGCGAAGGCGGGGCCGTTCGCGTTCGCCGCGCTGGCGTTCGCCCTGGCCCTGCTCATCATCCTCGGGTTGCTCCGGCCCGACCCGCTCAAGCTGGCGCGCGGCCTGCTGGACGACACGCAGGACAAGCCCGCGCCCGGCCGCAACCGGACCATCAGGACGGCCTGGGAGACGCTGCGTACGACCCCGATGGCCCGCACGGCGCTGATCATGATCGCGATCAGCCACACCGCGATGGTGTCGGTCATGTCGATGACCCCGGTCAAGCTCCACCACGACGGCTCCAACCTGGACGTCATCGGCCTCGTGATCAGCCTGCACATCGCCGGCATGTACGTGCTGTCGCCGGTCGTCGGCTGGCTGGCCGACAGGGCGGGCAAGCTGCCGGTGCTGGTGCTCGGCATGGCCCTGCTGCTGTGCGCGGCCACGCTGGCGGGCACGGCTGGGCACCGGGTGTGGCAGGTGACGGCGGCGCTGGTGCTGCTCGGACTGGGCTGGTCGTGCGGCCTGGTGTCGGGCTCCGCCCTGGTCACGGAGTCCGTCCCGCTCTCCCGCCGCCCCGCCGTGCAGGGCCTGTCGGACCTGCTCATGAACGTCTGCGGCGCCACGGGCACGATCGTCGCCGGGGCGATCGTGGGGATGCTCGGCTACGGCCTGCTCGGCCTGGTCGTCGGCGTCATGGTCGCCCTGGCCGGCTGCTGGCTCGTCACCGTCTGGCGCCGCACCCCCACGGGCTAGCGCCGCAAAGGCGGCACCCGCCCGCGGTCGACACCGCTCGCGGCGCGCTGCGCCTCGCCCGGGACGCGATGGGAGCAGCCCGCGCCCGACCTGCGGCCCCCGCCTGGTACGCACCGGCGCACGGGTTGCTGTTCGCCGCCGCATTCGGGCTGCTGCTCGGCCCGTGGACCGATCAGGTTCCGTTCCTGGCCGCCGGCCTGCTCGCCATGCCGGCGTTCCTGGGCGTGCACGCGGCGGTGGTCAGTCGTGGAGGGGTCATCACCATGCCCGGCGGCACGATCGGACAGCGGGTGCTGCGCCAGCTGATCCCGGCCGCCGCGTTCGGCTTCGGCTGGCTGTCGGCCATCCCGTTCGGACAGACCGGAGGCGCCCTTGCCTCCGCCGTACTGGGCGGTGCGGCGCTCTGGGCGGTCACCGTCCGGGAAGAAGGCGAGGCCCGGCCATGAGAGCCGAACACGATCCGCCGCCGGCGCTGGACGAGTCGATCCAGCACCCCACGCGGCTGGCTGTCATGGCCTTCCTGTCGGGGTGCCTGGAGGCCGGGTTCGCTGCGGTCCGTGACTACGCCCGGATCTCCGACGCCAGTGTCAGCCGGATCGTCTCCGCCCTCCAGGACGCCGGCTATGTCAAGGTGCGCAAGGGCTGTGTCGGCAAGCGTCCCCGCGCCTGGCTCTCCCTCTCCCCCGAAGGTCGCCAGGCTCTCGCCGGCCACCTGGACGCGCTCCAGAGCATCGCCGAAACGGCGAGGCGGACCGCCGCCGGCCCGACGCCGGATTGACGATCCCGTAGGCCGGGCCAGCAGTGCGGGGACAGCCGCCCCGCGCAGGAGATCGGCGGTGCCGTGCGGTTGTCTATTTGGCGTCGGCGTAGGAGGTGACCGCCACGGCCTCCATGGGGAAGCGCACCGGCGTCTGCCCGAACAGCAGCCTGCTCGCCTCGGCCGCCGCCGCGGACACCGCCGCCATCACCTCGTCGGCCTGCTCCAGCGGGCAGTGCACCATCACCTCGTCGTGCTGGAAGAACACCAGCCGGGCCGGCTCGGGCAGCAGCCCCCGCAGCACCGCCATCAGCGCCAGCGCCCACTCGGCGGCCGTGCCCTGCACCACGAAGTTACGCGTGAACCGCCCTCGGTCCCTGGCCGCCCGCCCGCCCTCGGGCCCCGACACCAGCTCCTTCCACCGCGCCGACGGGGGCGGGCAGGTGCGCCCGAGCCAGGAGCGCACGAGCCGCCCCTCCTCGCCCGCCTTCGCCGCGTCTTCGACGAACTGGTAGGCCTTGGGGAAGCGCTGCCGCATCACCGTCAGCAGCTTGGACGCGTCGCCGCTGGTGCCGCCGTACATGGCCGACAGCATCGCGATCTTGGCGTTGGCCCGCTCGCCACCGAACGACTGCGCCAGCGCCGCGTAGAGGTCGATCTCCCCCGCCGCCCTGGCCAGCCCTCCGTCGCCGGCCATCGCCGCCAGCACCCGCGGCTCCAGCTGGGCCGCATCGGCGACGATCAGGCTCCACCCCTCGTCGGCCACCACCACCCGCCGCATCACCTTGGGGATCTGCAGCGCCCCGCCGCCGCTGGTGGCCCACCGCCCGGAGACCACCCCGCCCACCACGTATTCCGGGCGGAAGCGGCCGTCGCGCACCCACTGGTCGGCCCACGCCCACCCGTGGGCGCTGAACAGCCTGGCCAGCTCCTTGTAGGCCAGCAGCGGCGCCACGGCGGGGTGGTCGACGCGTTTCAGCTCCCACGACCTGGTCGTCTTGAGCGTCACCCCGGCGCCCTTGAACGCCCTGACCAGTTGCTGCACCGAGTCGGGGTTGACCGGATGGCCGAACGCCGCCGCCACCTCAGAGGCCAGTGCCTGCAGCTTGGCCGGCCGCATGCCGTGCACGGGCCGCGGGCCGAGCAGCTCGGTCAGCAGCTCGTCGTGCACGTCCGCGCGCCAGGGCATGCCGTCGTGCGCCATCTCGGCCGCGATGAGCGCCCCCGCGGACTCCGCGGCGACCAGCAGCCGGAACCTTCCGGGCTCGGGCAGCGCCGCGACGCGCCCGAGCTGGCCGGCCAGCACCTCCGCCACCGCCTCCGCTCCGAGCGGCTCGGGCGCGAAGAGCGTGCCGGGCGCGCTCGGCTCGTCATCGGGCACCGCCAGCCCGTGGAGCCTGGCGTGCGCGGCCCTGGCGGATCGGGCCTCGCCGTGGCGGCCCTCGTGCGCCAGCAGCAGCCCTTCGGTGAGCGCGATGTCATGGCAGCGCGCGACCCGCACACCGGCTGCCACCAGGGGCGTGTAGTCCTCCCTGGCGTCGGCCCAGACCCAGCGCGGGCGCTCGGCCGCCTCGAGCTCGGCGACGGCCCGCGCCAGATCGGCGGGACGGCGAGGGGAGCCACCGACCGGGAGCAGCGTCTCTCCCGCGACCACGACATGCACGTGGTCAAGAGTGCCAAACGCCTCCGACAAAGCCGGGAACGGGCCGGGAACGGCTCACGCGAGGCTGATGCGCACCTCGTCCTCCAGAGGCGGATCCAGCTCCTGCTCCAGGCACCCGGTGGCGGCGAAGCAGCGCAGGGTCAGCTCGTCGGGCGTGACCGTGACGTGCATCAGCTGCTTGAAGAAGGGCGGGGTGTCCCAGTCGGACAGCTCGGACAGGTAGCGGTGGAACACCTTGTCGACGGGCAGCCTGAACGGCCACGGCCAGGCCCCGAGCAGCCGCGCCGCCCACCGCATCCTGCGGGTGATCGCGACGGTGCCCTCCGGGGTCCTGACCGGCCGGTTCTTGACGTGCTCCGACATGACGCACGCGGCCTCCGCGGGCGTGAGGTAGAGCCACTTCATCCGCAGCCTGGTGGCGTAGAGCTGGCTGTAGAACGACAGCGAGTCGCCGCGCAGCGGGTAGCACCTGAAGTCGTCCTCGTGCACGCCGGCCACGTCGACCCGCTCGATGGTGTGCGTCGCGTGCATGAACGCGCCGCCGCCCCCTGACACGACGTACTGGATCACCCGGTCCCCCACCTTGACCGGATAGCGCTGGTAGTTGTGCACGTCGCCGCCGATGACCGCGACGTACCGGTGTGCGGGGTCGCGCACGATGTCGTCGATCGTGCCGCCTTCCTCCAGCGGTGACGGCTTGTAGGCGTTGGCGGTGTAGATAGGCTTGCCCGTCACGAGGATCTTGGGCCGGGGGTCTGCCGAGACCCGCCGCAGCCACGCCGTCTGCCCCTTGTCGATGTTGTTCCTGATGCCGGTGTCGACGCCGACGATGAGCAGGTGGTCGCTCTCGATCGCCCAGTACGGCCCCGGCTGCGTCGCCTGCTGGGCCGGCCTGCCCCTGAGCTGCCGCGCCTCGGCCAGCCGTTCCTCGTCGATCGGCTCCGGCTTGCGCCACAGCAGTCCGCGGATCCCGCGGTCGGGTTTCGGCTTGAGCTCGGCGTCGCAGAAGACCCGCATGAACCCGCCGAGTCCGTCGTACCAGTCGTGGTTGCCGGGGATGGCGTAAATAGGGGCGTCATAGTCCTTGTACGGACGGAAGAACTTGTCGTCGTACTCGTTGCCCGATCCGGTCGGATAGACCACATCGCTCGCGATGACCGCGAACGACGTGCCCTGCCCGAGTTTTAACATCCCCGGAACAACGGCGTACTGAGAAGCATCTCCCTCCCCCGTATCACCAAGCAGCAGAAAACTGAAATTCCCCGCTACAGGTGCCTTGATGCGAAATTCCGGATCAATCCCGCGCGCTTCCTGACCCGCCACCCACCGCGCCCGCACCTGCCCGGACGGATCGCCGAACAGCCCCGCGAGCACCTCGTTACGCGAGCGCCACAACGTCCGCGGATTGAGCCAGCTGAACCCCCGCCTGTCCGGTCTGAGCTGCGAGAACGTCCCCACCTGCGGGCACGCCCATCCGGCGCCCGCCTCCGACACCCGCGAGGAAAGTTGCTTTGCGCGTTCGGCCGCGACATCCACCATGACCACATTTCTACCGCGATCTACCGATCACGCATCCTGAACGCTCCGTGCAGACAGGGACGCGGAGGGTGCACCATGGTGTACCCTCACCCCCCAAGCAAGCGGTTGGGACCGCCGAGGGGAGGCTCCCATGACCCGTAACGGCCCTGATGACGCGACCCGCAGAGGCACATCCGAAGTGGACGCCATTGAGGGTTTACTGGCTTATGCCCAGACTCACCCCCGGTGGGGTCGGTCGGCGTTCAAGAGCATGAGCGAAGCCATCGCCAGGAGCCGGGTTCTGTTCGGGGAGTCGCCGGAGGAATACTCGGGCCTGCTGGCCCGGTGCCTGGTCGCGGGAGCGAGGCTGCTGCTCCGGCGGGGGCGGCCCGCGGAGGCGCTGCCGCTGGCCGAGGAGGCGGTGGCGCTCACCCGTTCGGCGGGCGGCGCCCCGCTGGTGGCTTCGCTGTACCGGCTCGCCGCCGTGCTGGAGGCCCTCCACCGCTACAGCGAGGCCGCGGCGCTCGTGGCCGAGGCCGACCGGCTCCTCCGGCCCGACTGACGCCACCGCCGGTGCCCGCCCCGGCGTGCGCGGCCGGGACCGGCGCCGCGGCCCGAAGGGCACGTCACGCCGGTTCGACCGGCGGGACGAGCACGCCGGGGTTGAGGATGCCCGCGGGATCCAGCCGGCTCTTGACCGCGTCCAGGACGCTCACACCGACCGGACCCAGCTCGGCCGCGTACGCGTCGCGATGGTCGCGGCCGACCCCGTGGTGGTGCGTGATGGTGCCGCCCGCCTCGACGATGGCCGCGTTCACCTCCGTCTTGGCCCGCTCCCACTGGGCGACCGGGTCGTCGTCCTGCGGGGTCACGACGGTGAAGTACAGCGAGGCGCCGGTCTCGTACGCGTGGGAGACGTGACACATGACGAGCGGCGAGCCGAGCGCCCCGAGCAGCGCGAGCCGCACCGCGTCGTAGAGGCGCGGCAGGTTCGCCCAGAACCCGGCCGTCTCCAGCGTCTCGACGGTGGCGCCGGCCGCGAGCAGCGAGTCGCGCAGATACGGCGCCGAGAACCGGCCGCGCTCCCACGCCTCGCCGGGACCCGCGCCGAGCGGTTCGCCGCCCAGCCGCGCCAGCACGGCGGAGACGGCCTGCCGCCGCCCGGACTCCGCGGCGCCCTCGTGACCCGCGATCAGCAGGCAGCCGGAGCCGCCCGAGCCGATGGCGTCCGGCTCGGCCAGGCCGACCATGGTCTCGGTCTCGTCGGACAGCCGCAGCACGGCCGGCATGAGCCCCTCCTGCGCCAGCGCCCGCACGGCGGCGGAGCCGGCCGCGAACGACGCGAACCGCCACCCCTCGTAGCGGCGCTCGGCGGGCGCGCGGCGCACCCGCAGGCGCAGCGACGTGATGACGCCGAAAGCGCCTTCCGAGCCGAGGACGAGTTGCCGCAGGTCGGGCCCTGCCGCCGATCTGGGGGCGCGGCCGACGTCCAGGGTGCCCGCCGGGGTGGCGAGGGTGAGGCCCATCACCATGTCGTCGAAGCGCCCGTATCCGGCGGAGGCCTGGCCGCTGGATCGGGCGGCCGCGAAGCCGCCGAGCGTGGCGTACTCGAAGGACTGGGGGAAGTGCCCGAGCGTCAGCCCGTGTTCGGCGAGCAGCCGCTCGGCCTCGGCGGCCCGCACGCCCGGCTCGAACTCGGCCACCATCGACTCCGTGTCGACCGACCGCAGCCGGTCGAGCCTGGCCAGGTCGAGCGCGACGACTCCGGCGAATCCGGCGCGGGCGGCCGCGAGCCCGCCCACGACCGAGGTGCCGCCGCCGAAGGGCACGACCGCGATCCGCTCGGCCGAGCACAGCCGCAGCAGCTCGGCCACCTCCTCGTGCGAGCCGGGCAGCACCACGGCGTCGGGCGCGTCGGAGCCGTCGCCCGCGCGCATCCGCAACAGGTCGGGGGTGGACTTTCCGCGTGTGTGCCGCACGCGGGCCTCGTGCGTGGTCAGGACGTGCTCGGCGCCGGCCACCCCGGCCAGCGCCTCGACCAACGGCCCCGGCAGGGCGACCGGCGGGACCCGCACCGCCTCCAGCGCGGCGGCGGGGACGGCGGGCGCGCGCACGCCGAGCAGGTCGTGCAGGAGCGTGCGGATCTGCTCGGGCAGCTCCCGGGCGCGGGCGGGATCGCCCCATCCCGACCACGACATGGGTTCTCCAGGCATGGGTACACTGTGACACATGACGTCGATTCGTCACAATGACGGGGTGCTGGACGCCGCCCGCGACTGCGTGCTGGCCTACGGAGTGCGCAGGACGACCCTCACGGACGTGGCGCGCAGGGCCGGGGTGTCACGGATGACGCTCTACCGCCGCTGGCCCGACGTGCGCACGCTGGTCGCCGACGTGATGACCAGGGAGTGGGTGCGGGTGATCGCGGAGCTGGACATGTCCGATCCGGTCCGCGCGGTCGTCGCCGGTGTCAGAGGGCTGCGCGCGCACCCCTTGTGGCGCAAGATCGTGGAGGCGGACCCCGAGTTGCTCCTCCCCTACCTGCTCGACCGGCGTGGGGCGACCCACGAGGCCGTGCTCGAGGTGCTGGAGCGGGGCTTCGGCGATCCGCGCAGGGCCAGAGCCGTGCTGCTGGTGGCCCAGTCGTTCCTGCTGTCCGCTCCGACCATGCTCGGCCCCGTGACCGCGGACGACCTCGACGACGAACTCACCGCGTTGCTGGAGGGATACCTTGACCGACGAGAGAGCCGCGACCGCCGAGAGAGCCGCTGACCGCGCCGCCGCCGCGGCCCTCACCCCGCGCGCGCGAAGGAGGGCGGGCTGATGGGCACGCCCGCCCCGGGGAGTTCGCTGAACGCCCCCAGACGGGCCCGCGAGCTGCGCCGGACGGCCGAGGAACGGGTGGACGTGCTGGTGGTGGGGCTCGGCGCGACCGGCGCGGGCGCCGCGCTCGACGCCGCGTCCCGAGGGCTGAGCGTGGCCGCGATCGACGCCCACGACCTGGCGTTCGGCACGTCCAGGTGGAGCTCGAAGCTCGTCCACGGCGGGCTGCGCTACCTCGCCAGGGGACAGGTCGACGTGGCTTACGAGAGCGCGGCCGAGCGCGGCATCCTGCTCCGCACCACAGCTCCGCACCTGGTCAAGGCGCACCCGTACGTGCTGCCGCTGACGCCCGCGGTCTCGCGGCGGCAGGCGGCCATGGTGGCGGCCGGCTACCGGATGGGCGACGCGCTGCGGTGCGCCGCCCGCACGCCGCGCCGCCTGCTGCCAGGTCCCACGCGGCTCACGGCCGCCCGCACCCGCACCCTGGCGCCCGTGCTCAGCGGCGACGGCCTGCGCGGCGCGCTGCTGTCGTGGGACGGGCGGCTCCTCGACGACGCGCGACTGGTGGTCGCGATCGCCAGGACCGCCGCCGCCCGCGGGGCCCGCGTGCTGACCCGCTGCCGCGCGCTGCGGCTCTCGGAAGCGGGCGCGGACGTACGCGACGAGCTGACGGGCGAGGAGTTCACCATCCGGGCCGCAGCGGTGATCAACGCGACGGGAGCGTGGGCCGGATCGCTGGATCCGCAGGTGAGGCTGCGCCCGTCACGCGGCACCCACCTCGTTCTCTCCTCCGGCACGCTGCCCGGGCTGATCGCGGGCCTGCACGTGCCCGTCCCGGGAGAGAACAACCGGTTCGCGCTCGTGCTCCCCCAGCACGACGGCCGCGTGTACGTCGGGCTCACGGACGAGCCGGTGGACGGGCCGGTGCCGGACGTCCCCGAGGCGCCGGAGGAGGACGTCAGAACGCTCCTGGAGGTGCTGAACGGCGTTCTTGAGGCCCCGGTGACCAGAGAGGCGGTTGCGGGCGCGTACGCGGGCCTCAGGCCTCTCCTGGCGGCCGACGGGCGGACGGCCGACCTGTCCCGGAGGCACGCCGTCCTGTCGGGTGGGGGCGTCGTCACGGTCGTCGGGGGCAAGCTGACGACATATCGCCGCATGGCCGAGGACGCGGTGGATCGGGCGGTCTCGGACAGGAGGCTGCCGGGCGGCCGGAGCCGTACGAAGAAGATCCCGCTCGTGGGGGCGGGCCCGCAGCCGTCCGGGGTGCCGATGCGGCTGGCCGAGCGGTACGGCGCCGAGGCGCAGGCCGTGCACGAGCTCGTCAAGGCGCACCCCGAGGAGGTCGGGCTCGGCATCACCAGGGGCGAGCTGCTGTGGTCGGTCCTGCACGAGGGCGCGCTCGACGAGGGCGACCTGCTGGACCGGCGGACCAGGATCGGCCTGGTCGAGCGGGACAGGGAGCGCGCACTGCCCGCGACACGGGACGTACTGCGCGGAACACCCCCCGCCTGATGGCACCAACCCGTTAGATTAGGCTTACCTAATCTGGTCAGGGAAGGGGTACGGGCGTTGGCGACGGGCTGCGAGCATCCCATCGGGTGCCACACGGGCGAGGTGCCCACACTGGCGAGCGCGACCGTGGGAGCCAGGCTCTGGCTGCTCATCGAATACACCGGCGCCTGGCCCTCGCGCCTGGAAAACTTCGAACTTCCTCAAGAAATCTCCGAACTCGTCCGCCGGGCGCTCGAACGCGGTATCAGGCCCCAGCTGATTCGCCGTCCCGGAAAGCGGACCCGCCAGCGGGAGCAGGGAATCCGTGTGCTACTGGGTCACGCGGCCGGCGATCGCCCATGGCTCGCCGGGGGCGTCGTCGCAGGTCCCGACGATCTTGACCTGGACGCTTTCGTGGCCGGAGCAGTCCCGGAGTCCTGCATACTTGAAGACGAGCCGGTATTTCTGGTCTGCACGCACGCCAAGCGCAATGTGTGCTGCGCCCGCATTGGATTGCCCCTCGCTCGGTCACTGGCCGAATCTTTGCCGGACAGAGTGTGGGAAACGTCACACGTTGGCGGCGATCGCTACGCCGCCAACCTCGTGTGCTTGCCACACGGAATTTTCTACGGCAGCATGTCTCAGGCTGCTGCACTGGCAGCGGCTAACGCGTACCGGTCGGGCGAGATCATTCTCGACCGCTACCGGGGACGCGCAGGCATCCCTGAGCCATTGCAAGCCGTGGAACACTTCGCCCGAGCCCATACGGGAGAGCGTTCCGTCGGCGCGGTGGCCGTGGAATCCTCCAGGTCGGACGGCGACGTCACCAAAGCCATCGTGCGCTGCGGCGACGTCCGGTTCCAGGTTGTGATCGAGCCATCGGCGTTCACCGCGCCGTGTGGTACGGCTTGCGCCGAGACGATCACCACCTACCGGCTGGTTTCGCTGGACAGGCTCACGCCTGTGCGGTACGCCACGCCCGCTCTCGCCTGACCAGGGAACATCACGGCCCGACCTTGCGTTGGAACAGTGACGCCATAAGCGTCCAATGCGGCTCAATTCCGAAATACCTCTCACGAAGGTGGTTTTCTCATGTCTCAGGTACGTCGGCAGCTCGCCCGCCCGCGCCCCAGCTGGGGTTGGCAGGATGATGCCGCGTGCCGGGGTGAGGACCTCGTGCTCTTCTTCGGCCCCGACGGGGAGCGGCAGCCCGAGCGTGACGTACGTGAGCGGAAGGCGAAGGCGATCTGCGCCCAGTGCCCCGTCCGCACCGAGTGCCTTGACTACGCGCTGTCCCGGCCCGAGAAGTACGGCACGTGGGGCGGTCTCAACGAGGACGAGCGCGCCAGCGAGCGTCGCCGTCGTATGCGCCGCGCGGCCAGCGCCGGCATCTCCGCCGCCTGACACACACCCGGCTGCGTCACCAGCCCGCGTGATCATGCAGTTGTCCCGATGAACCAGGGCCTGGCCCTCCACGTCCAGGCCCTGGCGAACCCGGTCGGGACAACTGCCTGATCAGGCACCCTCACCTGGCACCATCCACGGTTTCACCCAGCGGTCCGGCCGGGCGACATCCCGGCCGGGACCCGCGGCGATCACGCCCGCACCGGCGGCTTCGCCGGGCCCCAGGGCGGTCCACTTCTCCGCACCGGCGATGTTTTCCCGCCGGTCTCACACGCCGGCGACGTTCCACAGGCGCGGCTGCACACGCCCGCGCCGGTCCGCACGGCGATCCGGCGGTCCCGCACCCGCCTCCACCGGCCTACGGCCTCTCCCAGCCGGCGATCGGGACCGGCCCGCTTGCGCGGCCCTCTCGAAGGGGCGCCTCTGGCGCGCCCACGGTCGAGTGACCGAAATGCATCGCCGGGCAGACCGTAACCCGGCCTGCCCGGCGACGAACACCCGCCTCAGACGATCAGGTCGTCGAATTCCCCGTCCTTCGCTGCGAGCACGAACGCGGTGATCTCAGCCTGCGTGTAGACGAGCGCGGGGCCGTCGGGAAAACGTGAGTTGCGCATCGCTATCTCCCCCGTGGGCAGGCCGGCGACCTCGACGCAGTTGCCGTTGGGGTTGCTCTGCTTGCTCTTGCGCCAGGCGACGGGAAGGCGGCCGGCGGGCGTTCCGTTGCGGAACTCGTGCATGGAGGCGGCTCCTCGCGATCTTACGGATGCACGTGCATCCGCGCTTGCGAGTTGACAATACGACAGCACGCCGCGGCCCATATACCGGACGACCAAAAATCCTGGTATGCCGTGGATCACAGGGATATCAGCAGCTCAGCTGGAAATAAGCCGCTCCAGGAAGCGCCGGGTCGCCTTGGGCTCCTCGGCCTGGATGCTGAGCCGATCCATGACCTCCATGTAGTGGTCGGAATCAGCGGGCTTGTCCAGGTAGAGGGCGCTGGTGAGCTGCTCCATGTACACCACGTCGGGCAACTCGCGCTCGGGGAAGCGCAGGATGCTGAAGGGACCGCCGGCCGCCGCGTGCCCGCCGCGGTCGAACGGCATGATCTGCACGGTGACGTTGCGTTCGGCCGTGATGTCGAGGAGGAAGGCGATCTGCTCCCGCATCGTCTCGGGCCCGCCCAGCGTGCGCCGCACGACGGCCTCGTCGATCACCGCCCAGAGCGTCAGGCCGCTGTCCAGCCGCCTCTGCCTGGCCATGCGCAGCGCCACCCGGCGGTCGAGCTCCGACCGCGCGGCCTTCTCGTGGGCCAGTTCGATGACCGCTCTGGCGTAGGCGGAGGTCTGGAGCAGCCCGGGGACGAACTGGTTCTCGTAGGTACGGATGCTGGAGGCGGCGCCCTCCAGGCCGATGTAGACCTCGAACCACGACGGCAGCAGGTCGCCGTACTTGTGCCACCAGCCGGGGGCGTTGGCCTGCTTGGCCAGGGCGAGCAGCGGCTCGCGCTCGGAGGGGTCGGTGACGCCGTAGAGGGTGAGCAGATCGGCCACGTCGCGCTGCTTGAAGCTGACCTGGCCGAGCTCCAGCCGGCTGATCTTGGCGTGAGATGCGCGAATCGAGTACCCCGCGTCCTCGCGCGAGATACCCTTCTCCGTGCGGAGCCTGCGGAGTTGGGTGCCGAGCAGGATTCGCAGCACCGTCGGGCTTCCGGGGGCATGGCTGAGCAGCCTTCCCTCCGCGCTCTGTGCGCTCACGCACCACTCCTAGATCATCTGCACGTGCAGATGCGATTCGCATCTGTAAACTACGAAAAGTCTTGCATCGGTAAGCACTCCCCGTAAAGATGGGCATTGGATCACCAGACCGCGCTTCGGGGGCCTGAATGACGACTTTCGACGCTCGGCCGCAAGCCGCCATCGGTTCCCGGCCTCCCGGATGGCTCTCGTCCGTCCTGGTGGACGGTCATGCCGGTGAGTGCGACGCCGTCTTCCCCTTCCACCAGCGCCTCGAGCCTTCGTGCGTGGCGACCGCCCGGCGGTTCGTCGGCCAGACGCTCACCGCGTGGGACGTGACGGAGGTGGCCTTCGACGCGCAGCTCGTGGTCTCGGAGCTGGTGACCAACGCCATGCGGCACGGCGGCGGGGTGGCTCAGCTGCGCCTGCTGTCTCACGGCGCGGAGCTCGCCTGCGTGGTGGCCGACCACAGCCACACCGTGCCGGTGGCCGCCGCGCCCGACGTGTTCTCGGAGTTCGGGCGAGGGCTGCGGCTGGTGGACGCCCTCTGCTCCACCTGGGGCTGGCTCTCCCCCAGTGGCTCGCGCAAGCTCGTCTGGGCCGTCCTCGCCGGCTGACCCGGCCGCGTGCGGACTCGATGCCCTCGCCGACCGGCCGCGCCGCTCATCGGCGTACGTCATTCACCGCGATCCCGCCTCCCGGAGCAGCTCGAGCACGTCGTCGTCACTGAGCTGGTCGAAGCGCTCGTACCACTGGCCGACCGCCCTGAAGTCGACCGGCGTCAGCAGCACGACCACCTCGTCGGCCTCCTCCCGCAGGGACGTGACGGTGTCGCGCGCCCCGACCGGCACGGCCAGCGTCACCTTGTCGGGCTTGGCCGTGCTGACCGCCCTGAGCGCGGCCCGCGCGGTGCCGCCGGTCGCCAGGCCGTCGTCCACCACGATCACCTCGCGTCCCTCCAGCGAGGGCAGCGGGCGGTCACCCCGGTAGACGCTCACCCGGCGGGCCAGCTCGCGCCGCTCCTGCTCGACCACGTCCGCGACGGACTCGGGGGTCAGGCCGAGCCGGTGCAGCAACGCCAGGTCGAACACCGGCTCGCCACCCTCGGCCACCGCGCCGACGCCCAGCTCGGGCTGCCCCGGATAGCCGATCTTCCTGGTCACGAGCACGTCGAGCCTGGCGCCGAGCCGGCGTGCGATGGGCTCGGCCACCGCCACCCCGCCGCGCGGCAGCGCGAGCACCACGGGGTCGTGGGCGTCCCGCAGCCCTTCGGCGAGCAGCGCACCGGCCTCTGCCCGGTCTGCGAAAAGCATCATGACTTCTGCCTACCCGCCGACGCCGTCTCCTCGCCTCCGCACGCCCGCCCCGGAGCGACGAACGGCCGCCCCGGCAGGGACCGGCGGCACGAGGGCGCGCGAGCCGGCCTGGCGAGGCCGCACGGGCCCGCGAGGCCGGCCGGGTGGCGGCGCCGGCGGAGGGTCAGGGACGGTTGCGCCCCGAGCGGCGCATCTCCTTCGTGATGACCTTCCACTTGTTCTGCTGCTCCTTACGGAGCCGCGCGTCGGTCCTGGCCGCCATCCACGCCGCCTCCCGCTGCAGCTTGCGCCAGCTCTCCAGGCGCCGCTCCGGCAGCTCTCCGCTGTCCAGGGCGGCCAGCACCGCGCACCCGGGCTCTCCGGCATGGCCGCAGTCGCTGAACCTGCACCGCTCCGCGAGCGCCTCGATGTCGGCGAAGACGAGGTCGACGCCCTCGCCGATGTCGTAGAGGCCGATCCTGCGGATGCCCGGCGTGTCGATGATCAGCCCGCCGCCGGGCAGCGGGATCAGCTCTCTGTGCACCGTGGTGTGCCGGCCGCGCCCGTCGGCGGCGCGCACCTGCTGGGTCTCCATGACGGGCTCCCCCGCCAGGGCGTTGACCAGGGTGGACTTGCCGGCGCCCGACGGGCCGAGGATGACGGCCGTACGGGAGCCCTCTAGGTAGTCGCCGGCCAGCCGCACCCCGTCGCCGCTCAACGAGGAGACGGCGTGCACGTCGACGCCGGGCGCGGCCACCCGCACGTCGGCGAGCAGCTGGTCGAGACCGTGCTCGAACAGGTCGGACTTGGTGATGAGCACCACCGGCGTGCCTCCTGACTCCCAGGCCAGGGCGGCGAGCCGCTCGATGCGGCCCAGGTCGGCGAAGTCGGTGGAGTGCATGGACGGCTCGGCGACGAAGACGACGTCGACGTTGGCCGCGAGCACCTGGCCCTGGCCGTCGCCTGACAGGCCGCCGACCGAGGTGCGGCTGACGCCTCCCCGGATGAACGCGGTCGTCCTCGGCAGGACCTCGTCGAGCTCATAGCGGCCCTCGTCGAGCCAGGACAGCGCGACCCAGTCGCCCACGCACGGCAGCGCCACCGGGTCGGCGGCGGCCGCCCTGCGCACGTGAGCGGCGTATCTGGCGTGATGCTGGCCGTCGGCCGCGATCACCTCGGCGGCGCCGCGATCGACGCGGGCGACGCGGGCGGGAACGGTGCCGGCGGGCAGCTCGGCGGCGCGCTGATCGCTCCAGCCGAGCAGGGAAAGATCGTATGACAACGCAGTGAACCTTTGATGCGAGAAGGAGCCGGGCAGCTCAGACGAGGGCCCGGAGGTGGACGGACGGCATGTCGACCAGAACGACCCGCATAGTCCTCACCTCCCCGATCGGTTGCCTGTGCGACTTTACGCACACAGCACCTACGTGCGCAATCACATTAAGTATCGCGATCTGTTGAACCGTGCCTGGGCGACCGGCCGTACCACCTGCCGACGGACGCGTGAAAGGGGAATGATGCGGATCAGCACGTATCCCCCGCCCTCGGCCGAGGGAGCCCTCCCGATGGGCAGGCCGCGCTTACGACACTGGCTCCGGCGGGTACGACCGGATGACGCGGTGCGCGACGGCGCGGTGCCGGACGACGAGGTGCCGGACGACGAGGTGGTCGTGTCCGCGCTCTACCGGGAGTATCACCGGCCGCTGCTGGCCTTCGTGATCAGGCTCACGGCCGGCGATCGGCAGTGGGCGGAAGACGTGGTGCAGGAGACCATGATCCGTGCCTGGCGCAGTGCGGAGCGGCTCGACCCTGACGCGGTCTCGCTCATGCCCTGGCTCGCCACGGTCGCCAGACGTATCGTGATCGACGACCGGCGGCGCAGGGACGCCCGCCCGCAGGAGTCGGGCGACGGTCAGCTGGAGAGCATGTCCGTGCCCGACGGGATGGAGGGACTGCTGCACCAGGTGGTCGTGACAGAGGCGCTGAAGGCGCTGTCGCCGGCACATCGCGAGATCCTCAACGAGACGATCCTGCGGGATCGCTCGGTCAACGACGCCGCGCGGTCGCTCGGCATCCCCGTGGGCACCGTGAAGTCCCGCGTCTACTACGCCGTCCGCGCGCTGCGGATCGCGCTGGAGGAGCGGGGGGTGACGGCATGACCTCCCGCGTCGAGCACACCGACGTCGGCGCCTACGCCCTCGGCCTCCTGGAGGAGGACGACCGCTTCGCCTTCGAGGCCCACCTGCTCGGCTGCCCCGCCTGCCGGTCCGAGCTGGCCGACCTGGCCGGCGTGGCGAGCGTGCTGCACGGCATCGGCCCTCTTCCCGAGGACCCCCGCCCGCCGTCCACCGGCGACCTCACCGGGCAGGGCGACGTGGTCGGCCGCCTCCGGCGCAGGAAGGCGGCTCACCGGCGGCAGCGCAGGGGGACGTTCGCGGTCGGGATGGCGGCGGCCGTCACGCTGGTCGCCGGCGGGCTGACCATCGGCACGCAGCTCAGCGCGGGCGAGCCACCGGTCGCGCAGGGTGAGGCGGAGAACATGGGCCCGGCCGAGCAGTTCTTCGCCGGCGGCACCCCCATCGAGGGCGAAGGCGTCGACGGGGTGACCGGCGGGCTGGTCGTGGAGTCCAAGGCCTGGGGCACCCACGCCGCGCTCAAGCTGGCCGGGGTCAGAGGACCGCTGGAATGCGAGCTGGTCTCGGTCGGGAAGAAGGGAGAGCGGCGGGTGATGACCGGATGGTCCGTACCTCCAGCCGGGTACGGAGTTCCGGGCTCGCCCGACCCCCTCTACATGCACGGCGGCAGTGCCACGCCGCTGAAGGACGTCGACCGCTTCGAGGTGGTCACCTCGACCGGCAGGAAACTGCTCACCATCGAGGCCTGACCGCCGCCGTAGCGGGCGGGGCACTCCGGCCCGTCCCGCCCGCCCGGCGCCCCGCCGCACCCCGAGCCCGTGCGGCGGGGCGCCGCGTCATGTCAGGGCGGCCACGTCCGACACCGGGAACAAGCAGGCCGCGGTGTGACCAGGGCTCTCCTGGGGCGCCAGCGGCGGGCGGGTGGCCGAGCATTCCGCGCGGGCGGCCGGGCAGCGGGTGTGGAAGCTGCAGCCGGACGGCGGATCGGCGGGCGACGGCGGGTCGCCCTTGAGCACGATGCGCCGCCGCGTCCGCTCCACCTTCGGGTCGGCCACGGGCGCGGCCGACAGCAGGCTGTGCGTGTACGGGTGGCGCGGCGCCGTGAACAGCGTCTACGTGCCGGCCAGCTCGACGATCCTGCCGAGGTTCATGACGGCGACGCGGGTGGCGATCTGCCGCATGATCGACAGGTCGTGGGAGACGAACAGGTACGTCAAACCGCGCTCGGCCTGCAGCCGCTTCATCAGGTTGACGATCTGGGCCTGGATGGAGACGTCGAGCGCGCTGACCGGCTCGTCGCAGATGACCAGTTTCGGCTCCAGCGCCAGGGCTCGGGCGATGCCGATCCGCTGCCGCTGGCCGCCGGAGAACTCGTGCGGGAAACGGTCCTGGCTGCCCGCCTCCAGCCCGACGGCGTCGAGCAGGTCGGCGACGCGCTGCCGGGCGGCGGCCGAGCGGCGGCGCACCCGGCCGTGGGTGACCAGCGGCTCGGCGACGATCTCGCCGACGCGCATGCGGGGGTTGAGGCTGGCGTACGGGTCCTGCAGCACGACCTGCATGTCCTCGCGCACCGCCAGCAGCTCCTTCTGGCGCAGGCCGAGGAGTTCCCTGCCGTCGAACCAGATCTCGCCACCGCTGGCCTCGACCAGCCGCAGGATGAGCCGGGTCAGCGTGGTCTTGCCGCAGCCGGACTCGCCCACCAGGCCAAGTGTCTCGCCCGGGTGCACGTCGAAGGACACGTCGTCCACGGCGACCACCTTCGAGCTGAACTCCTTGCGCACGCCGCGCAGCGACAACAGCGGATCGGCCATCTACGGGCTCCCTTCGAGCAGGCAGGCGGCGCTGTGCCCCGGCGCGCGCTCCAGCAGCGGCGGCACCTGGGTGGCGCACTCGGGCACGGCCAGCGCGCAGCGGGGGTGGAAGGCGCATCCCCCGGGCGGCGCGAACAGGTTGGGCGGGCTGCCCGGGATCGGGTCGAGCGCCGCGCCGCCCGGCACGTCCGAGCGGGGCATGGAGCGCAACAACGCCTTCGTGTACGGCATGCGCGGCGTGTCGAAGACGTCGTCCACTGCGGCCAGCTCGACCGGGCGGCCGCCGTACATGACCAGGACCTGGTCCGCGGAGCGGGCCACCACGCCGAGGTCGTGCGTGATGAGCACGATGGCCATGCCGAACCGTTCCTGCAGCGCCGCGAGCAGCTCCATGATCTGGGCCTGGACGGTCACGTCGAGCGCGGTCGTCGGCTCGTCGGCGATGAGGATCCTGGGACGGCAGGCGAGCGCGATCGCGATCATGACGCGCTGGCGCATGCCGCCGGAGAACTGGTGCGGATATTCCCCGGCCCGCTGCTCGGGGTGGGGGATGCCAACCTCGCGCAGCGCCGCCACGGCCTGGGCCCGGGCCTCGGACCTGGACAGGCCCTGGTGCAGGCGGAGCGACTCGGCGATCTGTGCGCCCACGGTCTTGAGCGGGTTGAGACTGGTCATGGGGTCCTGGAACACCATGGCGATCTCGTTGCCGCGGATCCTGCGCATCTCCCGCTCGGGCAGCTTGAGCAGGTCACGGCCGCCCGCGAGGATCTCGCCGCCGGTGTAGTGGCAGGGAGGCGTGGGGTGCAGGCGCAGGATCGACAGGGCGGTCGCGGTCTTGCCGCTGCCCGACTCGCCGACCACGGCCAGCGTCTGTCCGGCCTCGACCGACAACGACACCCCGTTGACCGGTTTGACCGTGCCCGCGTCCAGGCGGAACTCGACGTGCAGGTCGTTGATCTCCAGCAGGCTCACTCGATGCCTCCCCGGAAGATCCGCAGCAGCTCTGCGGGGTCGGCCTGAACCGTCCCCTGAGGCGGGCGCGCGGCCTGGGCCAGGGCGCTGGGCTGCTTGAGCGCGCCCCCGGTGACGACGCTGACCACGGTGTCGCTCTCGGACACCCAGCCCTGGGCGCGGGCACGCAGCAGCGCGGCGGTGGAGGCCGCCGCGGACGGCTCGGCCGAGATGCCCTCCTCGCCGAGCAGCCGCATCGCCTCGAACAGGTCGTTGTCGTCGACGGCGACGACCCGGCCGCCGGAGTCGTAGACGGCGCGCAGCACCCGCGAGCCGCCCTGGATGGGGGCGTCGCCGGCGATGCTCTGGGCGACGGTCTTGTTCGCGTCGCCGTGGCGGCCCGCCACCGTCCTGCCCTCGGCGAAGGCGCGGACGAGCGGCGCGGAGGCGGCCGGCTGCACGCCCACCATCTTCGGCAGCCGGTCGATGAGCCCGAGCCGCTTCAGCTCCCGGAAGCCCTTCCAGGCGCCGTAGAGCCCGCCGCCGGTGCCGACCGGGTGCACCATGACGTCGGGCGCGCGCCAGCCGAGCGCCTCGCAGATCTCGTACGCGTACGTCTTCATGCCCTCGTGCCGCACGGGGTTGATGAAGTTGACGAAGCAGTAGAACCCGGCCTCCGACAGGGCGCTCACCCCGGCGAAGATCTCCAGGCTGGAGCGGTAGCGCAGGCGCAGCACGCGGGCCCCGCTGAGGCTGATGGCCGCGATCTTGGATTCGTTGGCGACGTCCTCGACCAGGACCGTGGCCTCGATGCCGGCCCTGGCCGCGTAGGCGGCGAACGAGGCGCCGGCGTTGCCCGAGCTGTAGGTGAACGCCTGCGTCACGCCCAGCGCCCTGGCGAAGCCGGTGGCGACGGAGAACCCGCGGTCCTTGAAGCTGCCGGTGGGCATGAGCGTGTCGTTCTTGACCAGCAGGCCGGGCAGGCCGATGTGGCGGCCCAGCCTCCTGGTGCGCATCAGCGGGGTGTCGCCCTCGCCGAGGTGGAGGGGTTCGGCGTGCTCGGGCAGCGGGAGCAGATCCGACCAGCGCCACAACCCCAGGTGGCGGCGGCTCGCCGCGCTGTCCAGGATGTCCTGCGGCTCGGCGGGGCCGAGGTCGTACTCGATCTCGAGCAGGCCGCCGCACGCCTCGCAGAGCAGGGCGGGGGTCTTCAGCGGGAAGGTGGCGTGGCAGTCGTCGCACCTGTAGTGCGTGGCGAGGTTCATCGGGTGTAGGCCTTCGGGTCGGCGACGTCGCGGAGGAGGTCGCCGGTGACGTTGATCGCGAGTGTTGTCATCATGATGGCAGCGCCGCTGAAGACCGCGATCCACCAGGCGCTGCGCAGATAGAGCTGGCCGTCGGCGAGCAGGCTGCCCCACGTGGGCACGCTGGGTGGCACGCCGAGCCCCAGATAGCTGAGCGACGCCTCCGCGACGATCATCGCCGCCACCTGAAGGGTGCCGATGGTGGCCAGCGGGGCGACGATGTTGGGGACGAGGTGGCGGACCATGATCTGCGGCCCGGTGTCGCCGATGGCCCTGGCGGCGGTGACGAACTCGCGTTCACGCAGGGAGAGCACTTCGGCGCGGACCACGCGGGCGTACGACACCCAGCCGGTCAGGCCGAGCACGAGGATCATGAAGAACAGGCTCGGGCCGAGCACCGCGATGATGGCCAGCGCCAGCAGGATCGACGGGAACGCGAGCTGCACGTCGGCCAGGCGCATGAACACCTGCTCGCGCCAGCCCCTGTAGTAGCCGCTGATCACCCCGATCACGGCGCCGACCAGGCCGGACAGCACGGTGGCCGCGAGGCCGACGAGGAGCGAGACGCGGGTGCCGTACATGATGCGGCTGAGCACGTCGCGGCCCAGCTTGTCGGTGCCCAGCAGATAGCCGGGCTCGCTGCCGCTCATCCAGAACGGCGGGCGCAGCTTCAGCTCGAGGTTCTGCAGGTTCGGGTCGTGCGGGGAGATCAGCGGCGCGAACAGGCCGACGAACACGACGAGGACGATGACGCCCACGGCGACCTTGGCGGCGTGGTTGCGGCGCAGCGCGCGCAGGACTGCGGTCGGCATCAGCTCAACCTCACCCGGGGATCCAGCAGGGCGTACGACAGGTCCACGATCAGGTTCACGACGACGAACACGGCCGCCAGGAACAGCACCGTGGCCTGCATCAGCGGATAGTCGCGGTACGTGATCGCCTCCACGGTCAGCCGCCCGATCCCCGGCCAGGAGAACACCTGCTCGGTGAGGATCGCGCCGCCGAGCAGGCTGCCGACCTCCAGGCCGACGACGGTGACGACCGGCAGCGACGCGTTGCGCAGGCCGTGCGAGGTGACGGTCATGAACCCGGACAGGCCCTTGGCCCTGGCGGTGCGGATGTAGTCCTCGCCGAGCACGTCGATCAGCGAGGAACGCAGCAGCCTGGCGATCATGGCGGCGGAGTAGAGGCCGAGGGTGATCGCGGGCAGCACCAGGTGGGCGGGCGAGCCGGTGCCCGAGGCGGGCAGCCACTGGAGGTTGACCGCGAAGATGAGGATGAGCAGGATGCCCACCCAGAACGCGGGAGTGGACTGGCCGACCAGCACCGAGGCCATGACGGAGGTGTCGGTCGCGCTGCCCCGCCTGACGGCCGCGACGATCCCGGCCGGGATCGACACGACCAGGGTGAACGCCAGGGCGGCCAGGGCCAGGTCGACCGTGAGCGGCAGCCGTTCCATGATGACCTCGAACGCGGGGCGGTGGAAGAACACCGACTGGCCGAAGTCGAGGCTGAGCAGGCCCGTCATGTAGGAGGCGTACTGCTCGGGCAGCGGCCGGTCGAGGCCGAGGCTCGCCCGCAGCGTGGCCTCCTGCTCGGCGGTGGCCTCCGGGGGCAACATCTGCTGCACGGGGTCGCCGGCCAGCCGGACGATGAAGAACGAGACGGTGGCCACGCAGAACAGCACGAGCAGGGTGTGGCCGATCCGCCGCAGGACGAATCCGGTCATGAGGTCGCGAGCTTGGCGTTCGCCATCGCGAGGGTGCCGTTGGCGTTGCTCTCCCACTGCACCTTGTCGCTGACCGCGTACAGGATGCTCGCCTGGTAGAGGTAGAGGAACGGCGACTCCTCGATCAGCATCTCCTGCAGCTCGGTGAACGCCTCCTGGCGGACCTCCGGATCGACCGACTGCTCTTCCTTGTCGACGAGCGCGTCGGCCTTCGGGTTGTTCCAGCGGCTCTGGCGCCGGTCGTGCCGGACGAACGACTGCAGGTTGCTGGAGGCGTCCATGGTCCAGCCGGAGTTGCCGACGAAGTACATCTCGCCGAGCGCCTTGCGATTGTCCGACACCAGGCGGCCCTTGAACGTGGCCGGGTCGAGCAGCGACACCTCGGCCTTGACGCCGACCTCGGCCAGCTGCCCCGAGATGGCCTGGGCGATGTCCTTGTCGGCCGTGGAGGACGAGAGCTTGAGCGCGAACCCGTCCGGGTGCCCGGCCGCGGCGAGCAGGCTCTTGGCCTTGGCCACGTCGTGCTGGTACGGCTGGATCGCGGGGTCGAAGCCGAACGCCTGCTTGGGGATGAAGGTCGGGGTGCGTTCCGCTGCGCCGTTGAGCACCGACGAGATGAGGGTGTCCACGTCGAGCGCGTGGTTGAGCGCCTGGCGCACCCGCTTGTCCTTCAGCGGGCCCTCTTCGGTGTCGAGCGAGACGAAGAACGTGCGCACGCCCGGCCTGGTGACGACCTTGAAGCCGGGGGCGTCGCCGAGCTGCTGCGCGGCGTCGGGGGTCAGGCCGGTCACGATGTCCACCTCGCCCGACTGGAGCGCGGCCAGCGACGACGACGGGTCCGGCATGATCTTGAAGACGAGCTGCTCGACGGCGGGCTTGCCGTTCCAGTGGTCCGGGTTGGCCTTGAGCGTGATCTGGCTGTCGCGCTGCCACCGCTCGAACGTGAACGGGCCGGTGCCGATCGGGTGCTCGGCGAAGGCCTTCTCCCCCTTCTCCTTGATGTGCTTCGGCGGCACGATCACGCCGCCGAACAACGACAGCTTGGCCGGCAGGATCGGGTCCGGCTCCTTGGTGACCAGGTCGACCGTGTGCGGGTCGATCACCTTCGCGCCGGTGACCAGGCGCAGCTCGACGATGGGCGACTGGGTGTCCGGGTTGATGAGGCGTTCGATGCTGTACGCGACGGCGGCGGCGTCGCAGGGCTCGCCGTTGTGGAAGGTGACGTTCTTGCGCAGGTGGAAGCGCCAGGTCTTGTCGTCCTTGGACTCCCAGCGTTCGGCCAGGCCGCCGACGAGCTTGTCGTCGGTGTCCCGGACGGTGAGCGTGTCGAAGACGTTGATCAGCACGTTCATGGAGGGCAGGTCGCCCTGCTTCTGCGGGTCGAGGGTGGTGGCGTCGGAGGCGAGCGAGACCCGCAGGGCGGTCCCGGCACTTCCCTGTCCGCCGCCGGAGGGCTTCGTGCTGGCGCAGGCCCCGAGGGAAACCGTCGCCGCGGCCAGGCCGCCGATCTTGAACAGGTCCCGGCGGGCCAGCAACGCACGGTCGAACATAAGCCCCCGCCTCCCTTTCTTGCGTTTCACATGGTGAAATGGCGTATCACGTGGTTGAATATGACCCGTTTCGGTTATGTCCGTCAACCCTTTTGGGACAGTCACCATGAACTCGGTGGAGAAGACGCTCGTCGTCTTAGGAGCCCTGGCCGGCCACGATCAACCCCGCCGCCTGGCGGACATCGCCCAGCGGACCGGCATCAACAAGACGACCGTGCACCGGATCCTGCAGATCTTCATCGCCCAGGGGTACGCCGTCTCGCACGGCGACGGCACGTACGCGTCGGGGCCCGCCATCCTCGCGCTGGCCGGGGCGGCGCTCACCGACAGGGACATGACGACCCTCGTCCGGCCGATCCTGGAGAACCTGCAGCGCAACACCTCGCACACCGTGCACTTCGCGATCCGCAGCGGCTCGTCGGCCGTCTACCTCGCCAAGGTCGAGTCGCAGCAGCCGTACCGGATGGCCTCGCGGGTCGGGACGCAGATCCCGCTGCACTGCACCGCGATCGGCAAGGCGATCCTCGCCCACCTGCCGGAGGAGGAGGTGCGCGCGGTGCTGGCGGCGACCGCGCCGCTGATCAGCAACACGCCCGCCACCATCACGGACCCGGATCTGCTCGTGGCCGAGCTGGAGGCGGTGCGGCAGCGCGGGTACGCGGTCGACGACGAGGAGAACGAGCCGAACGTGCGATGCGTCGGAGCGGTGGTGCACGACGCGGCGGGGACGGCGGTGGGCGCGGTCAGCGTGGCGGGGCTGACGCTCAATCTGGACGAGGACGACGTGCCGCTGCTCGGCCCGCTGGTGGTGGCCGCCGCCCGGGTCTCCGCGGCGCTGGGGAGGAACGTATGACAGCCGGCCGCATTCTGGCCAGGGCCCGCGACAAGGGAGAGTTCTCGGGCGCGGCCTGGGCCTACGGCACGTCCGCCGGGCCGGTCGGGCGAGACACGCTCGGCACGCTGCGCTGGGACGGCGTCCCGGTGGGCGACGACACGCTGTGGGACCTCGCCTCGCTCACCAAGCCGATCGTCGGGCTCGCGGTGATGGCGCTGGTGGAGTCGGGCGAGCTCACCCTGGACGACACCGTCGAGTCCCACCTGCCCCGTTACGCCGGCACCGACAAGGCCGGCGTCACCGTGTTCGAGCTGCTCACCCACACCTCGCGCATCCCCGGCCAGCAGCCGCTCTACCGCCGCTGCCCCACCCGGGAGGACCTGCTCGACGCGCTCGCCGGCCTGCCGCTGCGGGAGCGGCAGGGCGTCGAGTACAGCTCCCAGGGCTTCATGATCCTCGCACTGGTCGCGGAGAGCGCCGCCGGGGTCCCGCTCGACCAGCTCGTACGCGAACGCGTCACCGCTCCCCTGAGCATGGACGACACCCGCTTCCTGCTTCCCGAGCACGATCGGGCCCGGGCGGCGGCCACCGAGGACTGCCCGTGGCGGGGCCGCGTCGTGCAGGGCACCGTGCACGACGAGAACGCCGAGGTGCTCGGAGGCGTCGCCGGCCACGCGGGCATGTTCGGCACCCTGGACGACCTGGCCAGGCTGGGCCAGGCGCTGTGCGGGGGCGGCGCCGGCGTCATCGCGCCGCGCACGCTGGCCGTCATGACCGGCACCAGGACCGGCGGCCGGGCACTGGCCTGGCAGGGCCACGAACCCCGTCTGGGCAGCGGCGGCGACCTGCTCACCGCGTCGGCGTACGGGCACGACGGGTTCACGGGGACGAGCCTGTGGGTGGATCCCGAGCTGGACTTCTACGCCGTGCTGCTGACCAACCGCGTGCACCCGAGCCGGGCGTCGGACGGGATCGCCCGCATCCGCCGCACCTTCCACAACGCCGCCGTCACGAGGGCGCTGCCATGAGCGGCGACGTACGCCTTCCCGCCACCCTCGACACGCCGCTGCGCGTGCTCGGGCCGCCGCCCTCCGCCGGCGGGACCGGCCGCCTGCCTTCGGTGGACGGCCGCGCCCGCCTGACGCTCGCGGACGGGCGGGCCCGCCTGACCCGGCCGGAGCACGAGGAGGGGGCGGCCGCGCCCCCGGGCGGCGGGACGGCAACCGCTGCGGGCCCCGAGCTCGAGGGCGAACTCTGCATCGGCCCCGGCTGGGTGGACCTGCACGCCCACGTCTACGACGCGATGACGCAGATCAGCGTGCCGCCCGACCGGGCCGGCCTGGACGCGGGCGTGCACGTGCTCGCCGACGCGGGCAGCGCGGGACAGGCCACCATCGACGGGCTCGTCCGCTACGTCATCCCGGCGGCCAGGACGCAGGTGCGCGCCTGGCTCAACATCGGCTCCCACGGCCTGGTCCACCTGCGCGAGACCGCCGACCCGGCGTTCATCGACGTGGACGCCACGCTCGCCGCCATCGACCGGCACCGCGACGTCGTGTGCGGGGTGAAGGTGCGCTCCAGCGGCGCGATCGTCGGCGCGATGGGCCTGCAGCCGCTCCAGCTCGGCCGCCTGGTGGCCAGGGAGGCGGGCCTGCCGCTGCTGGTGCACGTGGGCGAGGCCCCGCCGCTGATCGGCGACGTGCTCGACCTCCTGGACGCCGGAGACGTCGTCACCCACTGCTACCACGGCAAGACCGGCGCCCCGTGGCTCCCCGGCGGCGCCCCGGCCCCGGCCCTGGACCGCGCCCTCGATCGCGGCGTGCTGCTGGACGTGGGGCACGGCGCGGCCAGCTTCAGCTTCGACGTGGCCACCCGCGCGCTGGCGGCCGGCTTCCCGCCGCACACGATCAGCACCGACCTCCACGTACGCAACATCGCCGGCCCGGTGCACGACCTGGCCACCACGCTCACCAAGCTGCTGCACTGCGGCATGGGGCTGGAGCCGGCGATCGAGGCGGTCACGGCCACGCCACGCCGGATCCTGCGCATGGACCAGCCCTGGCTCGGGGACGACGGCACGATCCGCCACGCCACGATCTTCCGCCTGGCCGCGGCCGCTCCCCCGGGCCGCGCCTACGTGGACGCGCGCGGCGGCACCGCGCGCCCGGACCGCCACGTGATCCCGGTCGCCACCGTCAGGGAGGGCGTCCTGGCCGAGCTGTGACGACACCGGCGTCCCCGCCGGGACGGGTCCCGGCGGGGAGCTGAGACGGTGAGCGCGTTCCCGAAGCGTCATGGGGAGGGGCTCGATGGATGCTCAGATGTCGGAACGCATGCCGACGAGCGTGGTGCTCGCGCTCGTGGGGGTCTGGTTTCAGGTCGTCGCCGGGGTGTTCGGCGCCTTCGTGACGTTGTCGCTGCTCGGCGACCGGCTCGACCACGGCCAGGACGTGCGGAACCCGGGCCTGGTGCGCGGCCTCGTCATCTTCTCCCTCGTCGTGACGGCCGTGCTCGCCGTCGCGGGGGTTCTCGCGCCCAAGCGGTTCCGCTGGACCCGCATCGTCATCCTGGCCGCGGAGGCCGTGGCCGTGCTGGACTCCCTGATCGGGCTGGTCGGCGGAGGCGGGATGCTCATGCTCGTCAAGCTCGTGCTCGCCCTCACGATCGGCGCGGTGCTGCTGACCGACAAGGGGCTCGAGTGGTTCGTGCGGTGAACCGGCGCCCTCTGACCACGGTCATGGTCAGGAGAGCGCCGTCGCGGCGGCCCGCCACGTGCGGGTCAGCGGGCGTCACCCTGGAGGCCCTCGCGAGGTGCGGCGGAAGGCGTGCCGCCGGCACCGCCGTAACGGAAGGATCTTCGCGAACCGGAGGCGGGCGCGCGGGACGCCCGCCTGGCTCCGCCGCGGCTCCAGGAGCCGGTCGGGCGGAGCTCGCTTCTAGAGACCGGGCGCGGGGAACTGCGCGGTGAGCTCGCTCACCTCGTGGTGGACGCGCGTGATGACGTCGTCGGCGTCGCCCTTGGCGAGGGCGGTGACGACCTCGTCCATCCAGGCGCCGATCTGGCGCATCTCCGCCTCACCCATGCCGCGCGAGGTGACCGACGGCGTGCCGATGCGGATGCCCGACGGGTCGAACGGCTTGCGCGTGTCGAACGGCACCGTGTTGTAGTTGGTCTCCAGCCCCGCGCGGTCGAGCGCCTGCGCGGCCGGCTTGCCGCCGATGCCCTTGGGCGTGAGGTCGAGCAGGATCAGGTGGTTGTCGGTGCCGCCGGAGACGAGGTCGAACCCGCGCGAGGCGAGCTCGTCGGCCAGGGTCTTGGCGTTGGCGACGACCTGGTGGGCGTAGTCGCGGAAGGCCGGCTGGGCGGCCTCGTGCAGCGCGACGGCGATGGCGGCCGTGGTGTGGTTGTGCGGGCCGCCCTGCAGGCCGGGGAAGACGGCCTTGTTGAGCGCCTTGGCGTGCTCTTCCGAGTCGGCCATGAGCATGGCGCCGCGCGGGCCGCGCAGCGTCTTGTGCGTGGTCGTGGAGATCACGTCGGCGTGGCCCGCCGGCGACGGGTGCGCGCCGCCCGCGACCAGGCCCGCGATGTGGGCGATGTCGGCGGCCAGCACGGCGCCGACCTCACGGGCGATCGAGGCGAAACCCTCGAAGTCGATCGTGCGCGGGATCGCGGTGCCGCCGCAGAAGATGAGCTTCGGACGGTGCTCCAGGGCGAGCTGGCGCACCTCGTCGAGGTCGATGCGGCCGGTGTCCTTGCGCACGCCGTAGCGGACCGGGTTGAACCACTTGCCGGTGGCCGAGACGGACCAGCCGTGGGTGAGGTGGCCGCCGAACGGCAGGCCCATGCCCATCACGGTGTCGCCGGGCTGCAGGAACGCCATGTAGACGGCGAGGTTGGCGGGCGAGCCGGAGTAGGGCTGGACGTTGGCGTGGCCGACGCCGAAGACCGCCTTGGCGCGCTCGATGGCGAGGGTCTCGATCTGGTCGATGACCTGCTGGCCCTCGTAGTAGCGCTTGCCCGCGTAGCCTTCGCTGTACTTGTTCGTCAGGACGGTGCCGGTGGCCTCGAGCACGGCCTTGGACACGTAGTTTTCGGACGCGATGAGCTTGACGGTGTCGGCCTGCCGCCGCTCCTCCGCCTGGATGAGCTCGGCGAGCTGCGGGTCGACGCTAGAGAGAGAACTCATGATTCTCCTGTCATCGTTGACAATCTGCGAAGACCCAGGCGCACGGCCTCCGCTCCTTTCGCTCCCCGGTGGTCGTTCCCACCCAATGCGCCAGTCGCGTCTCGTCTAGACGATAGCGGATGCGGCGGGCTCTCACTTCTGCGTGATCTTCACGTTCCTGAACAGGCCGAGCGTCAGGAGGTCCAGGTCGGCAGCCTTGATCGTCTTCCGGACGCCGCGGAAGACGGCGAACAACCGTTTCGACTCGCCGGCACGGATCTGGTCGCCCGCGCCCCAGGTCGGATCACGCGTTGTTCGTCCGGCCCATGCCCGGCCAGAGCCGGTCGACTTCGGCGTTCAGGATGGCTCCGATGAGCACGGCCAGCGCGGTGATGTACAACCACAGCAGCAGGGCGATGGGCGCGGCCAGGGAGCCGTAGACGGAGACGGGCGAGAACCACGCGGCCAGCACGGCCCTCAGCACCGCCGCGCAGACGATCCACAGGAACAACGCCAGGATGGCGCCGGGCAGCTCGCGGTACCACTTCGTGCGCACCGGGACGCTCACGTGGTAGAGCACGGTCAGGAACAGCACCGAGCCGACGATCACGACCGGCCAGTAGAGCACGTCGATGAGGATGCCGTATTCGCCGGGCAGCGTGTCCCTGAGCAGGGTGGGGCCGACGACCAGGATCGGCATGACGATGATGCCGATGACCAGGCCGATGACGTAGAGGCCGAACGACATCAGCCTGGTGCGGATGATGCCGCGCTCCTCTCCCAGCCCGTAGGCGACGGAGATGAGGTCGACGTAGACGTAGAGGGCCCTGGAGCCGGACCACAGGGACACCAGGAAACCCAGCGAGATGATCGACACCTTGCCGGCGTCGTCGCTGAGCACGTCGGTGATGAGCGGGTTGACGACCTTGGTGACGGCGTCGTCGGTGAACAGCAGGCCGGCCTGGGCGATCACCCAGGCCTTGACCTGGCCGACCACTCCCGGCCCCAGCCAGGTGCCGAGCTTGCCGATGACGCCGATCAGGCCCAGCACGAAAGGCGGCAGCGACAGCAGCGCGAAGAAGGCCGCCTCACCCGCGAGGCCGGTCACCCGGTAGTTGACCCCGGCGTTGGTCGACGCACGGACGATCGCCCACGACTTGGTGTCGAGCACCCAGCTCAGCCTGGCCCGGGCGTTGGAGGCGAGCCCCCTTTTCGGCCGGGAAGGCGCTTCGGTGGACGTCATGGCACCCAACGGTATTCGCAGTTACTCTTCGGCACAGCCTAGCCAATGGTCACTGCCCATCGGCCCGCCGCCCTACCAGAGTGCCTGGTCGAAACCGTGGTGGCGGTTGCCCCCATTAGACGCCGCGCACCCCGCCCGTGGCTAGTCGTTGTCGACGATGCGCGCACCCAGCGGGAGGAGGGAGACGGGGATCATCTTGATGTTCGCCACGCCCATCGGGATGCCGATGATGGAGATGAACAGCGGGATCGAGGTGATGACGTGGCCGATGGCCAGCCAGATCCCCGCGACGACGCACCAGATGATGTTGCCGAGCAACGAGAACACCCCCGCGTCGGGGTCGCGCACGACGGTCCTGCCGAACGGCCACAGCGCGTACGCGGCGATCCTGAACGAGGCGATGCCGAACGGAATCGTGATGATCAGGATGCAGCAGATGATCCCGGCCAGTGCGTAGCCCATGGCCAGCCAGATTCCGGCGAAAACGAGCCAGATGACGTTCAAGAGTGTGCGCATACTCACAGCATGTCACTGGTCCTGCCGTTCGCGTCATCCGGCATCGACCCTGAGATCACCCCGAGACGGGCGCGCGGCCCCTTCCTGGAGGCCCCGCGAACGCCTGCGCGATCTCCATCCACTCCCTCGCCGGGCTCCCCGCCGTCTCCAGCGCGGTGTCCGACAGGTGGATGCGCTGGGTGACGGCCAGGCAGAAGTCGAGCACCGGCCCGCGTACGACGCTCTCCGCGTCGCCGGGACCCGCCGTCCACGTGGCGCCGTCCGGCATGGTGAGCTCCGCGCGCACCGGCTCGGCGGGCACGGGGAGGCCGCGTACGGCGAAGCTGTACGGCCTGGCCATGAAGCCGATCGAGGCCACGTGCCTGAGCCGGGCCGTGGGCGGCCTGGTGACGCCGAGCGCGTCGGCCACGTCCTGGCCGTGGGCCCACGTCTCCATCAGCCGCGCGGTGACGAACGAGGCCGCCGACATGTCGGGCCCGTACCACGGCACCCGGTCGCGGGCGCCGAGCGTGGTGAACACCTCGACGCTGCGGGCCCGCGCCGTACGGAACCAGGCGAGCAGGTCGGCGGGAGTCCTCCCGCGCGCCCGCAGCACCAGGTCGTCGACCCATCCGTCGACCGGGCCGGGGCCCGCGAGGGAGGCGCGGTGGCCGTCGGGGTCGGTGACCGCCCGGGCGGCCGCGTCGTCGAACCAGGCCAGGTGGCTCACCTGGTCGCGGATCGCCCACCCCTCGGCGGGCGTGGGGCGTTCCCAGCCGTCGTCGCTCAGGGGCCGCAGCAGCGCCTCGAAGGACGCGGTCTCGGCACGCAGGTCGTCGAGCAACTCGGCCATGAGGTTCACGCGCGCCAGCCTAACCGGAACAACCTTCTAGGAGAATAATGCAGGTGTGATCTGCGAGAGCTGCAAGGACAAGCGCCACGACGACTGCCGCGGCGGCTCGTGGTGCGACTGCCAGCACCAGACCGCAGAGCAGGCCAGGGAATCGGAGCTGGACTGGCCGCGCCAGGGCTGAACGATCCCACACTCTGGACCCCTTCTTGGACATCCCGGACGGCCGGGGTATCTTCGTTGTATGCCAGCGGACCCCATGCTCGTCGGTCGACGCCACGTCGACCTGCTGCGTGTCCGCAGTGCCATCTGTTGCGACGCCCGCTAACCGCCATCTTTCTTTTGCCGCTGAGCGCGTCGCATTCCCTCCTGCATTCCTGCCCTCGATGACGAGGCGGGAGGACCATAGCGCGCGCCCATGATCCGAAGGACGCGCAATGAGCACTCCTGCCAGCCGCACTCCCGCCAGCCGCCATCACCGGCGCCCGCGCGGCGAAGGCCAGTGGGCTCTCGGTTACCGCGAGCCGCTCAACAAGAACGAAGAGAACAAGAAGAACGACGACGGCCTCAACGTCCGCCAGCGCATCATCGACATCTACTCCAAGCGGGGCTTCGACTCCATCGACCCGGCCGACCTGCGCGGACGCATGCGCTGGTACGGCCTCTACACCCAGCGCAGGCCCGGCATCGACGGCGGCAAGACGGCGATCCTCGAGCCCGAGGAGCTCGACGACCGCTACTTCATGATGCGCGTGCGCATCGACGGCGGGCAGCTCGACCTGGCCCAGCTGCGCACGATCGCCGACATCGCCAACGAATATGCCCGCGGCACCGCCGACCTGACCGACCGCCAGAACATCCAGCTCCACTGGATCGAGATCGAGTCGGTGCCGGACATCTGGGAGCGCCTGGAGGCCGTGGGCCTGTCCACCACGGAGGCCTGCGGCGACACCCCGCGCGTGATCCTCGGGTGCCCGCTGGCCGGCATCGACACCGACGAGGTGCTGGACGCCACGGAGCAGATCCGTGAGCTGAAGGAGCGGGTCATCGGCAACCCGGCCTACTCCAACCTGCCGCGCAAGTTCAAGACGGCGCTGAGCGGCTGCCCCGCCCACTGCACGGTCCACGAGATCAACGACGTGGCGTTCGTCGGGGTGGTCAACGAGCGCGGCGAGGCCGGCTACGACCTGTGGGTCGGCGGCGGCCTGTCGACCAACCCGATGCTGGCCAAGCGGCTGGGCGTGTTCGTCCGGCCCGACCAGGTGGGCGACGTGCACGAGGGCGTCACCGGGATCTTCCGCGACTACGGCTACCGGCGGCTGCGGCACAGGGCGAGGCTCAAGTTCCTGGTCAACGACTGGGGCGTGGAGAAGTTCCGTGAGGTGCTCGAGCAGGAATACCTCAAGGAGCCGCTGCTCGACGGGCCCGCCCCCGAGCCGCCCCGCGGCAGCCGGCGCGACCACGTCGGCGTCTTCCCGCAGAAGGACGGCGCCTTCTACGTCGGCTTCGCCCCCAAGGTGGGCCGGGTCGACGGCGACAAGCTCCATCAGATCGCCGACATCGCCGAGCGGCACGGCTCCGGCAGGGTCCGCACGACGATCGAGCAGAAGATGGTCATCCTCGACGTCGCACCCGACCAGGTCGACTCCCTCGTGGCCGAGCTGGAGGCCGCCGACCTGCGGGTCAGGCCGTCCACGTTCCGCCGCCAGACGATGGCCTGCACCGGCATCGAGTTCTGCAAGCTGGCCATCGTCGAGACCAAGTCGGCGGCGGCCGGCCTGATCGACGAGCTGGAGCGCCGGTTGCCGTCGTTCGACGAGCCGCTGACCATCAACGTCAACGGCTGCCCCAACGCGTGCGCCCGCACCCAGACCGCCGACATCGGCCTGAAGGGCCAGCTCGTGGTCGACGAGAACGGCGAGCAGGTCGAGGGCTTCCAGATCCACCTGGGCGGCTCGCTGGGCGTCAACTCCGGCTTCGGCCGCAAGGTCAGGGGACTGAAGACCACCGCCAAGGCGCTGCCCGACTACGTCGCGCGGGTCGTGTCCCACTACGACGACCAGAAGAAGGAAGGCGAGTCGTTCGCCGACTGGGTGCAGCGAGCGGACGAGGCCGACCTGAAATGACCACACGAGCGGTTCCCTTCCACTGCCCCTACTGCGGCGACGAGGACCTCGAACCCTACGAGGGCGAGCTCGACGACGCCGGGCACGGCACGGGCGGCAGCTGGTACTGCCGCGCCTGCGCTCGTGCTTTCAAGCTGAAGTTTCTCGGGATCGGAGTGAGGATATGACGCTGGTCGACCTCGAGGTCGTCTTAAGAGATCAACGTGGCTCGCTCGACCTGCCGGACATCGTCGAGTCGGCCGCGACCGCTCTGGAGGGCGCCCCCGCGCGCGAGATCATCCGTTGGGCGGCGGCGACCTTCGGCGAGCGTTTGTGCCTGACCTCCTCCATGAGCGACGCGCTGCTCATCGATCTGGTGAGCCGGGTCAAACCCGGCGTTGACGTGTTGTTCATCGACACCGGCTACCACTTCGCCGAGACGATCGGCACGCGGGACGCCGTGCGGCAGGTCTATGACGTCAATGTGATCGACATCAAGCCGTCGCGGACGGTCGATGAGCAGGATCGCGACCTCGGCCCGCGCCTGTTCGGCCGCAACCCCGACCTCTGCTGCTACCTGCGCAAGGTGGAGCCGCTCAACCGGGCGCTGGAGCCGTACCTCGCGTGGATCTCCGGCATCCGCCGCGACGAGTCGCCGAGCCGGACGAACACCAGGGTCGTCGAGTGGGACGCCAAGCGGCAGATGGTCAAGGTCAATCCGATCGCCGCCTGGACGCAGGATGACGTCGACAACTACATCGCCGACAACGGGGTGCTGATCAACCCGTTGCACTACGACAACTACCCCTCGATCGGCTGCGCGCCCTGCACGCGGCAGGTCGCGGATGGTGAGGATCCGCGCAGCGGTCGCTGGGCGGGCCTGGGGAAGGTCGAATGCGGCATTCACCTGTGATCCCCGACAGGGGCTCCGTCCCGTTGGCAGGCGGGACGGCCCCCGGCCGCGTGCCACTGGTGGCGGTGGCGCACGGGTCACGCGACCCGCGCGCCGCCGCCACCGTGGCCGCGCTGCTCGACAGGGTGCGCCTGGAACGCCCCGACGTGCCCGTACGCGTGGCCTATCTCGACCACTGCGCTCCCGCGCTCGGGCAGGCGCTGACCGGGCTCGACGAGGCCGTGGTGCTGCCGCTGCTGCTCACCGAGGCGTACCACAGCCGGGTCGATCTGCCCGCGGCGCTCAACGAGGTCAGGGCGCGCCATCCGCGCCTGCGCGTGCACTACGGCACCACGCTCGGTCCGCACCCGCTGCTGCGGACCGCGCTGGAGCGGCGGCTGGCCGGGGCGGGCGTGCCCGCGGGCGACCCGGACACGGCGGTGGTGCTGGTGTCGGCCGGTTCGAGCGACGCCAGGGCCAACGCGGTGGTCTCGGGCATGGCCCGGCGGTGGCGGCGCTCCGGCTGGTGGTCGGTGTCGGCCGCCTACGCCTCCGCGGCCGACCCGTCGCCTGCCGAGGCGGTCTCCGCGCTGCTGCGCTCCGGCGCGCCGCGGGTCGCCGTCGCCCCCTATCTGCTGGCTCCCGGCTACTTCGCCGACAAGGTGCGGCAGGCCACGCTGGAGGCCGGCGCCGAGGTCGTGGCCGACGTGCTCGGGCCCGCTCCCGAGCTGGTCGGCGTGCTGCTGGAACGGTACGAAGCGGCCCAGCGGCGTCCGGTGCCCATCGCCGGCTGAGCAGCCCGGCTGAGCAGCCGGTCGAGCAGCGGGGTCAGTAGCCCCGGCCGAGGTCGCGGTTCATGTCGCGCACCTGCCGGTTCAGCTCGCGGGTCTCGTGGCGGAGCTGCCTGCCCAACTCGCGCCAGTCCTCTCCGTGCAACATCCGCCAGTGCTCCCGCCAGGCCGACAGCTTGCGCTTGATCGGCTTCGCGCGCGAGTCGCCGACCACCTTGACGTCGCCCATCACGGCGTACGCCTGCACGCGCACGACGGGCACGTTCGCTCCCTGGGCGCCCTCCAGGACGTCCACCTTCTTGTCGCCCATGATGGCCACGCCGTCGAGGTCCACGTTCACCCCGTCCGGCACGATGATCTTCACGTCGCCCATCACGGAGACGGCCATGATGTCGACCGAGTTCGTACGCACCTCCGCCTCGCGCAGGTCGAGCACCACGTCCCCCATCACGGCGACCGCGCCGAGCTCCTGGTCGATCCGCCAGGTGCCGCGCCGCTTGGAGTCGCCCATGATGCCCACGAACCAGCGCCGCTTGCGTCCCGTCGGGGCCGGCGACGCGGGCGCGGGCGCGCCGCCCGCGGGCAGGTCCTGGGTGAGCAGGGCCAGCTCCGCGTGCGTGGCCGCGGTGTACGCGGCCTCCGTGCGGTCGGTCAGCTCGGCGAGCGTGAGCCTGCCCTCCACCGAGGCGATACGGAGTTGTTCGACGACGGCCTCGCGCTCGGCGTCCGACGCGCGGACCTCACCCGGATCAGTCATACTCGCAACATATCGCGACTTGTCCACCGTCGCGCTCTCCGGGAGGAAACTGTCTCGCCTCTGACCATGCACGTTGCCCTGGAGTCCGTACCTCCGGAGGCCGGGACGCGTACCACGCCATGACACGGGGCCCTGGCATGGTCCGGGGCGCGGCCGGACCAGGCTAGGGTCCCTGTCATGCATGAGGAACAGCTCTACCGCGCGGCGTTGAACGGCGATTCCGAGACCGTGGGCAAGCTGCTGGCCGGCGGCGCCGACCCCAACACGCCCAGCGAGGGCGAGGAGGAGGGCCTGCCGCTGTGCGCGGCCGCGGCCTGGGATCGCGCCGAGGTGGCCACGACGCTGCTGACGGCCGGGGCCGAGGTCGACGGCAGGGAGACCGGCGGCTGGACGGCGCTGCTGTGGGCCGCCGCCAACGGGCATGCCGCCACCGCCCGGGTGCTGATCGAGGCTGGCGCCGCGGTCGACGCGACCAACGACGACGGCGACACCCCGCTGTCGCTGGCCGCCAGGCGCGGCGCGCTGGGCGTGGTGCAGGTCCTGCTGGCGGCGGACGCCGACGCCGAGAAGTACGACGGCGACGGCGACACGCCGCTCGACATCGCGGCCGACTGGGTGGGCGTGCACCTGGAGAGCGCCCTGCTCGACCAGATCGAGCAGGAGGGCTGGGAGCACACCGTGACCCGCCAGCACACCAGGGACGGCACCGAGCTGGTCACCGTGACCGGCCGCTCGCCCGACGGCACTCAGACGGAGCAGGTGCAGGCGCAGCGCGGGCACGCGGCCGTCGCGACCCTGCTGGAGGAGGCGACGGGCGTCCACGAGCCGGTCGACCGGCTCGTGGCGCGGGCCGTGGCGCACCGCGACCTCGACGACGACGCCGAGACGTGGTGGATCGTCGCCGACTCGCTGGCCAAGCGCGGCGACGAGGAGACCTACGAGGCGCTGTCCCGGCTGTGCGTGAGCGAGGACGCCAGGGAGCGCGAGTTCGGCGTGGACGCCATCGCCCAGTTCGGCGTCACCGAGGACGAGAAGCCCTACGCCGACAGGACGCTGCCGCTGCTGGAGAAGATGGTGACCACGGAGGGCAACCCGCAGGTGCTGCGCTCGGTCCTGGCCGCGCTCGGCCACCAGGGCGATCCGAGGGCGCTGCCGTACGTGCTGGACATCCTCGGGCGTCCCGGGCACACGCGGACGATCACCGACGCGATCGCGCTGGCCGACCTGCTGCCGCCGGACCACGAGGAGGGTCTCGCGCTGCTCATCGAGATGACCCAGGACGACGACCCGGGCATCCGCGACTGGGCCACGGCCGGGCTCGCGGGCCTGTCGGCCGACACGCCCGCCATCCGGGAGGCGCTGGCGGCCCGGCTCACCGACACGAACCTGCGTGCGGTGGCCGAGGCCACGCGCGGGCTCGCGACCCGCGGCGACGAGCGGGCGGCGCAGGGGGCGGAGCGGGTGCTGGCCGAGAGCGACGACGAATACGCCAGAGACCTCGTCACCGAGCCGCCGGCAGCCGGGTGAGCGCGGTCAGTCGCCGTTGAGCACGCGGGTCACCCATTCCAGGGTCCCGGTGCTCAATGCCTCCTCCGCCAGGCGCTTCCCCGTCGTGGTCTTGATCGCCGCGAGCGAGCTGTCGATCCAGCCCTGCACGTTCTGGTGCCCCTGCTCCCGATATTCGACCGCCTGGATGAGGCACTCCAGTTTGTCGGCGTCGCGTGCGCAGACGGCCTCGAGGCTCGCCTTCTCCTCGTACTCGGCGACCGCGTCGCCCACCATGTCCGCCACCTCCGCCGACACGCCCCGCACCTGGTCGGCGGTGACGTCCTCGTTGGAGGCCGCCTTGAGGTAGCGCTTGCCGATGTAGGGGATGTCGGTGATGCGGGTCTCCTGCGTGTCATGGAACAGGCTCATGAACGCGGCCCGCTCCGGATTCGCGCCCTCCAGTTTGGCGATCATGCCCGCGATGACGGCGGCGCGGAACGAGTGCTCGGCGATGCTCTCGGGGTCGCGTACGCCCGCGACCAGCCACCCGGTCCTCTTGTAGCGCTTGAGCAGCCCGAACTCGTACAGCAGCCCGGCCAGGCCCGTCACGTCTCCCATCACGTCGTCAGTCATGTGGCCCCCTCTCGTCGTGCGCGGCGGGCCCGGCCGGCCAGCAGGCCTGGATCTGAGCCGTCCGCCAAGGATTAATCAGGATGATGGAGTCCGACCAGATTCGCAACAACCTCTGGCCATATTTCACCCCACGCCCGCATTATCCGCACTTTTCATTGAATAAATAGACGAATGCCGCGGCTGGCCATCCGGCCACGGCATTCGTCCTTTCCTTCGGAGGCGGTGAAGATACCGCCCACCGCGGGCGCTACTGGTCGACCGGCCACCAGTCGAAGAAGTCGAACCCGCCCTCGTTGTCGTCGTAGCGGGGCCTGTCCGTCTTCGTAGGCGTCGGGGACGGTGTAGGCGTCGGCGTCACCACGACGATCCGCGGCCGGACCGGCCGGTCGTCATGGTGGCGCTTGTGACGGAACTTGCGATGGTGGTGGTGATGATCGTCGTGGTGGTGGTGATGGCGACCGCCCCACCAGGGGCCCCTGGGCCAGCGGTTGCAGTGACGCTTGCACCCGAGCACCGGCTTCTCTCCCGCGACGGCCCCGACCCCGGCCGAGGCGACGGCAGCGCCTGCGCTCGCGCCGGCGATCCCCTGACTCACGGGAAGGAGCATGACGCCGGCGGCCGCGCCGGCCAGAGCCACTGACATGATGCGCCTTTTTCTCGGCGCGCTCGGTTGCCGACTTTCTGTATTCTCGTGCATTCTTTTCCGTCCATGGGTAGTTCGACCCAGAAAATCCGGTACCCATCATGATCGAGTGCCCGGACAGAGGCAGACTTACCCAGGAACGGATTCTCGTTTAACCCCATGAACCCAAACAACGCGTCAAATCAAAGGACTCCGGAGGAGAGATCGTTCAACAAGGTTTTCGCCGTTGTTTGCCCGCCGGTGGGCATGGCACGAGGATGATCTCCTGAGCCCCACGGCCGCGTCCGCCGGGACCAGCCCGGCTACGGGCCGGACAGAGCGGGTGCGGCGGTCAGGACGTCCCTGGCCAGGGCGAGGTCACCGCCCAGCTCCGCCGGGAAGGCGGCCGGGTCTCCCCTGCCCCCGAGCAGGAAGCAGAACGCCACCACGTCCGCCGTGATGCTGACGTCGGGAGTGCCCGGGGCCGTCTCCTCCACGCCCAGGGGGATGCGCCACTCGCCGCCGCCGTCGCCCGTCAAGGTGAGGTGCAGGGTGTGTCCCGCGCCGCCGTCCGTCCCCGAGAGGAGCATCGTCCAGGGCAGCAGGCGGGCGCACAGGTCGGCGGTCGGGTGGATGTGCTCCGCGATCGGGTCGGGCAGGCGGACCCCGGCCGTCGCCGCGGCGTCGGCGGTGTGGATCCAGGTCTCCAGGCTCCGGCCGAGGATGTGGTCGCCCAGCCCTGTCTCCAGGCCGTCGAGCGTGGCCGCCGTCGCGGGATCCAGGCCCGCCAGGTGCCGGCAGAGCGCGTCCGCCTGGGCGCGCCAGTCCCTGCGCGTCTGCTCGGGGCTGCGTGACCGCTCGTAGGCCTGCAGATCACGCGTACGGGCCGGCGCGTCGGCCGTGCCGATGGGCGGTCCGAGCACGGGAGCGCCGACGGAGGCGGCCAGCAGACCGTCCTTGGCGGCCAGGTGGGCGACGAGTTCCTGCAGGGTCCAGCCCTCGACGATCACGCGCGACCAGTCGTCGCCGGCCGCCTCGGCCAGCAGGGCGTCCATGGCGGCGACCCGGCCCGCGTACGGCTCCGCCCAGGCCGCGGTGGGCGCCGCGGGCCTGCGCCGGGCCCTCGCGCCGGCCAGGAGTTGGGGACGCAACGAGTGGGCCGGCACCGCCGGGTCCGCCATCAGCGCGTCCAGGTAAAGACGCTCGACGGGGTCCATCACACCTCTTCCTCCGCGAGCGCGTCCGCCAGGCGCCGTAACGCCAGCCGGATGCGCGATTTCGCCGTGCCCTCGGGCATGCCGAGCTCCTCGCCGACCTGCCGGTAGGTCCTGCCGCCGAAATAGGCGAGCTCGAGTGCCTCCCGCAGGCTGCCGGGTAACGACGTCACGGCCTGCCGCACCCGCTCGGCCTCGTCGGCGGCGAGCACGGTGTCCTCCGGCCTGGCGGGCTCGCGTTCGAACAACCGCGGCCCCAGCGCCGACACCCGGCGCCGTTCCTCCGCGCGCACGTGATCGACCGCGCGCCGGTGCGCGATCGTGGCCAGCCAGGCACGCAGGGGCCCGCGCTCCGGATCGTAGGCCAGCGGACGTTCCCAGAAGACCAGGAACACCTCCTGCGTGATGTCCTCGGCGATCACCCGATCCCTGGTGACCCGGAGGGAGAGACCGAAGATCAGCGAGGAGAGCCGGTCGTAGATCTCCCCCAGAGCGGACTCGTCTCCGCCGACCACCCGCTGGTGCAGCACGCGGTCGTCGTACGGTGCCTCCACTGGCACCACACTCCCGTTTAAATCCGGATCAAGGCGGCACGTGCGCCGCGACCCGAGCATGTCACTATTCGCGAGAAATGTAGAGCTGGATGACCAGCGAATGTCCCCCGTGCCGGTGCGCGCCTCCTCGGGGCTCGATCCGGCGCGCGGTAGCTTCGGAGATCCACGACGGAGGGAGCACCACCATGGCCACCACGCGCACCGCCACCACCCAGTGGGAGGGCGCTCTGCTCGACGGCTCGGGCAGCGTCTCGCTCGACTCGTCGGGCGCCGGCGCCTTCGAGATCTCCTGGCCGTCCAGGGCCGAGGCGGCGGGCGGCAAGACGTCTCCCGAGGAGCTCATCGCGGCCGCCCACTCGTCCTGCTTCTCGATGGCGCTCTCCCACGGGCTGGCCGGCGCCGGCACGCCCCCCACGTCGCTGCGGACCAGCGCCGACGTGACGTTCCAGCCCGGCGAGGGCATCACGGGCATCGTGCTCACGGTGAAGGGGCACGTCCCCGGCATCACGGCCGAGCAGTTCCAGCAGGCCGCCGAGACGGCCAAGGCCGGCTGCCCGGTCAGCAAGGCCCTGGCGGGCACCACCATCTCGCTCAACGCCGAGCTCCTCTAGCCTCCGCCCCGGGTCGGCCTGGCCGCGCCCACGCGCGCGGCCGGCCCGGTACGAAGGGCGATCGGCTCAGTGCAGGACCAAAACCGCTTCAACGTGCGACAATCAGTTCACATGCGCGAGGTCTGGCCGGGCGAGCCCTATCCACTCGGCGCCACCTGGGACGGCGTTGGCACCAGCTTTTCGCTGTTCTCAGAGGTCGCCGACCGGGTCGAGCTATGCCTTTTTCACGACGACGGCACCGAGGAGCGGGTCGACCTGCCCGAGGTCGACGGGTTCGTCTGGCATGGCTACCTGCCGGGCGTCCAGCCGGGGCAGCGCTACGGCTACCGCGTGCACGGGCCGTACGAACCGTCGCAGGGCCACCGGTGCAACCCCGCCAAGCTGCTGCTCGACCCCTACGCCAAGGCCATCGACGGCGAGCTGACCTGGAACCAGGCGCTGTTCCCCTACTACTTCACCGATCCCTCCCGGCGCAACTCCGAGGACAGCGGCCCCTACCTCCCGAAGAACGTCGTGATCAACCCGTTCTTCGAGTGGGGCAACGACCGGCCGCCGCGCACGCCGTACCACGAGACCGTGATCTACGAAGCCCACGTGCGGGGGCTCACCATGCGGCACCCCGGCGTGCCGCCGGACCTGCGGGGCACGTACGCGGCTGTGGGGCATCCGGCGGTCATCGAGCACCTGCTGTCGATCGGGGTGACGGCGGTCGAGCTGATGCCCGTGCACCACTACATCCCCGAGCACTTCCTGGTGGCGCGCGGGCTGACGAACTACTGGGGCTACAACACCATGGCCTACCTCGCGCCGCACGGCCGCTACTCCGGTGGCGGCACGCGCGGGGAGCAGGTGCTGGAGTTCAAGGCGATGGTGCGGGCGCTGCACGAGGCGGGCATCGAGGTCATTCTCGACGTGGTCTACAACCACACCGCCGAGGGCGACCACATGGGCCCCACCCTGGGGTTCAGGGGCATCGACAACGCCGCCTACTACCGGCTGCACGACGGTGACCGGCGCTACTACCTCGACTACACCGGCTGCGGAAACTCCCTCAACGTGCGCTCGCCGCACGCCCTGCAGCTGATCATGGACTCCCTGCGCTACTGGGTGCTGGAGATGCACGTCGACGGGTTCCGCTTCGACCTGGCCTCCGCGCTGGCCAGGGAACTGCACGACGTCGACCGGCTGAGCGCGTTCTTCGACCTGATCCAGCAGGATCCGGTGATCTCGCAGGTCAAGCTGATCGCCGAGCCGTGGGACGTGGGGCCGGGGGGCTACCAGGTCGGGAACTTCCCGCCGCTGTGGACGGAGTGGAACGGCAAATACCGCGACATCGTGCGGGATTTCTGGAGGGGCACACATTCCGCGCTGCCGGAGTTCGCCTCCCGGCTGACCGGCTCCGCCGACCTCTACGAGTCCTCCGGCCGCCGCCCGGTCGCCTCGATCAACTTCGTCACGTGCCACGACGGCTTCACCCTCACCGACCTGGTCTCGTACGACCACAAGCACAACGCCGACAACGGCGAGGACAACCGCGACGGCACCAACGACAACCGCTCGTGGAACTGCGGGGCGGAGGGGCCGGTCGAGGATCCGGGGATCGTCACGCTCCGCCGCCGCCAGCGGCGCAACTTCCTGGCCACCCTGTTCCTGTCGCAGGGCGTGCCGATGTTGTCCCACGGCGACGAGATCGGCCGCACCCAGCGCGGCAACAACAACGCCTACTGCCAGGACAACGAGCTGGCCTGGGTCGACTGGTCGATGTTGCAGACCGAGCACGAGCTGCTCGACTTCGTCAGGGCGCTGTCCAAGCTGCGCCGCGAGCACCCGGTCTTCCAGCGCCGCAGGTTCTTCCACGGCCGCCACCCCGACAACGGCAAGCGCGACCTGGTCTGGCTCACCCCCGGCGGCCGCGAGATGACGGCGGGCGACTGGCACATCAGCTACGCCAAGTCGCTGATGGTCTATCTCAACGGCGAGGCGATCACCGAGCCCGGGCCGCGCGGCGAGCGGATCGTGGACGACTCGTTCCTGCTGCTGATCAACGCCCACCACGAGAACATGTCGTTCACGCTGCCCGGCGAGGAGTTCGGCGGCGGATGGCTGCCGGTGCTCGACACCAACCACGACACGGTGGAGGACACGTTCGCCGACGAGTGGCGGGCCGGCGACCTGGTGGCGGTCACGGCACGCTCGCTCCAGGTGCTCCGCCAGCCGCGCCGGCACGCCTGACGAGGGCGGAAACCTCCGCGAGCCGATTGTCGGTGGGGTGTGCCAAGGTAGAGGAGTGCGGCGCATCTATCCCGACATACAGGACAACCCGGACATCGCGCAGGCGTACGCCTACCCCGGTGACCGGCCGTGGCTGCGCGTCAACATGGTCGCCAGCACCGACGGCGCGGCCTGGCTGAAGGGCCGCTCACGGGGGTTGTCGAGCAAGGGCGACCGGCAGATCTTCCAGACCCTGCGCGGGCTGGCCGACGTGATCGTCGCGGGCGCCGCGACCGTCCGCACCGAAGGCTACGGCCCGGTGCCGCCGCGCGACTGGTGGGCCGAGCTCCGCGAGGGCCGGCCCGAGGTGCCGCCGATCGCCGTCATCACCCGCGGCCTCGGCTTCGACCTCGACGCCGAGTTGTTCACCGACGCGCCCAGCCGGACGATCGTGATCACCTGCGAGGCCGCGCCCCGCGAGCGGCGCAAGGCGGCGGCCCGGCACTGCGACCTCGTCATCGCCGGCGACGACGAGGTCGACCTGCCACTGGCCATGGCCGAGCTGCACCAGCTCGGGCTGACCAGGATCCTGTGCGAGGGCGGCCCCCGCGTCAACGCCCAGCTCTCGGCCTGCCGGCTGATCGACGAGCTGTGCCTGTCGATCAGCCCGATGCTGGTCGGAGGCGGCGCGGCCCGCATACTCAACGGCGAGCCCGCGGAGGTTTCCCTCGATCTCAGCCAGGTGCTGGAGGAGGAGGGCGTTCTCTTCTGCACGTACACGAGGAGCACTGATGAGCGAGCCCACTGAGCCGATCACCGGGCCGACCACCGGGCCGACCACCGGGCCGACCACCGGGCCGGCCACCGGCGCCGGCGTGGCCGAGGAGCCGGAGCCGGTGCCCAACCTGCCGGTGCGCCCGCCGGTGCCGCCGATGCTGGCCAAGCCGGTCAAGACCATGCCGAAGCAGGACGGCACGCTGTTCTACGAGCCGAAGTGGGACGGCTTCCGCTGCATCATCTTCCGCGACGGCGACGAGGTCTATCTGGGCAGCCGCAAGGAGCGGCCGTTCACCCGCTACTTTCCCGAGCTGGTCGAGGCGGCCAGGGCCGAGCTGCCCGACCGGTGCGTGGTCGACGGCGAGATCGTCCTGCCGATGGGCTCCCAGCTCGACTTCGACGCGCTGCAGCAGCGCATCCATCCCGCCAAGTCGCGGGTGACGATGTTGTCGGAGCGCACGCCGGCCCAGTTCGTCGCGTTCGACCTGCTGGCCCTGGGCGACGAGTCGCTGATGGAGGCGCCGTTCTCCGAGCGCCGCGCCCGGCTGGAGGGCCTCTTCCCCGCGAAGGGCGGATCGATCCGGCTGACCCCCGTCACGACGAGCGACGAGCAGGCGCACGAGTGGTTCGAGACGTTCGAGGGCGCGGGTCTCGACGGCATCATCGTCAAGCCGGGTGACCAGCCCTACATCCCCGACAAGCGCACGATGTTCAAGGTCAAGCACGAGCGCACGGCCGACGTCGTCATCTGCGGCTACCGCGAGCACAAGTCGGGTCCGATCGTGGGCTCGCTGCTGCTCGGCCTCTACGCCGCGGACGGCCGGCTGCACCACGTGGGCGTGGCGGCGTCGTTCCCCATGGCGCGCAGGGCCGAGCTGGTCGAGGAGCTCAAACCGTACATCGCGGAGTTGAGCGAGCATCCGTGGGGCCACTGGGCCGAGCAGGCGGCGGCCAACGCCGGCCAGCCGGCCGCCGGGCCCGCGACGGGCGGGCAGCGGGTGCCCGGCGCGGTGTCGCGGTGGAACGCCAAGAAGGATCTGTCCTTCATCCCGTTGCGACCGGAGCTGGTGATCGAGGTGGCCTACGACCAGATGGAGGGCGACCGGTTCCGGCACACCGCGCAGTGGCGGCGGTGGCGGCCCGATCGCACGCCCGATTCGTGCACGTACGAGCAGCTTGAGCGTCCAGTTAGTTACAACCTTGACGCTATCCTTGCCCGCTAATCGAATATCCCGTTATATCTCGATACATGACTACTGGCGATGAGCTGAAGGCAGCCGTGTCCGCCCGCCGCGATCTCGGGCCTGACTTCGAAGACGCCGTCGTGGAGTCGTTCCTCGACAAGATGGGCCAGGAGATCGACCGGAGGGTGGACGAGCGCCTGGCCGCGTCGCCGCAGGGCCGGCAGCCGGCCCCCGCCTCGGGCCCCAGCGACGCGCAGCGGCTGGCCCTGGCGATCGTCTCGCTCAGCCTGGGCACGCTGCTCACCCTCGTGTTCGTGCTGCTCGGAGACGCCCGCGCGTCCTATCTGATCCCGGTCTGGCTCGGCATCATCATCGTGAACGCGCTCTTCAACGGCTCCCGCAAGAAGGGCTAGGCCAGCCAGATGAGCCCGGCGAACCTGCCACCGGGCGCCTCCCGGCGGTGGGAATAGAGCTCCTCCGACTCGATCGTGCAGCGCGCGTCATGGCGCACGTCCGCCACCCCCGCCGCCCGCAGCTGGGCCTCGATCCCGGCGCGCAGGTCGAGCGCGGGCGTCTGCCACGACGTCGTCGACCACGTCTGCGGCACCTTCCCCGCCACCCGCTCGCGCAGCTCGGCCGGCACCTCGTAGCAGCGGCCGCAGGCGCCCGGCCCGACCAGCGCGACCATCCGCGCCGGGTCGGCGCCCTTGCCCGCCATCGCCTCCACCAGGGCGGTCGCGATGCCCGCCTCGGTGCCCGGGCGGCCCGAATGCGCGGCGCCGACCAGCCGCGCCACCGGGTCGGCCACCAGCACCGCCGGGCAGTCCGCCCCGAGCGAGGCCAGCGCCAGCCCCGGCTCGGTGGTGAACACCCCGTCGAGCGCGGGCGGCTCGTCGCCGAACGGCTCGCTCACGAAGGCGACGTCGGTGCCGTGAACCTGGCGCATGAAGACCACGGCGCGCACCCGCAGCTCGGCCGCCAGGGCCGCGCGGTTGGCCCGCACGGCCGCCGGATCGTCGCCGACCATCCCGCCGAGATTGCGCGAACCGTAGGGCGGGGCGCTGACCCCTCCGTGCCGATCGGTGACGGCGACATGCACTCCAGGGGCCAGCAGCATGCCTCGATCTTAGAGGCAGGGCCGGGCGGCGGGACGCTCCGGCCGCCCGCGCGGCAGGTGAGCTACCGTGGCAGCGCGTACGGACCTGGGATTCCCCCCGGCACGGCGCACCGGCCGCCCGTGCGTGGGCGGCCGGCCACATGGACCCGCGGACCGGCCAGGCGGCACCGGCCGGGCGCGGAGCTACGCGGGAGGAGACCCCGATGACCAGCCTCGCCGACCTGCACGCGCTGATGGCCGGGCTCGGGCACCCGGTGGTGCGGGCCGCCGTCCCCTCGGCGGCCCGGTTCGCGGACGGCGCCCCCTACCGCTTCGAGATCCCCAGCGTCGAGGGGCCTGAGGTGCTGGAGGCGGTCGTCGCGGAGGCCGACAGGCTCGGCGTGCCGGTCGCCAGGACCTCGCAGGGCAGCGGCGTGATGATGCTGACCGACGCCGAGATCGCGCGGATGGCGCGGATCGGCGCCGAGCGCGGCATGGAGGTGAACCTGTTCCTCGGCCCGAGGGCCGCCTGGGACACGGGCGGGCAGGCCAAGCTGACGCAGGCCGTGAGCGCGGCGGCGCGCGGGAACGCCATGGTGGCGGCGTGCGTGGCCGACGCATTGCGGGCCTGCTCGCACGGCATCCGCAGCCTGCTCGTCGGCGACCTGGGCGTGCTGGAGGTGCTGCGGGAGCTCAAGGAGGACGGCACGCTGCCGGCCGCTCTGGTGCTGAAGACGTCCGTGCTGATGCCGCTCACCAACGCGCCCACCGCGGCGGTCTACGAGCGCCTGGGCGCGACCACGGTCAACGTCGGCACCGACCTGACCGTGCCGCACCTGGCCGAGATCAGGGCCGCCACCCGGCTGCCGATCGACCTCTACCTGGAGGTGCCCGACGACCAGGGCGGGTTCGTACGCTTCTACGAGGCGGTCGAGATCGTACGCGCCGCGGCCCCTGTCTATCTCAAGATGGGGCTGCGGAACGCACCGAACATCTACCCGTCGGGCGGGCACCTCGGCGTGGTGCCGAAGGAGCTGGGCCGCGAGCGGGTGCGCCGGGCGGCGCTGGTGCGGCAGCTGATCGAGCAGCTCGACCCCGAGCTGCAGCGGCCGGCCGGCGGGCCCGCGGCCGACCTGGGCGTGCCGGTGATCTGAGCGGCCCCAGGGCGGCACGTCCCGAGCCGATGCCGTGCGGCGGCGGTTCAGTCGAACCGGTGGACCGTGAGCGGGCCGCCGCCCCAGCGGCCGATCGCCTCCTCGTCGGCGAAGGCCAGCACGCGCATCATGTTGCCGCCGTCGCTGAGCTCCACGTTGCGGCGCAGCCGCCGGCGCAGGTCCTCCGGCAGGGCGGTGGTGCCCGCCTCGATCGTGTCGCCGTAGTGCGGGGCGAAGGCGACGCCCGCGAAGCCGGTGCGGCGCAGCAGCGTGGGCACGGTCTCGGAGGAGTAGAACATCAGGTGGTTCTTGGTGAAGCCGCTCCACCCGTTCCCGTACGCCTTGAGCAGCAGCGACCGGGCGTTGACGGTCAGGATGAGCAGCACCCCGCCGGGTGCGAGCAGGCTGCGGAACTTCGCGAAGTCGTCCAGCGGCCTGGGCAGGTGCGCGAGCACCGACCAGAGGGTGATCACGTCGAACCCGCCTGCGGCGATCTCCGGCACGTCCTCGGGCGCGCCGTGGAAGGTTCTCGCCTTGCTGAGCCGCTCGTTCGCCTGGGCGACGGACTCGGGCGACAGGTCCACCCCGAAGGCCTCGAACCCGCGCTGCTCGGCCAGTTCGAGGAACAGGCCGACCCCCGAGCCGAAGTCGAGCAGCCGCCGCTCCTTGCCCTCGTCGAAGACCGGCGAGAACGCCTTCATGGTCAGGTCGTAGCGGCGCTGCCGGTTGGCGGCGTACTTACCGGTCAGGAACGAGTTGTAGCCGGTGGCGTACAGGTCGCCGAGGCGTTCGGGGCGGACGTTCGGGTTGCGGTAGAGGAAGCCGCAGCAGGGGCAGCGGACGACGTGATAGCGCCAGCCGTTGCCTCCGGTGGGCTCGAAGAGCGGTTGCTGGCGGGACTCGCCGCACATCATGCAGGTCAGGAATTCCTCGATCTCGCCCAGCGGCCTGCTGCGCTCATAGTCGGCCAGCGGCATGATCGGGGCGTTCCTGATCAGCCGCTTCCACTGCACCTCCCTGATCAGCCGCTCACCGGGCCGGACGTAGACCCGCTGGCCCCAGGGAACGCGGTTGTACCGTTTGCCGTACATCAGTCGGCCTAGCAATCTTTTTGTCATCTCCACCACCCTGCGGGCGTTCTGCCCTGACGGAGACGACCTAATGCGTCCAGGTTCGAGCGCTTTACGTGATCTTTGGCGTACGTGCCTTCCGTCCGTCGCGCTGGCCTCCCTATCCAAGCAAGCATATGCTTGGTCACGTGGCTGACTATCGGAATCTCATCGGGGGCGAGCTGGTGGCCGCCACCCGGACGATCGACTCGGTCAACCCGGCCACCGGCGAGGTGTGGGCCCGCATCCCGGCCGGCGGCGCCGCCGAGGCGCAGGCCGCCGTGGCGGCGGCCGAGCAGGCGTTGCCCGCCTGGTCGAGCCTGCCCGCCGCGGCCAGGGCACACGTCCTGCGCAAGGTCTCCGAGTTGTTCGGCCGCCACGCCGGGGATCTGGCCCGGCTGGAGACCCGCGACAACGGCAGGATCCTGCGCGACACCCTCAAACGGGACCTGCCGGGCATGGCGTACCTGTGGCAGCTCGCCGCCGGGAAGTGCCTCGACGCGGTCAAGGGCGACACCGTCCTTCTCGGCCCCGACACGCTCGGGCTGACCCGGCGCGAACCCTACGGCGTGGTGGTCTGCATCATCCCGTGGAACTCCCCCATCTCGACCTTCTCGGCCAAGGCCGCCTACGCGCTGGCCGCCGGCAACACGGTCATCGTCAAACCCGCGGAGCAGGCGAGCGCCTCCGTGCTGCGACTCGGCGAGCTGCTCGCGGACGTGTTCCCGCCCGGCGTGCTGAACATCGTCAGCGGCCTGGGCGAGGACGTCGGAGACGCCCTGGTGCGCCACCGCGGCGTCGGCAAGGTCAGCCTCACCGGATCGACCGCGACCGGCCAGGCGATCACGCGCGCCTCCGCCGACGCGCTGAAGCCGATGACGTTCGAGCTGGGCGGGAAGTCGCCCAACATCGTCTTCCCCGACGCCGACCTGGACGCGGCCGCCCAGGGCGTGACCGTGAACTCCGTGTACACCGGCAACGCCGGCCAGGTGTGCGTGGCCGGCTCGCGCATCCTCGTCCACCACTCGATCTGGGACGAGATGCTCGGCCGCATCAAGCACATCTGCGCGGGCCTCGTCCTGGACGACCCGCTCGACCTGCGGACCACGATGGGGCCGATCGTCTCCGCCGGCCAGTACGAGCGCGTGACGTCGTACCTCGAACTGGCCGAGAAGGAGGGCGCCGAACGCGTCTTCGGCGGCCGGACCGGCGCCGACGTGGTGCCAGGCCTGCCCGGCGGCTACTGGGTCGAGCCCACCCTCTACACCACCACGGACAACGCGCTGCGCGTCTGCCAGGAGGAGATCTTCGGGCCGGTGGCGGTGGCCATCCCGTTCGGGTCGGACGAGGAGGCGCTGGCCATCGCGAACGACTCGCCGTACGGGCTGGCGGCCGGCGTGTGGACGCGCGACCTCGGCCGCGCGCACCGCTTCGTGCGCGATCTGCGCAGCGGCACGGTGTGGGTGAACACCTTCCGCCAGATGCCGCCGGGGCTCCCGTTCGGCGGCGTGAAGGACAGCGGGTACGGCCACGACTCGGTGCTCGAGTTCACCCGCGAGAAGGCGGCCATTATCCAGATCTAGTCGGATAGATTTACCTCCCATGAGCGAGGGGATCAAGGAAGAGTCCGGGCTGTCGGAGGCGGCCGCCCAGTCGCGCGCGTCGGTGCTGCGCAGCCGCGCGGAATCGTACATCGCCCTGTCGCGGCACGACGCCGCGATCGCGGACCTGACCGAGGCGATCACGCTGGCGCCGGACAACGCCCGCGCCTGGCGGCTGCGCGGCGAGAGCCACCGCATCATCGAACGGTACGACGCCGCGCTGGAGGACTTCGACGAGGCGCTGAAGCTGGAGCCGGACAGCGCGTACGCCCTCGGCTCGCGGGGCCAGACCTACGCCGCGCTCGACCGCCTGGACGACGCCATGGCCGACTTCGAGCACGCGCTCACCCTCTCCCCCGGCTCGTTGTGGATCCTGGAGGCGAAGGCGGACGCTCTAGTGGGCCTGGACCGGATCGACGAGGCCCTGGCCGAGCACGCGAAGATCATCGCCTTGGACGAGGACCTGGCCTACTCCTGGGTGGCCCGCGGCGACCTGTACCAGCGGATCAACCTGTACGCCGAGGCCATCGACGACTACACGAAGGCGCTGGAGGCCGACCCCGAGTACGTGCGCGCGCTGAGCAGGAGGGGCGAGGCGTACCGCATGACCGACCGGTACGACGAGGCGCTGGCCGACCTCAACCGCGCGCTGGAGCTGGACCCGGAGAACGACCGCGCCTACGGCAGCCGGGGCGCCGTGCTGAGCGAGATGGGCGACGACGAGGCGGCGTTGAAGGACCTGAACCGGGCGATCGAGCTGGACGCCGACTACATCTGGGCGTACCGGGTGCGGGGCGAGATCCTGCAGGAGCTGGACCGCCACGAGGAGGCGGTGGCCGACTTCTCCCAGGCCCTGCACCTGGAATTCGGCGACTGAGTTCGGCGACTCAGTTCGGCGACTGAGGCCGGCGGCTTCGGCGACCGGACCTGGTCAGCGGGGGTCGCGGCGCAGGGGATGGCCGGGCGGCACCTGCACCAGCACGATGCGATGACCGTCGGGGTCGGCGATCCACGTCTCGATGAGCCCCCACGGCTCGGTGCGGGCCTCGCGCAGGACGGTCACTCCCGCCCGCCGCAACCGCTCCTCCTCGGCCGCCACGTCGCGCACCTGCAACCAGAGCGACATCCCCGCGCCCCCGCCGCCGCCCCCACTGCCACTGCCACTGCCGGACAGCTCCAGGAACCCCTGGCCGAGGAAGAACACGACACCCGGATGGTCGGGCGGGCCGAACTCGCGGTAGACGGCCAGCCCGAGCGTCTCGGCGTAGAAGCGGCGGCTGCGGTCGAGATCGTTCGGCCGCAGCAGGATCCGGCTGCTCAGCACCTCCATGCCCCTGCCTCTACCCGCCCTCACCGCCGGAAGCCCTGTCTCCGGGTAGCCCGGCTTGCCGGGGGAGCCGCGCCGGGGTCACGCGGCGTGCGCGGCCGGCCATTCCAGGGCGGCCTCGCCGGTGCGCAGGGCGGAGATGTGACCTTCACCGGAAAGCAGCCAGAGCTCCACCGCCGGCCCTGACACGTCGACCACGGCCCCGACCCGATCGGGCAGCATGGCCGCGCAGGCCAGAGCGTGCGAGCCGCCCCCGGAATGGCCCATCACCGCGAACCTGCCGATGCCCAGCTCGTCGGCGACCGGCCCATCGCCGGCCGCTGCCGGGCCCGTGTCATACACGTGGAGGGTGCGGCCGTCGCCGAGGTTCAGATCGTGTTCGCTGACCACGCGGGAAGCCTGATGCCACGGGCCGGCAGGACGCGGGGGCCTCCGTAGGGCGAGGTACGGAGGCCCTGGTCGCGGACCCGTCAGAGGGCCAGCAGGGCGCTGACCGGCAGGCGGGTGTCGTACAGCGGGCGGATGGCGATGCGCAGCAGCGCCAGCGCGTTGTCGTCGCCCGCGATGCGGTTGGCGCTGAGCTCGCCGCAGGACTGGCAGTGATGGATGATCAGCCACTCCCCGTCCTGGCGGACGCTGACGCTCAGCGCCGCCATCCGGCCCCGGCAGGCGGCCCGCCTGTCGCCGGGGACCCGGTGGTCGACGTGCAGGCTGGTCAGGCAGTGCGGGCAGTGGTTGCGGTGCGCGGTGCCCGGCGCGATCACCGGCACGTCGAGGCGGCACCCGACGCAGCGGAACGCGTCGCCGGGTGCCCGATGGTGTGCCTTGCGCCGTTGCGGCCGTTCACGCTCCGTTCTCCTGCGCGGCATCAGAGGTCGCCGAACGCTTCGAGCGGGAACGGCGGCTGCGCCAGCGGGCGTACGGCCATGCGCATGAGGATGAGCTGGTTGTCGTCCCCGCAGATGGGGTTGGACGTCAGCTCACCGCACCTGGTGCAGCGGTGGATGAGCATCCAGTCGCCGGTGCGCAGGACGGCGATCGAGATCGGGATCATCCGCGACCCGCACTCCGACGGGCCGCCTTCCACGTGGTCGAGCACGTGCTGCGAGTGCAGGCAGCTCGGGCAGTGGTTGCGCCGGGTGCCGTCGGGCGCGTTCGCGGCCACGGTCAGGCCGCAGCGCACGCATGGGAACGTCTCAGTGGTCGTGATGAAACGATGGGTGGACAACCTGGGAACTCCTTGCCGAATGGATCACGAAAGAGCAGCAAGGTGCGCCAAGCGGGCCTCGCGGGCACGCTGGATACGGCAGGCGGTCCGGCAGGTCAGAGCAGACCTCAGAAGCAGGAGCAGCCCGTGGTACGGCGAGGCGCGCGTGGCGCGACGGCAGGCATTCATCCCCCCGCTTCCTGGGCACGGCGGCCCACAGACGTCACTGTCAGGACAGCAGCGAGAGTAACGGTCGGGGCCCGGCGGCCGCGAATGGTTTTCGCCGGCCGAATAACGTTCTAGATTCGTGCGCATGGGCATCGGGCTGACCGAGGAACACCAGGCGCTCGCCGACTCCGTACGAGGGTTCGCCGGGCGGTCGTCCGGCCACGCCGCGCTGGCCGGTCAGGGCCTGCTGGGCCTGCTGGGCCTGCACCTGCCCGAGGAGGTGGGCGGACAGGGATACGGGCTGCTGGAGTTGTGCGTCGCCCTCGAAGCGCTGGGCGAGCAGCGGGTCACCGGCGCCTACCTGCCGACGGTCGTGGTGTCGGCGGCGCTCGCCTGGGCGGGCGCCGGCGGGCACGGCGAAGGACAGGACCTGCTCCGGGCACTCGCCGACGGCTCCTCGACCGCCACCGTCGTGCTCCCCGCCCTGCCCCCCATTTCAGGGCCCCCCATTTCAGGGCCCCCCATCACACCGCCCTCCACCACACCGCCCGCAGCCGTCTCACCCACCCGGCCGGCCGCCGCCGCGGCGCCTGACCGACCGGCCGCGGGGCCGACCGCAGGGCCGACCACGGGGCCGACCACGGGGCCGGCCGCCGGCAGTGGCCTTCTCGCGCTGGGGCCGGCGACGGCCGACCTTTTCCTCGTCCCGGCCGGCGGAGGCACATGGGCGGTGCTGGATCGCGCCGGCGTCGTCGCCGAGCCCGTGGACGGGGTGGATCTCGACAGGAAGCACTGTTCCGTCACCGTGCGGGCCGCACCCGCCGGCCGTACGGTCGACAGCCCGGTCCCCTCCGTCCCGACGGCGAACGACCGGCCGGCGGGCCGTTCCATGCCCGCGGACCGGATGGCTGCCGGGCGGCTGCTGGACGGCGTACCGGTACGGGAGATCGCGGCGGTGCTGCTCGGGGCCGACGCGTGCGGCGTCGCCGCGTGGGCGGTCACGACGGCGGCCGAGCACGCCAAGGTGCGCGAGCAGTTCGGGCGGCCCATCGGGCAGTTCCAAGGAGTCAAACACCGGGTGGCCGCCGCCCTGGTGGCTCTGGAGCAGGCCCGTGCCGCCGTGTGGGATGCCGCCAGAGCCATGGACGGCGCCCGGACCATGGACGGCGCGGCCCGCAGTGACACGAACCGCGACGACGCGAGCAGGGCCGACGCGAGCAACGCTGACGCGAGTAGGGCCGACGCGAGCAGGGACGGTGGGGTGCCTGCCCTTGGGGGCGAGGTCAGGCTGGCGGTAGGGGTGGCGGCCGTGCTCGGGCCGGATGCGGCGGTACGGTGCACGGCGGACACGATCCAGGTGCTGGGCGGCATCGGCTACACCTTCGAGCACGACGCGCACCGCTACTACCGCCGAGCCCTGTCCGGCCGGATGCTGGCGGGAGATCCCGGGCCGTGGGCCGAGGAGGTGGCCGGGCTCGCGGTGTCGGGGGCACGTCGCCGGATGGAGCCGGACCTGCCCGAGGAGGCCGCCGCCGTCAGGGACACCATCAGGGCGCAGGCCCGGTCGCTGCGCGCGGCGAGCCCGGCGGAACGGCGCGACCGGCTCGCGCGAGAAGGCTGGATGATGCCGCACCTCCCCCGGCCGTGGGGCAGGGACGCCACACCGCTCGAACAGGTGATCATCCACCAGGAGTTCCGCGACCTCGGGCGGCCGAACCTGGGCATCGCCGCCTGGGCGGTCCCTTCCGTCGTCCGGTACGGCAGCCGCGAGCAGCAGGAACGTTTCCTGCCGGGCACGTTCGCCGGAGAGATCGTGTGGTGCCAGCTCTTCAGCGAGCCGGGCGCGGGATCCGACCTGGCCGGGCTGTCCACGAAGGCCGCCCGGGTGGAGGGCGGCTGGGCGCTGACCGGTCAGAAGATCTGGACGTCCCTCGCGCAGCACGCCCACTGGGGCATCTGCCTGGCCCGGACTTCTCCCGATAAATCAAAACATGACGGCATCACGTACTTTCTGGTGGACATGGCTTCGCCGGGCATCACCGTACGACCGCTCAAGGAGATCAACGGGGCGGAGGTCTTCAACGAGGTCTTCCTCGACGGCGTGTTCGTACCGGACGACCTTGTCGTCGGCGAGGTGGACGCGGGCTGGCGGGTGGCCCGCGACACGCTCTCCCACGAACGCGTCGCGCTGGGCGACTCGTGGGGCCCGGGTTCCCAGCACACCGACATGGCCGAGCTCATCACGAGGCTGCCCCCGCTCCGGCAGTCGCAGCGGGAGCAGGCCGGCCGGCTGTGGGCGGAGGGTCAGGCCATCTCGGCGCTCGGCCTGCGCGCCACCCTCCAGAAGTTGTCCGCCGCCGGCCGCGACCGGGCCGGATCGAGCCGCCGCGTGCCCGGCGGGGATCCGGCGACCGCGTCCAGCGTGCGCAAGCTGCTCGGCATGCGGCACGCGCAGGCGATCTCGGAGTTCTGCTGGTCGCTGGCCCCGGCGGACCGGCACTGGAACCGCATGATCCTCACCACCCGCGCGTTCACGATCGGCGGCGGCACGACGGAGGTGCAGCTCAACATCGTCGCCGAGCGCGCGCTCGGCCTGCCGCGCGACCCGTGATCAGCTTCCGGGATAGTACGGCGCCGCCAGGTGCGCGTACACGATCGTGTTGTCCTCATAGCTGTGCGCCCGCCGGTCGAACGCCCCGCCACAGGTCACCAGCCGCAACCCCGGGTAGGAGAGCCTGGCGTAGACCTTCTTCGCGGGGAAGCGGCGCTTCGGGGTGTGCTCGACCTTGTCGACGACGAAGACGGCCACCGAGCGGTCGGCGCGCAGCACCTGCACCTGGTCGCCGCGCTTGACCTTCTTCAGGCTCGCGAAGACGGCGGGGCCGGTCCTGGTGTCCAGGTGGCCGGTGATCACGGCTGCGCCGCGCTGGCCGGGGACGGGCCCGTAGCGGTACCAGCCGGCCCGGTTCGGCGGGTCGAACGGCGGGTTCTCGATGGCGCCGCCGGCGTCCAGGCCCAGCTCCATGAGCGGGGCTGCCACACCGATGGACGGGATGTAGACGGCCGTGGGCCGGGCGGCCCGCATGGGCTCGGCCACCTCGGACAGCGGCACGTCCTTGAGGAGCACGCCGCTGGTGGGTGCCGGCGACTCGTGACGTATGGCGGCGGGCTCCGGCCGGCCGCCCACGATGCCGCTGAGCCCGAGCCCGATCAGCAGCACTCCGGCCAGCGACACGACCGTCGCGACCAGCACGATCGACCGCTGTCCCGGCGCGCGGCCCTCCGCGGGTCCGGCCACCCTAGGCGACACCCCTGCGGCGCCGGATGGCGAGCCCGGCCAGCCCGGCCCCGGCCAGCAGCGCCGTCCCGCCCAGGGCGAACGGCCACACCGGCCCGCCCGGCGCGAGCGCGCCGCCACCGGTCTCCGGATGCCCCTCGGGAACCCGGTGCTCGTGTTCGGCGGCCGGACGCCAGGGGTCGCCGGACTCCACCGTTCCCGACCAGGAATCGGCCGGTTTCGGCTCGTGCGACCAGGACTCCTCGGACCCGTGCTCGTCCGGCCCCGGCTCGGGCACGGGATCGCCGGAGGGCTCGTCGCAGAGGATCGGCAGCGGGAGGAGGCAGGTGGGCAGCTCGACCGGCAGCAGATCGTCGGACGAGGCGGAGGCGGAGGCAGGGCTGAGGCCTGCTGCCAGGCTCGCGCCCGCGATCGCGAAGGCGGCCATCGCGCCGGCCACGAGACGTCGCGCTCTTGCCATGTGAAGGCTCCAAGATCGGTTGGACGTCCCCCGATGCACAAGAGAGCCTTGCGAACTATTAGATCGGGAGTCAAGTTATGTGATCGAAGTGAAACCGACCGGACACGGAGGGTTTGGGATCTTTCTGAGGTGGCAGGAGACAAGGCCGTAAAGGGGATGAAGGTCAGGGGTGAGCCGCCGTGAAGGGCAGCCTGCAGTTCATCGGCAACGCGACCGTGCTGATCCGCTACAACGGCTTCACGCTGCTGACGGATCCCAACTTCCTGCACCGGGGACAGCTCGCCTACCTCGGCTACGGTCTGGCCTCGCGCCGCCTCACCGACCCCGCCGTCGAGATCGAGGATCTGCCGCCGCTCGACGCGGTGGTGCTGTCCCACATGCACGGCGACCACTGGGACCGGGTGGCACGCAAGGGCCTGGACAAGGCGACGCCGATCATCACGACGACCGCGGCGGCCGGTCGGCTGCGTCGCGGCGGCTTCCGCGCGAGCGTGGGGCTGGAGCAGTGGCAGCAGCACGAGCTGCACGGCCCCGGCGGCCTGGTGAAGATCACCGCCCTGCCGGCCAGACACGCGCCGGGCCCGGCCGAGGCGCTGCTGCCGCCGGTGATCGGCACGATGCTGGAGTTCTGCAACCGGGACGAGCGGGTGGAGCTGACCATGCACATCAGCGGCGACACCCTGCTCGACCGCCGCCTCGACGCCATCCCGCGCCGCTTCCCCGACATCGACCTGGCCGTGGTGCACCTGGGCGGCACGAAGCTGCTCGGCACGATGCTGGTCACCATGGACGGCGAGCAGGGTGCCGCCTGGGTGGACCTGATCCGTCCGCACACCGTCGTGCCCGTGCACTACGACGACTACACCGTGTTCAGCTCGCCGCTGGACGACTTCCGCCACCACATCGAGCAGGCCGGACTGTCCGGCAAGGTCGTCTACCTGGAGAGGGGCGAGGTGCGCGAGCTGATCCCGCACCACCTCGTACGCTGATCGGTCACGACACACCGGCCGGGCGCCGCAGCCGGCCGACGTTCCCCTCCACGAGCCGGCCGCACGGCCTGGGCGCGTGCTCTATTCCTCCTTGCCGGACCTGGCCCGGCTCGGCTGCACCCGCATCGGCTCGCCGGGCATCTTGGGGTAGTTGGGCGGGTAGGGCATGTCGCCGCGGTCGTCCTGGGCGTAGAGGTCGAGCAGGGGCGCGAGGGAGTAGGCGCGGTCGTCGATGCCCGCGTGCACGTCGCCCAGTTCGGCGAAGCGGGCGGGCACCGTGCGGATGTCGAAGTCGCGCGGGTCGGCGTCGGCCAGCTCGTCCCAGGTGAGCGGCGTCGAGACGGGCGCGTGCGGCTGGGCCCTGACGGAGTAGGCGCTGGCCACCGTGCGGTCTCTGGCGTTCTGGTTGTAGTCGATGAACACCCGCTCGCCGCGCTCCTCCTTCCACCACGCCGTGGTCACCAGGCCGGGATCACGCTCCTCCACGGCCCTGGCCAGGGCGATGCCGGCGTGGCGCACCTGGATGAAGTCCCAGCGCGGCTCGATGCGCACGGCGATGTGGGCGCCGCGGTTGCCCGACGTCTTGACGAACCCGTCCATCCCCAGGTCGGCCAGCACCTCGCGGGTGAGGAGCGCGGCCTCGCGTGCCGCGTCGAACTCCAGCCCGGGCTGTGGGTCGAGGTCGATGCGCAGCTCGTCGGGGTGTTCGGTGTCGGCGGCGCGCACCTGCCACGGGTGGAAGTCGATGGTGCCGAGGTTGGCGCAGTAGGCGATGGCGGCCACCTCGGTGACCCGCAGCGACTGCGCCGTGCGCCCGCTCGGGAACGTCACCGTGACTGGCTGGAGCCAGTCGGGATGCCGGGGCGGCATGCGCTTCTGGTAGATCGCGTCGGTCTGCACGCCGTCGGGGTGGCGCTTCAGGTTGGTGGGCCGGTCCTGAAGCGCCCGCAGCGCTCCCTCCCCGACGCTCACGTAATATTCCACCAGCTCCCGCTTGGTGGCGCCGATCCCAGGAAAATAGACCTTGTCGGGGTTGGTGACCTTGACGGTCCGCTCCCCCACCTCGAGTTCTATGTACGGCGATGCCATGCCACAGAACCTACTCCCCTCCTCCGACAAGGCGGGGTGGGCCCGTCCCGGAGCCTCCTCGGTGGCGGGACCGAGGGCTCGACGGGACGGGCCGCCAGACCGTCCGCCGCCGTTCCGGGCGCTGGCGCGCCACCCGGCCGGCCGTGGCGATCCCCCGGCGGCGCCAGCACGGGCGTGGGCTGTGCCGCTCGGTGGGATCCGCGGACGATCTCACCCCTTGGCAGGAGGCGATGAACACCCCCTTGCCGACAAAGACGCGAATTCGCACCAGAAAGGATGCTTCCCCGGCGGAGATCTCTTTTTGCCGGAAGTCGTACTCTGGAGACATGGACAAGGTCGTCAAGAGCGAGGCCGAGTGGCGGGCCCAGTTGTCCCCCGAGGAGTACCAGGTCCTCAGGGAGTCCGGCACCGAGCGCCCGTTCACGGGGGAGTACGTCGACACCAAGGCCGAAGGGGTCTACTCGTGCCGCGCCTGCGGCGCCGAGCTCTTCCGGTCCGACACGAAGTTCGAGTCGCACTGCGGCTGGCCGAGCTTCTTCGAACCGTCCGCCTCCGAGGCGGTGAAGCTCATCGAGGACCGCAGCCTCGGGATGGTGCGCACAGAGGTGCGCTGCGCCCGGTGCGACTCGCACCTGGGGCACGTGTTCCACGGCGAGGGCTATGCGACGCCGACCGATGACCGGTACTGCATCAACTCGATCTCCCTTACCCTTGAACCCAAGGGGTGATCACATAACGACAGCGCGTGCTGATCGCCCGCACCGGGTAGGAGAATCGTGTGCGTGGTGTCCATCTTCGCCACCGCTGGGTGACGATCGAGACCATAGGACGCGTGGTGACGCAGCGGTGCGAGCGGTGCGCCAAGACGCGGGTGCGCGTGCGCTAGACCGGGCGCCGGCCCGCGCCCGGCTCAGCCCGGTGCCGGATGCGTGACCCGGCAGCTGGTGTCGGACGGCCCCAGGATGTTGGCCAGCACCGGGTTGCCGTTCTCTCCGAATTCCGCCTGCACGAACACCACGGGACGGGCCACCCCGCGGGCGCGCAGGTAGTCGAGGCCGCGTTCGCAGAGCGTCAGTGCGGTGGCGGAGTTGCCGGCTGACTCCGGCAGATCCGTGTAGATCCGCAGATATCCGCCGACCGTGCGGATGTCCTTGAGCCGCTTCAGCGCCTTGTCGCCGGCTCCCCAGCGCGTACGGAAGAACTCCGCCGCCTCGCGGTCCGTGTGCCGCGACGGCCCGTCGGCCCGGTAACCGGCGACGTCACCGGGGTCGGGACCGCCCGCCGGCAGGTCATCCGGGTCGGTCGCGCCCGACACCAGCCCGGGCTCGGCCCCAGAGCTCGCGCCGGTCGCGCCCGCCTCCCGCGCCGGCCCTCCGCCGGTGGTTCTGGGCGGCGCGGGCCTGCGCACCTCGCGCGCCCTGGCCCGCGCACCGGCGTCCGCCCTCTCCTCCGCGCCGGCCCTGCCGGGCGACTCCGGCGAGCCGTTCACGCGCGCGCCGCCGCTGGGCAGGGCCGGCCCGGCTCCCGCCGCGGCGGGACGCCCGTCGGTGGTGGCGGCGGTCAGCACGCCGCCGACGGTCCCGTTGACGCCGAGCACCGCCGCCGCCCCGGCCAGCGCGATCGCACCCACCAGCAGCCCGCGCCTGCGGGTGCCGCGCCGTCCGCGCAGCCCTCGCCGGCGGGCCGCCGCCCGCCCGCGAACCCGCCGCGCGCGCCCCAGCGCATGACCAACCGCCGCATGACGACCGGTCGCGCGCCGGCCGGGCCTGCCCGACTCGTCCACCCCGCCTCCCTGCCCGGACCCGTACGGGCCCGCGGTTGGAACGTGCCAGCCCTGTACGGGACCGCGCACGCCCGACGAACTAGGGATTTCCCTGATTGTGACAAGGCGGGCCGATCAAAACAGTTGGATCGCCGACTCGGGTCTTGATCTTTTGCAGCGGGACGGCGGCGCGCGTCAGGGGAGGGCGGCGACGAGTTCCTGCACCGGCTTGCGGGCGCCGGTGTAGAAGGGGATCTCGACCCGGGTGTGCCGGCGGGCCTGCGCGCCGCGCAGCGTCCGCATCAGGTCGACGATCCTGTGCAGCTCGTCGGCCTCGAACGCCAGCATCCACTCGTAGTCGTTGAGCGAGAAGCACGCCACCGTGTTGGCCCGCACGTCGGGGTAGTCGCGCGCCATCCTGCCGTGCTCGGCCAGCATCGCCCGGCGCTCGGAGTCTTCGAGGAGGTACCACTCGTAGGAGCGGACGAACGGGTAGACGCTCACGTAGGCGCGCGGCTCCTCCTCGGCGAGGAAGGCCGGGATGTGCGACTTGTTGAACTCGGCCGGCCGGTGCAGCGCCATCGCCGACCAGACGGGCCTGCTGTGCCGGCCCAGCGTGGTGCGGCGGAACCGGGCGTAGACGTCCTGGAGGTCCTCGGGCGTGGGCGCGTGCCACCAGAACATGTAGTCGGCGTCGGCCCTGAACCCCGCCACGTCGTAGACCCCCCTGGTCACGACGTCCTTCCCGGCTGCCTGGTCGAGCAGCTCGGTGACCTCCCGCGCGAGGCCGTCGCGGTCGCTCGGGCACGGTTCGGCCGCCTGGAAGACCGACCACATCGTGTAACGGATCACCTGGTTGAGATCGCGGGCCTTGAGCCGCGCGGCGCCCTCTGTCATGGTGTTCATTCTCCTCGTAGCGACAGGTGGTCCAGAATCTGGGCGGCCGCCGTACGCGCGGCGCCGATGCATGCCGGGATGCCGATGCCGTCGTAGGCCGCGCCGCACACGGCCAGCCCCGGCTGCCCGGCCACCGCGGAACGCACCTTGGCCACCCGGTCGAGGTGGCCCACGTTGTACTGCGGCAGCGCCCCGCCCCAGCGCGTCACCCGGCTGTCCACGGGCAGCCCGCGCACGCCCATCACCTCGCCCATCTCGGCCATGGCCAGCGACACCAGCTCGGCGTCCTCGCGGTGAAGCAGGTGCTCCTCGCCGATCCTGCCGATCGAGCAGCGCAGGATCACCAGGTCTCTGGCCAGGTGAGGCCACTTCACCGAGCTGAACGTGACCGCCTTGACCGGCCGGCCCTCCGCGGGCGGCACCAGATAGCCGCTGACGGCGGGCGGCTCGGGAAAGGCGTCGACCGGGTAGGCGAGCGTGACGATGGCCATGCTGGCGTAGTCGATCCTGGCCAGCTCGGTCGCCGCCTTGGGCGCCTCGTCCTTGAGCAGCCGGCTCGCGGCGGGCCCGGGCACGGCCACGATCACCGCGTCCGCCTCGATGGTCTCGGGCCTCGGCACGGGGCCCGTCACGAGCCGCCAGCCGTGCTCTGTCCTGTGCAGCTCGCGGGCGGTCACTCCGGTCCTGACGTCGGCGCCGGACGCCTTGGCGACCGCCTCGGGCAGGCCGCCGACACCGTTCTTGAGCGAGGTGAAGACGGGCCCCGCGTCCTTCGGCGCGTCCTCGACGAGCTGCCGGGCCGCGGACAGCAGCGAGCGCTCAGAGCGTGCCACGGCCGCCACGCGCGGCATCGTGGCCTCCAGCGACAACATGTCGGAACGGCCCGCGTAGACGCCGCCGAGCAGCGGCTCGACCAGCCGCTCCACGACCTCCGAACCCATCCTGGCGCGGATGTAGGCGGCCACCGACACGTCGGTGCGCACCAGGGTGGGCGGCAGGAACTGGTCGAGCGGCACGCGCAGCAGCCCGCCGGGCGAGACGATGCCGGACCTCGCCAGCTCGGTCAGGTCGGACGGCACGCCCATGACCTGGCCCTTCGGCAGGTGACGGAGCGTGCCCCTGGTGTAGACGGCCGAACGCGTCGTGCCGGGGAACACCAGCTCCTCCCCTAGCCCGACCGCCCTGGCCAGCTCGGCGCCCTCGGGCCGGCGGGCCAGCATGGCCTCCGCTCCCGCGTCGACGCTCACCCCGGCGACCTCCGAGGCGTACAGCTTGCCGCCGATGCGCGGTGAACCCTCGAGGACCGTCACCTTCACCCGCTCGCCCGCGCCCTGGCGGAGGTGCCACGCGGCGGCCAGACCGGAGATCCCGCCGCCGACCACCACCACGTGCGCCCGATTCCCTTCCACGCCTCCCGACGCTACCGCCTCACAACGCCGCCCACCCGCCCGGGTCGCCCACCTGACCGAGCCCGCCTCCACGCAGTGGAGGCCATGAGCTCGATGCCGGACCGTGATTTGCGCCGTCAAACCGGGGTGATCCGGAAGCCGTCATAAGGGCATGAGACGAATGCGGTACGGCATCGCGTTATCGGCGGCCTGCGCCGTCACGCTCCTGGGAGGCTGCGCCGGCGGCGGCCGCCTGTCGGCCGGCGAGCCGGCCATGGACACCACGCAGGCGCGGTCCGAGCAGTACGGCGTCGGGCAGCCCAGGACCGAGGCGCAGTCCACCGAACAGCCCCGCGCGAAGGCGGACGGGGGCGGCGGGGACGGCGTCGTCTCCGGCGTCAAGGTGACCCGGCAGGAGCGGCAGGTCATCTACACCGGGAGCATGACCGTGCGCGCTGAGCGGGTCTCCACCGCCGTGCAGCAGGCCAAGCAGATCGTCACCGCGGCCGGCGGCCACCTGTCCAGGGAGGAGAGCAACTCGGCCGGCGCCACCAAGGACTCGGCCACGCTGGAGTTCAAGATCCCGCCGGCGAGGTACGCCGAGGTGACCGGCCGGCTCGGCAAGGACCTGGGCAGGCAGCTGTCCATGAACCAGGCCACCCAGGACGTCACGCTCCAGGTGGCTGACGTGGAGAGCCGGCTCAAGTCGGCGGAGCAGTCGCTGGAGTCGCTGCGTACGCTGCTGAAGAAGGCCGAGACGATCGGCCAGGTGCTGCAGGTCGAGCGGGAGATCTCCGATCGCGAGGCGGACCTGGAGTCGCTGCAGGCCCAGCAGAAGGAGCTGGCCGCGCAGGTCGCGATGGCGACGTTGACGCTCCGGCTGGTGGGGCCGGTGGCCACGGTGACCGACCCCGACGAGGAGCCGGCGGGCTTCTTCGGCGGGCTGAAGGCCGGGTGGGGCGCGCTGGTGTCGTTCGTGAAGGTGGCGCTCACGATGCTCGGTGCGGTGCTGCCGTGGGTGGTCGTCTCGCTGCCGCTGCTCGCCCTGGTGATCTATCTGGTACGCCGTGACCGCGCCGCCCGTTCCCTGGTCGCGTCTGCTCCCCCGGGCCGGAAACCGGGCGGCCCGGGCCCCACAACCGTCTGAGCACCGGCACAGGGCGATGCGCGGGCCAGGGGTCAGGCCGGGGCGCCGGCTTCGTGGACGAGGTCGGTCAGGCGCTTGAGCTGGTCGGGGTCGGTCGAGGGCAGGACGCCGTGGCCGAGGTTGAAGACGTGCCCCTCGGCCGCCCGGCCGCGCCGCAGCACGTCGCGGGCCCTGCGTTCGGCCACGTCCCACGGCGCCAGCAGGACGGCCGGGTCGAGGTTGCCCTGCAGCGCCTTACCGGGGCCGACCCGGCGGGCCGCCTCGTCGAGCGGCACCCTCCAGTCGACCCCGACCACGTCGGCGCCCGCCTCGCCCAGCACGCCCAGCAGCTCGCCCGTGCCCACACCGAAGTGGATGCGCGGCACGTCCTGGACGCCTTCGAGGATGCGCCGGGTGTGGGGCAGGACGAACTCGCGGTAGTCGTCCGGCGCCACCGCCCCCACCCAGGAGTCGAAGAGCTGCACGGCGGAGGCGCCGGCCGCGACCTGGATGCGCAGGTGTTCCAGGACGATGGCGGACAGGCGCTCCATGAGGGCGTGCCACAGCTCGGGCGCGCCGTACATCATGGCTTTGGTCCTGTCGTGGTTCTTCGACGGGCCGCCCTCGATCAGGTAGGAGCCGAGGGTGAACGGCGCGCCCGCGAAGCCGATCAGCGGCGTGCCGCCCAGCTCTCCGGTGAGCGCCTGGATGGCCTCGGTGACGTACGGCACGTCGCCGGGCTCCAGCGGGCGCAGCGCGTCGAGGCCCTTGGCGTCGCGGATCGGGTCGGCCACGACCGGGCCGACGCCCGGCTTGATGTCGAGGTCGATGCCGACGGCCTTGAGGGGGACGACGATGTCGCTGAAGAAGATGGCCGCGTCCACGCCGTAACGGCGGACCGGCTGCATGGTGATCTCGACGATCAGCTCGGGCGTCGCGCACGCGGTGAGCATGGGCACGCCCTCGCGGACCTTGAGGTATTCCGGCAGCGAGCGCCCGGCCTGGCGCATGTACCAGACCGGGGTGTGCGGAACGGGCTGGCGGCGGCAGGCACGCAGGAACGCTGAGTCGGCGAGGTTCACCCCACAAGCGTGCCACGCCGGGGCACCGGTCCCGCCAGCGGACGGGGTCCTGCGGCGGGCCATGGCCGCAGGCGGGGCCGCGTCATGTGACGGAGGCGGACAGGCGTCCGGGGCGGAAGCGGATCCGTGCCGGGCGAGGGAGGCGGAACGGTGTCCGGCGGCGGATTCCGCGGCGACACGAAGTGGCCGTGTCGGGAAAAACATCCATTGGACCTAGCAAATCATGATCAGATGGCCGGATGAAGGTTTACCCGTCTGCTCGGCGTCGGCGTCCCACACGGGTCGAACACACCCCATGCCCGCCCAGAGAGCCGGTCTCGACTGAGTTAAATGTTCGCCAAGCAACCGCGCGGCATCGATTCAGCGACCACTTTCGGGACACGCCGAGCGCGTTGCGGGGAATTGTCATCGGCTCATGCCAACGTCGGAGCCACAACCCGAAGAAAGGCCCCGCTTCGATGACTCGTGCGATGCCCGCGTTGTGGAGTTTCCCAGAGCGCCGCAGTGAGTGTTGCCCGTCCTGTGCCGGTGTGCGCCCGTTCGAGCAGCCTCCGTGTGCCGACGGGCACGAGCAGGGCGAGTGCCCCGAGTGGGCCTGCGCCGAGTGCGGCCACGCGATCCTTCTCGGCTCCGCCGAGTCCACCCGGCCCGTTCGCCAGCTCGTTACGGCGGCGGCTTGATCACCAAAGATGAGCACCCCCGTGGTCCCCTTCCGTCCGTCTTCGTCCTACGCTTCGGCTATGACACTCGGTGACCAGCCACCGCCTCCCGCCGAGTTCACCCGTGCGGCGGAGAGTCTGCGGTTGTCCGAGGTCCGGCCGGAGATCGAGCTCGAGGACCTGCCCGCGCCGCAGCGGCTGGCACCCTATTCCGCCGCCATCGGCGCGTCCGTCTACCGCGACGACGACGAGCTCGCGGTCGGCCGGCTGATCCTCCTCTACGACCCCGACGGCCAGCGCGGCTGGGAGGGCCCGTTCCGCCTGGTCGCCTACGTCAGGGCCGACATGGAGCCCGAGATCACCTCCGACCCGCTGCTCGGGCCAGTGGCCTGGAGCTGGCTGACCGAGGCCCTCGACGCGCACCAGGCCGGCTATTCCGCCGCCGGCGGCACGGTGACGAGAGCCGTGTCCGAGGGGTTCGGCAACAAGGCCGACGACCCGGTCACGACCGAGCTCGAGCTGCGGGCGTCCTGGTCTCCCGCCCAGGAGGATCTCTCCGGCCATGTCGCCGCCTGGTGTGACCTGATGTGCCTGGCTGCGGGGATGCCGCCGCTCCCGCCCGACGTGGCCGCGCTGCCCCGCCGACATGACGACCAGACGTGATGCGTACTCCGACGCCGATCCGCCCGGGTACGCGCCACGTTTCCCTGTCTCGCTACGCTGGAATGCGTTTCCTCTCCGGCTGTGGGTCGGAGTAGCCACGGAAAAGGTCGAATGACAGAAGAACGCACAGTCGAGCCGCTGCTCGAACCCCGCGAGGGCATCCCGCCGGTCATCGCGGACGCGGCAGGGCTGGCCACGGTCGTGGCGCGGTTCGCCGCGGGAGGCGGCCCCGTCGCCGTCGACGCCGAGCGGGCCTCCGGCTACCGCTACGGCAACCGCGCCTACCTGGTGCAGCTGCGCAGGGCCGGCGCCGGCTCCGCGCTGATCGACCCGGTCGGCTGCCCCGATCTTTCCGCCCTCGACCAGGCCGTGGCCGACGCGGAGATCGTGCTGCACGCCGCCTCCCAGGACCTGCCGTGCCTCATGGAGCTGGGGTTCAGGCCGCGGGAGATGTTCGACACCGAGCTGGCCGGGCGGCTGCTCGGCTACGAGCGGGTGGGCCTCGGCACGATGGTCGAGACCGTGCTCGGGCTGCGGCTGGAGAAGGGCCACTCGGCGGCCGACTGGTCCACCAGGCCGTTGCCGGAAGACTGGCTGCGCTACGCCGCGCTCGACGTGGAGGTGCTGGTCGAGCTCCGCGACGTGCTCCACGAGCAGCTGGCGGAGAGCGGGAAGCTGGAGTGGGCGCGCGAGGAGTTCGCCGCCGTGCTCAACACCCCGCCGCCGGTGCCGCGGTCCGACCCGTGGCGCCGCACGTCGGGCATCCACAAGGTGCGCAACGTACGCGCGCTGGCCATCGTGCGCGAGTTGTGGACCATGCGCGATCGCATCGCGCGCGAGGCCGACCTGGCGCCCGGCAGGGTGCTGCCCGATACCGCCATCGTCACCGCGGCGCTCGAAGGGCCCCGTACCAAGAAGGCATTGACCGAAATTTCGGCATTCACCGGGCGAAGCGCGCGACGGCACATGAGCGACTGGCTCGCCGCGGTGGCCAGGGCCCGCGCGCTGCCCGACAGCCAGCTCCCCCAGCCGAGCACACCAGGCGACGGGCCGCCACCGCCCAACCGGTGGGCCGACCGTGACCCGGCCGCCGCCAAGCGGCTGGCGGCGGCACGGGCGGTGGTGTCCGCGCTGGCCGACGAGTTCCACATGCCGACGGAGAACCTGCTGCAACCCGACGCCGTCCGCAGACTGACCTGGGAGCCGCCGGCCGAGATCACCGACGAGAGCGTGACCGCGCGGTTGCGCGAGCTCGGGGCTCGCGAGTGGCAGCTGTCGCTCGCCGCCCACCCCATCGCCAAGGCGCTGGCCAGGCTGGAGCCGCGCGGCTAGCGCCGAGCACGGCGGCCTCCGCGCGGGGCCGCCACCCGGTGTGCGGGCCTCCTGACGGCCCGCGCCACTTGACGCCCTGGGCCGCACGGCCGTACGGTTCGGGAAAGCGCTTTCCATCCGTTTGTCCTGAAGGGATCTTCATGAGCGTGCGCACCATAGGCGTCGTGATGAACGGCGTCACCGGACGGATGGGCTATCGCCAGCATTTGGTCCGTTCCGTTCTGGCCATCAACGAGCAGGGCGGCGTCGCGCTCTCGGACGGCGGAAAGGTCAAGCTCAAGCCCATCCTGGTCGGACGTAATGCCGACAAACTTGCAGATATTGCTACTAAGCACGACATTTCGGATTTCACTACAGAACTGGACGCGGCCCTCGCCGACGACGGCAACCTCATTTACTTCGACGCCCAGGTCACCAGCGCGCGCGTCAAATCCGTGCTCAAGGCCATCGAGGCGGGCAAGCACATCTACGCGGAGAAGCCGACGGCCGAGTCCACGCAGGAGGCGGTCGCGCTGGCCGAGGCCGCCGCGGCCAAGGGCGTCAAGAACGGCGTCGTGCAGGACAAGCTGTTCCTCCCCGGCCTGCTCAAGCTGAAGCGGCTGATCGACGGCGGCTTCTTCGGCCGGATCCTGTCGGTGCGCGGCGAGTTCGGCTACTGGGTGTTCGAGGGCGACTGGCAGGAGGCGCAGCGGCCGTCGTGGAACTACCGGGCCGAGGACGGCGGCGGCATCGTGCTCGACATGTTCCCGCACTGGCACTACGTCATGGAGAACCTGTTCGGCAGGGTCCAGTCGGTCTACGCCAGGGCGGTGACGCACATCCCCGCCCGCGTGGACGAGCAGGGCGCCACGTACCAGGCCACCGCGGACGACGCCGCGTACGGGATCTTCGAGCTTGAAGGCGGCGTCATCGCGCAGATCAACTCCTCGTGGGCAGTCCGGGTGAACCGGGACGAACTAGTGGAGTTCCAGGTGGACGGCACGCACGGCAGCGCCGTGGCGGGCCTGCGCAACTGCCGCGTGCAGCACCGCTCCGCCACCCCCAAGCCCGTCTGGAACCCCGACCTGCCGGCCACGGCGCGCTTCCGCGACGGCTGGCAGGAGGTGCCGGACAACGCCGAGTTCGACAACGGGTTCAAGGTCCAGTGGGAGGCGTTCGTCCGGCACGTGGTGGAGGACGCGCCCTTCCCCAACGACTTCGCCTCGGGCGCCCGCGGCGTGCAGCTCGCCGAGCTGGGGCTGCGTTCCCACGCCGAGGGCCGCAGGATCGAGGTGCCGCAGCCGTGAGGATCGACCTGCCCGGCACCGGGGCGTACACGCTGAACGAGCGGACGGCCTGGCCGGTGCCGGACGCCCCGGCCACCAGCCGCGTCGTGTACGCCGCCGCACACGTGGTGGCCGACCCACTGGGCGACAACACGCCCGGCTCCCCCGCGGCCGTCGACTGGGACGCCACCTTGCGTTTCCGCCGCCACCTGTGGTCGTACGGCCTGCGCGTCGCGGACGCCATGGACACCGCCCAGCGCAACATGGGCCTGGACTGGGCCGCGACCAAGGAGCTCATCCGGCGCAGCGCGGCCGAGGCGCGTACGGTCGGCGACCCCGCGACGCTGGTCTCCTGCGGCGCGGGCACCGACCACGCGCCCCGGGCCGCCGACCTGAACACGATCACGGCCGCGTACGCCGAGCAGATCGAGACCGTGCAGTCCGCCGGCGCCGGCGTCATCATCATGGCCTCCCGCCAGCTCGCGAGAGCCGCGACCGGCCCCAAGGACTACCACCAGGTGTACGGCAAGCTGTTCGGCCTGGTGGACCGGCCGGTGATCCTGCACTGGCTGGGCGAGATGTTCGACCCGCACCTGGCCGGCTACTGGGGCGCCCCTGACGTGGCGGCGGCGACCGAGTCGTTCCTGGAGCTCGTCCACGCCCACGCGCCCATGGTGGACGGGGTGAAGGTGTCGCTGCTGGACGAGGAGCACGAGGTGGGGCTGCGCGCCGCGCTCCCCGACGGGGTCAAGCTCTACACCGGCGACGACTTCAACTACCCGTCGCTGATCAGGTCGGGCTCGCACGCGCTGCTCGGCATCTTCGACGCCATCGCCCCGGCGGCGGCCGCCGCGCTGCGGGTGCTCGACGCGGCCGAGGCCGCCGGCGACGACGCGGGCCGCGACCGGCTGCTGGCGTCGTACGACGAGATCCTGGCCCCGACCGTCCCCCTGTCCAGGAAGATCTTCGAGACGCCGACGTACCACTACAAGACCGGCATCGTCTTCCTGGCCTGGCTGAACGGTCACCAGGACGCGTTCGCCATGGTGAACGGCGCCCAGTCGGCCCGCTCGCTGCTCCACCTGTCGGAGGTGTTCCGCCTGGCCGACCAGGCCGGGCTGCTGGCCGACCAGGAGCTCGCCGTGCGCCGCATGAAGGCGCTGCTGGCGGTGAACGGGCTGTGAGCCTCTCACTCAACCAGCGGACGACGCAGCGCTGGACCGTGGCCGAAGCCGTGGACGGATGCGTACGGCACGGCCTGGAGGCTGTCGGGCTGTGGCGGGAGAACGTCGCCGAGCAGGGCCTCGCGGAGAGCGTGAAGCTGGTACGGGCGGCCGGGCTGCGCGTGTCGTCGTTGTGCCGGGGCGGCTTCATGACGGCCGGCGGGCTGCCGGGCGACGAGGGCCGCCGTGCCTTCGCCCGCGCGCTCGACGACAACCGGCGGGCCATCGACGAGGCGGCGGAACTGGGGGCGGCCTGCCTGGTGATGGTGGTGGGCGGCCTGCCGGGGGTGACACCGGGCGAGCCGTTGCCACCCGGCCGCGCGGGCGCGCGCGGTGTGGCGGCGGGCGGGTTCTCGCGGGATCTGGCCGGGGCGCGGGAGCGGGTGGCCGAGGCGCTGGCGGAGCTGGCCCCCTACGCCGGGGAGCGGGGGGTCAAGCTGGCTCTCGAGCCCCTCCACCCCGTCTACTGTCCCGACCGGGCCGTCCTGTCCACTCTCGGTCAGGCGCTCGACCTGAGCCTGGCCTACCCGGAGGAGCAGGTCGGCGTGGTGGTGGACACCTTCCACGTCTGGTGGGACCCGAGGTTGTTCGACGACATCGCCCGCGCGGGCCGCAGGATCGTGTCGTACCAGGTGTGCGACTACCTGCACCCGCTGCCCGCGGACGTGCTGCTCGGCCGGGGCATGATGGGCGACGGCGTGATCGACTTCCCGCCGATCACGCGGGCCGTCCTGGCCGCCGGATACACCGGCGACGTCGAGGTGGAGATCTTCAACGCCGACATCTGGGCCGCGGACCCCGACGAGGTGGTGGCCACGATGAAGGCCCGCTACGAGGACGTGGTGCAGGCCACCGGCTGAGCCGTGGGGGGGCGTGCCGCTCCTCGCGGGGGGACGGCACGGCTCCCGCTCGTACGGAGGCGTCAGGACGAGAGCGTCACGGTGCCCGCGGCGCCGTTCACGGTGATCTTCTGGCCGGTGGTGACGCGGTGGGTGGCGTCGGCGACGCCGACAACGGCCGGGATGCCGTATTCCCTGGCCACCACCGCGCCGTGCGACATCGAGCCGCCCATCTCCATGACGAGCCCGCTCGCCGTCAGGAACAGCGGCGTCCAGCCGGGGTCCGTCGAGGGGCAGACCAGGATCTCGCCCGGCTCCAGGTGCGCGCCGATCGGGTCCATCACCACCCTCGCCACGCCCGTGACGGTGCCCGCCGACGCGGCCGTGCCGGTCAGCGCGCCGCTGGACGCGGCGGGGGTGGCGAGCGCCTCGGGCTCGGTGCCGTCGGAGAGCAGCACCCTGGGCACGTGCCTGCGGCGCGACTCCCGTTCGTACGCCTCCCGCCGCTCCGCCACGAGCCCGCGCAGGTCGCCGCCGCCCAGAGCGGTCCTGGCCTCTCTCAGGTCGAGGAAGAACACGTCCCGCGCCGCGTCCAGCACCCCGAGGCCGACCAGGTGCTCCCCCACCTGCAGCAGGCTTTGCCGCACCCCGGCGAGGATCTTGACCACGTAGAACTTGGGCAGCTCGCGCAGCCCCGCGTACATGCGCGTGCGCCCGAGCGCGAACCGCACCACGGCGGCCCGCCACCGGCCCTTGCGTCCGGCCTCGGCGGCCACCCGGGCGATCTCCGCCTGCGCCTCCCGCGCGCCCTTGGCGAACAGGGCGGCGGGCGCGAGGGCGGTGTCGCCGTCCATGCGCAGGTAGTTGGCGACCACGCCGAGGATGTGCGCGGGCTCCTCCGACCAGCGGGGGACGCCGAGGTCGATCTCGGCGACGCCGCGATGGCCGTACGTGTCCAGGAATCTGGTGATCTCTCGCTGGGCGATGGGCGGGAGCGTCCCCGCTCGGTAGCGGCGGACCAGTTCCTCCACCGGCTCCGTCACGAACGGCTCGGGCTCGACGCGGGTGGACAGGTCCCACAGTTCCAGGTCCATCTCCGTGGTCGGGTTGTGCGGAACGCTGCGCAGGATGTCCTGCATGTCGCCGATCGGCACGCCGGAGAGCCTGGACGACAACGCGAACAGGCCGTAGCCCGTGATCGCGATCGGCATGATCGAGACGATGAGGGAGAACGCGCGGGAGAGCACGCGCTGGGCGTGGTCGAGGCGCTGCTCGGGGGTGGCCTCCGACGGCGGCGGCAGGCGCCGGTCGATCGCCTCGCCCACGCGGGCGGCGTACGCCAGGGCCCCGCCCGGCCTGGTCAGCGCGAGCAGCACCCGCGAGGGGGCGTGGACGCGGCGGGCGAAGCGGCGCAGGCCGCGGATCACCGGGCGGCGGGAGGTGTACGCCAGCGACAGCCGGGGATCCGTCACCAGCTGCTCGATAACCGGTCCTGTGCGCGCCTCGCCGAGTTGCAGCACGCGCGGCATGATGGCGCGGCCGGCCCTGCTGCGTACGGCGGTGGTGATGTCCATCCACAACCGCTGCCCCGACTCGGTCATCAGCGGAGGGCCGCCGAGGGGGTCGGCGGAGCCGTAGCCGAACAGCCCGGCCGCTCCCGAGGCGACCAGCTTGAGTGCCGACCGTCCCATGGGCGTGATCGGCCCCATGACGCCCTGGGCGACGTTGAAGGAGAAGTACGCCCGCAGCCCCGGTCCGGGGTTGTCCGGCAGCGGGTAGAGCGTGGTGATCGGGCGCGCCTGGGTGAGCCAGAGCCCGCCGTCGTGGCCGATGGCCCACTCGGTGTCCTGGGGGGCGCCGTAGTGGTCCTCGACGCGCGTGCCCAGCTCGGCCAGGGCGAGCACCTCGGCGTCGGTCAGGCAGAGTTCTCTCCCGCGTTCTCCGTCCGGAGCGTCGCCGGTGGTCTCGACGCGTTCGGTGCCGCCCCCGGGCAGCGCGCGGACGGCCAGCCGCTTGTCGCCCGCGCGGCGGTCGAGGATCTCGCCCCCGTGGACGACGAAGCGGTCGGGGTTCACGGCGCCGGAGACGACGGCCTCGCCGAGCCCGGGGGCCGCGTCGATGACGGACTCGCGCCGCCGGCCCGTCACCGGGTTGGCGGTGAACATGACGCCGGAAACGCGCGCGTCCACCATGGTCTGGACGACCACGGCGAGCCGCACGGCGGCGTGGTCGATGCCGTTCGACTCGCGGTAGGCGACGGCGCGGTCGGTCCAGAGCGAGGCCCAGCAGCGGCGTACGGCGTCGACCACCGCGTCCGCGCCCACCACGTTGAGGAAGGTGTCCTGCTGCCCGGCGAAGCTGGCGAACGGCAGGTCCTCGGCCGTGGCGGAGGAGCGCACGGCCACCGGCACGTCGTCGCCGAGCGCGGCGTACGCCTTCACGATCGTCTCGCGCACGGCGCCGGGCACCGGGGCTCGCAGCAGGTGGCTCCTGGCGCGCTCGGCGAGCCCGTCGCCGCTGGTCTCCAGGCCCTCGGCGACCTGGCGGTAGGCCTGCGTGGTCAGCACCCAGCCGGGTGGTACGGGCAGCCCCGCCCGGGTCAGCTCGCCGAGGTTGGCGGCCTTTCCGCCCACCACGGCGAGCATTCCCGCGTCGATCTCGGAGAAGTCGAGTGCCGTGTTCATCAGCTTCATCCCTGCCCTTCAGCATCCTGACACGAGTGTCACGCTTTCCCGGCAGAAATTCAACACTTGATGAAAGGCGTCACAATTCCAGCGGCTCACCGTCCAGGTTCCACGCGGAATCGACGGCCACGCCGAGCGAGGCGAGCACCGTAGGAGCCACGTCCACCAGCCGGGGACCGGCCAGGCCACGATGGGCAAGGCGCTCCCCCAGCCGGTTGGCGATCACGAACACCCTGCGTTCCTCCTCCGAGACACCGCCGTGACCGCCCTCGTCCACGTGACCGTGGTCAGTGGTGACGAGCACGGTCCAGCGCTCGCGCGCGTACGAGGGCCGGGCGCGGACGGTGTCGAGCAGGCGCCCCAGGTAGGCGTCCTGGACCTGGAGGGCGGCGGTGTACTCGGGACAGTGCGGGCCGAGATCGTGGGCCACGTCGTCGGTGTCGCCGAGGTAGACGAACACGGCGTCAGGGTCGGTCTCCGCCAGGTGCCGCTCGGCCGCGGCGGCGACCTGCCCGTCGGCCTCGGCCCAGCCGATCGCGTAGCCGTCGAGCACGAACCGGTGGTCGACCGCCGGGCCGAACGCGCCGTGCTCGGCGAGTGCCGCCCAGGAGAAGAAGGCAGCGGTGTCCAGCTCGGGGCGGGCCTTCTTCGCACGAGTCAGGAAGTCCGGAAATTTCCGGAATTGTGGTGCGGTGAAGCTGTTGTCTACGACGCCGTGCTTGTCGGGCCAGGCCCCGGTGGCGATGGACGACCAGCCGGGCCCCGAGTCCGTACGCGACCTGATCACCCGGTCGCCGGCCGCCGGCTCGGGGGCCTTGGGCACGACCTCGCCGGGCGACTCCGTACGCGGCGTGCCGGCCTCACCGTAGGGGAGCATGCTGGTGCCGTACGCGCCGGAGGCCATCAGCCCGGCCAGCACCGGCGCGCCCACGGCCTGGAGCCGGTCGAAGCGCAGGCCGTCCATCCCGACGACAAGCACTTTGTTCTGAGAAGGGGACATCCCCCCATCTAAGCGGTGAAACGTCGCACCCAGTCGGCCGCGCCCGGCAGGATCTCCTCGACCGGAGCCACCTGCGGATACCACGTGCGCTCCCACTCCAGCGACACCCAGCCGCCGTAGCCCGCGCCGCGCAGCAGCCCGCCGGCCTCGTCGAGCGGCACGGACCCGGTCCACAGGGGCACCGGCGTGGTGTCGCGGGCCGAGACCGCGTCCTTGAGCTGGACGTACGCGAGGTGGGGCCCGAACGCGGCGAGCGAGTCGGCCGGCGGCTCGCCGTTGCGCCAGGGGTGCAGCAGGTCCCACAGCGCGCCGGTGGTCCCGGGGCAGCCCGTCTCGGCGAGCAGGGCGGCCACGGCGGCGCCGGTGGCCATGTCATCGTGCGTCTCGACGAGTACGCGGCAGCCGAGGGCGCCCGCCGTACCGGAGACCGCTTGGAGCCTGCGGGCGCCGACGGCCGGATCGTCGCCACGAGGGAAGACGCGCACGCCGGGAGCGCCCACGTCGGCGGCGAGCCGCAGGTCGGCGAGGAGCGCCGCGACGACGGGTTCGTCCGGACCCGGCTCACAAACACCGACATAGCCAGCAAGGGCCGAGATTTCCAGGCCCGCCCGCTCCACCCGCTCCCGCACCGACCGCCGCTCCGCGGCGTCCAGGCCGGCGTGCACGCCGGTCTCGGGGTGCAGCCGCAACTCGAGCCCCTGGCAGCCGCCTCCGGCCGCGATCTCGATCGCCCTGTCGAGCCCTTCGCCGGGCATGCCCAGCGTGCTGACCGCCAGCCTCACGTCATCCTCCGCACGCTCTCCCGCAGCACGACCTCGCCCGCGACCTGCTCGACCACGACCGGATCTCCTTCACCCAGCGCCAGCTCCAGCGCCCGTGCCCCCATGTCCTTCAGCGGCAGGCGCACGGTCGTCAGAGCGGGCACGTGATCACGCAGCGTGACGATGTCGTCGAACCCGGCCACAGAGACGTCGTCTGGCACCCGGACGCCGCGCTCCCGATAGGCCGCGAGCGCCCCGACCGCCATCACGTCGTTGACCGCGAACACGCAGGTCACGTCGCCTGCCTGCGAGGCCGCGGCGTAGCCGCCGTCGCGGTCGAACGGCCCGTGGATCACCTGCGGCGCGGGCAGCCCCAGCTCCTCCAGCGCCTCGACGAACCCGGCACAGCGGTCGGCCGCCGTCACCAGGTGCGGGGGCCCTGCCAGCACCGCGAACCGCTTGTGCCCCAGCTCGGCCAGGGCCCGGGCCAGCTCGGCCGCGCCCCGCCGGTTGGCCGGCGCGACCGTGTCGACGCCGAGCAGGTCCTGGCCCACGCAGGCCGCCCGCCCGCCGCCCGCCTGGTATCGGGCCAGCTCGTCGCGCAGGCGTCCGGTGACGGCCGGGTCGGCCACGCGCGAGCCGACGAGCAGGACCGCCCTGACGCGCTGGGCGTTGAGCGTCGCCACGTAGGCGATCTCCTGCTCGGGATCACGATGCGTGGTGCCCACCATGACGAGCAGGCCTTCGGTGGCCGCAGCCCGCATGGCACCGTCGGCCAGGGCCGCGAAATAGGGGTCGGTCAGGTCGTGGACGACGATGCCGATGACGTTGCTCGCGCCGCGGGCCAGCGTCTGGGCCGCGATGTTGGCGCGGTAGCCCAGCTCGTCGGCCGCCTGCTCGACCCGCGCCCGCAGGGCCGCGCCGACCTGGCGGGTGCTGCCGTTGAGCACCCGCGAGGCGGTCGCCAGCGAGACGCCCGCCTGCTTGGCGACGTCTTCAAGCGTGACCACGAGACCTCCCAGGAAAGCGGTTTCCAAGTCTGCCAGACCAGGACCTGGATCCGCATCCTACGGGTGGACCGCGGTCGGCGGCCCACCCGGAGAGTGGTCTGTCCTGCGCCCGGGCCCTAGGCCCAGGGGAACAGGATGTCGAGAAGCCCCTTACGCTCCTCCTCGGTAGGCTCGGGCTCGGGCACCGGGGCCTGCGTCGGCTGCGTCGCGGGAGGCTGATCCTGCGACTCCTGACTGGTGGTCCTCGGCTCCCTGTTGTTCACCCGCGTCTCGCTCGAGACGTCGGTGTCCCGCATCTCGTCCTGCGGGGCCCGGGTGTTTCTTGGGCTGGCCTTGGTGGTCGGGTCGCCGATGTCGCGCGTGGGCGACGGGCGGCTCTGCGGCTCACGCGTGGGCTGGGTCTGCTCCTGCTGGCGCTCCGGGCGCGCCCGATCCGAGTCGGTGGGCTCGTCGGCGGCCGGGTCGGAGGGCTCGGTGTCGGTCTCCTCCTCCACCGGCGTCTGCTCCTCCTCCGAGGGGACGGCCGAGTCGGAGGGCGCGGTCACCTCGCCGGCGCTGGCACACCTGCCGCCCGCGCACGGGTCGTCGGAGGACGTACCGGTGACCATCCAGCCCACACCGACGCCGACCAGCACCACCGCGGCGGCCGCCACCAGCAGGACCCGCGTGCGGTGCCGCACCTCGCCCTCGCCGCCGCCGGCGTCGTCGTCACCGCCGCGGGAGGAACGCCTCTCGCCGGATTCGTCGGTCCAGCCGGAGCCGAGGAAGCCGCGCTTGGGCTTGTCGTCGTCGCGGTCGTCCGTCTCGTAGCCCCGGTCGAGCGGGAGGTAGGAGGGCTCGTCGTCGGCGTGACGGGAGCCACCGGGCTCGCGGAGCACCTCGTGCGGGCCGCTGGGCCCGCCGAAGTCGTGCGGGCCACTCGGACCACCGAAATCATGCGAGCCGCTCGGGCCGCCGAAATCATGCGGACCGCTCGGGCCGGCGAACTCGTGCCCGCTGGAGCCGCTCAACACGTCACGGTGGGAGTCGCTCCCGCCGCCCAGCACGTCATGGGGATCGCCGCCACCCAGCACGTCACGCGGGCCGCTCCCCCCGTCGAGCACGTCATGCGAGCCGCCGGCGTCGTACGCCGAGGTCGTCCCGCCGAGCACGTCGTGATGACCGGGGTCGTCAAGGACGTCACGCCGCTCTATCAACTGGGGCTCGCCGCCCTTTTCCAGCGGAAGGATGTAGGTCTCGTTGCCGACCACCTGGATGGCGGGTTGCTCGTCGGTGTCTTCAGTGCTCCACCGCGGGGACAGCACATCACCCGTCATCTCCGGGTTCAGCGGCCTGCCCTGCCCATCCTCGTATGGCCTGTCGTTCTCGTCGCGCGCCACGATGGAACCTCTCTCATACGAATACGACCCGCCCTTTCCTAGCAGACACGACCATCACTTGTCCGGAAATTTCACATGTTTCCCTAAAAACACGCTGTGTAACATGCGTCCCAGAGCCCGCGCACGGGTGGACAACCAACCCCTCCAGGGAGCGCGTCAGCGGGCCAGACCGGACACGAGTTCGTCGAGCGCCGACGTGATCCGCTCGACGCTCACCCCGCACCTCCTGAGCCGGTGGGCGAGCAACTCGGCGGACAGCGGCGCCAGCAGCACGTCGGCCAGACCGTGGGCCTCGGCCTCCGGGCGCATCCGGCCGATCAGCATGACCAGATGGCCGTGGTAGGCGTCGTACGCGCCGCCGAAGCGGGCCAGCGGGCTCGCCGTCTCGGCCATGAGCAGCAGGTCGAGCTGCTCGACCGTCCGGTCCGCCAGTGCCCGCAGGAACGCCCTGACGCGCTCGGCCGGCTCGGCCCCTGGACCGAGCGGCGGCGGGCCCTCGAGGAACGCCGCCTGGAACGCCTTCTCGCGCCGGTCGATGAGCGCGTACGCGAGCCCTGACCGGTCACCGAAGCGCCGGTAAAGCGTGCCGACACCCACTCCGGCCGCCGCCGCCACCTCCGCCATGGACAGGCCCTCCACCCCGTGCGCGGCCACGATGCGCTCAGCCGCGGAGAGGATCTTCGCGCGGTTGCGGGCCGCGTCACTGCGCTCGCGTCTCACGATCACCATCCTTGCACCGCTTGCATCCGGAATCCATTCCGCTTAATGTCTGAAGCGGAACGAATTCCGCTTGAAGGAGGAGTCATGGAACACAAGGTCGCCCTCGTCACCGGCGGCAGCAGGGGCATCGGCGCAGCCATCGCGCGGCGCCTGGCCGGCGACGGCTTCGACGTCGCCATCACCTACCGAAGCGCGAGCGACCGGGCCGCCGCCGTGCTCAAGGAGGTCGAGGCGGCCGGCGTGCGCGGGCTCGCCCTGCGCGCCGAGGCCGCCGACCCGCGGGAGCTGGTCGAGGCGGTAGAGCGGACGGTGCGCGAGCTGGGCCGGCTCGACGTGGTGGTGGGCAGCGCCGGCATCGCACCGTACGGGCCGCTGGAGGAGGTGACGCTCGCCCAGCTGGACGAGGTGCTGGCCGTGCACACGCGCGCGTCGTTCGTGCTGGCGCAGGCGGCGGCCCGGCGCCTGCCGGACGGCGGCCGCATCGTCTTCATCGGCAGCAGCCTGGCCGAGCGGGTACCGTACGCGGGCTGGACGGCGTACGCCATGAGCAAGTCCGCGCTGGCCGGGCTCGTCAAGGGCCTGGCCAGAGACCTCGGCCCGCGCCGCATCACCGCGAACGTCGTGCAGCCCGGCTCCACCGACACCGAGATGAACCCCGCGGACAGCCCGGAGGCCGACGAGGAACGCGGCTACACGGCGCTCGGCGTGTACTGCTCGCCCGACGACATCGCCGCCACCGTCGCCCACCTCGCCGGCGACGGCGGGCGTGCCATCACGGGCGCCGCCATCCCCGTGGACGCCGGCGTCACGGCCTGACGCGGCAGCGGCTCGCCCCCGGAGCCCCGACCGCTGCCACTGCACGCTCGAGCCTTGACGGCCCTCCGCTCCCGAGTCACCCATCGCCTGAAGGCGACGGTCCCCTCAGGATGCTGTGATTGACGCGAATCACGGGCGTCACTACGCGGGGTGACGCCATCATGACGGTCATGCTGTTGACCGAGATGGCGTCCCCTCCAGGCGCCGAGCAGGTAGCCGGGCTGCGGGCCCGCGCCAGGGCCGCCCGCCACCGCGCCTTCGTCGCGCTGTCCGCCTCGATCGCGGTGCTGACCACCGCCCAGTTGCTCGCCGACCGGGCGCCGACCAGGGAGCAGACGGTGCCGCTCGCGGTGTTGTCCCTGGTGGCCCTCGCGGCGGCGCTGCCCGCGATGACCGCCACCCAGTACGTCTGGGGCGTGCGGGCCCGCCTGGTCCGGTGGCGCGAGCAGGAGTTGTACGGCGCCGCGCGCTCGGGCGGGACACGACCGTTCAGCCGGCTCGCCGTCGCCGCGGGCTGGGCCGTGACGCTGCTCCTCGGCGGCACCACGCCGGCCTTCTTCGACCAGGCCGCCCTGTACGCCGTCGCGGACGACCTGAGCTGGGCAGTCGAGGCGCTGGCGGTGACGAGTTGCGGGGCGGGGGTGCTGTTCCTGCTGTGGTGGTCCCGTGACGCGCTGGTGCTGCTGGCGCGCGCCAGGCGATCGGGCTCCTCCCCCGGCGATCCGTGGGATCCGGGTCAGGGCACGCGCCGGCGCGCGGCAGCGCTCCGGACGCGCGTGCTCTGGGCGGGCGCGGCCGTGGCGGTGGCCGCCCTGCTCGCGGCCCGCGCCCATCTCTGGGAGCCGGCGACGGCGGCGGTGTACGCGCTGCTGACGGCCGCCCTCGTCCTCGGAGTAGTTACCGACGAGTAGCATAGGCGCGGAACCCATTCAGCCAACGAGGAGCGAATCCGTGCCTTCCTCTCGTGACGTCGTGTTCGTCGACGGCGTGCGCACGCCCTTCGGCCGGTCGGGCCCGAAAGGGCTGTACGCGGAGACCCGCGCCGACGACCTGGTCGTCCGCGTCATCCGCGAGCTCATCAGGCGCAACCCCGGCCTGCCGCCCGAGCGCGTCGACGAGGTCGCCATCGCCGCGACCACGCAGATCGGCGACCAGGGCCTGACCATCGGCCGCTCGGCGGCGGTGCTGGCGGGGCTGCCGAAGACCGTGCCCGGCTACGCGATCGACCGCATGTGCGCGGGCGCGATGACCGCGGTCACCACGGTCGCGGGCGGCATCGCGTTCGGCGCGTACGACGTCGCCATCGCCGGCGGCGTCGAGCACATGGGCCGCCACCCGATGGGCGAGGGCGTCGACCCGAACCCGCGCTTCCTGTCGGAGAAGCTGGTCGACCCGAGCGCCCTGGTGATGGGCATGACCGCGGAGAACCTGCACGACCGCTATCCGTCGATCACCAAGGAGCGCGCCGACGCGTACGCGGTGTTGTCGCAGGAGCGGGCGGCCAAGGCCTACGCCGACGGCAGGATCCAGCCCGACCTGGTGCCGGCCGCGACCAGGACGGCGGAGAAGGGCTGGGGCCTGGCGGTCGAGGACGAGGCACCCAGGCCGGGCACGACCATGGAGGGCCTGAGCACGCTCAGGACGCCGTTCCGTCCGCACGGCAACGTCACGGCGGGCAACTCCTCCGGCGTCAACGACGGCGCCACCGGCTGCGTCGTGGCCGCCAGGGAGGCCGCGGACGAGCTGGGGCTGGCGCCGAGGATGCGGCTCGTGTCGTACGCGTTCGCGGGCGTGGACCCCGAGGTCATGGGCGTGGGGCCGATCCCGTCCACGGAGCGGGCGCTGCGCCTGGCCGGCCTGGACATCTCCGACATCGGGCTGTTCGAGATCAACGAGGCGTTCGCCGTGCAGGTGCTGGCGTTCCTCGAGCACTTCGGCATCGCCGACGACGACCCCCGCGTGAACCCCTACGGCGGCGCCATCGCCTACGGCCACCCGCTGGCCTCCTCGGGCGTGCGGCTGATGACGCAGCTCGCGCGGCAGTTCGGCGAACGTCCTGACGTGCGTTACGGCATCACCACGATGTGCGTCGGCCTGGGCATGGGCGGCACTGTGATCTGGGAGAACCTGGCATGAGCGAGCTGGAGAACTGGCGTGCACTGCTGAGCGAGCGCGCCGCCGACGAGGTCGTCACCAAGGCACTGGTACGCGACGTGCGCCTGCCCGGCGGCGCGGGCACCATGGCGCTGATCACCCTGGACAACGGCTTCGACCACACCAGGCCGAACACGTTCGGCCCGCACGGCCTGTTCGCGCTGAACGGCGCCCTGTCGGAGATCGCCGAGCGCACCGACCTGGCCGCGGTGGGCGTGACGGGCAAGCCGTTCATCTTCGCCGTCGGCGCCGACCTGAAGGGCGCGGCGGCGCTGGCCACCCGCGAGGAGGCGCTGGCCGTCGCCGCGCTCGGCCACCACGTGTTCCGCCGGCTCGGCGAGCTGCCGATCCCGTCGTTCGCGTTCGTGAACGGCGCCGCCATGGGAGGTGGGCTCGAGGTCGCGCTGCACTGCACGTACCGGACGATCTCCTCGGGCGTGACCGCGGTGGCGCTGCCGGAGTGTTTCCTCGGCCTGGTACCCGGCTGGGGCGGCACGCAACTGCTGCCGCGCCTGATCGGCCCGGCGAACGCGGTCAAGCTGATCATCGAGAACCCGCTGGCGCAGAACCGCCTGACCAGGGGCAGGGAGGCGTACGAGCTGGGCGTCGCCGACGCCGTGTTCGAGCCGGCCGACTTCCTGGAGGAGTCGCTGCGCTGGGCCGCCCGGGTGATCAACGGCGAGGTGGTCGTGGAGCGGCCCCAGCACGACGGCTGGGACAAGGCGGTCGGCGACGCGCGGTTCCTGGTCGACATGAAGCTGCGCGGCGCCTCCCCCGCCCCCTACCGGGCGCTCGACCTGATCGCGCGGGCCCGCACGGCCACCCGCGACGAGGGGTTCGCCGCCGAGGACGAGGCGCTGGCCGACCTGCTGACGGGCGACGAGCTGCGGGCCGGGCTCTACGCGTTCGACCTGGTGCAGCGGCGCGCCAAGCAGCCGGCGGGCGCGCCGGACCCCTCCCTGGCCCGCAAGGTCACCAAGGTCGGCATCGTCGGCGCGGGCCTGATGGCCTCGCAGATGGCGCTGCTGTTCGCACGCCGGCTCGAGGTGCCGGTCGTGCTGACCGACCTCGACCAGGCCAGGCTCGACAAGGGCGTGGCGTACGTACGGGACGAGATCGGCAAGCTGCTGGCCAGGGGCCGCGTCTCGCAGGACCAGGCCAACCGGCTCACGTCGCTGGTGACCGGCTCGCCGGCCAAGGACGCCTTCGCCGACGCCGACTTCGTGATCGAGGCCGTCTTCGAGGACCTGGCGGTCAAGAAGCAGGTCCTCGCCGAGGTGGAGGCGGTGGTCCCGGCCGAATGCGTGCTGGCCACGAACACCTCCTCGCTGTCGCTGACCGCGATGGCCGCCGACCTCGCGCACCCCGAGCGGCTGGTCGGGTTCCACTTCTTCAACCCGGTCGCGGTCATGCCGCTGCTGGAGATCGTCAGGGGCGCCGCCACGGACGACGCCACGCTGGCCACGGCGTTCGCGGTGGGCAGGACGCTGAAGAAGTCGTCGGTTCTCGTCAAGGACGCTCCGGCGTTCGTGGTCAACCGGCTGCTGACCCGCTTCATGGGCGAGGTCGTGGCGGCCGTGGACGAGGGCACGCCGCTGGAGACGGCCGAGCACGCGCTCGACGGGCTGGGCCTGCCGATGACGCCGTTCGCGCTGCTGCAGCTGGTCGGGCCCGCCGTCGGCCTGCACGTGGCGGAGACGCTGCACGAGGCGTTCCCCGAACGGTTCGGCGTCTCGGCGAACCTGGCCAAGCTGGTCGCCGCCGGCAAGCCGGGCGTCTACCTGCCGGACCTCACGCTCGACGAGGAGGCGGTGGCGCTCTTCGCGGGCGGCTCCCAGGCGTCCACCGCCGAGCAGGTGCGCGAGCGGGTGCTGGGGGCGCTGGCCGAGGAGATCCGGATCATGCTGGACGAGGGCGTCGTCGCGGCGGCCCAGGACATCGACCTGTGCATGATCCTCGGCGCCGGCTGGCCGTTCCATCTGGGCGGCATCACGCCGTACCTGGACAGGTCCGGCATCGCGCAGCCCTGCTTCCTCGCCCCGGGCGTGGCCTCGATGCCCGCGTGAGCTCACGCGTGATTTTGCGGGAGCCCGCTCGGCGGGCCTCCGCGCGCCGGACCCTCCTCCGCCGTAGCGTTTGGTGCCGTCCTACGAACGGAGAGTAACCATGTTGAGAGCAGCCGGCACCATCGCGCTCTGCGGAGTCCTCCTGGCGGGCGCGTCGTCGCCCGCCGTGGCGGCGCGCGACCCCAAGGTGCAGCTCAAGATCGTCAATTCGGTCAAGGGCGGAGCCACGAAGACCGCCTGGCTCCACTGCGCGCCCACCGGGGGCTCCCACCCCGACGCCCGCACGGCCTGCCGCCAGCTGCGCCGGGTCGGGGGCGACCCGGCCAAGCTCAACGTCTCGCCAAACGCCGCGTGCACGAAGGAGTTCCAGCCGCACGTGATCGCGGTCGTCGGCCGGTGGTACGGCAAGACGGTGAAGTGGGGGAAGGTCTACGCCAACGGCTGCCAGGCCAAGGCCGCGACCGGGGCCGTGGCCGCGCTCTGACCCAGGCATGGGGGTGGCCCGCGCCCCACCCCCCGCTCAGCGGCCGCGCTTCTGCCACGGCATCGCCGTCCTGCTGTGCCAGTAGCCGTAGGTGAAGTAGAGCACGATGCCGATCAGCATCCAGATGACGAACCGCAGCCACGTCTGCACCGGCAGGTTGAGCATCAGGTAGACGCAGGCCAGCACCGACAGGATCGGCAGGACCGGCACCAGCGGCGCCCTGAAGGCCCGCGGCAGGTCCGGCCTGGTGCGCCTGAGCACTATCACGCCGATCGACACCACGACGAACGCGAAGAGCGTGCCGATGTTCACCAGCTCGGCCAGCTCGCCGAACGACACGAACCCGGCCAGCGCCATCGTCACCAGCCCGATAAGGATCGTGAGCCGGACCGGCGTGCCGAACTGCGGATTGACCTTGGCCATCGTGCGCGGCAGCAGCCCGTCGCGGGACATCGCGAACAGCACCCGGGTCTGGCCAAGAAGCAGCACGAGGACCACGGTCGTCAGGCCGGCCAGCGCGCCCACGCTGATGATCCCGGCCAGCCAGGGGTGGCCGACCGCGATGAAGGCGTCCGACAGCGGCGCCGACGTGCTCAGCTCGCTGTAGCGCTGCATGCCGACGACGACGAGGGAGACGGCGACGTACAGGATCGTGCAGATCGCCAGCGAGCCGATGATGCCGCGCGGCACGTCGCGCTGCGGCGTGACGGTCTCCTCCGCGGCGGTGGCCACGATGTCGAATCCGATGAACGCGAAGAACACGATCGCCGCGGCCGAGAAGACGCCGATCACGCCGAACGCGACCGGCGTGATGCCGAACATCACCTGGATGAGCGGCGCTTTCAGCCCTTCCACGCGCGGCGTGGCCACCGGGTCGGGGATGAACGGCGTGTAGTTGGCCCCCTTGACGAAGAACAGCCCGGCCACGATGACCAGCAGCACCACGGCGACCTTCGTGATCACGAGGATGAGGTTGACCCGCGAGGACAGCTTGATGCCGACCGCCAGGATCGTCGTGAGGACGGCGACGATGACGACGGCGGGCACGTTGATCACGGGGTCGTCGCCGGCGATCGTGGCGGGCAGCTCGAGGCCGGCGGACGCCAGCATCGAGGCGAAATAGCCCGACCAGCCCACCGACACCACGGCGGCGGCCAGCGCCAGCTCCAGGACCAGGTCCCAGCCGATCACCCAGGCGGGGAACTCCCCCAGGGTGGCGAAGGAGAAGGTGTAGGCGGAGCCGGCCACCGGGATCGTGGAGGCGAACTCGGCGTAGCACAACGCCGCCAGGGTGCACACGACGGCGGCGACGACGAAGGAGATCGCCACCGCCGGGCCGGCCAGTTCCTTGGCGACCTGTCCCGTGAGCACGAAGATCCCCGTACCGACGATCACGCCGATGCCGAAGACCGTCAGGTCCGTGGCGGTCAGGCGCTTGCGCAACTGGTGCTCGGGGGCCTCGGTGTCGCGGATCGACTGCTCGACGCTCTTCGTGCGAAAGATGTCCACGCTCAGCGATCTGCCCACGCCCTCGGCTGTCATGCGCCGCCGAGGTCAGCCCCCGAGGTGCTCAGTGGCGGGCGGGCTCGGCGGCCTGGGCGCGCCTGGCGACCGCCTCGGTGATCTGGCGGGCGAGGTCTTGACCGGTGAGGCCGATCCGGCCGAGGATCGCGGCCCGCTTGGCGTGGTCGAGGAACTCCTGCGGGATGCCGAAGGTGCGGACGGGCACGTCGACGTCGGCATCGCGCAGGAGCCGGGCCACGGCGTCACCCACCGCGCCCACCCGGCCGTTGTCCTCGACGACGGCCACCAGTTTGTGCTCCTTCGCCGCGGGGACGAGCGCCTCGTCGAGAGGCTTGACCCAGCGGGGGTCCACCACGGTCGTCGCGATGCCCTGGGCGTCGAGCAGGACCGCCGCGTCCATGCAGACCTGCGCCATCGGGCCCACGCCGACCAGCAGCACGTCGGGCCCGGCCGCGGCATCGCCCTCCGGGTCGCCCTTCGGGGCGCGCAGCACGTCCATCTCGCCCAGCCGGCCCACCGCGTCGAGCGCCTCGGCGACCGGGCCCTTGGGGAAACGCAGCACGGTCGGGCCGTCGGAGACCTCCACGGCCTCGCGCAGCAGCTCGGTCAGCCGGTCGCCGTCGCGCGGCACCGCGACCCTGAGCCCGGGCACCACCTGGAGGATGGACAGGTCCCACATGCCGTTGTGGCTGGCGCCGTCGTCGCCCGTGACGCCCGCCCGGTCGAGCACGACGGTGACCGGGAGCCGGTGCAGGGCGACGTCCATGAGGAGCTGGTCGAACGCGCGGTTGAGGAAGGTGGCGTAGACGGCCACCACCGGGTGCATGCCGCCGAGGGCGAGCCCTGCGGCGCTGGTGAGCGCGTGCTGCTCGGCGATGCCGACGTCGTAGATGCGGTCGGGGTAGGCCTCGGCGAACGCGTTGAGGCCCGTCGGGTGGAGCATGGCCGCGGTGATCGCGACCAGGTCGTCGCGCTCCTTGCCGAGCCGGACGAGTTCCTCGCTGAACACGTTGGTCCAGATGCGGCCCTTGGGCTTCTCCGCGCCGGTGAGCCGGTCGAAGGCGCCGGGCGAGTGGAACTGGTCCTCGTCGTGGTCTTCCGCGGGCGCGTAGCCGCGGCCCTTCTGGGTGAGCGCGTGCACGATGACCGGGCCGCGGAAGCCGCGGGCCTTGCGCAGGGCGGCCTCCATGGCCTGCTCGTCGTGGCCGTCGATGGGCCCGACGTATTTCAGGCCGAGGTCCTCGAACATCACCTGCGGCGCGATGACGTCCTTGACGCCCTTCTTGAAGCCGTGGAGCGCGTCGTAGAGGACGGGAACGTTGCCGATCTTGTCTTTGACGTATTCGAGGACGTCCTCGTAGTGGCGGTTGACGCGCAGCGAGGACAGGTGGGAGGCCAGGCCGCCGATGGTGGGCGAGTAGGAGCGGCCGTTGTCGTTGACCACGATGACGACGGGCAGGTCCTTGGCGCCGGCGATGTTGTTGAGCGCCTCCCAGGCCATGCCGCCGGTCAGCGCGCCGTCTCCGATCACCGCCACGACCGTGCGGTCGCGCTCGCCGCGCAGCTTGAACGCCTTGGCCAGGCCGTCGGCGTAGGACAGCGCGGTCGAGGCGTGGGAGTTCTCGACGAAGTCGTGGTCGGACTCGGCCCTGCTCGGATAGCCCGACAGGCCGCCCTCCTGCTTGAGCGCGTCGAACCCGGACGCGCGGCCGGTGAGGAGCTTGTGCACGTACGCCTGGTGGCCGGTGTCCCAGACGACGGGGTCGTCCGGCGAGTCGAAGACCCGGTGCACGGCGATGGTCAGCTCGACCACGCCGAGGTTGGGGCCGAGGTGGCCGCCGTACTTCGCGCATGAGTCGACGAGCAGGTCACGGATCTCTCCCGCGAGCCGCGGCAACTCCTCCACAGTGAGCCGTTTGACGTCCTGCGGTCCCTTTACCGAGCCCAGCAACCCGCTCACGGATCCGACTCCCCTCATGCTCTTGTCCGCCGATTCCCCGAGTGTAGTTCGCGGACGCCTCACTGACTCCATCGAGTCAAACCCACCCCGGTATGTCCGATCTTGACCTACTCTTTCGGTACCTATGAACTCCGTCCCCAAAACTAAACTCGCAGCACTTGTGGCGGCCGCGCTCGCTCTTGCCCTGGCAGCCGCCGGTCTGGTGCTCGTTCTGGTGGACGTGACCATGACGGAGGACGGGTTACGCAACGGGGCCCAGCAGCTCGCCGCCCCGCCGTCCCGGGCCCCGGACCGGGAGGGAGGGGCACCCGACCTCGACCGGGCGTCGGCGACGCGGAATCCGCTCTACAGGACCGGGCGGCTCACCGACGTGAACTGCCGGCCCGGCAGCCTGCCTGCCAGGAGCATCACCGCGTACCGGCGCTTTCTGACCCGCGTGACCGCGTGCCTGAACCGGGTGTGGGGCGCGCAGTTCCGCAAGGCGGAGATGACCTTCACCAAACCGCGTCTGCGCATCATCACCCGGAAAGTCAAGACGCCCTGCGGGGTGTGGAACGCCGGCGCCGACGGCGTCTACTGCTCCACCGACCGCACCATGTACCTGATGATCACCAAGGACCAGCTGCGCAACCCGTTCCCGCTCGGGATCACCCGGTTGATCGCCCACGAGTACGGCCACCACGTCCAGCAGATCTCCGGCATCTGGACCTACTACTGGACGGCCAGGACCCTGGCGGGCAAGGCCGGACGGCTGCAGCTCTCGCGCAAGTCCGAACTCCAGGCGGAGTGCTTCTCCGCCGCCTTCATGAGCACGATGCGGGGCTCGGACCTGGTCTCCGACGCCGACTGGGCCTACACCGTGGAGTGGTTCAGGAAGAACGGCGCCAAGGGCTGGCCCCAGAACGACCACGGCAGGGGGCCCACGCAGGCGGCCTGGATGTCCCGCGGGTTCGAACGCGGCACGCCCGGCGCGTGCAACACCTGGGCCTCCGCGTCACGTAACGTACGATGATCTATGATCCGCCATCGTGCGCTTATCCCACTTAGCGGTAGCCATGTGCATGGTCGCGGCCCTGCTCCTTCCGAGCCCCGCCGGCGCGGCGCGACGAACCGCGCACGCCGGGCTCTCCGGCCAGATGAGCGGAATGACGATGCCGCTGGAGTGCGACGTCCCGGCGATCCGGCCGGGCAGCGTGGCCTCGCTCAGGTCGTTCCACCGCGCGATGGCCGACTGCGCCGACCGGTTCTGGGCCGTCACGTTCGCCGTGGCCGGCCTGGCCTACACCCCGCCCACGGTCACGATCACGACGGGAACCGGCTCGGTGTGCGGCAAGATCACCGGTAACGGGGCGCAGTACTGCCCCGAGCAGCGGACGATCGCCGTCCGGATCATGCCGCACGAGCTGCGTGACCCGTTCAGGATGAACATCGCCCACTCCATCGCCCACGAGTGGGGACACCACGTGCAGCAGCTCACCGGCGTGCTCGGCGCGCACGAGGCGCTCTACCAGCCAGCCTCGGCGAGCGCGCGGACGTTGCTGAGCCACCGGCTGGAGATGCAGGCCGAGTGTTACGCGGGCGTCTTCTACAGCGCCGCGCTGGACTCGATCGACCCCGGCATCGAGTGGAAGACGTGGACCGAGGCGGTGAGCGCAGCGGACGAGAGCGAGACCCACGGCAAACCGGGCAACCTGGCGCTCTGGCAGGACCGCGGCTTCCGCGGCGGGGCGACCGGCTTCTGCGACACCTGGACGGCGGGCGACTCCCAGGTCACCTGAACCTGCGGCCCGCGGCGGTCCTCAGGCGTTGGCGCGGGCCAGCACCTCCAGCGGGTCGGACAGGACGTGGGCGAAGGCGAGCTCGGCCGCCCCCACCAGGGTGGCGGCGTCGCCCAGAGCCGACGTGCGCAGCCGCAGCCGATCACGCTGCGGCGCCATCGCGTGCAGCGTCAGCTGCGTGCGCACCTGCGCCGCCGAGCCGAGATAGATCTCCCGCAACATCCCGCCGAAGATCACCATTTCTGGGTTGAAGATGTTCACCAGATTCGCGACGCCGAGACCGAGCCATTCGCCGACCCGCTTCAGGCCCTCCTGCGCCCCGATGTCGCCCCGGTCGGCGGCGTCCACCACCGCCCTGACCGCGTCCCTGCCCTGCTGCGCGCCGAACCGGCCGGCCGACTCCAGCAGCGCCCGCTCTCCCACCTCCGCCTCCAGGCAACCGCTGGAGCCGCAGCCGCAGGCGCGACCGCCCGGGTTGACGACCATGTGGCCGACCTCCCCGCCGTAGCCGTCGTGGCCGCCCAGCAGATGGCCGCCCGCGATGATCCCGCCGCCGATGCCGACGTCGCCGTGCAGGTAGATCAGGTCCTTGACGGCCTCGCCGACCCCGCGGCTGTGCTCGGCGAGGGCGCCCAGGTTGGCGTCGTTGCCCACACTGACCGGCAATCCCAGGCCCAGCCTGCGGCCCAGCTCCTCGCCGAACGGCACCTCCCCGTCCATGAGGTTGGGGCCGAACGTGACCACGCCGTCGGCCTTGCGCACGCCGCCGGACACGGCCGCCGCCGCTCCGACGCACACGGTGTCGGCCCTGGTCTTGCGCCGCATCTGCCGGGCGAACCCGGACAACGTCGCGGCCAGCTCGTCCAGCTTGAACCGGCCGCGGTCGCGCGGCACCTCCCTGCGGTCGAGGATGACCCCGCCCAGCCCGACGCGGGCCGCCGCGAGCCGGTCGGGGCCCACGTCGAAGGCGAACACGTAGACCCGCGCCGACTCGGGCCGCACGACGAGCGAGGGCCGCCCGGCACGGCCCGTCTCGCGCGGCAGCTCCTCGCGTACCAGCCCGGCGGCGGTGAGGTCGGAGGTCAGAGCCATGATGGTGCTCCGGTTGAGCCCCATCCTCGAGGTGAGTTCGGCGCGCGAGATCGGCCCGCCCAGATGAACATGCCGGAGCAGCGCGCCGAGATTGTGGCGTCTGATGTCCTCTTGAGAGGGTCCGGCACGCATGGTCTGGGGTTCCTTCAGGGGCTGCGAGTCGCTGATCACCTTAAACCAGCGGCGGCCGCCCGCTTGCGCGCCATGGCGTCGACACCCGCGGCGAGCAGCAGGACGGACCCGGTGACCAGGTATTTGACACTGGCTCCATACCCCATCAGGCCCATGCCGTTCTCGATCACGGCCACCACGGCGCCGCCCATCACGGCGTCCAGCACCCTGCCCTTGCCTCCGAACAGGCTCGTGCCGCCGATGACGGCCGCGCCGACGGCGTACAGCAGGACGGAGCTGCCGCCCGTGTTCGGGTCGACGGAGCTGGCCCTGGACGCGGCCACGATCCCGCCGATCGCCGCCATCGAGGAGCAGATCACGAATGCGCTGATCTTGAGCCGGTCGACCGGGATGCCCGCTCTCCTCGCGGCCTCCGCGTTGCCGCCGACCGCGTACAGGTGCCGGCCGAACGCGGTGCGGCGCAGCACCACGGTCCAGACGACCAGCAGCACCAGGATGAGCGGCACCACGATCGGCACGCCCGTGAGCGAGACGAGTTCGGGGTTGCGGCTGCGCTCCAGGTTGAGCGCGAAGACCGCGAGCCCGGCGAACAGCGCCAGCATGCCCACGCGGAACGCGACCAACGACATCGGGTCGGCGGTCAGGCCGCGCTTGGCACGGGTCCTGGCCCGCCTGAGCTGCACGCCCGCGAAGACCGCCACACAGAACGCGTAGAGCGCCCAGCCCAGCCACGGCGGCAGGTTCCTGTTCGCGATGGCGACGATCACGCCGTCCCTGATGGAGATGTTCGTGCCCTCGTCGACCAGCACCAGGACCAGGCCCTGGAAGGCGAGGAACGCCGCCAGCGTCACCACGAACGACGGTATGCCCACCTTGGCGACCAGGGTGCCGAGCACCATGCCGATGAGCACGCCGGTGACGATGGCGGCCACCACGCACACGTACCAGGGCAGGCCCGCGCTGGTCAGCGTGACGGCGAGCACCGCCGCGCACACACCGCTGGCGAAACCGGCCGACAGGTCGATCTCGCCGAGCAGCAGCACGAACACCAGCCCCATCGCGATCAGCGTGATCGCGGCGCCCTGGGTGAACAGGTTGGCGAAGTTGATCGCGGTGACGAACGAGGGCCGCGCGACCGCGAAGACCGCGCAGAGCACCACCAGGCCGAGCACGGCCGGCAGCGCGCCCATGTCACCGCCCCGCACCCGCTGGACGTAGGCGAGGAAACTGTTGCCGATCGACGGTGACTGCGACGCCGCGACGATCGCCTCGCCGGGTAGTTCCTTGACCTTGTTCATGGCGTGACCCCGTTCTTGAGGCCGAGATCGCCGCTGCGGCCGGAGGTGATCAGTTCGACGACCTGGGCGTGCGTCACGTCGGCGGTCTTGACCTGGGCGGCCATCCTGCCGAGGTAGAGCGCCGCGATCCGGTCGGAGACGGCGAACACGTCGTTCATGTTGTGCGAGATGAGCACGACGGCCAGCCCGGTGTCGGCCAGCCTGCGCACCAGTTCGAGCACCTGCGCGGTCTGGGCCACGCCCAGGGCCGCGGTCGGCTCGTCGAGGATGACGACCTTGCTGTTCCACAGCACGGCCTTGGCGATGGCCACGGTCTGCCGCTGCCCGCCGGACAGGCTGGAGACCTGCTGCCTGATGGACTTCACCGTGCGCACGGACAGGCTGCTGAGGGTGCGCTCGGCCAGTTCCTCCATGCTGTCCTCGTCGAGCAGGGGGCCGCGCCTGCGCTCCCTGCCGAGGAACATGTTCTGGACGATGTCGAGGTTGTCGCACAGGGCGAGGTCCTGGTACACGATCTCGATGCCCAGCTCGCCCGCGTCGCGCGGGCTGTGGACATGGACCGGGCGGCCGTCGAAGCGGATCTCGCCGTCGTCGATCGGGTAGATCCCGCCGACGCACTTGACGAGCGTCGACTTGCCGGCGCCGTTGTCGCCCACCAGCGCCGTGACCTCGCCGGCGTACGCCGAGAGCTCGACCTCGTGCAGGACCTTCACCGGGCCGAAGCTCTTGTCTATCCCGCGCACTTCAAGGAGGGGGGTCATGGGGCTCCCTAAGGGAGGGTACGGCCGCGCTCGTGACACGGGCCGTACCCCTTGTTCTTATTCGATTCCTGCCTCGGTGCACTTCTCGGCGAAGTCACCCGTGCACAGCTCCTCCTTGGTCACGAAGCCGTCGGCCACCACGTCCTTGACGTTGTCGAAATAGATGGCCTGCGGCTCCATGAGCTCGGCGGGCACGTCCTGGCCGCTCTCCGGGTCCTTGACGCTGCTGCTCGCCGTGGGCTTCTCGCCCTTGGCCAGCGCCACCGCGAGCTTGGCCGCGGCGTCGGCCTCCTTCTTGACGGCCTTGTAGACGGTCATGCACTGGTCGCCGGCGAGGATGTTCTGCAGGCCCTGGACGGTGGCGTCCTGGCCGGTGACCGGCACCTTGCCGTTGAGGTTGTTCTTCTTCAGCACGGTGATGGCGGCGTTGCCGAGGCCGTCGTTGGCGGCCAGGACTCCGGCGATCTTCGGCTGCTGGGTCAGCATCTGCTCGAAGATCGTCCCGGCCTGGGTGTTGTCCCATTCGGGCACCGACTGCTCCGGTCCCTTGACGTACTCGCCGGCGTCGAACTTGGGCTTGAGCACCCCGTCGTACCCGGCCTTGAACAGGGTGGCGTTGTTGTCCGTCGGCGAGCCGTTGAGGTAGGCGACGATCGGCTTGTCCGCCTTCTTGTCGGTCAGGCACTTGGCCAGGCCCTCGCCCTGGAGCTGGCCCACCTTGGTGTTGTCGAAGCTGACGTAGTACGCGGCGCCGCCGCCGAGCGTCAGCCGGTCGTAGTCGATGGTGGCCACGCCCTGCGACCTGGCCTTCTCGATGACCTGCTTGCCGGTGCCGCTGTCCAGATTGACGATCATCAGGACGGTGGCGCCGTTGGTGATCATCTGGTCGGCGATGGTCTGGAACGCCGTCTTGTCGTTCTGGGCGTTCTGGATGTCGTACTGGACGCCGGCGGCTTTGAACGCCTCTTCGAGGTACTTACGGTCCGCCGTCTCCCACCGGGCCGAGGACTTGCTGTCCGGCAGGATGACGCCGATCTTGCCCGCGGGCGCCGCTGAGGCGGTGGCGGAGGCCGTCGTCGACGTGGTCTGACCGCTTTCGCCCCCGCAGGCGGTGAGACCGAGAGCGAGCGCGGCTGCCGCGGCGGTCAGGCTGAGGATCCCCTTGCGCATGGTGCAGGGTCCTTTCTTCCGGAGGGGCCCGGATGAATGTTGTTTGCGGCAACGTATTCCGGGATCGCCTGCATGGGAAGACCCAGTGGCGCGGTAGTTTGTTGTTTCTAGTAACAATCAGGAAACACGGAGGCCTCGACGCGCGCCGGGGGCGGGATCGGCGACAATCAGGACATGGCAGATCCGGTCGAGATCGTCGACCACGACCCGGGCTGGCCCGCCGACTTCGCCGCGCTCGGCCGGACGATGCGCGCGGCGCTCGGCTCCGTCGCGGTGCGGATCGACCACATCGGCTCGACGTCGGTGCCCGGCCTGGCCGCCAAGCCCGTGATCGACGTGCAGATCGCGGTGCGCTCACTCGAACCGCTCGCGGCGTTCAAGCGTCCGCTGGAGCTCGTCGGCCTGGTCCACCGGGCGGGCAACCCCGAGCTGACCAAACGCTACTTCCGCGAGGCGCCAGGCCATCGCAGGACCCACGTCCACGTGCGCGAGCACGGCAGCTTCTCCCAGCAACTGCCGCTGCTGTTCCGCGACTACCTGCGCGCCCATCCCGCCGCCGCGAGCGAGTTCGCCGAGGCCAAACGGCGGTGCGCCGACCGGTTCCGGGACGCGCGGGAGGAGTACGTCGCGGCCAAGGAGCCGTACGTGTGGGACATCGTGCGACGCGCCGACGCCTGGGCCCAGCGCACCGGCTGGCGCCCCGGCCCGAGCGACGCCTGAACCGCCACAGCGACCAACCTGAGCCGTCGCACCGTCACGACGACCCGCCTGAGCCGCGCCATCGCCACAGCGACCAACCCGGGCCGTCGCGTCGTCACGGCGGCCCGATGACGACGTTCTGCACGATCAGGGCGAGCGCCGAGGCGGTCGCCACCACCAGCACGGCCGTCCGGGCCCTGCCGCCGTCGAGGTAGCGCCGCAGCGGCCCCGACGCCAGGAACCCGAGGGCCATGGGCACGACCAGCGTCGCCCCCGCCGCCACTGCCTGCACGGGCAGTTCGCCCACCAGTGCCAGGATCCCCAGCGACTGCAGCGCGCTCAGGCAGAAGAACATCGCGAGCGTCGCCCTGATCTGCGGACCCTTGGCGCTCTGGTACACCAGCGCGATGGGCGGCCCGCCGATGCCCGTCGCGGTGCCGGTGATGCCGGAGACGAAACCGGCGGAGGTGAGCGTCGCGCCGGTGCGCGGCACGCTCATCGCCCTGGCGGTCAGCAGCACGGCGATCACCACCATGCCCGCCACGAAGACGCTCCTGGCGTAGATGGATGTGTAGACAACAATAACTGCACCAATGACACTGCCCGGCAGTCTGCCCAGCAGTGCGAACCCCACTCCGCGCCACTCCACCCGCCGCCACTCCGAGGCCAGCGTGAACAGCGGCATCGCCAGGTTGACCATCTGCACGGCGCCCGGCATCAGGCCGGGCTCGATCATCGTCAGCACGGGCACGGCCACCAGCCCCAGCCCGAAACCCACCCCACCCTGCACGATCGCGCCCGCAAAAACCGCCAGACCACCCACGATGAGCAGCAATGCCGTATCAGTCATGCAGGAGAGTCAACCAGCTTTACTCTCTGTTGCCATTCCTGATGCCAGAGTGACCGTCGAGATGTAGCCTTGCCTACAGACGCCGACGTAGTGTCAGGAGTATGGCCATGAAGCCAAAGGCAACGACTATTCGCGTCAGCGTCAGAACCCGAGACAGGATCGCCGCACTCGCAAAGAAGGCAGGTGAACCCATGACCGCGATCATCGACCAGGCCATCCGGGAGATGGAGAAGAAATACCGCTGGCAGCGCGTCGCGGAGCAGATAGAGCAGACCAGACGAGAGGACCCGCAAGCTTGGGCCGACTATCTCGCTGAATCCGAGCTGGTCCAAGGCCCACGACCACGCTCCACCCGCATCGCGCCGGAGTGGGAGGGGCTCATCACATTCCCCGAGGAGAGAGATGAGGGTGATCCAGGGCGAGATCTGGCTCGCTAACCTGGGCGAACCGACCGGCCGCGAACAGGGCTACCGTCGCCCTGTGCTGGTCGTCAGCAACGATGGATTCAACGCCGCGACCGCAGTCAAAATCATCGTGCCGCTGACCACCACCGAGCGGGGATGGGACAACCACATCCCCATCAGTTGTGACGGCACCGGCCTGGAGAAGCCCAGCTGGGCCATGGTCGAGCACGTCCGCAGTGTGTCACCGCAGCGGTTCACGATGCGGATCGGCATCGCTCCTGACGAGGTCGTGCGCGAAGTCACAGACTGGATCAATGACATGATTTAGAAGATTCGCCGCCCGGCGAAAAGGCGCTTCGCCGGATGGCTCTCTCATCGTGTCACACTTTGCAGATCAATAAGCTGGCGATCGTGCGATCCCTCCCGTTGACGCGTGTCCTGACCCTCGCCGCGGTTCTGGCGTCCGTCTGCCTGACCGCCCCGCCCGCGCAGGCGGCGCCCGTACGCAGCCCGTTCTCCAAGAAGGTGGGCAAGCTGGCCGCGACCTCATGCCCCGAGACGCCGATCGTCTCCGGCGGCGTTCCGCGCACCCGGGAGTACCTCCAGACGGTCGTGAAATGTCTGGACAAGTCGTGGGGTGCGTATGTTGAGCGGGCAGGGCGTACGTTCCGCAAGCCCGTCGTCCGCTACTTCGAGGAGCCGGCGAGCACCGTGTGCGGGATGCGCTGGCCCGCGTACGCCGACGCCTTCTACTGCACCGAGCGCTCCACCGTGGTCTTCCCGCTGACCGGCCGGTGGATCGAGAACAGGACCGACCTCTTCCCGTTCAAGGTGGCCGCCCATGAGTACGGTCACCACCTGCAGAGCCTGCTCGGCATCCGCCGCTCCTACGAGGCCAGGGCACGCGCCGACCGTACCCACGCGGACCGGTTGAAGCGCCGCTACGAACTCCAGGCCGACTGCCTGTCCGGAGTGTTCCTGGGTAGCGTCTGGCGCTCCCTGGCCCGCTCCGAGCTCGACTGGGCGGCGCTGCTGGACGCGACCCGGGCAAGCGGTGACGACGATGACGGCCACCGCACCCACGGCAAGGGGTCCAGCCGGGCCTACTGGCTCAAACGCGGCTACGGCGCCGTCTCCCCCGCCGCCTGCGGCACCTGGTCGGCACCCGCCGTTAAAGTCGCCTGACCGCAAGCCTCTTGACCTGACCGGTGAGCTGACCGGTGAAGCGGTGAGGTGACCTGCGCGGTGAGACGGCGGCGGGTGCGTCGCGGGCCCGCGACGCAGACACGAACCACTGGCCGCCGGCTCCGTGATCGGTGGCGAAGGCCGCCAGGGAAGCGAGGAGCCGCCCGGCGGAGGGTGTCCGCCGGGCGGCTCTCAGTGTGTCGGGTGGTTCCCCCGAAACGAGCGCGTGAGGATCACGCCCAACCCCGGCGACGAGCCGGGCTCCGTCGCTCCCGGCCTGCTCATGACCGGCCGGGAGCTCGGGAAGTTCACTTGGCGAGCAACGACCGCAGAACGTACTGCATGATGCCGCCGTGCCGGTAGTAGTCGGCCTCGCCGGGCGTGTCGATGCGCACCACAGCGTCGAACTCGACGTCGCCCGCCCTGACGTGCACCGTCTGCGGGATGCCGCCCTTGTTGAGCTCTTCGACTCCCGTGATGTCGAACGTCTCCTCGCCCGTCAGGCCGAGGGCCGCCGCCGAGGCGCCCTCCGGGAACTGCAGCGGGAGCACGCCCATGCCGATCAGGTTGGAGCGGTGGATGCGCTCGTACGACTCGGCGATGACCGCGCGGACGCCCAGCAGCGCCGTGCCCTTGGCCGCCCAGTCACGCGAGGATCCGGAGCCGTACTCCTTGCCCGCCAGCACCACCAGCGGCGTGCCCGCGGCGGCGTAGTTGACCGAGGCGTCGTAGATGAACGACACCGGGCCGTCGGACTGGGTGAAGTCGCGGGTGTAGCCGCCCTCGGTGCCGGGGGCGATCTGGTTGCGCAGGCGGATGTTGGCGAACGTGCCCCTGATCATCACCTCGTGGTTGCCACGACGCGAGCCGTAGGAGTTGAAGTCCTTCACCTCGACCCCGTTGGCCTTCAGGTACTGGGCGGCGGGGGTGCCCACCTTGATCGAGCCGGCGGGCGAGATGTGGTCGGTGGTGACCGAGTCGCCGACCTTGACCAGCACGCGGGCGCCGGCGATGTCGGTCACCGGCTCCGGCTTCTCCGGCATGCCGTCGAAGTAGGGGGCCTTGCGGACGTAGGTCGAGTCGGAGTCCCACTCGAAGGTGTCGCCGGTCGGGATGGGCAGTGAGCGCCAGTGGTCGTCGCCCTTGAAGACGTCGGCGTAGTCGCGCTCGAACATGTCGCGCCCGATCGAGGAGTTGACCACGGCCGCGATCTCCTCCGGCGCGGGCCAGATGTCGCGCAGGTAGACCGGCTCGCCGTCGCTGCCGACGCCGAGCGGCTCGGTCGCGAGGTCGAGGTCCATGGTGCCGGCCAGCGCGTACGCGACCACCAGCGGCGGCGAGGCCAGGTAGTTCATCTTGACGTCGGGGTTGATCCGGCCCTCGAAGTTGCGGTTGCCCGACAGCACGGCGGTGACGGCCAGGTCGTTGGCCTGGACGGCCTCGGAGATCTCCGGCAGGAGCGGCCCCGAGTTGCCGATGCAGGTGGTGCAGCCGTAGCCGACGAGGTTGAAGCCGATCTTGTCGAGGTACGGCTGGAGCCCGGAGCGCTCGAAGTAGCCGGTGACGACCTGCGACCCGGGGGCCAGCGAGGTCTTGACCCACGGCTTACGGGTCAGGCCCTTCTCCACGGCGTTGCGGGCCAGCAGCGCCGCGCCGAGCATGACGTACGGGTTGGAGGTGTTCGTGCACGAGGTGATCGCGGCGATCGAGACGATGCCGTGGTCGATCTCGAACGAGGTGCCGTCGGCCAGCGTGACGGGCACCGGCTTGTGCGGCCGCCCGCCGTCGGCCGTGGAGTTGGAGGCGGGCGAGTCGGAGGCCGGGAAGGACTCCTTCGACGCCTCGTCGACGCCGTCCTCCACGTAGTTCTGGACGTCGTAACGCCAGGTGTCCTTGGCCGCCGACAGGGCGATGCGGTCCTGCGGGCGCTTGGGGCCGGCGATGGACGGCACGACCGTGGCGAGGTCGAGCTCGATGTACTCGGAGAACTCCGGCTCGGGCGCGGCCGGGTCGAGCCAGAGGCCCTGGGCCTTGGCGTACGCCTCGACGAGGGCGATCTGCTCCTCGGAGCGCCCGGTCAGGCGGAGGTAGTCGACGGTCTGGCCGTCGATCGGGAAGATCGCGCAGGTGGAGCCGAACTCGGGGCTCATGTTGCCGATCGTGGCCCGGTCGGCCAGCGGCACGGACGCTACGCCCTCGCCGTAGAACTCGACGAACTTGCCGACCACGCCGTGCTTGCGCAGTATCTCGGTGATCGTCAGGACCAGGTCGGTGGCCGTGGCCCCGGCGGGCAGCTTGCCGTTGAGCTTGAAGCCGACCACGCGCGGGATGAGCATGGAGATCGGCTGGCCGAGCATCGCGGCCTCGGCCTCGATGCCGCCGACGCCCCAGCCGAGCACGCCGATGCCGTTCTCCATCGTGGTGTGGGAGTCGGTGCCGACGCAGGTGTCGGGGTAGGCCCTGTTGATGTCGCCGTCGGAGCGGGTCATGACCACGCGGGCCAGGTGCTCGATGTTGACCTGGTGGACGATGCCGGTGCCGGGCGGCACCACCTTGAACTCGTCGAAGGCGGTCTGGCCCCAGCGCAGGAACTGGTAGCGCTCGTGGTTGCGCTCGTATTCGCGCTCCACGTTGCGCTGGAAGGCGTCGGGGTGGCCGAAGTAGTCGACGATGACCGAGTGGTCGATGACCATCTCGGCGGGCGCGAGCGGGTTGATCCTGGCCGGGTCGCCGCCGAGGTCGCGCACGGCCTCGCGCATCGTGGCCAGGTCGACCACGCAGGGCACGCCCGTGAAGTCCTGCATGATGACGCGCGCGGGCGTGAACTGGATCTCCACGCTCGGCGCCGCCTTCGGGTCCCATCCTCCGAGCGCCCGGATGTGGTCGGCGGTGATGTTCGCGCCGTCCTCGGTGCGGAGGAGGTTTTCCAGCAGGATCTTCAGGCTGTACGGGAGGCGCGCGGCGCCTTCGACGGCGTCCAGCCGGAAGATCTCATATGACGCGTCGCCGACGCGTAGCGTGTCACGGCTGCCGAAGCTGTTCGCGGACACGGTGGTTCGCCTCCTCCATCAGACATCTTTCAGGCTTGCGGGTGGCTCCCCGCTCCTCACGCGCTTCGCGGCTCCCGTGGTGCCGGGTCTCCACTCCGCTCGCTGCGTCGGGTTCACTCCTGCTCATGGGTCGTTCACCCTCCTCACTCGCTTCGCGGGGTCCCTCCTTCGTCGGGCCCCCACTCCGCTCGCCGCGTCGGGTTCACTCCCCAAATCCTGCCGCACGCGCGAACAAGTAAGCACGTTAGGTGAACCTAATTCGCATCCGCGCAGCAGGTGTCTCGACATCAAGATATCGGGAAAAGTATCTCGACATCAAGTTAAACGGGCGCCAGGCGCCAGTACAGCAGCCCGACGATGGCCACGGACAGGATCGGCGCGAGGATCTTCTGCTCGAACTTCCTGCCCGTCTTGATGCCGATTTTCCACGGCAGGACGAACTTCGCCCCCAAGGGCCACAACACGGGGCAACCGCGTTCGGTCATGCAGTCGCCGACGACGTGGATGAAACTTCCGACCCCCACGGCCAGCCCGAGCCAGGCGTAGCCCACCTCGAGGGAGAGGAAGACGGCGTAGAGCCCGGCGGTCATGCCGATGTTGATCATGATTGAACCGAGCTTGTTCCCCGGTATGCCGACGCCGATGGCGCGCAACGCCAGGCCGATGAGCAGCACGACCATGACGTCGCGCCCGATCGGATAGGTGTTGGCCAGCCAGTGCGCCCCGAACCCGATGGCCACGGCGAAGACGAGCGAGTGGGTGGCGCCGCGGTGGCCGCCGCCGAGCCAGGACACGAGCTTGCTGAGCGCCCACGTGACCGGCCCGAACGTCTGCGCGATCGTCGCGTGTGGATGGTCGAGGTCGGGCAGCATCGCGGCGCCCGCGCAGATGATGGCGCCGGCGATCAACTCGGCGGGACTGAGCGCGGCGGCCATGATCCCGGTTTCCACGAACCGGGTGGACTCGTTCACCAGCGGCAGTGCGGCAAGGGGCGGCGCCAGCCCCAGCCAGGCGATGGCCCCGGTCATCGCATGCGTGTGCCCCATCATGATCCGGACTGTACGGCAAAGAGGTTCTTTGCGCGGCGAGGCATGCCGGGGCGAACGGGCTGTGCAGGCCGGCGACATCGCGCCGAACACCCGCAAACGCAGACGAGGTCGTCTCCGCGGCGACAGCACCCCCCAGCCCTGCCGACGCGGAACGACCTCGTCTGATGGGAACAACGCCCGGCTCCCCCGAGCTGTTCCCGGATTCCGCAACTTTTTCGTGATCTGGATCACACCTTTTCGTGACTTGCGAAACGACATTTCATCGATATATCTTTGACGCATCGAGAACAGATCGCGATATAGGGGGAAAAATGAGTTCAGCACAGGCAGCAGGCGCGCCCTGGCCCGGCGCCCGCGAATACAAGCGAGCGGCCCGCGAGGCCTTCCGGGCCATGAGCGACGCGTTCGAGCAGATGGGCGGCCACCACCATCGCGGCGGCCCGCACGAGCACCGCCACCGCGGCAGGAGAGGCGGACCCGGATTCCCGTTCGACTTCGGGCGCGGCCCGTGGGGCGGTCCCGGCGGCCCCGGCGGCCCGTGGGGCGGCGGGCACCGCGGCTGGGGCGGCAGAGGCCGCAAGGCCAAGCGGGGCGACGTACGCGCCGCGATCCTGGCCCTGCTCTCCGAGGAGCCGCGCAACGGCTACCAGATCATCCAGGAGATCGCCGAGCGCAGCGAGGGCGGCTGGAAACCCAGCCCCGGCGCGGTCTATCCGGCGTTGCAGCAGCTCACCGACGAGGGTCTGGTGATCTCGGAGGAGCACGAGGGCCGCAAGGCCTACCGTCTCACCCAGGAAGGCAGCGCGTACGTCGAGACGCACGCCGACGAGGTCAGGGCCCCTTGGGACGAGATGCGCCCGGACATCGACGACAACACCGCCGATCTCTGGCATATCGCTCGGCAGTCGGCCTTCGCCATGATGCAGATTCTGCAGACCGGAAGCGACGCGCAGGTCCGCGAAGCGCGTAAGACTCTAGTGGAGACCCGGCGCAAGCTGTATCAGATCCTGGCCGACGACGAGCCGGGCGAGGAGTGACCCCACTGATGGCCGGTGCACGCGATGGCCGGTTCGGAGGAAGCGAGGAGCCGCACATGGACCGCAACGACCTCCGCATCGGCGACGCCGAGCGCGAGCAGACGATGGCCGCCCTGCGCGAGCACTTCGCCCAGGGCCGCCTGACCCACGAGGAGCTCGAAGAGCGCCTCGACCGGACGCTGGCCGCCAAGACGGCCCGCGACCTGGCGAGCATCACGGCCGACCTCCCCGGCCCCGGCTACCGCACGCCGGCGCCGCAGCCCGACATGGGCGACTGGCGGGCGGCGATGCACGCGCACCGGCAGCAGATGCAGGAGATGCGCCACGCGCACCGCGACATGCGCCACGCCTGGCGCCACCACCACCCGCGGCGGCGGCACGGCGGCCCGCACCCGATCGTGCCCCTGCTGTTCGTGGCCATGATGCTCGGGCTGTTCTTCGGCGGGTTCGGCGTCTTCAAGGTGCTGCTCGCGGTGTGGGTCGTGGCCGTGGTCGCCAGCATGGTGCGCCGCCGGATCCACCACCGCCGCTGACCGGCCGCCCGCCTCCCCGTCCCCGTCCTGGCGGTCACGCGCACGGGCGGCACCGCTCCGCGGCCGTTGACAAACGGAACGCTGATCCGTATCTTTCGGAACAGTGCTCCGTTTCGCGCGGAGCCCGCCGCAGCGTGAGCGTTCCCCCGCGTGCGCGGCGCGACCCGGAAACATTCGGACGGGAGATTCAGCATGATCTTGGTCACCGGCGGTCTCGGTTTCATCGGCTCTCACACCGTTCAGGCGCTCCTCGACACAGGTGAGGAGTGCGTGCTGCTCCAGCGCCGCAAGGCCGCGGCACCGGCCTACCTCGCCGGCGCGAAGGTGGCGATGGAGCAGGCCGACATCACCGACCTGCCCGCCCTGCTCGACGTCGGCGAACGCCACAAGGTGACCGGCATCGTGCACCTCGCCGGGTCCATGCCCTGGCCCCCCGACGCCGACCGGCCCGTCGAAGCAGCGCGTAGGGCGATCGGCGGCCTGCTCAACGTCGTGCAGGCCGCGCAGGAGTGGGGGGTGAAGCGTGTCGGCGTCGCGAGCACGATCGGCGTCTACTCCGGCCTGACCGGCGCACTCCGCGAGGACATGCCCCTGCCCATGGCGTCCTTCCACCTGATCCCGACCTTCAAGAAGATCGGTGAGCTGCTCAACGAGCACCTGGCCGGCGCCACCGGCGTCGAGGTCGTCAACTACCGCATCTCGGCCACCTGGGGACCACGTGACCCCCACGGCGCGCTGTTCTTCGCCGCCCCCGAGCTGGTCCATGCCGCCGCCCGCGGGACCGAGCCGGACCTGTCGACCCTCGCCGCGCCGCCGTACGCCGAGGACTCGATCGACCTGTGCTACGTGAAGGACACCGCCCGCGCCATCGCGCTCCTCCAGCTCGCCGACCGGCTCAGCCACCGCACCTACAACGTCGCGTCCGGGCGCGCGACGTCCAACGCCGAGGTCATCGCGGCGATCAGGAAGGTGGTCCCCGACGCCCGGATCGACCTGCCCACCGGCGGAACCGACGGGCAGACCCACCTCGACATCACCCGGCTCCGGCAGGACACCGGCTACGCGCCCGCCTACGACCCCGAGCGCGCCGCCGCCGACTACCTCACCTGGCTGCGCGCGGGCAACGAGCTCTGAGCGCCGCCCCGCGCTCCTCGGCTCAGCCTCCTAGGGGGCAGGTGTCCAGCCGGGCGCACGCCACGAAGTGCCCCGGCTCGGCCTCGATCAAGGCGCCGGCGGCGCCGCGCTCGTGGTACACGCAGGAGTCCACGGGTGTGGCGTCGTCCCAGGCCTGGTTCATGCGTGGCACGGCCGACAGCAGCTCGCGCGTGTACGGGTGCAGCGGATCCCCGAAGACGCGGCCGGTCAGCCCCATCTCCACGACGCTCCCCTGGCGCAACACCACGGTGCGCTCGGCGAGGTAGGTGCCGAGCGACAGGTCGTGGGTGATGTAGAGCACGCCCAGCCCTCTGGCCTTCAGCTCGGCCAGCAGGTTGAGCACGTCGATGCGGGTGGAGGCGTCGAGCATGCTGGTGATCTCGTCGGCGACCAGCAGCTTGATGTCCAGCAGCAGCGCGCGGGCGATGAGCAGGCGCTGCAGCTGGCCGCCGCTGAGCTGGTGGGGATACTTGCCGAGCACCTGGCCGGGGTTGAGCCGCACGTCGCGCAGCGCCACCTCGACGCGCTCCGCCCACTCGGCCTGGGGGACGGCCGGGTAGTACGCCTCCTTGATCATGTTGTAGACGCGGTCGGCCTTGAACACCGGGTTGAACGAGCTGAACGGGTCCTGGAAGATGCCCTGGATGTGGCGGTAGTACTCCTTGCCCGCCCGGACGGGCCGCCCGTCGAAGGTGATCGAGCCGCGGGTGACCGGGTTCAGCCCGAGGATCATCCGCCCGATCGTGCTCTTGCCGCTGCCGCTCTCCCCGATCAGCGAGACGACCTCGCCGGGGACGACCTCGAAGCTCACCTCCCGCACGGCCGTGACGCTCTTGCCGCCGAAGGCGCCGATCCTGAATTCCTTGGTGACGTCGTCGAGTCTGAGCATCAGGCCTTCCAGCAAGCGACGTGGTGGTCGGGGGCGAGCTCGGCCACCGGCGGGTCCTGCGCGCACTCGTCCCCCGCGATCGGGCAGCGGGCGCGGAAGCGGCAGCCGGTGGGCGGGTCGAGCAGCGAGGGCGGGCTTCCGGGGATGCCCTCGAGCCGGCGGTCGGCGTAGCGCACGCCGACCTCGGGCAGGGAGTCGAGCAGCAGCTTCGTGTACGGGTGGCGGGGCGCCTTGACGATCACGTCGGCCGGGGCCTTCTCGGCGAGCCGGCCCGCGTACATGACCATGATCGTGTCGGCGATGTGGTGGGTGAGCGCGATGTCGTGCGTGACGAAGATCATGCTCTTGACGTAGCCGCTCTCGCGGAAGCCGAGCAGAGCGCGGGCGACGGCCTTCTGCGTGGAGACGTCGAGCGCCGAGGTGACCTCGTCGGCGATCAGCAGCGACGGGTCGAGCAGCGTGGAGATCACCATCACCATGCGCTGCTTCATGCCGCCCGACAGCTCGATCGGGTAGCGGTCGAGCACCTCGCGGGGCAGGCCGACCTGGTCCAGCCGGCGCTCCAGCTCGGCGGTGTCCACCGCCGAGCCCCTGGATCTGAGCAGTTCGGTGACCATCTTGCGCAGTCTGCGGGTCGGGTTGAGCGCGCTCATGGCGTACTGCGGGATGAGGGAGACCTCGCGGAAGCGGAAGTCGTTCATCGCGCGGTCGTCGCCGATCGGCAGCTCCTGGCCGTCGAGCACGACCGTGCCGCCGACGTGGCGCATGCGGCCGTCCATGCGGATGAGGCTCTTGCCCAGGGTGCTCTTGCCGCAGCCGGACTCGCCGACCAGGCCGAGGATCTCGCCGTCGCCGAGCTCGAAGGTCATGCCGTCGAGCGCGCGCACCTCGCCCTTGAGCGTCCTGTAGTACACCCGGAGCTCGCTGACCTGCAGACTCATGTCTCCCTCAGTTTCGGGTTGAAGACCTCGTCGAGCCCGACGTTGGCGACGTAGAGGGCGCCCACGATCGCCGTGATGCCGGCGCCCGGCGGCACGAACCACCACCACATGCCGAGCTGGAGCGCGCTCCACTGGTTGGCGTTCTGCAACATCAGGCCGAGCGAGACGCCCTCGGTCGGGCCGAGGCCGATGAAGTCGAGCGAGGAGGCGATGAGGATCGCGCCGCCGAACAGCAGGATGAACGTCATGAACAGGTAGGAGCTCATGTTCGGCGCGATCTCCCTGGAGATGATCCGCCAGGTGCCGGCTCCGCTCATCCGCGCCAGGTCCACGAACTCCCGGGTACGCAGCGAGAACGTCTGCGCCCTGATCGCCCGCGCCGCCCACGGCCACTGCGTCAGCCCGATGAACAGGCCCTGCACCGCCACGCTCCTGATGCCCAGGTAGGCGTTGATGATCAGCAGCACGGCCAACGTGGGGATGACCAGGATGACGTTGGTCAGCATGTTGAGCACCTCGTCGACCACGCCGCCCCGGTAGCCGGCCACGAACCCCACGAGCATGCCGATGACCGCCGCGATGCCGCCGCCGATGACGCCCACGAGGAAGGTGGCGCGCAGGCCGTGCACGAACTGGAGGAAGATGTCCTGGCCGAACGTGGTGGTGCCGAGCCAGTGCTCGGCCGAGGGCGGGCTCATGGGGCGGGTGCCGTAGTCGTTGGGCGTGCCGCTCACCAGCAGCGGCCCCACCATGCCCAGCACGAGCAGGACGACCACGATGCCGAACCCGGCCATCAGCTTGCCGTTGCGCACGGCGAAGTGCAGCGCCTCGCGGCGCACCCCCTCCCGCTCGCGGGGCTCGGTCTCCTGGAGTGTCGTCATGCCTGCGCACCCGCCATTCCCGCCCTGGTCCGCGGATCGACCACGACATAGACGATGTCGATGATGAAGTTGGCGATCAGCACTCCGAGCACGATGAACAGGAACGTGCCCTGGAGCAGGAAGAAGTCCTGGTTCTGGATCGCCTTGAGGATCAGGCTGCCCAGGCCCGGGTAGGCAAAGACGATCTCGGTGACGAGCGCTCCCGCCACGAGCACGCCCAGTTGCAGGGCCAGGCCGGTGATCTGGGGCAGGACGGCGTTGCGGAAGGCGTACCTGCGGATGAGCCGGGCGGGCGCGCCGAGCGCCGACAGGTAGTTGGAGTAGTCGGACTCCAGCTCATAGATGATCATGTTGCGCATGCCGATCGCCCAGCCGCCCAGCGCCACCAGGAACAACGACAGGAACGGCAGCGTCCAGTGGTGCAGCAGGTCCAGCACGAACGTCCACGACCAGTTGGGCCGCATCGAGAAGCTGTAGCCGCCCGCGACGGGGAAGAGGCCCGCGATCACGCCGAGCGCCCAGGCCAGCAGCACCGCCAGCCACATGTACGGCATGGCCGTCAGCACGTAGCCGACGGGCAGCACGGTGTTGTCGAGCAGCTTGCGCCGGGCGGCGTAGGCGCCGAACCGGTTGCCCACCACCCAGCTCAGCAGCACCGACGGGATGATCAGGCCCAGCGTGTACGGCACCGCTCCGTTGATCACGGTGCTGACCGGCGTCGGGAACAACCAGATGCTGATCCCGAAGTCACCCTGGAACATCGCACCCCAGAAGTTCACGTACTGCTGCCAGAGCGGCTGGTCGAAGCCGAAGAGGTCGTTGTAGTAGGCCCGCATCGCCTCGACGGCCTCGGGCTGGGCGACGTTCGCCCGCGCCACCATGCCGGCCACCGGGTCGCCCGGCATGAAGCGCGGGATCAGCCAGTTGACCGTGACGGCGACGAAGAAGGTCAGTCCGTAGATGAGCAGTTTCCTGCTGAAGTAGCGACGCACGCGTGTTCTCCGAGAGGGCCCTCCGGCCCCGGCGGCCCGAGCCGCGCGGGGCGGAGGGGTGAACGGTCAGAGGTCAGGAGCCGGCCGGCTGGAGCTGGGCGAGCGTCTCGAAGCCGCCCAGCTCGAACCAGTTGCGCCACATGACGGCGCCCGTCTTGGGTGCGCTGCCCTCCGCGGCCGGCCAGTTCTTCCACGTGCTGGTGCTGTGCTGCGCCCACAGGCCGTTGTACCAGAGCGGGATGACCGGCATGTCGTCGAAGTGGATCTGCTGGAGCTGCGAGGTGATCTTCTGCATGCCGGCGATGTCGTCGGTCCTGACCTGGTCGAGCTGCTGCACGAGGTCCCAGGCCTTCTCGTTCTCGTAGCGGGCGAAGTTGACCGTGTTCTGCTGCTTCCTGACCGGCAGCTGGAACATGTACTCGTAGTAGGTGTACGGCGAGTTGGACAGCTGGCGCTCGTTGTTGATGAGCAGGTCGAAGTCGCCCTCGGTGCGCTTCTCCACCAGAGCGTTGAAGTCGGGGAAGTCGGGCGTGATCTGGATGCCGGCGGCCTTGGCGCTGGTCGCGATCGACCGGGCCGACTCCATCCAGTCGGTCCAGCCCGACGGCACGATGAGCGTCAGGCTGATCTTGGAGCCGTCCTTGTTCTCCACGAACCCGTCGCCGTCGCCGTCCTTGTAGCCGGCGTCGGCCAGCAGCTTCTTCGCCTTGCCCGTGTCGAAGGCGAAGCCGGACGCGGACACCACGTTCTTGTCCACGAACGTGTCCCACTGCGGGAGCAGGCCCGTCGGGCTGGCCGCCTTGACGAGGTTGCCGTACACGCTCTCGACGATCTTCTTGACGTCGATCGACGAGGCCAGCGCCTTGCGGAAGGCGGGGTCGTCCATCGGCTTCTTCGTGGTGTTGGGCACCAGCCAGGCGGTGTTGGCCGACAACATGTACGGCGGCTCTTTGTAGTAGGTGGTCAGGCCGAAGTTGCCCTGCACCAGGTTGGCCACGCCGGGCAGGAAGTTGTTGCTGAGGTCGAGGCCCTTCTGCAGCAGCATGCCCATCGCGACCTCGTTGCTCGGCGTGGCGATGTCGACGATGTAGCGGGGCTTGGGCTCCATGTCGAGCGCCGTCTTGCCCCACCAGTCGTCACGCCGCTGCAGGACCACGCGGTCCTGGTCCTTGCTCATGAACGTGTACGCGCCCGTGGAGACCGGGTTGTCGTTGGTCCCGTCGAGCACCTCCTTCTCCGAGCGGTCCTTCCAGACGTGCTCGGGGACGATCGCCCGGCTGTAGAGCATGTAGTCCCACTGCTGGTAGTTGGCCTCGGAGAAGGTGAACGTCACGGTCTGGTCGTCGGTCGCCTCGACCTTCTCCAGCCACTCCCAGAGGTTGTGGAACGGGATCGTCTCCATCTTGCCGAGCTCGAAGGTGTAGACGACGTCCTTGGCGGCGAACGGCTGGCCGTCGGACCACTTGACGCCCTGGCGGAGCTTGAGCACGTAGGTGGTGTCATCGGTCCACGAGCCGCTCTCGGCCAGCCACGGGACGAGCTTGGCCGCGTTGGTGTCGTAGTGGAACAGCGTCTCGTACACCAGGCCCTTGGTGCCCACGGCGGAGTCCCACTCCCGGATGGGGTTGTAGTTGAGCGGCGGGCCCCACTGGGTGCCGGTGGTGTACAGGGTCTCGTTGCGCGGCAGCTGGTTGGGGTCGGCGCTGGCGGCGCCGGGCTGGCCCTGCGCCTGTGACGCCGGCGGGTTCGGCGTGGTTCCGCCGCCGGTGCAGGCCGTGGCCAGCAGGCCCGCCGCCACGACCGGGATGAGGATCCGAGCCCGGATACGCATCTCTTCTCTCCTTCCTCCGCGCCAGGCGCGAAGGTTCGCATGTCTGCTAGACAACCCCGATGAGCGGCTTCGAACGGGCCCGCATGCGCTTGGGAGCGCTCCCATCAGGATGGCGAGCACACTCCCCCGTCCGCTGGCCGGTGAGCGATCACTTCTTCAGTAGTCGTAGGCCGGCGACGGCCTGCTGAACCGGATAAGTACCGCGAACGTAAATTCCTGGTGACGCGTACGTCAAGGGCCGTGACGCTTTCGAGACGTCGTCCTGCAAACGCTCTCACTGCGGACCTGCCACGCGCCGAGGCATGAAACGACCACATCGGTGGGTACGGCCTAACCGGTTCAATCAGCGACCCGGCACGGGCGGCGGCGGGGAGCCCGCCTTGATCGCGACGTCGCCTCTGGAGCCACTCTGGTTTACCGGCTTTTATCGCGATTCGATGACAAATCGATAGCTTTCCCGACAGAATGCGGTCCCAACCAGCGTCTATCGCAACTGGAGGCACACCCTTATGCGTAGACCCCTTGGGGTACTCGCCGGACTCGTGACCGTGGCGGCGCTGGGCGCGCCGCTCGGCACGGCGCAGGCCGCCACCACATCCGAGGCCGCGTGCCGGGTGAGCGTGGCCAAGCCCCGGCTCAACGACGAGGCACAGAAGATCAGGTCATTCGCCGTCCGCCGCGGGTGCTTCGGCCCCGCGCTCCTCCGCATCCGCATCAAGCGCGCCGTGGAGGGACGGGACCCGGTCGTCAAGAGCGGCGCGACCAGGAACGGCCGCATCACCCTGAAGATCGACTGCCGGCCGGGTACCTATTACGCGTTCGCCACCGACTACCGCGGCCACACCGTCACGTCCAAGGCCGCCAAGCTGACGTGCGAGCCGGGCGACGCCGCTCGTCCTCCCTCCTCGGGCGGGGCGGGCACGGCCGTGGAGAACGAGGTCGTCAAGCTGACCAACGCCGAACGCGCCAAGAAGGGCTGCGGGCCGCTCAAGCACGACAGGAAACTCCGCGCCGCCGCAGTCGGCCACTCCTCCGACATGGCGGAGCAGAACAAGATGGCGCACAAGCTCCCCGGCCGCCCCGACCTCCGGCAGCGCATCGAGGCGGCCGGCCTCACCGGGTTCCGGGCATGGGGAGAGAACGTCGCCTGGGGCCAGCCCTCCGCGGCCTCCGTGGTGCGGGCCTGGATGAACAGCTCCGGCCACCGGGCCAACATCTTGAACTGCCGCTACAACCTCATCGGTGTCGGCGCGAAGAAGGACGGCCAGGGCCGGATCTACTGGACCCAGGACTTCGTCACGAAGTGATCACCTCCGGGACGCACGGGCGACGGTGGCCGGGGCGTACGCCCCGGCCACCCCGGCCCTCTCAGCCCATCTCCTCAAGCTTGCGCCCCTTGGTCTCCCTGACCCACTTGGCGACGAACAGGAAGGAAAGGACGGCGAAGCCCGCGTACGCGGCGTACGTGAGCGACAGGTTCCACTCCGACAGCGCCGGGAACGACACCGTGATCAGCCAGTTGGCGATCCACTGCGCCCCCGCTGCGACGCCCAGAGCGGCGGCGCGGAGGCGGTTGGGGAACATCTCGCCGAGCAGCACCCAGACCACCACACCCCAGGACAGCGCGAAGAACAACACGAACACGTTCGCCGCCACGAGCGCGATCGCCCCTTGCGGGTTGGGCAGGGACACCGTCCCCTCCACCATCCGCGCCGCGCTGAACGCCCACGCCGCGGTGGCCAGCGAGATCGCCATCCCGGCCGACCCGATCATGAGCAGCGGCCGCCGGCCGATCTTGTCCACCAGCGAGATGGCGATGAACGTGCCGATGATGTTGATGATCGAGCTGGAGAAGCTGATCAGCAACGAGTCGGCCTGGTTGATGCCGACCGACTGCCACAACACGGACGAGTAGTAGAAGATCACATTGATGCCGACGAGTTGCTGGAAGGCCGACAGGACGATGCCGATCCAGACGATCGGCAGCAACCCGAGCGCGGGGCCGCGCAGGTCCTTCAGCCCCGGCACCTTCTCGGTGCGCAGCACGTGCTGGATCTCCGCCACCCGTGCGTCGAGGTCGATGTCCTCGCCCTCGACCTCGGCCAGCACCTCGCGGGCCTTCCTGCTCCGCCCCGACATGATCAGGTAACGCGGGGACTCCGGGATGACCGAGGCGAACAGCAGATAGAGCAGGGCGGGCACGACGCACGCCCCGAGCATCCACTGCCAGGCCTGCAGCGGCCCCAGGTGATAGTTGACGTTGCCACCGGCGATGCTGGCGATCACATAGTTGACCAGCTGGGAGACCGCGATGCCGAGCACGATGGCCAGCTGCTGGAACGAGCCCAGCCGCCCCCGGTAGGCGGGCGGCGCCACCTCGGCGATGTAGGCGGGCCCGAGCACCGACGCCATGCCGATGGCGAAACCCGCGACCACCCGCCAGAACCCCAGATCCCAGACGGCGAACGGCAACATCTGCCCGATCGAGCTGACCGCGAACAGCGCCGCCGCCACCTGCATGGACCGGGTGCGGCCCAGCCGGTCGGCCAGCCGGCCGCCCATCCAGGCTCCCAGGGCGGACCCGAGCAGCGCGATCGCCACCACGAACCCGATCACCACCGGCCCCACGCGGAAGTGGTTCTGGATCCCGACGACCGCGCCGTTGATGACGGAGCTGTCGTAGCCGAACAGGAACCCGCCGACAGCCGCCGCCGCCGTGATGAACACGACGTGACTCAAGTGCTCTTGATGGGTGTGCTGAGTAGCCATGCAGGTCCTTCCCCCAGGCCGGGGAACTACCCGCGGATCACGCACGTATGCCCGTCACAGGCGGGGGTCGACCGGCTCCGACTCGAGGGCCAGCACCGCGAAGACCGGCTCGTGGACGCGCCATCCCGGCTCGCCGTCGGCCAGCCGCGACAGCGCCTCCAGCCCCAGCGCGTACTCGCGCAGCGCCAGCGAGCGCTTCTTGCCGAGGAAGCGCCTGCGCAGCACGTCGAGCGACTCGGTGTAGTCGGGGCCGTAGATGATCCGCAGGTATTCGCGCCCCCGCACCTTGACCCCCGGCTGCACGCGGCCCGGCGCGTAGGCGGCCGGCTTGACCACCATGCCCTCGCCGCCCGCCGCCGTCATCGACTCCCACCAGGCGGTGGCCGCGGCCCTGGACCCGGGCGAGCCGAGCGTCACGAAGACGTGCTCGGTCCTGGCGATCAGCGGGGATTCCAGCAGCCCCAACGTGGACAGGTGCCAGGCGTGCGGCTCCAGCGCCGTGGCCCTCCCCTCGCAGGCCAGGATCTGGAACGGCGCCACCCGGATCCCCTCCAGCCCGTCGACGGGCCAGCAGTACCGCGCGTACGCGTCGCGGAACAGGGCGGCGTTGCCGGAGCGGCGCCGGGTGCGGCCGAGCAGCTCGCCGACCTCCAGCCCGCGACCGGCCGCCGCCTCCAAGGCCGCGATCGCCTCGGGCAGCGCGGCGCGGGCGGCCGCCCCGACGGAGGCGTACTGCGACCTGATCAGCTCGCCCGCCTTCGCCGACCAGGGCAGCAGCTCGCAGTCGAGCACCACCCAGTCGGAGCCCAGCTCCGCCCAGAGCGGCTCGCAGGCCTCGCGCAGCCGTGCCACCAGGGGCGCGGTGTCGGCGAAGAACGGCCGCCCGGTGCGCGTGAACACCGCGCCCGCGCCGCCGTCGCTCACGCCGAACCGGGCGGCGGCCACCTCCGGCGTCCTGGCCAGCACGGCGACGGCCCGCGAGCCCATGTGCTTCTCCTCGCACACCACCTCGCGCACCCCGGCGGCGGCGAACTCCTCGAACGCCTCGTGCGGGTGCTCCAGGTAGCCGTCGAGCGTGGAGGTCTCCGGCGGCGCCATGGTGGGCGGCAGGTAGACCAGCCAGCGCGGATCGACCGCGAACCGGCTCATGACCTCCAGCGCGGCGGCCGCGTTCTCCTCCATGACCTTGACGCGGGCGCCGAACCTGGTCTCGACGTGCCGGGTGCCGATCACATCGTTGATGTCGAGCATGCCGGGATCGCGCACCTGGGCGGCGCCGAGCGGCTTCGCCGGCTCGTACCACACCTTCTCGGCGGGAACCTGGACGAGCTCGCGCTCCGGATAGCGCAGCGCGGTCAGGTGGCCGCCGAACACGCAGCCCGTGTCGAGGCAGATCGTGTTGTTCACCCACTCGGGGGCGACCGTGGGCGTGTGACCGTAGACGACCGTGGCCCGGCCCCGGTACTCGTCGGCCCACGGGTAGCGGACCGGCAGGCCGTACTCGTCGGTCTCGCCGGTCGTGTCGCCGTACAGGGCGAACGCGCGCACCCGGCCCGAGGCGCGGCCGTGGTAGGCCTCCTTCAGCCCCGCGTGCGCGACGACGAGCCGGCCGCCGTCGAGGCGGTAGTGGCTGAGCAGGCCGTCCATGAACGTCCTGGCCCGCTCGGCGAACCCGGGCGGCTGCGCCGCGAGCTGGTCGAGCGACTCCTGCAGGCCGTGCGCGACCCTGACCTTGCGTCCGTTGAGCGCGCGCACCAGCTTCTGCTCGTGGTTGCCCATCACGCAGACCGCCGTGCCGGCCTCGACCATGTCCATGACCAGGCGCAGCACGCCCGGCGTGTCGGGCCCGCGGTCCACCAGGTCGCCGACGAACACCGCGGTACGGCCCTCCGGGTGCGTGTGCCCCCGCGGGCCGCGCTGCCAGCCGAGCTTCCCGAGCAGGGTCTCCAGCTCCGAACGGCAGCCGTGGACGTCGCCGATGATGTCGAACGGCCCGGTCAGCTCCGTCTTGTCCGACCACGCCTTCTCGTAGCCGACCGTGGCGGCGTCGATCTCGTCCAGGCCCCGCAGCACGTGGACCTTCCTGAAGCCGTCGCGCGAGATCTTGCCGAGGGAGCGGCGCAGGTCCTTGCGCTGCCTGATCACCACGCCGGGGCCGAAGTCGCGGTCGGGGCGGGCGGCGTTGCGCTCGATCGCCACCTCCTCCGGCACGTCGAGCACGATCGCGTCGGCCAGCACGTCGTGCTTCCTGGCGAGGTCGATGAGGCTCTTGCGGGCGGCGTACTGGACGTTGGTGGCGTCGACGACGGTGAGCAGCCCCCTGGCCAGGCGCACGCCGACGATGTGGTGCAGCAGGTCGAACGCCGCCGGCGTGGCCGACTGGTCGTTCTCGTCGTCGGAGACCAGGCCCCGGCAGAAGTCGGAGGAGATGACCTGCGTGGGCCCGAAGTGCCGGGCCGCGAACGTGGACTTGCCGCTGCCGGAGACGCCGACGAGCACCACGAGGGAGAGCTCAGGAACGCTGATCACGGGTGAACACTCCCATCTGGGTGGGCGGGCCGACCTCGGGGTCGTCGTCGCCGACCGGTTCGAACGCCACCTGGTAGCCGTGCTGCCCGGCCACCCGGGTGGCCCAGGCGGCGAACTCGGCGCGGGTCCACTCGAAACGGTGGTCGGGGTGGCGCAGCCCGGTCAGGAACTCGTAGCGGACGTTGTGCTCGATGTTGGGCGTGGTGACGAGCACGTGCCCGGGTCTGGCGTGGGCGAACACGACGCGTTCGAGCGCGGCCAGCCGGGGCGGGTCGACGTGCTCGATCACCTCCATGAGCACGGCGGCGTCGTAGCCGGACAGCCGCTTGTCCGTGTAGGTGAGCGCGCCCTGGAACAGGGTGAGCCGGGCCCGCTTGGTGTCCGGCATGCGGTCGAGACGCAGCTTGCGGGCGGCGATGGTGAGGGCCATCGACGAGACGTCCATGCCGCCGACCCTGGCGAACCGGGGCCTGGCGAGCAGCGCGCCGACCAGCTCGCCCTGACCGCACCCGAGGTCGATCACGCTGGCCGCGCCGAGCTGTTCCAGCTTGGCGAGCACGGTCTCGCGCCGCCGCACGCTGAGCGACCTGCCCTTGGGCGCGCCACCGCCCGCGCCCTCGCGCGCCTCGGCGTCCTGGGCTGCGGCGTCCTGGGCTGCGGCGTCCTGGGCTGCGGCGTTCCGTGCCGGTTCGAGGTCTGTCGGTGGTTCTGCGGTTTCGCCGGTCGTGGCGCCGGCCCTCGTGGCCTCCGGCTCTGCGGTCTCCGCCTCCGTGGCGGCCTCGTCGGCGGGCGCGTCCTCCTCGACCGCGGGCTCCAGCTGCTCCTCGGTCTCGTCGCCCAGCTCCGCCAGGCGCGCCAGCGCGGTGCGGGCCAGCTTCGAGCGCCGCCCCAGGTAGCGCCGGGTGATCAGGCCGCGCTCCGGGTGGCCGTGCAGCCATCCCTCCCCCGCCCTGATGAGCTTGTCGACCTCGTCGGGCGCGATCCAGTAGTGCTTGCCGTCGTCGAGCACCGGCAGCAGCACGTACAGGTGGTTGAGGGCGTCAGCCAGGCGGGCGGACCCGCTCAGGGTGAGCCGGACGTAGCGCGACTCCCCCCACTCAGGGAAGCCGTCGTCGAGCACGATCGGCTGCGCGGCCACCTCCCAGCCGAGCGGCTCGAACAGCCGCCGCGCCAGGTCGGGCCCGCCCCGGCAGGGCAGCGCGGGCAGCCGCAGCTCCAGCGGCAGCGGCGTGCCCGGCAGCTCGGGCCTGGCCCTGCACCGGCCGGCCCGCGCGGTGCGGAACACGTCGGCCAGCGCCACGGCCAGCAGCGAGGAGGCGGCGTAGGGGCGGTCGTTGACGTACTGCGACAGGCTGAAGTCGGGCGAGCCCTTGCCACGCGACCTGACCAGCGCGATCGGGTCGACTTCGAGCATGAGCGCCGCCGTGCAGCGCTCGTCGCCGGCCTCGGGGTAGAACACCGTGGCCGTGCCGAACGACTGGCCGAACTCCTGCACACGCTCGGGATGCTTGTGCAGGAGAAAGCCGAGATCGGTGGCGGGCCGCGCGGTGGTCGTGATCGTCAACAGCACCCGCACAAGTGTGCCGTAACCACGCCAAGCGCCGCCAATCGATTACGCCACGTGCGGAAGCACCTCGGCGGCGATCAGCTCCAGGTGTTCCAGGTCGGCCAGGTCGAGGATCTGCAGGTAGACATGCTCCGCGCCGAGCTCGGCGAGCTCGGCGAGCTTCTCGGTCACCTCGGCGGGGGTGCCGGCCAGGCCCCGCTCGCGCAGGGTGTCCGGGTTCTCGCCGACGGCCGCCGCACGCCGCTCGACCTCCGCCCGGTCGGCTCCCACGACCGTGGTGTGCGCCGTCGACAGCAGCACGGTGCGCCCGGTGCTCTCGCACGCCGCGCGCACCCGGCCGAAGGCCTCCCCGATCTCCGGCAGGGTGCGGAACGGCACGTTGTACTCGTCCGCGTACGTCGCCGCCAGCCGGGGCGTGCGCTTCGCGCCGAACCCGCCGATGATGACCGGCGGCCTGGGCCGCTGGACGGGCTTGGGCAGGGCGGGCGAGTCGGCGAGCCGGTAGTAGCTGCCCTCGAAGGAGTAGCCCTTCTCCGCCGTCCACAGGCCCGTGATGATCTCGAGCTGCTCCTCGAAGCGCGCGAAACGCTCGCCCGTCGGCGGGAAGGGGATTCCGTACGCGGCGTGCTCTCCGTCGTACCAGCCTGTGCCGAAGCCCAGCTCGGCCCGGCCGCCGCTCATCTGGTCGACCTGGGCCACGCTGATCGCCAGCGGCCCCGGCAGCCGGAACGTGGCCGGGCTCACCAGCGTGCCCAGCCGGATCCTTGAGGTCTCCCTGGCCAGGCCGGCAAGCGTGATCCAGGCGTCGGTCGAGCCGGGGCCCGGGTCGCCGGCGCCGATGCGCTGGTAGTGGTCAGACCGGAAGAAAGCGTCGAAACCCAGGCGTTCGGCAGCCTGTGCGACGGAGAGCAGGTCGTCATATGTCGCGCCCTGCTGGGGCTCAGTGAAGATCCGCAGCTTCATGCCCACATTATCCGCACACAACGGACGCGAACCTGCAAAGGGCCGCGCCGTGCCGCCCGCGGTTGGTAGCGTGCACCAGCCAGCGCTGTACGTAGCCGACCGAACACACGGGGTGGCCTATGCCGCGGCACACCAGGGAGCCCGGCCTGCTCCCACGTCCTCTGGCGATCCTGGGCGCGCTCGCGCTCGTCGCGGGCACCGGCACGGCGATCCGCCTGCTCCCGGCGGACGGCCGGCCTGCGCCGGCGGCGCCCCCACCGCTCGCGCGGCCCTCGCCTTCGCTCTCGCCCGTGGTCTCCGAGGAGCCTCCGCCGACGGCGTACGTGACGTTCGTCGACTCCGCCCGCGAGCCCGCGTTCGACCTCCCCGCGCGGTACCGCCGCACCGGCGTCCGCCGATACGCGCTCGGCCACCTCGTCGCGGGTGGCGACGGCTGCGTGCCGGCCTGGACGGGCTCCCCCGCTCCCGGCGAGCCGATCGGCCGGCTCAGGGCGCTGGGCGGCGACGCCGTACTCGTGTTCGGCGGGCGGGGCGGGCGCGCGCTGGCCACGACGTGCACCCGGCCCGGCGAGCTCGCCACCGCCTACCGCCGGATCGTCGGAGCCTACGGCGCCACCGCCATCGACTTCGAGGTCCGCGACAGCGCCGACAGGACCGCCGTGCTGCGCAGGGCGCGCGCCATCCACGCCCTGCAGCAGGAGCGCGACCTGCGCGTGAGCTTCACCCTGCCGTTGAGACCCGGCGGGCTGAGCCCGGCCGACGCGGCGATGTTGCGGACCACCCGCCGGGCGGGCGCGGACATCGAGACCGTCAACCTGCTGGCCACTCTCGGGCCGCGCACGGCACACCGCAGCCGGCTGGGCAGGGTGGCGACGGCCGTGCGGGCGGCCCGCGCCCAGGTCGCGCGGGCGCAGGGCCTGGACGATCCCGAAGAGGCGTGGGAGCGCATCGCGCTGACCCCGGTGCTGGCCGGCGGCTCCGACCTGGGCGCATCGGACGCGCGCACGCTGGCCGCGTACGCCACCCGCCACCGGCTGGCCTGGCTGTCGCTGCGTGGAGCCGATCCACCGCAGGGCGTCTCACGGATTCTCTGGCGGACGCTGTCCTGAATATAGGATTCCGGGGAGCGGCGAGGTTTCTGTCGGCATGGGGAGGGCGTGATGGTGGCACGTCCCGACACGGCCAGAAAGCTCCTCATCTACTGGATGGACGCCGCGACGGCCCTCATGGCCCTGATGTTCGCCGGGGTCACCGTCGCGGAGATGGCGGCCGGCACGATCTCCGCACCCCGCACGGCGGCCGTCCTCGCGTGCCTGCTCGGCTTCTTCGGGCTCTACCCCTTCCTCCTCAGGCAGGCCTTCGACCACCAGCCGAAGCCCACGCCGAAACTCGCGCTCGCGGCGGTCCTGGCGGCGGGCGTGCTGCTGCTCATGCCGCACAGCGGCAACATCGCCGGCCTGCGCTGGGAGAGCATCCCTCTGTGGTTGTCGGCCGCCGCCCTCTACCTGTCGCTGCGGGCGACGGCCTGCCTGACCGCGGTCACGATCGCCCTGTCCACCGTGTTCGTCGTCCGCGTGAGCGGCCAGACGTGGCCGAGCGTCCTGCTCAGCGAGTCGGCCGCGGCCGTCGTCATGATCGGAGCCATGCTGCTGTGGCGCTGGCTCTGGTGGATGATCAGGGACGCGCACAAGAGCCGGGAGGCGAAGGCCAGATTGGCCGTCGCGGAGGAGCGGCTGCGCTTCGCCCGTGACCTGCACGACCTGCTCGGCCACAGCCTCGCGGTGATCACGCTGAAGAGCGAGCTGGCCGCCAAGCTGGCCACCAAGGACACCGCGAGGGCGGCCGCCGAGATGGCCGCCGTACGCGAGCTGGCCGGCGAGTCGCTGACCGAGGTGCAGCAGGCCGTTCACGGCTACCAGATGCTCGACCTGGAGGAGGAGCTCGACGGCGTACGCGTCGCGCTGGAGGCCACGGGCGCCCGCTGCGTGATCGAGGCCAGGGCCGACGGGCTGCCGCCGGAGTCGCGGACGCTGCTGGCGTGGGCGGTGCGCGAGGGCGGCACCAACGTGCTCAAGCACAGCAGGGCCACCCGCTGCGCCATCACCATCGACGGGGGCGTGCTCGAAATGGTCAACGACGGCGTGAACGGGCAGCCGGGCACGCCCGGCAACGGCCTGCGCGGGCTGTCGGAGCGGCTGGTCGCGGCGGGCGGCTCGTTCTCCGCGGCGCCCACCAGGTCGGGCGAGTTCCTGCTGCGCGCGGCGGTGCCGCCGTGAGGCTGATCTCCCGCGTACGGAACGCGACGAAGTTCGACAAGGCCCGCTGGCTGATCGTCTGGTCCGCGGACCTTCTCCTGCTGCTGTCCGCCGTCGGATTCTTCGACCTGTACGTCCGCTGGCAGCTGGGCATGCCCTGGCCGGTGGTCGCGACCGCCGCGGCGTTGCTGCTGGTCTTCGCCGTGCTGAGCACGCGGCCGTTCAGGATCGCCGTCAGGGGCGGGAAACGGCCCACGGCGATCCTCGCGGTCACCGGGGTGATCGTCCTCCTCCTGGCCGTGTTCCCGCTCATCTGGGTGATCCCGGTGTGGCTGGGGCTGATCACGGCGTTCGCCCGGAGAACGACCGTCATCGCCCTGTCGGTCGCGTCGATCGTGGTCATCAACGTGTACGTGACGCTGGTCAGCTCCTTCGCTCCCGAGCTGGTGCTCGTACAGACGGTGATGACCACCATCACCGTCGGCGCGGTGTGGGCCAACCTGCGGCTCTGGCACCTGACCAAGGAGGCGCACGAAGGGCAGGAGGCGCTGTCCAGGCTGGCGGTGTCGGAGGAGCGGCTGCGCTTCGCCCGCGACCTCCACGACCTGCTCGGCCAGAGCCTCACCGACATCGCGTCCAGGACCGCCCGCGCCGAGCAGACCCTGCGCTCCGGGCAGGAGGCGGCGGCGGCCGAGATGTTCGAGGTGCGTGACCTGGCCAGGCAGTCGCTGCGCGAGGTGCGCAACGTCGTCCAGAACTACCGGGCGATCGATCTCGACGAGGTCCTCGCCAGCGTCCGGGCGGTGCTGGAGGCGGCGAACGTACGCTGCACCGTGCGCGCGGAGACCGCCTCGCTGTCGCCCGAGACGCGCACGCTGCTGGCCACGGTCGTGCGCGAGGGCGCGACGAACGTGCTCAAGCACAGCAAGGCCGAACGCTGCACGATCACGATCCAGGACGGAGTGCTGGAGATGTCCAACGACGGGGTGAACGGGCCGGTGGGCGAGCACGCGCCGAACGGCCTGGCGGGGCTGGCCCAGCGCGTGCGTGCGGCGGGCGGCATCCTGGAGGCCGAGCCGACCCGCGAGGGCCGCTACCTCCTGCGCGCGGCGGTGCCCGCATGACCACACGCGTGTTGCTCGCCGACGACGAGCACCTCGTCAGGGGCGCCATCGCGGCCCTGCTCGACCTGGAGGACGGCATCGAGGTCGTGGCCCAGGTGGGCCGGGGCGACGAGGTCCTGCCCGCGGTGGCCGAGCACCGGCCCGACGTGGCCGTCCTCGACATCGAGATGCCGGGCATGGACGGCCTGAGCGCGGCCGAGCAGATCAGCTCCCAATGCAAGATCGTCATCCTGACCAGCCTGGGCCGTCCCGGCTACCTGCGCCGGGCCATGGCGGCGGGCGTGAGCGGCTTCCTCGGCAAGGACGCCTCCGCGGAGGAGCTGGCGATGGCCATCCGCAAGGTCCAGTCGGGCGGGCGCTACCTCGACGCCGAACTGGCCGCCGCGGCGATGGCCGCCGGCGACAGCCCGCTGACCGAGCGCGAGCGCGACGCGCTCCGCCTGGCCGGCGACGGGGCCACGATCTCGAGGATCGCCGGAGAGCTGCACCTGACCGAGGGCACCGTACGCAACTATCTGTCCAGCGCCATGACCAAGCTCAACGCGCAGAATCGCCTGGAGGCCATCCGCACGGCGCAGCGCATGGGCTGGCTCTGAGGTCCGCCCGCCACGGCACCACCCGGCCCGCGCACACCACCCGGTCTGCGCAGGGCCGCCCGGTCTACGCCCGGACGAGCAGCGCGACGCACTCCACGTGATGGGTCATCGGGAACGCGTCGAACGCCCGCAGCTCCGACAGGGTGTAGCCGCGCTCCGCCAGCCAGGCCAGGTCGCGGGCGAGGGTGGCCGGGTCGCACGACACGTACACGATCCGCAGGGCGTCCAGCGACGCGATGCGCGTCACCACCTCGCGCCCCAGCCCCGCCCTCGGCGGGTCGACCACGACGAGGTCGGCCCGCTCGATCTGGTGCCGGTCGAGGGCGTCCTCGACGCGCCCCCTCTCCACCCGCGCCTGCGGCAGGTCGCGGAGGTTGGCGCGGGCGTCACGGACCGCGGACTCCTCCGACTCCACCCCGAACACCGCGCCCTCGGGCCCCACGGCCTCCGCCAGGCCGGCCGCGAACAGGCCCACGCCGCAGTAGAGGTCGAGCGCCCACTCCCCCGGTTCGGGGGCGGCGTACGCCAGCACGGCGTCCAGCAGCGTCTCGGCGGCCCCGGGGTGCACCTGCCAGAAGCCGCTGCCCGCCACCCGGAACCGGCGCTCGCCCGCCCGCTCGTGCAGCACGCCTGAACCGCGCCGCGGCACCGTGCGGCCCTTGCCCTGGTCGAGCAGGACGGAGGCGGGCGCTTCGAGGTCGGGCACCGTGACGCTGCGCCGGGGCCTGGGCGTGACGACCACGGCCCGGTCGCCGCCGGACGAGGCGATGACCTCGATGCTCGACGCGCCAGGCCAGGTGTGCTCCTCTGCGGCGACCGCCTCGACCTCGGGGTGGGCGATCAGGCAGGCGTCGACGACCTCGATCTGGTGGGAGCGGTGGCGGCGGAAGCCCAGCTCGCCGGAGGGCAGCGCGGCGAACTGCACCCGCGTGCGCCAGCCGAGACCGTCTTCGGCCCCCGGCACCTCCTCCACCACGACCTCGCGCCGGATGCCCGCCAGCCGCTCCAGTTGCTCGGTCACGACCTGCGCCTTGAGCCGCCGCTGCGCCTCGGGCGTGGCGTGCTGCCAGTCGCAGCCGCCGCAGCGCCCCGGACCGGCGTAGGGGCAGGGCGGGACGACGCGGTCGGGCGACGGCTCGAGGATCTCCACGGCGTCGGCCCGCAGGAACCGGGTGGTCTCCTCGGTGACGTCGGCGATCACCCGCTCGCCGGGCAAGGCGTGGCGGACGAAGACCACGCGCCCTTCGTGGCGTGCCACGCACCAGCCGCCATGGGCGACCGGACCTACCGTCAACTCGAGAGATGCCTGTTCCACACCGACACCCTATGTGCGCGGGCGCGGCGGGCTGTCACGGGCGGGGGAGGCGCCGTCCGCTACGGGCGGGCCGTTACCCTAGGTGATCGTGAACGAGGGGCGGGTGGTGCGGCGGCGGCTCGGATTCGGGGGGACGCTGCTGGCCGTGCTGTTCGCCTGCGCCTCGCTGACGCCGTCGTTGCTGCCCCGCACGTGGCTCCTGCAGGGGGTCATGGGCGCCGTCACCGGGATCATCGGCTACGCGGCAGGAGCGGCGCTGGGCGCGCTGGCGCGTTCGGTGATCCGCTACCGGCCGTCCGAGCGGGCACGGTGGATCGCCTGGCAGGTCCTGATCGCGGGCTGCGCCGCGGTGGGCGCGATCACGCTCTGGTACAGCTACGACTGGCAGCGCGACCTGCGGGCCCTCATGGGCATGGACACGCGGATCACCTGGTTCCCTCCGGTGATCCTCGCCGTGGCCCTCGGCCTGTTCGCCGTGATCCTGTTCCTGTGCAGGCTGGTACGCCTGGGCGGCCGCAAGCTGATCGGCTGGCTGGACCGGTACGTGCCGTCGTTCGCGGGGCACGCCATCGGCGTGCTGGTCATCGCCGTCCTGGTGGGGGTGCTGGCGAACGACGTGCTGTTCTCCGGGTTCGTGGCCAGGGTGAGCGACGTCTCGTCGGTCGCCAACAAGGGCACCAATCCGGGCGTGCGCCCGCCCGTGTCGCGTTCCCTGTCGGGCGGCCCGGGCTCGCTGGTGAGCTGGGAGTCGCTGGGCAGGGAGGGCCGCAGTTTCGCCGGCAGCGCCGTCACCCCCTCCCTGCTGACCGCCTTCTCCGGCCGTCCGGCCGCCGAGCCCATCAGGGTGTACGTCGGCCTCGAAGCCGCGGCCACCCCCGAGGCGCAGGCGGCGCTGGCCGTGCGCGAGCTGGAGCGCACCGGCGCGTTCGACCGGTCGATCATCGCCGTGCTCGGCACGACCGGCACCGGCTGGGTGGACGAGCACGTCGCCGACGCGCTCGAGTACATGTACAACGGCCGCTCCGCCATGGTCGCGGTGCAGTACTCCTACCTCCCGAGCTGGGTGTCGTTCCTGGTCGACAGGGGCAGGGCGGCGGCCGCGGGCAAGGCGTTGTTCGAGGCGGTGCAGGCCCGGCTGGCCCTGCTGCCGCCCGACGACCGGCCGCGGCTGGTGGTGTCGGGGGAGAGCCTGGGCTCGTACGAGCTGGAGCGGGCGTTCAGCGACCTGGACGACATGGCGGCCAGGACGGACGGTGCGCTGTTCGTCGGGCCGCCGAACGCCGACCCGATCTGGCGGCGGCTCACCGAGGGCCGCGAGCCCGGCAGCCCCGTGTGGCGGCCGGTCTACGACGGCGGCAGGACGGCCAGGTTCGCCCAGCGCCCCGCCGACCTGAGCCGCCCGCCCGGCCCGTGGCCGCACCCTCGCGTGGTCTACCTGCAGAACGCCTCCGACCCGGTGGTGTGGTGGACGCCGGAGCTGATCTACCGCAGGCCGGCCTGGCTGGAGGAGCCGCGGGCGCCGGGCATGAACCCGCAGATGAACTGGTTCCCGCTGGTGACGTTCTGGCAGGTGCTGGTGGACATGACGGCCGCGCTGTCGGTGCCGCCCGGGCACGGGCACCGCTACAACTCCGACATCGTGGACGGGTGGACCGCCGTGGCCCCGCCGCCGGGTTGGAGCGCCGACGACACCGGCAGGCTGCGCGCGCTGATCAGCGGGAACTGACCCGCCCTTCGTCGTCGCTCTGCTGCGCGGGACGCCGTACCGCGCCGGGCGCGAACGGCTCGGGCCTGCCCTTGAGCCGGTCGGAGGAGTGCAGCTGCCAGGGCACGCTGGTCACCATGACTCCCGGTTTGAACAGCAGGCGCGCCTTCAGCCGGAGCGCGCTCTGGTTGTGCAGCAGGTGCTCCCACCAGTGGCCGACCACGTATTCGGGGATGAACACGGTCACCACGTCGCGCGGTGAGCGCCTGCGCAGCGTCTTGACGTAGTCGAGGACGGGCTGGGTGATCTCGCGGTAGGGCGAGTCGAGCATCTTGAGCGGCACCGGGATGCCGAGGCGCTCCCACTCCTCCTGCAGCCTGCGCGCGTCCTCCCCTTCGACGCCCACGGTGACGGCCTCCAGCGTGGACGGCCGGGTGACGCGGGCGTACGCGAGGGCGCGCATGGTCGGCTTGTGGATCTTCGAGACCAGTACGATCGCGTGGTTGCGCGCGGGCAGCATGGCCGGCTCGTAGTCCTCGGAGATCTCCAGCTCGGCCGCCACGTTGTCGTAGTGGCGCCTGATGCCTTTCATCATGAGGAACAGGATCGGCATCACGATCACCACGATCCACGCCCCGACCAGGAACTTCGTCAGCAGCACCACGATGAGCACCAGCCCCGTCATGATCGCCCCGAAGAAGTTGATCGCGCGGGAGCGGTACATCTGGTGCCGGATCCTGGGCTCGGTCTCGGTCTTCAGATGGCGGGTCCAGTGGATGACCATGCCGGTCTGGCTCAGCGTGAACGAGACGAAGACCCCGACGATGTAGAGGTTGAGCAGGCGGCTGACGTCCGCGTCGAACCCCCAGAGGAGCAGGCACGCGCCGAGCGCCAGAATGACGATGCCGTTGGAGAAGGCCAGCCGGTCGCCGCGGGTGTGCAGCTGGCGCGGCAGGTAGCGGTCCTGGGCCAGGATCGAGCCGAGCACGGGGAAGCCGTTGAAGGCCGTGTTGGCGGCCAGGAAGAGGATCAGCGCCGTCACCGCCGAGACGACGATGAACGGCATCGACCCGCCCCCGAACACCGCGTCGGCCACCTGGGAGATGATCGGCTGCTGGTAGTAGCCAGGGCCGACGGGGGTGCCGTCCGGCCTGAGCAGGTCCTCGGCGACCACCGACGGCTCGGCCACCTTCACCCCTGACGCGAGGCCGAGGGCGATGATGCCGCTGAACATGCTGATCGCCACCAGCCCCATCATCAGCAGCGTGGTGGCGGCGTTCTTGCTCTTGGGCTTCCTGAACGCGGGCACGCCGTTGCTGATGGCCTCGACGCCGGTCAGGGCCGCGCAGCCGGAGGAGAACGCGCGCAGGATCAGGAACGCCGCGGCGAAGGCCGTGAGGTTGGTCTGCTCGGGCTCGATGGTGAAGTGGGCGCTGGGCGCCTGGATCTGCTCGTCCAGGATCAGCAGCCGGAACCCGCCCCAGGCGATCAGCCCCAGGACGGCGACCATGAACGCGTACGTCGGGACGGCGAACGCGGCGCCCGACTCGCGGATGCCGCGCAGGTTGACCACGGTCAGCAGGACGACGATGACGACGGCGACGGCGGTCTTGTGCTGGCCGACGAACGGGATCGTGGCGCCGACGTAGTCGACGCCGTTGGCGACGGACACCGCGACGGTCAGCACGTAGTCGACCATGAGAGCGCTGGCCACGGTGAGCCCGGCGTTGCTGCCGAGGTTGGTGGTCGCGATCTCGTAGTCGCCGCCGCCGCTGGGGTAGGCGTGCACGTTCTGCCGGTACGACGCCACGACCGTGAGCATGACGACCACGACGGCGAGCGCCACCCACGGGCTGTAGGCGTAGAAGGAGGCTCCCGCGAGCGAGAGGATGACGAGGATCTCCTGGGGCGCGTACGCCACGGACGAGAGGGCGTCACTCGCGAAGACGGGCAGGGCGATGCGTTTACGCAGGAGCTGCTCGTGGAGCTGCCCGCTACGCAAGGCACGTCCCACGAGCACGCGTTTGACGAGATCCGTCACCTTCGACACGTAACGAGATGCTAGTCCTCTGCCAGGGCGATCGAACGCGGCAGCCCCCATCGGGCCATACTGGTGTCGAGCAACCTGCCGACCGCGAACATGCGGGGGGAAATGCATATTGTGATCATGGGATGTGGCCGGGTGGGTTCGACCCTCGCGCACATCCTCGAAGACGGCGGTCATTCCGTCGCCATCATCGACCGCGACCCGCAGGCGTTCCGGCGGCTGCGGGCCGGGTTCCGCGGGCGGCGGGTGACGGGTGTGGGCTTCGATCGCGACGTGCTCACCGAGGCGGGCGTCGAGTCCGCGACCGCGTTCGTGGCGGTCTCCAGCGGCGACAACTCCAACATCATCTCCGCCCGCGTGGCGCGTGAGACGTTCGGTGTCGACAACGTGGTGGCCCGCATCTACGACCCCCGCCGGGCCGAAGTCTACCAGCGGCTGGGCATCCCGACGGTGGCGACCGTACGCTGGACCGCCGACCAGATCATGCGCCGCATCCTCCCCGAGGGCGCCGAGCCGCTCTGGCGCGACCCCACCGGCACCGTCGTCCTGGCCGAGACGGCCGCGCACCCGGCCTGGATCGGCACCCGCGTCGTCGAGCTCGAGGAGCGGGCGCGGGCTCGCGTCGCCTTCATCAACCGCATGGGCGAGGCCGTGACCATCGGGCCCGACACGGTGGTGCAGGAGGGCGACGTGCTGCACGTCATCGCCGCCGAGAGCGACATGGACCGGATCAACAAGGTGCTGGCCGCGGCACCGGAAGAGGAAGACTGATGCGCGTCGCCATCGCCGGAGCGGGCGCCGTGGGCCGCTCCATCGCGGCCGAGCTCCTGGAGAACGGCCACGACGTGCTGCTCATCGACGTCGACCCCGGCGCCATCAAGATCGACAGCGTGCCGCGCGCGGAGTGGCTGCTCGCCGACGCCTGCGAGATCGCCTCCCTCGACGAGGCCGGGCTCAACAACTGCCACGTCGTGGTGGCCTCCACCGGCGACGACAAGGTCAACCTGGTGGTGTCGCTGCTGGCCAAGACCGAATACGGCGTGCCGCGCGTGGTCGCCCGCATCAACCACCCCAACAACGAGTGGCTGTTCAACGAGTCGTGGGGCGTCGACGTGGCCGTCTCGACCCCGCGCCTGCTGAGCGCGCTGGTGGAGGAGGCGGTGAGCGTCGGTGATCTGGTGCGCCTGATGACGTTCCGCCAGGGGCAGGCCAACCTGGTCGAGCTCACCCTCGCCGACGACGCCCCCGTTGTGGGCCATCGGGCCGGCTCGGTGCCGTGGCCCGTGGACGCCGCCCTGGTGGCGATCCTGCGCGAGGGGAGGGTGCTCGTCCCCACGGCCGACGATCCGCTGGAGGCGGGCGACGAGTTGCTCTTCGTGGCCAACCAGGAGGTCGAGCAGGAGCTGGCCCACCTGCTGTCGCAGCACTGACGGAAGGCCCCCTCGCGAGCGGCGTGCTAGGGGGTCGCGCCGCCTTTCAGGACTCCCAGACGAACTCGTTGAACCGGTTGGGGTCGTCCTTGTCGGCGCAGAATCTGTGGCTACGCGGCGACTGGTAGGGAATGTCGACGTATGTCTCGCTGCTGACGTTCTTGCCGCAGGTCAGGTTCTGCGGGTCGGTGTCGTCATCGGCGATGGCGGGCACGGCCGCGAGCAGCAGGGCCGTGGTGGTCAGGGCAAGGGCGGCGACAACGCTTCTGAGCATGATGGCTCCCGTACGAGTGAGCGGGCAGTTCCACCGGCTTTCTTACCCTCCGTAGCGGATCGCGTACTTAAGGGTTACTTCCCGAGGTCTTTAACGTCTGCGACTTTCGGCGCCCCGGCTGGATGTCCCGCGATCGGCGGGTAGGGGGAGCCCATGCGCCACAACGTGCTGGCTTGTGACTATGACGGGACCCTGGCCCGCGCGGGCCACGTGACCGAGACGACGATCGAGGCGCTGGAACGGCTCTCCCGCGCCGGCATCAAACTCGTGCTGGTCACCGGGCGCGAGCTCGACGACCTGCTCACCGTGTTCCCGCACCCCGGCCTGTTCGACCTGATCGTCGCCGAGAACGGCGGCCTGCTGTACGACCCGGGGCAGCGCACCCGCGACGCCCTGGCCACGCCTCCGCCCGCCGCGCTGGCCGACCGGCTGCGCGGCGAAGGGGTCAGCCCGCTCGGCGTGGGGCAGGTGGTGGTCGCCACGCGCGAACCGCACGACGTGCGCGTCCTGGCGGCCATCCGGGACCTCGGGCTGGAGCTGCAGGTGATCTACAACAAGGGCGCCGTCATGGTGCTGCCGCCGGGCGTGAACAAGGCGAGCGGCCTGGCCGCCGCCCTCGACCGGCTGTCGCTGTCGGCGCACAGCTCGGTCGCGATCGGCGACGGGGAGAACGACCACGCGTTCCTGACCGCCGCCGAGTGCGGCGCCGCCGTCGCCAACGCGCTGCCCGCGCTCAGGGACTCGTGCGACCTGCCCCTGGCGGGTGAGGCCGGCGACGGGGTGGCCGAACTGGCCGGGATGATGCTCTCGGGCGACCTGGACGCGGTGGACGTGCCGCGCCGTCACGTCCTGCTTGGCCATCGCGGCAACGAGGAGGTGCGGCTGCGACCGTACGGCTCCGGGCTCCTGGTGGCGGGCCCCTCGGGCAGCGGCAAGTCCACGGTGACGACGGCGCTGCTGGAGCGGCTCGTCGGCGACGGCTACCAGTGCGTGATCGTGGACCCTGAGGGCGACTACGCCGACTACCCGGGTATCACCGTGCTCGGCGACCCGGACCGGGTGCCCGGCGTGGAGGAGGTCGCGCACGTGCTGGAGCAGCCGCGGCAGAGCGTCGTGGTCAACCTGATCGGCCTGCAGCTGCGCGACCGCCCCACGTACTTCGCCGAGCTGCTGCCCCGGCTGACCGGCGTGCGCGCCAAGCTCGGCCACCCGCACTGGGTGGTCGTCGACGAGGCCCACCACCTGCTGCCCGCCGAGGTGCGGCGGGTGCCGCTGGGCGAGGCCGCCGACCTCGGATCGTTGCTGATGATCACCGTGCATCCCGAGGCGGTGAGCACCGAGGCGCTGCGCCTGGTGACGACCACGATCGCGGTGGGCAAAAAGCCCGAAAGCACGCTCGCCGCATTCGCCGGCGCCCTCGCCCAGGAGACGCCCTCACTCGACCCGGTCGCCGATGGCGACATCGCGCTGTGGCAGCGCGGGGACGAGACGGCCCGGCACCTCACCCTCACGCCCGCGACCGTCGAACGCACCCGGCACCGCCGCAAGTACGCGGCGGGCACCATGGCCAAGGACAAGAGCTTCTACTTCACCGGACCCGGCGAGCGGCTGCGGTTGCGGGCGCGCAACCTGCACACCTTCGTCGAGCTGGCCGAGGGCGTGGACGACGACACCTGGCTGCACCACCTGCACAGGGGCGACTACTCACAGTGGATCCGCGACTGCCTCGGGGACGCCGGCCTCGCCGACGAGGTGGCGGAGCTGGAGCGGGCGGACGAGCCGCAGCCCGCGGAGAGCAGGCAGCGGGTGGCAGACCTCATCGGCAGGCGCTACACCCTTCCCGCCGAGCCCACCGCCTTCGACCCGGACCACGACGACCGCTGAGCCCTCTGCCGCCGCAGGACGCGCAAGGGCGGGGCGGGCGTCGTCGCGGAACGGTCAGACCGGCGCGGCCGGATTGGCGGGGGTGCGACCGCGGCCGAGCACCCACAACATCGCGGCGAACGCGGCCACCTGGAGCGGCCAGCCCATCACGATCTTGGCGAATCCGAGCGCCGCCACCGCCTGGTCGCCGCCTCCGAACAGGTAGACGGGCCCCTGCACGGCCACCCGCACCGCGCACGGCAACAGGAGCAGCCACGTCAGCCGGGTGCAGAGCCGCACGATGCCCTGGTCCTTGTGCCAGGCCGTCGGATCGCCCGTGACCGAGCCGATCAGGAATCCGACGACCGGCCAGCGCGTGACGATCGACACCAGCATGGCGAGCATGTAGGCGGCGTTCCAGAGGATGCCGGGCAGGAAATAGTCTTTCGCGTCGCCCGTGCGGCTGGCGAAGAACGCGCCGATCGCGATGCCGATCAGGCTGTTGATCACGAACTGCGGCGTGGACCGCTGCACGATCCTGACCGCCAGCAGCACCACCGACAGGGCGACGCTGATGATCAACGACAGCTTCAGGTCCTCTGTGGTGATCCAGGACACCGTGAAGGCGATCGTGGGGACCGCCGCCTCGATGATGCCGCGCACGCCGCCGAAGGCCTTGGCGAGCTGGGCCCGCACCGCCGCCTCAACCGTGTCGTGGGCGGCCTCTTCTGCCTCGGCACTCACTCGATCAACTCCCTGGGCGCAGCTCGTAACGCGGATTGAACATCACCTTGCGCCCGTCCTGCATGCTGACCAGGCCCTCGGCCTTGACCGTGCGGCCGGGCTCGATGCCCACGATCTTGCGTCGGCCGAGCCAGACCAGGTCGATCACGTCTGACCCGTCATAGAGCTCGGCCTCAAGCGCGGGAGCACCACCCCTCGGGCGCAATGTCACTGTACGTAGCGTACCCGCCACGCAGAAGCGCCGGCGCCCGCCACACGAGGCGATCGGGGTGGCGCCGACCTCATCGGCGTCTTCCCTCAGCTCCTGGGCCTCGATCTCGGACTGGGAAGATGCCAGCCGACTCAAGAACCCGCGCAATCCCCTGCGTTTCTGGGGCTCTGCCGTACTCATGATGGAGCCAGCCTATGTGATGTCAGCCGTCAGCGAATCTCACTGATCTCCGGCCCTCTCCTGAACGGGTTGAACCCCTGCTGCTCCTGCTGCTGCTCGGCTCCCGGCTCGTTGGGGCGGCGCAGCGGGATCGGCTCCTCGCGCGCCATCGGCTCGTCGCCCCGCACCACCACGACGTCCTTGATGAAGTCGATGTACGCCGTCGCGACCGTCTCGTCGACGGCCGCCTTGCCGGAGATCACCGCGAGCAGGAACCAGCGCGGCCCGTCGATGCCGAGGTAGCGGGCGGGCCTGCTGTTGCCGTCGGCCTTCATCTCGCCGGTCAACTCGCTGCCGAACGGGCCCTCCCGCTCCTCCAGGTGCTTGGCCTGTGCCAGGATCTTGGCCTTGACCTCGTCCCACAACCCCGAGCTGCGCGGCGCGGCCAGGGCCTGCAACTGCAGCGAGCTGTCTTCGTACAGAGCCACGACGCCGACGTGCTGGTCGCCGACCGACGCCAGCCGTACGTCGAAGTCGGGATTGTGCGGCAGCCGCAGGCCGCCGAGGTCGATCCTGTCGGTGCCGGGGTGGGGCTCGTCGGCGTCCCACGGGCCGGACTCTCGGGTGGGCGCGGCAGACTCCTGCTCGATCGCCTGTTCCGGCTGCTCACGACGACGACGTCGGAACACGTTCCTCACTCTCCTTGCTCACCGGGCCGCCTGGCGGCCCGCCATGTCGAAGGGCCGCGGGCGCGGCCCGCTGGTCAGCGTCCTGTAGATCCGAATCCGTTGGCGCCGCGCACCGAACCGGGCAGGCGCTGGACCTCGTAGAAGGCCGCGCGCTCCACCCGCTGGACCACGAGCTGCGCCATCCGGTCGCCCCGCCGGAGGCGGAACGGTTCCTTGGCGTCGGTGTTGATCAGCGTCACCCTGATCTCGCCGCGGTATCCGGCGTCGACCGTGCCGGGCGCGTTGACCAGGGTGACACCGTGCCGGGATGCCAGCCCCGACCTCGGGTGCACGAACGCGGCGTAGCCGTCGGGAAGGGCGATCGCCACTCCCGTGCCGACGACGGTCCGCTCGCCGGGCATCAGCTCGACGTCCTCGACCGCGTAGAGGTCGGCGCCCGCGTCACCGGGGTGGGCGTAGGACGGCATCGGCAGCTCGGCGTCGAGCCGCTGGATGAGGACCTCGGGGCCCGCACCTGCGTTGGTCAAGGGTTCACCTCGTAGTCGTGTTCGGCGGCGATGCCTGACCGATCGCCGTGCTTGGCGAAGTGTTCCATGTTCACCTCGATGCACGGGGCCGCCGCGCGGACGGCGACCGAGCCGCCGATGGCGCCGATTCGCCCCTCAGCCTCAAGGTACGCCTTCCGGCCCGCGTTGCCGTTGCACCAGGCACGCAGGTGGAGTGTCGTGCCCACGGGGACGGGGAGGCGCGGGCCGGTCACGGAGGAACGCGTCACGGGTGACGAGGTTACTCCGTGTCCGCGCACCCGCCGTCCGTCTTCCCCCTCCCACCTCCCACCGGCCCCTCGACCGCACGCCTTCCCGGCCAGCTGACCACGCACCTTCCAGCCCCACTCACCCCGTTTCGCCACCCGCCCAGCCCGGCCGCCCGTCGTCGCCGCACTGTTCACACGACGCGGCGGCGTGCCCGAGCTTCTCGGCGGTCAAGCGGCCTATGGACGTGGATCGGCGTCGTCCCCGCCCTGCTCGGGACCGTCACCCCGCGGACTGGCGGCGGTGCGATCCTGCGGAGCGGCGGCCTCGGAGCGCGCCTCCGTGCCGTCCGTGTGCTCACCGGCGTCGCCGTCCCTGGGCCGGGGGACGTCTCCGGTCTCACCCGAGCCGGCGGCCGGACGAGGGCCGGGGATGTCACCGGGCGTGGCCGGCTCGGGTCCGGCCGGGGCGGGGGACGTGTGGTCCGGTGGTGGCAGAGCGGGACGGCTCGAACGCAGCTCCGGGAGCGCCCGGTAGATCACCGCCGCCACCGGCACCGCCACGGCGGCCCCCGCGATGCCCGCGAGGATGCCCCCGACGGCCAGCACCAGGATGATGGCGAGCGGGTGGAAGTTGAGTGCCCGGCCCACGATCAGCGGCTGGAGCACGTGGTTCTCGAGCTGCTGCTCGATGACGAGGATGCCGAGGAAGATCAGCGCGAAGATGAGACCCTTGGCGCCCAGCGTGACGAGCGTGGCGACGGTGCCCGCGAAGAAGATGCCGACGATGGGGATGAAACTGGCGAAGAAGATCAGCACGGCAAGCGGCGCCCACAGCGGCACCCCCATGCCGGCCAGCACGAACCCCATGATCAGGCCGTGTACGGCGGCCACGGCCACGGTGCCCTGAACGTAGTGGGAGAGCGTGGTCCACGCGGCCCGCCCCGCACGGTCGACGCGCGGAGCCACGCCGCCGAACGCCTTGAGGAACCACGCCCAGATGCGGTCGCCGTCCTTGAGCAGGAAGAACGTCACGAAGAGCAGCAGCACGATGGACGCGAGCACCTCGAAGGCCACCGCGCCGGCCGACAGGACGGTGCCGGTGATGGCCGTGCGCTGCGCGTTGACCATGTCGACGACCTCGTCGACGTAGCCGATGATCTGCGCCTCTTCCAGCTGCAGCGGGCCGCTGATCAGCCATTCCTGCACGGACCTGGCGGTCTCCTGGACCTGCCGGACGAGGTTGGGGAACTCCTCGCTGGCCCGCGCCCCGACGAGCCAGCCGGTGCCGGCCAGCACGGCCAGCGCCACCAGCATGGTGAGCCAGGTGGCGTAGATGGGCCGCATGCCGGCGCGGCGCAGGGCGTTGGTCAACGGGAACAGCAGCGCGGTCAGCAGCAGCGCGATCGCCACGGGCAGCGCCACGAACGTGAGCCCGGCGATGACCTGGACGAAGTAGTAGACGACCACGCCGACGAGGATCAGGCACCCGCACCATGCGGCCATCTTGGCCAGGACGGGCGGCACGAGATTGGTTGGGCGGTCGGGAAGCACGGTTCAAGACTGGCACGTCCCGGCGGCGGATGCGCGCGGTTATCACCCCGGCGTGATCGCCCGCGGGCTGCCCTGACGCCGTCGTGCCCGGCGCGCGCCGCTGGTCGTGCCCGGCCGGCGCCGGAACTCGCTCTTCTTCGCCCTGCACAAGGACGTCAGCAGGGGCCGCTGACGCCGGGCGCCCGCCATGGGGCGCCCGGCGTGCGGACGTCAGCCGAGATGGACCTCGACTCGCAGCGCGTCACCGTGCTCCAGGACGAACTCCTCGACGTTGCCCGCCGCGCACAGGTCGTCCTGGGCCTGCCGCACGAGCGCGGTCTCAGGGCCCGTGACGGTCAGCCTGCTGACCTCGGCCCGCATCGACAGCCTGGCCTCCGACTTGGCCTTGCGCACCCGCCCGAGCACCTCTGAGGCCACGGCCAGCACCGCCGGGTCACCGTCGCCGCGTTCAGCCTGGGGCCACGGCGCGCGGTGGACCGAGCCCTCGCGCCACCACGACCACACCTCCTCGGTCACGAAGGGGAGGAACGGCGCGAACAGCCGCAGCAGCACGTCGAGGGCCTGCCGCAGCGCCGCGTGCGCGGAGGCCGCGGCGGGGCCGGACTCGTAGGCGCGGGCCTTGACCAGCTCGAGGTAGTCGTCGCAGAACGCCCAGAAGAAGCGCTCGACGGCCTCCAGCGCCCTGGTGTGGTCGTAGGCGGCGAGCCCTTCCCCCGCCTCGCGTACGGCGTCGGAGAGGGCCGCCAGCATCGACAGGTCGAGCGGCTCGGTGACGTCGCCCTCGCTGCCGGCCAGCCCGAGCACGAACTTCGAGGCGTTGAGGATCTTGATCGCCAGCCGCCGGCCGATCTTGAGCTGCCCGGCGTCGAAGGCGGTGTCGACGCCGTAGCGCCCGTTGGCCGCCCAGTAGCGCACGGCGTCGGAGCCGTGCTTGTCCAGCAGGTCGAGCGGGGTGACGACGGCGTTGCCCTTGGACTTGGACATCTTCTTGCGGTCGGGGTCGAGGATCCACCCCGAGATCGCCACGTCGCTCCACGGCAGCCCGCCGAACTCGTAGTGCGACCTGACCACGGTCGAGAACAGCCAGGTGCGGATGATCTCGTGCGCCTGCGGCCGCAGGTCGGCCGGGAAGACCCGCCTGAACAGGTCGTCGTCGCTCTCCCAGCGGCCGGCGATCTGCGGTGTCAGCGACGAGGTGGCCCAGGTGTCCATGACGTCGGGGTCGGCCACGAATCCGCCGGGCGCGCCGCGCCGGTCCTCGGTGTAGCCGGGCGGAACGTCGGAGGACGGGTCGACCGGCAGGGCGTCCTCGGCCGGCAGGATCGGCGCGTCGTGGACGGGCTGCCCGGACTCGTCGACCGGATACCAGACCGGGAAGGGCACGCCGAAGAAGCGCTGGCGGGAGATCAGCCAGTCGCTGGTGAGGCCCTGCACCCAGTTGTCGTAGCGCACGCGCATGTGCGGCGGGTGCCACGCCAGCTCGCCGCCCCGCTGCAGCAGCCGCTCGCGCAGCTCCTCGTCGCGGCCGCCGTTGCGGATGTACCACTGACGGGTGGTGACGATCTCCAGCGGCCTGTCGCCGCGCTCGTAGAACTTCACCGTGCGCTGCACAGGACGGGGCTCGCCCTCCAGGTCGCCGGACTCGCGCAGCAGCTCCACGATGCGCTCGCGCGCGCTGTGGACGGTCTTGCCCGCCAGCTCTTTGTACGGCTCGGCGTCGACGCCCTCGGGCGGCTCCGGCAGCAGCCGGCCGTCCCAGCCGATGACCGGCCGGGTCGGCAGCCGCAGCTCGCGCCACCAGGTCACGTCGGTGACGTCGCCGAACGTGCAGATCATCGCGATGCCGGTGCCCTTGTCGGGCTCGGCCAGGCGGTGTGCCAGCACCGGCACCTCGACGCCGAACAGCGGCGTCAGCACCGACGTGCCGAACAGCGGCTGGTAACGCTCGTCGTCGGGGTGCGCGACCAGCGCCACGCACGCCGGGATCAGCTCGGGCCTGGTCGTCTCGATCCAGACCGGACCCCGCTCGCCGTAGAAGGAGATCCGGTGAAAGGCGCCGGGCCATTCGCGGTCTTCCAGCTCGGCCTGCGCGACGGCGGTGCGGAAGGTGACGTCCCACAGCGTGGGCGCCTCGGCGAGGTAGGCCTCGCCGCGCCTCAGGTTGCGCAGGAACGCCCGCTGGGAGACCGCCCGGGACTCGTCGCTGATCGTGGTGTAGAGCAGCGACCAGTCGACCGACAGGCCGACCCGCCGCCACACCTCCTCGAACGCCCGCTCGTCGAGTGCGGTCAGCTTGTGGCACAGCTCCACGAAGTTGCGCCGCGAGACGGGGAGTTCGCGCTTGCCCGGCTTGTCCGGCGGGACGAAGTCAGGGTCGTAGGGCAGCGACGGGTCGCAGCGCACGCCGTAGACGTTCTGCACCCGGCGCTCGGTGGGCAGGCCGTTGTCGTCCCAGCCGATGGGGTAGAACACCGATTTTCCGGTCATCCGCTGGTAGCGGGCCATGATGTCGGCGTGGGTGTAGGAGAAGACGTGCCCGATGTGCAGCGAGCCCGACACGGTCGGCGGCGGCGTGTCGATGGAGTAGACCCGCTCGCGCGGCACGGACCTGTCGAAGCGGTAGGTGCCCTCAGCGTCCCAGCGAGCTACCCATACCTGCTCCAAGCCATCGAGAGTCGGCTTTTCCGGCATGGAGGCATGGCCTGGTCGCTGTTGAGTCATGCCTCCTTATGCTACGGCTTCGGCGCACGGCAAGCGGTACAGACTAGTGTTCGTTACCAACGGGAAGGGAGATCGGTATGGCGGAGGACAAGCCAGACGTGGCCTGGCGGGTCATCGGCGGCTTGGTGGGGCTCGTGACGGCCTGGGCGGCCAGGAAGCTCCTCGGGTTCGTCTGGGTGAAGGCGACCGGCAAGGAGCCTCCTGTCGACACCGACTCACCCGAGGTCAGCCTGGGCGAGGCCATCGGCTACGCCGTCCTGATGGGCGTCGGCATGTCCGTGGCCCAGATCGTGGTCAACCGGACCGCCAAGAAGCGTTACGACGCGTGGAAGGCTGTGAAGCAGGTGACTCCAGGGCATTGAGAAACTCGTTCGCCCAGCGGTCCACGTCGTAGGTGGCCACCCGGCGGCGCATGGTGCGCATCCGCCGGGCCAGCTCGTGCGGCGTGGCCCGCATCGCCGCCATCATCTGGCGCTTGACGTCCTCCACGTCGTACGGGTTGACCAGGTACGCCTGGCGCAGCTCGTCCGCCGCCCCGGTGAACTCGCTGAGCACCAGCGCGCCGTTCAGGTCGTGGTGGCAGGAGACGTACTCCTTGGCCACCAGGTTCATCCCGTCACGCAGCGGGGTGACGACCATGACGTCGGCGGCGAGATAGAGCGCGGCCAGTTCCTCCTGGTCGTACGACTGGTGGAAATACTGCACGGGCTGGTAGCCGAGCTGCGCGTGCTCGCCGTTGATCCGGCCCACCTGCAGTTCGATGTCGTCACGCAGGCGCCGATATTCCTCCACCCGTTCCCTGCTCGGCGTGGCGATCTGCACGAACACCGCCTCGTTCGGCCGCAGCCGCCCGTCCTTGAGCAGCTCGCCGAACGCTTCCAGCCGCTGTCCGATGCCCTTGGTGTAGTCGAGGCGGTCGACGCCGAGCAGCACGTGCTCGGGGTCGCCCAGCTCGACCCTGATCTCCTTGGCCCGCGCCGCGATGTGCGGCTCGCGCACGAGCGAGTCGAGGTGCGCGAAGTCCACGGAGATCGGGAACGCCTGGGTGGTCACGATGCGGTCGTCGAGGAAGATCTCGTTCCCCTTGTACGGCAGCCCGAGCAGCCGCCGGCACAACCTGCGGAAGTTGGAGGCGCCACCGGGCAGCTGGAAGCCCACCAGATCGGCCCCGAGCAGCCCTTCGACCAGTTCCTTGCGCCACGGCAGCCGCCAGAACAGCTCCGTCGGCGGGAACGGGATGTGCAGGAAGAACCCGATCCGCAGGTCGGGCCGCAGTCTGCGGAGCATCGCGGGCACCAGTTGCAACTGGTAGTCCTGCACCCACACGACCGCGCCCTGCTCGGCGGCGTCGGCGGCAGCGGCGGCGAACCGCTCGTTGACCGAGCGGTAGGCCTCCCACATCTCCCGGTGGTAGACCGGCGGCGCCACGACGTCGTGGTACAGCGGCCACAGGGTGGCGTTGGAGAAGCCCTCGTAGTACAGCTCGACTTCGCTGGCGGACAGCGGGATCGGGACGAGGTTCATGCCGTCCTGCTCGAACGGCTCCAGCTTCTCGTCGGGCGCCCCGTGCCAGCCGGCCCAGGCTCCGTGGCGGCGTTTCATCACCGGTGCGATCGCGGTGACGAGCCCGCCAGGACTCCTGCGCCACGAGGCCGTTCCGTCAGGCTCGATCGTGCGGTCCACCGGCAACCGGTTCGCGACGATCAGAAACGAGCTACGGCCAGTCACGCAGTCCTCCTCTAGGGGTCAAATGTCGGGAAAGTCGCCAAGAGCGCGACTCAGAGCGACCGCCACCGACTCCGGACCCGCATGGGGGATGATCGCGGCGATGTGGGAATCGGGCCTGATGAGCCATGCCTCATCGGGCCCGGCGCCGAGCTTCTCGGCGAGCGAGCCTGTCCCGTCCATCTCCGCGAACCCACGTACGGCGTGCGGTGCCTTAATGACCTTGCCCATAACCTGCACAAACAAACGCGAATCGCACATTTCACCCAGGAGGAGCAGGAATCCGTCCCGGCAGAACTCCCGCAGCCTGCCCGCCGGCAACGGCACGTCAGGAAGAATCACCCCTGGCGCGGGCACGCAGCGTGAACCCTTGGGCGGCCTGCCGGGAAACGGCCTGGCCGAATCCGGCGTCGTGAGCGGCGAATCCACGTACCAGAAGGGCTCCGCGAACCGGCCCGAGTCGATCTCCGCGACGAGCCCGCCCTCCAGCGCGGCCCGCCGGCGCATCCGCTCCTCCACGGTCCTGGGCGCGATGAACCGCATGGTGGCGGCGGTCACCTCCAGGTTCTCCAGCGCGGCCGCGTGCCGCTCGGTGTGGTACGTCTCCAGCAGCTCCTCCCCTGCCCAGCCGTTGAGCACGAACGCCAGTTTCCAGGCCGCGTTCTCGGCGTCGGGAACGCCGGAGTTGAGCCCGCGCGCCCCGAACGGCGCCACCAGGTGGGCGCAGTCGCCCGCCAGCAGCACGCGGCCCGCGCGCATGCGGGAGGCCAGCCGCGAGTGGAAGCGGTACGTGCTGTGCCACAACAACTCGTACGGCCGGTCCCCCACGACCTTCCTGATGTTCCGCGCCCTGTCCTCGTCCGTCGGGATGAAGTCGGGCGCGATCTGCCAGTCGATCCTGAACGTCCCGCCGGGGCACGGATGGATCAGCACCTGCCGGCCCGGGTTCCACGCGGGGTCGAAGTAGAAGCGGCGCTCGTTCTCCCAGCCGGGCAGGTCGGCCCTGATGTCGCAGATCAGGAACTGGTCGTCGTACGTCTCCCCGTCGAACGTGACCCCGAGCGCCTCGCGTACCCGCTGCGCCCTGGCGCCCGCGCAGGCCACCGCGTAGGGCGCGCGCAGCAGCCGTCCTCCGCAGTGCACGGTGACGCCGCAGGCGTCCTGGGTGATGCCGGTGACCTCGTGGTTCCAGCGCACCTCGATGAGCGGCTGCGCGGCCACCGCCGCGTCGAGGATCTGCTCGGTGCGGGTCTGGGAGATGTTCACGCAGGCCGGCAGCGGGCCCTCGCGCTCGAACGACCACGAGAACAGCTCGCGGCCCCGGTAGTAGGTGCGGGCGGTGGTCCAGGCCAGGCCCTCCTCGGCCACCCGGCCCGCGCCGGCGGCGCACCAGATGTCCAGCACGTCGCGCTGCTGGCAGATCGACTTCGATCCGCCCCGCCCCCGCTCCGCGCGCTGGTCGAGCACGAGCACCCGGACACCCCAGCGGGCCAGCAGCAGCGCGGCGCTCAGCCCGACCGGACCCGCCCCGATGACGATCACCTGCGGGGCCGCTTCGACCTGCGGGGACGCCCCGCATACCCCGGACAGAGGAAGAGATCCCACGACCTGCGGGGCCGCTTCGCGTCCCCGCGACCTTCCGGCGTTCATGACTGGAGCTCGTCCCAGACCTCGCGGTCGCGCTCGGCGGTCCACACGCGCGGGCGCTCGACGCCGTGCAGCTCGTCCCAGAGCCTGGAGACGTTGAACGGCAGGCAGTGCTCGAAGATCGGCCAGGAGCCGTAGCGGGGCTCCAGGGCCCGATAAGCACGCTCGAACGCCTCCTTCAGCGTGCCCGCCGCGCTCACCTCGCGCAGCATGACGGCGAGGAAGTCGCGCGTCTGGCCGACGGCCGCCTCGACCTCCCCCGCGCCGCGCGCCACCGCTCCCCTGCCTCCGACCAGCGTCTCGGCCCCGAACGACGCCACGCGGTCGAGGGTGGACGACGCCCAGTCGCGGTGGAAGGCGTCGCCGGTGTAGAGGGCCGCCTGCGACTCGACCAGGTCGCCCGCGAACAGGATGCGCTGCCGGGGCAGCCACGCCACCAGGTCTCCCTCGGTGTGGCCGCGGCCGCAGTAGTGCAGCACCAGGTCGCCGCGGTCGCCGCCCAGGTCGATGGTGAACCTGTCGCTGAACGTCGCCGTCGGCCAGGTCAGCCCCGGGATCGAGGCCGGCTCCTTGAACAGGCGGGGCATCCTGGCGTACTCGCTGGCCCAGTCCTGCTCGCCGCGCTCGGCGATCAGCTCGCGGGTCTTCTCGTGCGTCACGATCACGTCGGCGCCGAACGCGGAGGCGCCCAGCACCCTCACCGCGTGGTAGTGCGACAGCACCAGGTAGCGGATCGGCTTGTCCGTGTGCTCGCGCAGCCTGGCCAGCCACGCGCGGGCCGCCACCGGCGTCGCGAGGGCCTCGAAGCAGACCAGGAAGTCCTCTCCCTCGACGGCGCCCACGTTGGGGTCGCCCTCGGCCGTGAGCGCGTAGACGCCCTCGGCCAGGGTCTCCAGGGACTGCCGCTTCTCACCGAGATCCGCCGACGAGGCGAACGGCTTGGCCATCGCGCACCCTCCTCACTCTCCGCGATCACATCACCACTGGTAGAAGCCCTTCCCGGTCTTGCGGCCCAGCTCACCGGCGGCCACCTTCTCCCGCAGCAGCGCGGGCGGCTCGAAGCGGGGTCCGAGCCGGGCGTGCAGATAGCCGGCGATGGCCAGCCGCACGTCCAGGCCCACCAGGTCGCTCAGCCTGAGCGGCCCCATCGGATGGCCGTAGCCGAGCGTCATCGCGGTGTCGATGTCCTCGGCCGAGGCGACGCCCTCCTCCACCATGCGGATGGCCTCCAGCCCGAGCAGCACCCCCAGCCTGCTGGTGGCGAACCCCGGCGAGTCGTTGACCACCACGCCGGTCTTGCCGATGCGCTCGACGTGCCCCCTCGCCCGGCCGAGCACGGCGGCCGGGGTGGATCCGGTGACGACGATCTCGACCAGCCGCTGGACCGGGACGGGGTTGAAGAAGTGCAGGCCGATCAGGCGTTCGGGGCGGTCGAGGGCGGCGGCGAGCTCGGCGATGGACAGCGAGCTGGTGTTGGTGGCCAGCACGGCGTCGTCCCCGGCCTTGGCCTCGGCCTCGGCCAGCACCTCGACCTTGAGCGCCGCGTCCTCGGGCACCGCCTCGATCACCAGGTCGGCGTCCGCGGGCACCTCGGCCATGGCCAGGCGGGCCAGCGCCTCGTCCTTGTCCTCCACCGAACCCTTGGACTCGGCGATGGCCAGGCCCTCGGCGATGCGCCGCCTGGCCGCCTCGGCCTGCGGCTCCCGTACGGTGACGTGGTCGCCCGCGGCCAGGAAGACCTGCGCGATGCCCGCGCCCATCCGCCCGCCGCCGATCACGGCCACGTTCACGGGGCCTCCACCAGCATCGCGACGCCCTGGCCCACGCCCACGCAGAGGCTGGCCAGCCCGCGCCGGCCGGACTCGCGCTCCATCCGGCCGAGCAGCGTGACGACCAGGCGGGCGCCCGAGCAGCCCAGAGGATGGCCGAGCGCGATGGCGCCGCCGTCGGCGTTGACCGTCTCGGGGTCCAGGCCGAGCCGGCGGACGCAGGCGAGCAGTTGCGGCGCGAACGCCTCGTTGATCTCGACGGTGTCGGCGGACTCCCAGCCGGCGCGGGCCAGGGCCTTCTTCGTCGACGGGACCGGGCCCAGCCCCATCAGGTGTGGCTCCACGCCCGCGGACGCGCCGGCGACGATCCTCGCCCGCGGCGTCAGTCCGTGCCGGCGTACGGCCTCCTCGCCGGCGACCACCACGGCCGCCGCGCCGTCGGAGAGCGGGGACGACGAGCCCGCCGTGACGACGCCGCCCGCACGGAAGATCGTCCTGAGTTTCGCCAGGCGCTCCATCGAGGTGTCGGGGCGCGGGCCCTCGTCGGCGGTGACCTCGCCGACGGGGACGAGGTCGGCGGCGAAGCGGCCCTCCTTGGCTGCCGCCACCGCCCGGGTGTGGCTGCGCAGCGCCCAGGCGTCGGACTCCTCCCTCGTGATGCCGTCGAGCGCGGCCACCTCCTCGGCGGTCTCGCCCATCGACATCGTGACGCGCGTGTCGAAGTGCGGGTTGGCGAAGCGCCACCCGAGCGAGGTGTCGGCCACCTCGCCCGGTTTCGCCCAGGGGGTGCCCGGCTTGGCCATCACCCAGGGAGCCCGGGTCATGGACTCGACACCGCCGGCCACCACGAGGTCCGCCTCGCCCGCGCGCACGGCCTGCGCGGCCGAGACGATCGCGGTCAGGCCGCTGGCGCAGAGCCGGTTGACGGTGTACGCGGGCGTCGTCGCGGGCAGCCCGGCCAGCAGGGTGGCCATGCGGGCGACGTTCCTGTTGTCCTCGCCCGCCTGGTTGGCGGCGCCCAGGATCACCTCGTCGAACGCCTCGGGATCGGCGCCGCTGCGGCGCACCGCCTCGCCGACGACCAGCGCCGCCAGGTCGTCGGGGCGGACGCCGGCCAACGCGCCGCCGTACCTTCCCATGGGGGTGCGCACGCCGCCGACCAGGTACACCTCAGTCATGTCACTCCTCGCGCACGGGGATTATGCCGGTCGCCTGGATTGCACCACATGGAAGCGGCCCGCGACGTAACCGGGGTCGGTGAGCGAGGCCGTGGCCGCCGGGTTGGCGCCGCTGCCGTGGTAGTCGCTGAACGCGGCCGACTGGTTGACGAAGACGCCGCCGGTCAGGTTGCACGACAGGTTGACGCCGGCGTCGAGGGCCGCGCGCTCGGCCTGGTCGAGCACGTCGGAGGAGGTGGAGTAGGCGGAGGCGGTGAGCGCGCCGCGGGCCTTGATCGTGCGGCGCAGCACGTCGAGGCTCTCCCGCGTCGAGCCCGTGGGGATGACGAACGAGACGGGGCCGAAGTGCTCGTGCCCGTAGACGTCCGGCCGATCGGGATCGACCCGGACGATCACCGGCGTCCTGATCACGGCGTCGGGGAACGCGGGATGCGCGGGCGTCCGCGACTCCAGCACCACCTCGCCGAGCGACGGCGCCGCCTCCACCCTGGCCAGCACGTCGGGGTTGACGAGCGCGCCGGTCAGCTCGACCGCGCGGGCGTCGTCGCCGAGCAGCCTCCCGACGGCGGCGGCAAGCCCGGCGGCGACCTCGTCGAAGCTCTTGTGCCCCTCGTCGGTCTCGATGCCTCCCGAGGGGACGAGAATGTTCTGGGGCGCCGTGCACATCTGGCCGCTGTAGAGCGACAACGAGAACGCCAGGTTGCCCAGCATGCCCTTCCAGGAATCGGTGGAGTCGATGACCACCGTGTTGACCCCGGCCTTCTCCGTGTGCACGAGCGCCTGCGTGGCGTTCCGCTCCAGCCAGTCGCCGAACTCCGTCGACCCGGTGAAGTCCACGATGCGGATGTCGGGGTGCGTCGCCAGCGTCCTGGCCAGGCCGTTGCCCTCCTCGGCGGCCAGCGTGACGAGCGCGGGGTCGTACCCGGCCTCGGCCAGCACCTCGCGGGCGATCTGGACCGTGATCGCGAGCGGCAGCACGGCGCGCGGGTGCGGCTTGACGATCACCGGATTGCCGGTGGCGAGCGAGGCGAACAGCCCCGGGTAGGCGTTCCACGTCGGGAACGTGTTGCAGCCGATCACGAGCGCGACGCCCCTGGGCACGACGGTGAAGCGCTTCTCCATCACCAGCGGCTCGCCCTTGGCGGGCTTCTCCCAGCGGGCGGCGGCGGCCGAGGAGGTCATGGCGGCGTAGGCGTAGGCGACGGCCTCAAGCGCGCGGTCCTGCGCGTGCGGCCCGCCCGCCTGGAAGGCCATCACGAACGCCTGCCCGGTGGTGTGCTGCACCGCGTTGGCCAGCTCGAACCCGCGCTTGTTGATCCGGTCGACGATCTCGACGCAGGCCAGCGCACGCGCCTCGGGCCCGGCGTCGCGCCAGGCGGGCAGCGCCGCCTTCGCGGCCTCGATCAGATCGCCGGCGACCGGCTCCGGGTAGGTGACGCCGAGGTCGATCCCGTACGGCGAACGTTCCGCGCCGATCCAGGCCCCGGTGCCCGGCTGGTCGAGGGGGAAGGGTTTGCCGAGGTACGACTCGAAGGCCTCCTTGCCGTGCTCGGCCGCGCCCTCGCCGTAGACGCGCGGACTGGGCGACTCGGGATAGGCACTCCAGTAACCGCGTCCGGCGATCGCGGAAAGGGCTTTCTCCAGGGTCTCGCGGTGCTGTTCGAACATGGTGCTCACCCTCTTGACAGCGATCGTCCGGACGGTGAAGTGTTTACCGAACATTCGGTCAGTTGACAAGGGAGACCTGCGTTGGAGAGCGCGCGTCGCATGATGGAGGCCGACACCGCCTCCGCCGCCCTGGGCATCGAGCTGATGGAGCTGGGCGAGGGACGCGCGGTGTGCCGCATGACCGTGACCGGCCAGATGATCAACGGGCACGACCTGTGCCACGGCGGATACGTGTTCCTGCTCGCCGACACGGCGTTCGCCTGCGCGTGCAACAGCCACGGCCCGGTGACGGTGGCGGCGGGCGCGGAGATCACGTTCGTCTCCCCCGCCCGCGCGGGCGACGAGCTGGTGGCCGCGGCCGCGGAACGCACCCGCTACGGCCGCAGCGGCATCTACGACATCACCGTGAGCAGGCCGGACGGTCAGGTGGTCGCGGAGTTCCGCGGCCGGAGCCGGGAGTTGACGTGAGACGAGGAGATCCCCCCGGCCAGGACGAGCTCGACCCTGTCGAGCGGGTCTCGCGCGACGAGCTCATGGCGCTCCAGCTCGAACGGCTGCGCGGCGCCCTCCACCACGCCTACCGCAACGTCCCCCTCTACCGGAGGAAGTTCGACGAGGCGGGCGTGCACCCCGACGACTGCGTGGAGCTCGCCGACCTGGCCCGGTTCCCCTTCACCACGAAGCAGGACCTGCGCGACTGCTACCCGTTCGGCATGTTCGCCGTGCCGCGGGAGCAGGTGGTCAGGATCCACGCCTCCAGCGGCACCACCGGCCGGCCGACCGTGGTGGGCTACACCAGGAACGACATCGACGTGTGGGCCGAGGTCATGGCCCGTTCGATCCGCGCCTCCGGCGGGCGGCCCGGCGACATCGTGCACGTGGCCTACGGGTACGGCCTGTTCACCGGAGGCCTGGGCGCGCACTACGGCGCCGAGCGGCTGGGCTGCACCGTGGTGCCGGTCTCCGGCGGGATGACGGCGCGGCAGGTCCAGCTCATCACCGACTTCCGGCCCGGCATCGTCATGGTCACGCCGTCGTACATGCTGGCCCTGCTGGACGAGTTCGAGGCACGAGGGCTGGACCCGCGCGAGTCCTCCCTGCGGATCGGGATCTTCGGCGCCGAGCCGTGGACCGAGCGGATGCGCGAGGAGATCGAGGACCGCTTCGACCTGCACGCCGTCGACATCTACGGGCTGTCGGAGGTGATGGGGCCCGGCGTGGCCAACGAGTGCGTGGAGAGCAAGGACGGCCTGCACGTCTGGGAGGACCACTTCTACCCCGAGACGGTCGATCCCCTCACCGGCGAGCAGGCCGAGTCGGGCGAGCTGGTCCTCACCAGCCTGACCAAGGAGGCCATGCCCGTCATCCGCTACCGCACCCGGGACCTGACCAGGCTGCTGCCGGGCACCGCCCGGCCGGCCTTCCGCCGCATGGAGAAGGTGACCGGACGCACCGACGACCTGATCATCCTGCGGGGCGTGAACGTGTTCCCCACCCAGATCGAGGAGTTGGTGCTGCGCACGCCCGGCCTGTCCCCGCACTTCCAGCTCCACCTGACCCGCCCGGGACGGCTCGACGTGATGACGGTCAGGGTCGAGGCCCGCCCCGGTTTCGCGGGCGGGCCGGAGGCGGGCGAGGCGCTGCGCCACCTGGTCAAGGCGACCGTTGGCGTGAGCGTGGAGGTCGAGGTGGTGGACCCTGAGACGCTGGAGCGGTCGGCCGGCAAACTCAAACGCGTCATCGACCAGCGGATAACCAGCGATAATTAACGACATGGCCATCCCGACCCCCACCCGCCAGCGCCGGCGGGGGCACGACCCCGAGTCCGTGCTCTCCATCGCCGTGAGCGTCTTCAACGAGCGCGGCTACGACGGGACGAGCATGGAAGATCTGGCCAGAGCGCTCGGCGTCACCAAGTCGGCCATCTATTACCACGTGCCCGGCAAGGAGCAGCTGCTCGGCCGGGCTCTCGACCGGGCGCTCGACGGGCTGTCCGAGATGGTCGCCGACGAGCGGGCCACCTCCGGTCCCGCGATCGAGCGCCTGGAGTGGGTCGTGCGGCAGAGCGTGCGCATCCTGGTTGACCGGCTGCCCTACGTGACGCTACTGCTGAGGGTGCGCGGCAACAGCCGGACGGAGCAGGTGGCGCTGGAGCGGCGGCGGGAGTTCGACGCCTTCATCAGCCGCCTGGTCAAGGAGGCGGCGGCGGAGGGGAGCATCAGGCCGGACCTGGATCCGGGGCTCGTGACGCGGCTGTTGTTCGGGACGGTCAACTCGATCGCCGACTGGTATCAGCCGTCGCGCGGGGCCTCGTCGGACGACGTGGCCGACGCCCTGCTCACGATGGCGTTCACCGGGTTAAGGGTCTAGCTCGTCGCGCTTGCCGTGGCTGAGCTCGCGGGGCTTGCGGAGCTCGGGCTGCTCGCCTGCGGGTAACGTCCGCTTGACGCGCAGGTCGTCGCGTACGGCCTGGCCGAGTTTCTTGGTCGCCATCCGGTTGAGCGCGCCGCCGGCGACCGCTCCGGTGAGGAACGGGCCCAGCGTGGTCAGGTGGCGGCCGAGCGTGCGGAGCAGGCGGTTGCGCAGGGCGGTCTTCGTGGCGGCGCCGAGGGCGATCGAGACGGAGGCGGGAGTGAGGGGGTCGATGCCACGCTGCTTGGCCCAGGCGGCCGTGAAGGCGACCGCGCGCTGTGCTCCTGTCCCCTGGACGTGAACGCCGTAGACCTCGTGCAGCTCGGCCAGGAGCTTGACCTCGACGGCGGCGACGACGATGGTCTCGGCCACGAGTTGGGCGGGGGCGGAGAGCAGGAGAGGTGGTGCTGCGAACTCGGCCGCCGCGAGCGCCCCGCCGATGGCGCCGACGGTCATCGTGGCCTTCTGGGCGGTGCGTACGAGGTCGTCGGCGAGTTCCTCGCCGGTGAGGCCGTGGTGGTGGTCGGAGAGGGTGTGCAGGTCTCTGATCGGGATGCGGGGCGCGATGTTGAGGAAGACGTCCGCCAGCCAGCGGCCACGGCCCGCGCCGGTCACGCGTGCCCGCTTCGCCCCGGAGGACAGGGCCTGGGCTAGACGGCCGAGCAACCTGCGCCGCTCGGCCGGCTCGAGCTCACCCGGCCTGGTGAGCTTGCCTACGAGCTCGCCGACCTCGCGATCGGGGTCGGCGATCTCGTTGCCCTCATGATGTTCTCTCTCGGTCTCGGCCACGCGATGCCTCCTCTGACTAGGCGGCGCACTCCCGGCAGACCTGCTGGCCGTTCCTCTCGGAGGCCAGCTGGCTTCGGTGGTGCACCAGGAAGCAGCGCGAGCAGGTGAACTCGTCCGCCTGGCGGGGGATCACCCTCAGGGACAGCTCTTCGTTCGACAGGTCGGCACCGGGCAGTTCCAGCGACTCGGCCAGGTCGGTCTCGTCGATGTCGATGCTGCCGGACGACTTGTCGGTGCGCCGCGCCTGGAGCTCCTGGAGGCTGTCCTCCCCCAGGTCGTCGTCTGTCTTGCGCGGGCTGTCGTAGTCGGTAGCCATTGTGCTTACTCCATCCCCCTCATCCATATGTCTTCGCGCTCGTCGCGCGTCTTCTAACGTCCGGGAGGCCCGTCTTGTGCCCGTTCCGCCGGAGAGATTTCCCATCGGTACCCCGAGGAAACGGACAACGAACCTCCCAACACGTCAGGGCCTGCTGCCGAGGGCAATGGTTAGCCAAATATGGCGAAACCCACAGCCTTGGCGTCATGCACCACCGTGTTCGACGGCACATCCAACCACATGTGCGGCACCAATGAGACGCCCCCCGCTCCTCAACACGCGCACGAACGCGACGCGGCGACGCGCGGGTCAGCGTCTCGGAAGCCGAATGGTCACGACCAGCCCTCCACCATCACGAGGCACGGCGGTCACGTTTCCGCCGTGGGCCTGTACGACCGCACGGACGATGGACAGCCCGAGACCCGATCCCTTGGCCGAATCCACCCGGTCGGAGTGGAGCCTCCTGAACGGCTCGAACAGGCTGTTCACCTCGTACGCCGGGACGTGCTGTCCCGTGTTGGCCACCTGAACAACCAAGCCACCGTCCGCCATTCCCGTCCGGATCCATACTTTTCCGTTTTCGGGAATGTTGTACTTCACGGCGTTCTCGAGCAGGTTGCTGACGGAGCGTTCCAGCAGCACCGGGTCGCCTATGGTAGGCGCGCTGACCAGTTCGGTCGTTACGGTGACCCCGTGTTCCTGGGCGAAGGGCACGACCTGTTCCACGGCCGTCTGAGCGACTTCCTGAACGTCCAGCGGTTTGCGCACCGCGAGCTCCCGCTCGCTCCTGGCGAGCAGCAGGAGGCCTTCGATGAGCTTCTCGTTACGCGCGTTGACTTCGAGGAGGGTACGGCCGAGCGCTTTGAGGTCCTCCGACGCCTCGGGATCCGACAGGGCGATCTCCAGGACCGTCCGGTTGATCGTGAGGGGCGTGCGCAGTTCGTGGGAGGCGTTGGCCACGAATCTGCGCTGGGTGTCGAAGGCGATGTTGAGCCTGGTGAGCATGGCGTCGAAGGTGTCGGCCAGCTCCTTCAGCTCGTCGTTGGGGCCCTCCAGGGCGATGCGCTGGTGGGCCAGGGTGCTCTCGGAGAGCTTGCGCGCCGTGCCGGTCATCTGCGCCACCGGCCGCAGCGCCCGGTCGGCGACGAAATAGCCGATGATGAGCGCGAGGATGCCGACGCCGAGCAGCGCGAGGAAGGCGCTGCCGAACAGGGCGTCGCGGGCGTCCTGCACCGCCTGCCGCTGTGACTCCTGCCACGCGGCGTCGAGCTGGGCGTTCTGGACGGGATTGAGCCCCCATTCGATGGAGGGCCAGGCGTAGTCGATCGCCGAGCCGACGATGACATAGACCGAGAGCAGCAGCACGGCGGCGGCCACGAAGACGAGCGCGCCGTAGGTGAGCGTCAGCCGCCACCGGATGCTGACCCTGCCCGGCAGGTCCCTCATCCGCTCCATCGGCGTGCGCTGCACCGGTCTCTGCGCCGGCGGGGGCGGGCCGTCCCAGGACGGCGGCCCGCTGGGCGGCGGCGCCTCCTGCACGCGTGTCGCCTTCCTGGCGGAGTGCGGGCTGATCATCGGATGCGTCGGCCCCGCCTGCCGCTCTGGCCGTTCAGTCACAACTTGTACCCCACCCCTGGGACGGTCTCGATCACCTGAGGCTCGCCCAGCTTCTTCCTCAACGTCATCATGGTCACGCGGACCACGTTGGTGAATGGGTCGATGTTCTCGTCCCATGCCTTGTCCAGCAGGTCCTCCTGGCTGACCACGGCGCCCTCGGCGCGCATCAGCTCCTCGAGGACCGCGAACTCCTTCTTGGTCAGCACGATCTCCTTGCCGTCGCGCTGCACGAGCCGCTTGCCCGGGTCGAGCCGGATCCCGGCCCGATCGAGGACGGGCGGCAGCGCGGGCGCGGAGCGGCGGCCGAGCGCGCGCACCCTGGCGACCAGCTCGACGAACACGAACGGCTTGGCGAGGTAGTCGTCGGCCCCCAGGCCGAGCCCCTCCACCTTGTCGTCCACGTCGCCCGACGCGGTCAGCATGAGGATGCGCGAGGCGCTCCGCTGCTCCACCAGCCGCCGGCACACCTCGTCACCGTGCACGACCGGCAGGTCACGGTCGAGCACGATCACGTCGTAGTCGATGTACGAGGTGCGTTCCAGCGCGCCCCCGCCGTCATAGGCCACGTCCACCGCCATGGCCTCGCGCCTGAGCCCTGTCGCGATCGCGTCGGCGAGCACGCGCTCGTCCTCAACCACCAGCACCCGCACGCCTGGCACACCTCTTTCCGGATCCGGTCCCACATTCTGTCCACAGCGTCGATAAGCGCACGGTAAGGCATGTCAAGGGGTTGGTGACGCCAGGGTGAGGCAGAGCACGGCGAAATTCATGTTTCGGGGGAGGATGACCCGGGGTATGCCTGCGGGACACCCATCGCCCGGACATCAACCGGCAATGGGCGTGCGTCGCTCCCACACGAGTCGAACCCCTAGAGAGTAGGTGAGATGGGCGAGTTCACGACCACGATCGAACACCGCCTCGACCAGGCTTACAAGGGCCTCCGTGAGGCCCGCAGCGTCGGCGACGACTACCTCGCCGACACGCTCACCGCCGAGATCGAGGATCTGCGCCGGCTGGCCGACGATCATGGCATTCCCTTGCCCCGTTGACCCGATCGAAAACGGCCGGAGCCTTTCGCTCCGGCCGTTTCGTCGTTCCCTGGCCCGTCCCGCCCCGGTCGTTCAGGCATCCCGCTCGGGGTCGAGCGGCGCGAGCAGGTCGTGCAACTCCTCGAACAGGCCGGGCGCGGCGCACAGCGCGAAGTCCGGGCTCACGGGCCTGCCGTGCAGCCCGCCGAGCCTGGCCCCCGACTCCGTCGCCACCAGGCCGGCCGCGGCGAAGTCCCAGTGGTTGATGCCGCGCTCGTAGTACGCGTCGAGGCGGCCGGCGGCCAGCGAGCACAGGTCGATCGCGCACGAGCCGCCGCGCCTGATGTCACGCACGCGCGGCAGCACCGCGGCCACCACCTCGCCCTGGACGGCGCGCCTGCTCACCGAGTAGCCGAAGCCGGTCGCCACCAGCGCCTGCGCGAGCGGGACCCCCGTGGTGCAGCGCAGCCGCTCGCCGCCGAGCCAGGCGCCCTCGCCGAGCGCGGCGGTGTAGACCTCGCCGCGCTGCGCCGCGTTGACGACCCCGGCCACGACCTGGCCGTTGACCTCGACGGCGATCGACACCGCCCAGTCGGGCAGCCCGTACAGGAAGTTGACGGTGCCGTCGATCGGGTCGACGATCCAGCGCACGTCGGACTCCCCGGGCGCCTCGCCGCCCTCCTCCCCCAGAATGCGGTCGTCCGGCCTGGCGGCCAGGACACGCTCGCGGATGAGCTCTTCCGAGGCCTTGTCCAGGATGGTGACGACATCGGTGGGGCTGGACTTGGTCTCGATCTCTCCGGACATGGTGGGCCGTTTGGCGAGGAGCATGTCGCCCGCCTCGCGGGCGATGTCCTCGGCCAGCCGCAGGAAGTCGGTCATCAGGCCACCGAGTCCGGACGCTTCCACTCCTGTCCCAGCACGTGCTGGGACAGGAAGGCGAGCACCGTCTCGTACCAGGCGACGGCGTTGCCCGGCTTGAGGATCCAGTGGTTCTCGTCGGGGAAGTACAGGAACTTCGCGTCCACCTCCGTACGCCGCAGGTCCCACCAGAGCCGCAGGCCCTCTCCGATGGGCACGCGGTAGTCCTTGTCGCCGTGGATGACGAGCAGCGGAGTGGTGATCTTGTCGAGCGAGTTGTGCGGCGACAGCAGCGAGTAACGCTCGGAGCCGGGCTCGCCGAACTCGCGCTGCCAGTACATGGCGGCGTCGGTGGTGCCGGCGAACTGGTCGAGGTTCCAGAGGGAGGCGTGGGTGACGATGGCCTGGTAGCGGTCGCTGTGGCCGGCCAGCCAGTTGGCCATGTAGCCGCCGTACGAGCCGCCCATCGCGCCGACGCGCTCGGCGTCGATGTCGTCCCTGGCCAGGGCCACGTCGACGATCGCGTCGAGGTCGGCCTGGGTGCGCGGTCCCCAGTTGCCCCAGCCGCGGTCGATCATCTCCTGGCCGTAGCCGGTGGACAGACACGGGTCCGGCATGAGGACGGCGTATCCGTGCGCGGCCATGATCCACGCCTGCCAGCGCCACTGCCAGTCGTTCCAGGAGGCGACCGGGCCGCCGTGGATCCACAGCAGGAACGGCGCGGGCGCGTCGGCCGAGGCGCCCTCCGGCAGCACGAGCCAGCCGCGGATCGTGGTGCCGTCGTCGGCGGTGGCGGAGATCTCGGTCAGCGTGCCGGGCACCTCGGGGCGCGGCGCGGGCGAGGGCAGGTCGGCGATCTCGCCGGTGGCCACGTCGATCCTGGCAGGGCCGGGCGCGATGCCGACGCCGCTGCGCAGCGCGTAGAGGGCGTGGCCGTCGGCGGAGACGGTCAGATTCGAGTAGGAGGCGTCGTCCTCGGTCAGCCTGACCACGGCACCGGGCTCGGCCGCGGGGACGCGGAAGACCGGCCGGCGTCCTTGGTGGTCGGCGGCGAGGTAGACGGCCGAGGAGTCGGGCGCCCACTCGACGGCCGAGGGGAACAGGTCGGGCGCGTACGCGCGGCCCTGCCCGGTGGCGAGGTCGGCGATCCACAACTCGCTGCGCGCCGAGACCTCCAGGCCGGTGAACCGCTCGCGGGAGCAGGCGATCCGGCGGCCGTCGGGCGAGATCGCGAGCGGGCCGGCGAAGTCGTGACGGTCCTCGCTGACCAGCACCCGCCGCTCACCCGTGGCGACATCGATGGCCACGAGGTCGGTGCGCCACTCCCCCTTCGGCAGGTAGGTGCGCCAGGTGGAGATCACGGTGGCGCCGTCGGGGGTCAGCTCGAAGCCGCACTCGCGCAGCGCCTCGCCCGCGTCGGGGGTCAGGTCGCGTACGTCCTCCAGCCGGTCGTCGCCGAGCCGGGCCGCGAACAGGCGCGTGCGCCCGGGGCCGAGGTCGTGGTCCCAGTAACGGACCGGGTAGCTCTCGAACAGGACGGCGCTGATCCCGGCGTCCTTGCGGGCCTTGCGCCGCTCCTCCTCGGTGGCCGCCTCGCCGTCCAGCACGTCGGCGGCGAACACGACGACGTCGCCCGCCGTGCGCACCGCGCCGATGCCGCCGGGCCGGGTGGCGACCTGGCGGGCCTCGCCGCCCGCGCGGGGCAGCAGCCACAACGAGGCGAGCTCGTCGGTGGAGTCCTTGACAGTGGGGTCGGGGCGGGCCGAGGTGAACAGCACGTCGCCCGCGTCGGTGAAGACGGCACCGGACTCGCCCTTCGCGGAGCGGGTCAGGCGGTGCGGCTCCCCGTCGACGGGGATCGCCCAGAGCGCGGTGCCGTACGACTTGCCGTCGGCGTTCAGGGACTGGACCGCGGAGATCAGCCTGGAGCCGTCGGGCGAGAGCCGCAGCGAGAGAACCCGAGGGATAGCCACATAGTCACGTATGTCGTTAAATGCGCTCACCCGATCGAACCTACCTGTCCATGGCCTCACCGCGTGAGGCGGCTCGCTCGCCGATGTCCGTTTCTATGGCCTCACTGCGTGAGGCGGCTCGGTCGCTGATATCCGTTGCCTTCCTCGTCGCTCTGGTCGCTGCGCTCCCGCCGCTCCTCAGTCCAGGCAACGGCGCTCCCTCGCGGGCTGGCGAGGGAGCCGGCGGCATCTCCTCATAAGGTTGTCTCGTGGGAGACTACGACGCCCTGCTGGTCCTGTCGTTCGGCGGTCCAGAAGGTCCTGACGACGTGCTGCCGTTCCTGGAGAACGTGGTGCGCGGGCGCGGCGTGCCGCGCGAGCGGCTGCTCGAGGTGGCCGAGCACTACCAGAGCTTCGGCGGCATCAGCCCGATCAACCAGCAGAACCGCGACCTGGTCGAGGCGCTGCGCCCGGTCGCCGGCGTGCCGGTCTACTGGGGCAACCGCAACTGGCGCCCCTTCGGCGAGGACGTCGTGCGGCAGATGAAGGCCGACGGGGTCGAGAAGGCGGCGGTCTTCGCCACGTCGGCGTTCGCGGGTTATTCAAGCTGCCGCCAATACTACGAGGACATCGCCAGGATCTCCGTCGACGGCGGCCCCGAGCTGGTCAAGATGCGCCACTACGGCGAGCACCCGGGGTTCGTGGCCGCGATGGCCGACCACACGCGCGCGGCGCTGGAGCGGCTCGGGCTCCGCGGCCACGACGAGGCCAGGCTGGTGTTCACCGCCCACAGCATCCCGGTCTCGATGGCCGAGACCGCCGGCCCGTCCGGCGGCCTGTACGAAGCACAGCTGCGCAGGAGCGCCGAGCTGGTCAGCCAGGCGCTCGGCCGCACCCAGCCGTGGGACCTGGTGTGGCAGTCGCGCAGCGGCCCGCCGCAGGTGCCGTGGCTGGAGCCGGACGTCTGCGACTTCCTGCGCAAGACCGACGCGCCGGCCGTGGTGCTCGTGCCGATCGGGTTCGTCTCCGACCACATGGAGGTCGTCTACGACCTCGACACGGAGGCCAGGCAGGTGGCCGCCGAGCGGGGCCTGCCGATGGAGCGGGCGGCGACGGCCGGCACGCATCCGCGGTTCGTACGGATGGTGCGCGAGCTGATGGACGAGCCGGAGCCGCAGCCCTGTCCCCTGACCTGCTGCCCGCCGCCCCGCCGCAGACCTCAGGCGTAGGTGCGGGCGTAGGCCTCGGCGATGCCCATGACCTTGTTCACGTAGTCCCACGAGTGGTTGTAGAACCAGATCGCCTTGCGCAACTTCTCGCCGCCCTTGCCCGCCCCGTTGGCGCACAGGTAGTTGGCGGCGCCGGGCACGGCGTCGTACGGGCTCCAGATGTCGGCCTTTCCGTCGCCGTCGCCGTCGACGCCGTAGTGCTTCCAGGTGGCTGGCATGAACTGCATGGGCCCGAGCGCGCCCGCGCTCGACGGGCCGTTGTTGCGGCCGTGGCTGCTCTCCACCTGGCCGATCGCGGCCAGCACCGTCCAGGACAGGCCGGGGCAGCGGGTGGCGGAGGCCTTGTAGAGCTCGAGGTAGCTTCCGGGCCTGCCCACGTTGACGCTCTTCGGCTGCTGCTGCTCGGGGGCCCGCTTCTTCGCGGTGCGGTCGGCGGCGTCGAGCAGGACGATCTGGGCGTCCTTGCCGAGCAGCCTGCGCACGCCCGACTCGCTGATCTTGCCCGGCTTGCCGTGCAGCAGCACGGCCACGCCGGGCGCGAATCCCAGCGACCTGCCCAGATCGGCGCTCACCAGCCCGTCCACGCCCTTGAGCCCGAGCGTGGCCGAGGCGGCGACGCGCAGCCTCGGGCCGCCGTCCACCTGGTACATGGCGCCGAGGACCATCCCGTACTTGCGCATCGTGCCGGCGTCGGCCACCAGCTCTCCCCTGGTCAGCGCGCTCCAGACGCCCGGCTGGTCGGCGACGGGCTCCGGCGTCCACGAGCGGAAGTGGGAGGGGTCGACGGCGAGCAGGTTCAGCCCGGTGCCCGACACCTTGACCGCGCCCGCGTCCACCACGATCACCTTCTGCACGTGCGCGAGCTCGCCGAGGCGGAACCGCGTCTGCTTGGGCACGGCGGCCGGGGTGATCGCCAGCACGCGCGGCGGGGTAGGCGTGACGCTCGGGCCTCCCTCGCCGAAGTCCTTGACCGGCTCGGCCGAGGGCACGATCTGGTCGAGGCGGGGCGTGGGCGAGGATGTGGGGCGGGGCTGCTGCGGGCGCGGGCCGCGTACCGGCTCGCCGGCCGGACCACTGGTGCTGACCAGGTCGTCGCCGAGGATCACCACGACTCCACCGGCCGCGACGGTGACCACGAGCAGGGCGATGACCATGAGCATGACCGCGCGGAACGAGGGAAGACCGGACACTCGGCACACGTTAACCCACCCGCCGGAAATATCACTTGCCGTCCGGACACTCGGTGCGCAATGGTTAGGTCCTTGAAGTAAGGGGGAAACGGCGTGGTCGGGCCTTACAGGGGATTGTTCGAGAGGCCCGGCACCGCAGGGTTCGTGCTGGCGGGGTTCGTCGGGCGGATGCCGATGTCGATGCTCGGCATCGGGGTCGTGCTGCTGGTCCAGACCCTGACAGGCTCGTACGCCGTCGCGGGTGCCGTGGCCGCCACCACCAACGTGTCGTTCGCGATCGCCGCCCCGCTGTCCGGCCGCCTCGTCGACAGGTTCGGCCAGAACCGGGTGATCCCGCCGTTCGCCCTCGTCAACGCCCTCGCGCTGGCCGGCCTCATGGTGTGCGCCGGTTACGGGCTGCCCCACTGGACCCTCTACGTCACGGGCCTGCTGGTCGGGGCCACCTCGCTGTCCATCGGCTCGATGGTGCGGGCCCGCTGGTCGTTGATCCACGGCGGCTCCGGCAAGCTGCACACCGCGTTCGCGTTCGAGTCCGTCGTCGACGAGGTCACGTTCGTCACGGGTCCCGTGCTCGTCACGATGCTCGCCACGGGCGTCAACCCGTTCGCCGGGCTGACCGTGGCCCTGCTCTGCATGCTCTTCGGCTGCCTGGCGCTGGCGGCGCAGCGGCACACCCAGCCGCCCGTGCAGCGGCTCGCGTCATCGTCGGGCACGCCCATCCTGATCCCCGGCATCGCCCTGCTGTCCTGCGTCTACCTGGGGATGGGCGCGGTGTTCGGGTCGGTCGACCTGGTCACGGTGGCCTTCGCGGAGGAGCACGGGGTGAAGGCGGCCGCGGGGTTCCTGGTCGGGGCGTTCGCGGGCGGGTCGATGGTGTCGGCGCTCTGGTTCGGGTCGCGCAGCTGGAGGATCTCGCTGCGCGGACGGTTCGTGAGCGCCCTCGGGCTGCTGGTGCTGGGCCTGACACCGATCATGTTCATCGGCAACGCGTGGATCATGGGGGTCGCGCTGTTCCTGGCCGGCTTCGCCATCTCGCCGACGATCATCACTGGTTTCTCGCTCACCCAACGGCTGGTGCCTCCGTCGCTGCTCACCGAGGGTATGGCGTGGGTCTCGACCTCCATCGGGTTCGGCGTGGCGGTCGGCGCGTGGGCGGGCGGGCGGCTCACCGAGGCGTACGGCGCGTCCAACGCCTACGGCTTCGCCCTGGGGGCGGCGGCTCTGGCCGCGCTCGTGGGAATGGGAGGTTCGGGTCTGCTGAGAATTCCCGAGGCTCCTTCACCCGCGAAGAGCTGATCCGCTACCGTCGGGACATCCCTCGCAACACCCATCACACTGGAAGCTACGAGTTATGTCCCGACAAATCAGTTCACTGCTAGCTATCGCGGTTGTCTGCGTCACCCTCGCACCGACGCCCGCACTGGCCCAGGCCCCCAAGAAGGAGGTCGACTGCTCGCAGGTCAAGTGCGTCGCCCTGACCTTCGACGACGGACCGGGCAAGTACGCGGGCAAGCTGCTCGACACGCTCAAGAAGTACGACGCGAAGGCGACGTTCTTCCTTGAGGGCCAATACGTGAAGAGCCGCCCGTCCTACGTCAAGCGCATGGTCGCCGAGGGCCACGAGCTCGGCAACCACAGCTACACCCACCCCGACTTCCGCAAGGTCGAGAAGTGGGACGTCAGGGCCGAGATCAAGAAGACCCAGGAGGCGGTGAAGAAGGCGGCGGGCGTCGAGCCCAAGCTGCTGCGGCCGCCGTACGGCATGGTCGACCTGACGGTCTCCGACGTGGCCGTCGAGTTCGGCATGCCGATCATCCTGTGGACCGGCGGCAACGAGGACTGGAGCTCCAAGAACGCGACCGCCATCAAGAAGAAGTCGATGGAGGTGGCCAAGCCGGGCAGCATCGTCCTCATGCACGACTGGGTGAAGCAGACCGTCGACTCGATGCCGGCGATCGTCAAGTCGCTGCAGAAGAAGGGCTACCATCTCGTGACGGTGTCCGAGGTGCTCAAGGGCCAGGACGTGAAGCTCGAGTCCGGCGACGTCTTCCCCGTCCCCGCGGGCTGGGAGAACAAGTGAGCCCCGCCCGCGACTGACCCGGCGAGACGGTGAAGGGGTGCTCGTGACCTTCGTGAACTGGGCGCGCAACCAGTCGGGCACCCCCGCGGAAGTGCGTACGCCGGCCTCCGTCGCGGACGTCGTACGCGCGGTGCGTGACGCCGCCGCCTCCGGGCGGCGGGTCCGCATGGTCGGCACGGGCCACTCCTTCACCGGAGTGGCCCTCACCGACGGCATCATGCTGCGCCCGGCCGCGCTGACCGGGATCAGGTCATGCGCGGGCGACCGCGTCACCGTGCTGGCGGGCACGCCGCTGCGGGTGCTGAACGAACTCCTCGACGAACGCGGCCTCGCCCTCGCGAACATGGGCGACATCACCGAGCAGACCGTCGCGGGCGCCATCCAGACCGGCACCCACGGCACGGGACGTGACAGCGGCGGGCTCGCCGACCAGGTCGCCGAGCTGGAGCTGGTGCTCGCCGACGGCTCGGTCGCGACCGTCTCGCCCGGCGACGACCTGTTCGACGCCGCCCGGGTGGGGCTGGGCGCCCTCGGGGTGCTGACCGCCGTGACGTTCCGGGTGGAGCCCGCGTTCCTGCTGCGCCACCGGCGGCGCAAGCTACCGCTCAGCGAGATCCTCGGCTCGCTCGACGCGCTCACCTCCGCGAACGAGCACCTCGACTTCTTCTGGCTGCCGCACACCGACGCCTGCCTGGTCAAGACGGGCAACAGGGACGCGGGCCCGGCTCGGCCGCCCGGCGCCGTCAGGTGGTGGCTGGACAACGTGTTCCTGGAGAACACCGTCTTCGGCGCGGCCTGCGCGCTCGGGGCCCGTGTCCCCCGTCTCATCCCGCGCATCAACGAGGTCAGCGCGGCCGTCCTGGGCGACTCGGAGTCGGTGGACACGTCGTACAAGATCTTCACCGCGCGGCGCGACGTGCGCTTCCTCGAGATGGAGTACGCGGTGCCCCGCGAGCGCCTGGCCCAGGCCCTGCGCGAGACGCGTGACCTCGTCGAACGCATGGACTGGAAGATCACCTTCCCGGTGGAGGTGCGGGTCACGCCGCCCAGCGACGCCTGGCTGTCCACCGCGTACGGCCGCCCGTCGGCGTACGTCGCCTGCCACGTCTACCGTCCGACGCCCAACCCGGCGTACTTCGCGGGCGTCGAGGAGATCATGACCCGGCTGGACGGCCGGCCGCACTGGGGCAAGCTGCACACCAGGGACGCCGCCTCCCTGGCCGGGGCCTACCCCCGCTTCGCGGACTTCCAGGCGCTGCGCGACCGGCTCGACCCGCGGCGCCTGTTCGGCAACGCCTACTTGGACGTCGTGCTCGGATAGCCGGAGGGCGTGTCCACCTGGTCGGCCTGATCGGGGCGTTCCGGGCCCTCTTCCAGCGCCGGCGGGGTCAGCGGCGGCTCGTCGGACGGCGCCTCCACGCCGGGCTGGTCGTCCACCGCGGGCGGCGTGGTGGTGGAGGCCGTGGGGGACGGCTTCACCGTGACCGTCTTCGTGGGCTCGGGCCGCCGGGACGGGGTTCTCGTGGGTGTCCGCGTGGGCGTCGGCGTGGCGGGCTCGCGGGTCACCCTGCTGCGCTGGTACGCGGGCTCCCGGGTGGGCCGGTCCTCCTCCTCTCGCTGGTCGATCGGCGCGTGGCGTTCGTCCGCGCCCTTCGGGTGCTTGCCCGTGACCTGTTCGTGCACCGTCTGACGGGTCACCGCCTGATAGACCAGGATGCCGCCCATGCTGAGGGCGAACACCACGGCCGAGGCCGCCCCTAACCGCGTCCACGACGGCAGGCGCCAGACCGGTCCGACGGCCGGCATGACGAGCGTGGACCCCTCGTCGCCCGCCTCTTGCGCGGGCTCGTGCCCGGCGGGCCCGTCTCCTGCGGGCTCGCCCTCGACCTTCCGCCCGACCAGCGTGCGCTGCCTGACCCGGTCTGACGTACGCGCGAGATAGTGCGTGTAGACGGCGCCCGCGATCGTGCTGGCCACGCTGACGACCGCGGCGCCGATCACTGTCCCTGCGACGCCGAGATAGGAGGCGGCCACGGCCGCGGTCACCGCGGCCAGGGCGCTCCCCATGATCTGTGGGACGGTCAGCTCAAAAGTCCGCTGCTCGCCGCTCATCCCCCGGATCAGTCCCCTCATGTTGTTGTTCGGTAAAAACTTTCCCGGGAATAGACGCGACGGCGTGTCCCGATGTTCTTGTGACGTGCGCGACAGGCACCCTCGTAGCTCGTGCCCCGACGACTCGGCCTGCCCTCCGTTTACTTCGCCGCGGCTGTGGCCACGGCCGCCGCGACCGCCATCCCGCTGGCCATGACGCCCGCCTCGGGAACCGCCCTGCGCCCCGCCGTGACCGAACCCGTCCGGCCCTACATCGTCACCGCCCGCGGCCGAGGCGCCGCCCGCGCCCTCGTCGGCGAGGCGCGGTGGCGGGTGCGCCGCTACTACACCGCGGCGCTGCCGGGATTCGCCACGTTCCTCACCGCCGCCGAACTGGCCGTGCTCCGGGCCGACCCGCGGGTACGCGCGATCGAGGCCGACCGGCAGATCCATCCCATGACGAGCAGGAGAGCCGAGCCCCCGCCGGCCGGCCCGGCAGTCGCAGCGGCCACCGGCGCGGGCACCACCGTGTACGTCGTGGACAGCGGCCTCGACCCCGGACGGCCCGAGTTCGGCGACCGGACCTGGCGGGCCTTCGACGCCACCGGCGGCACCGGGCACGACTGCGCCGGCAACGGCACGCGCACCGCGGGCCGCGTCCACGCCGTCGCCCCCAGGGCCCGCATCGCCTCCGTACGCGTGCTCGGCTGCGGCGGCTCTGGCACGCTGGCCGACGCTCTGGCGGGGCTCGACTGGATCCGCAGGCACGCGCGCGGGCCCTCCGTCGCGAACCTGTCCATCGACGGCGCCGACTCCCCCGCTCTCCGCGCCGCCGTACGCGCTCTGGTGCGATCGGGCGTGTTCGTCGTCGGAACAGGTCATTCCCGGACCTGTCAGGTCACCAAGGCCGGAGTCGCGTACTCCGCCTACGCTCCGTACATCGCCGGAGCCGCCGCCCGGCACCTGCACGTCCATCCGGCCGCCCACCCGTCCGTTGTGACCTCTTGGCTCAAGTGCGCTCCGGCGCGCGGCGAGATTCGCCAGAATCCCTCGAGGGCCTCTAACCTCCTCATGCGCGACGGCGGGTTCTAGAGGGATGGATTCCACGAATGTGACCGGCGTCACATCGCCTCGGGACTATCCCAGGAAGGCGATGTTCGGACATGCCGGGTACGGTGCTGGCAGGCAACCGGCACACGCGAGAGACTCAAGGGTCCGGGGGAAGAATGGCGACGCTGACGAAAGGACTCGCATGCAGGAGCTCCGACTCGTCGCGGTGAGTGAGGACGGCACCTATCTCGTGCTGGCTACTGCCGGGCGGGGTACGCGCTTCACGCTTCCCGTGGACGACCGGCTCCGTGCTGCCGTCCGCGGCAACTTCTCCCGTCTCGGCCAGTACGAGATCGAAGTGGAGAGTCCGTTGCGCCCCAAGGAGATCCAGGCCCGCATCCGCGCCGGAGAGACGGCGGAGGAGATAGCCGCGACCGCCGGGATCCCGGTCGAGCGAGTCCGCTGGTTCGAGGGGCCGGTGCTGCAGGAGCGCGAATACGTCGCCCAGCAGGCGCAGCGGGTGTCCGTGCGCATGCCCGGCGAGTCCTCGCCCGGCCCGACCCTCGGCGATCTCGTCGCCGAGCGCCTGACCAGGCGCGGCGTGCCCACCGACGAGATCGACTGGGATTCCGCCAAGCGCGACGACGGCCTGTGGCGGGTCAAGCTCGGCTACGTGTGGAACGGTCACACCCGTCACGCCGAATGGCTCTTCGACCCGCGCAAGCGCCACGTGACCCCCCACGACGACGAGGCCCTGCGCCTGTCATCCGCCGACTTCGACCCCGAGCCAACCGTGGTCGAGGACACCACGGTGACGCCGTTCGCACCGCGGGTGGCCAAGCTGCAGCCGGTGCCGCCACTGTCCTCCGACGCGCTGCCGTTCCCCCCGGTGTCGCGGCGCGAGCCGGAGGAGCCCGCGGTCGGCTACAACCCGCCGCCGAGGTCGTCCGAGACGGCGTACGCGCGGCCTTCGGAGCCGCAGTCCCGCGAGACGCCTTCCCGTGGCACGACGTCGCGCGATGCCGCGTCCCGTGAGACGACCTCGCGCGACGCCGCGTCCCGTGAGGCGCCCCCCCGCGGGATGCCCTTCGACCGGGCCGCTCCTCCGCGCGAGCCTGCCCCGGTGTGGGAGCCGTCCGACACCCACGGCTCCTCCTCCCGTCACGATCCGCCGGGCGGGACGGCCCATCGCCACGAACCGGCCCACGACCCCGGCCACCGCCAGACCCCGCCCTCGCGCGAGCCCGCCTTCGGCCACGACCCCGCCGGGCAGGCGAGCCCTCGGCGGGAGCCGTCGCCCGAGCCCGGCCATCCTCCGTTGCGGGACCCAGGCCACCGTCAGGAGCCTCCGTCTCGGGAGTCCTTCCGTCCTGAGCCTCCCGCTCGCGAGACCGGCCACACCCGCCCCGGCGACACCTCCTCCCGCCGCGGCGGGTCTTCGACGTGGCTGCCCGACTTCGGCCCCGGGCGCGCGGGCGAGCGTGACACCGACGCCATCTACGCGCCCGCTTCCGCCACGCCACCACCGGCGTCCCCGCACCCGGAGGTCGCCGAAGAGGCGACGACCCAGCCGGTCTCCCAGGACGAGCCCGCCACCCAGCCGACCTGGGAGGCGCAACCGTCTGCCCAGCCGGTTGCGGAGACCCGGCCCTCCGCGGAGACGGTTGCCTCCGTCGAGGCCGAGCCCTCCCCGGAGCGGAGTGCCCGGCCAGAAGCGGCCCCGCAGCCCACCCAGGAAGCGTTCCCGCAGGCCGCCCAGGAAGCGGCGGTTCAGCCGGCGGAGACGGCGACGCCGGTTCAGGAGGCGGAGACGGCGTCTCCTGCCGGGCCCGGCGAGACGACGCTTGCCGAACAGCCCGCAGCGGCCCAGGACGGGGCCGTCACGCACGTCCCTGCGCCAGAGCGGGCCGCCGAACCGGCATCCCCGCCGACCAGCGCACCGACTCCGGGTTCGGCCACCGCACCGAGTTCGGCCACGGCACCGGCCACCGCGCCGGCCGCCACGACGGAGCCGGGCACCGCACCGGCCGCCACCGTGGAGTCCGGCGCCACGCCTTCACCGGCCGCCGGCTCCGACAAGTCGGCCGCCACAGAGGAAACCGTCCAGCCGAGCACCGTGGCGGCAACGGCCACAGCACCGTCCGTCGCCGCCGAGGAGGCTCCCGCACCTGCCGAAACGGCACCGTCCGGCACGGACACGACGTCCGCACCGACCGCCACGGACACGACCAACCTGACGGACCCGGCGGACCCGACGGCCGCCACGGACACGACGATCCCGGCCGACCCGACGACCCCGACGAGCCCGGCGGACCCGGCCGACCCGACGATCCCGGCAGGCCCGGCCGCGGCGACCGCCGCCGCGGACAGGGCGACCGCCGCGGACAGGGCGACCGCCGCGGACAGGGCGACCGCCGCGGACGCCGCGGAGCCTGCCGAAACCCCGGCTGAAACACCCAGCGGCTCGGACGCGACGCCCACCGACGCCGCGAAGGCCGCGACGGAGACCGAGACGTCCCGCACCGCGGAGGCTGAGACACCAGGCACCACGGAAGCCGGGACGCGCGCCACCACGATGGCTGAGACGCCGCGCGTCGCGGAAGCCGAGACGCCTGACACCACGGAAGCCACGACCTCCGGCGCCACCGCTGCCACAACATCGAACGCCGACACGACCGCGACGCCCGGCACGACCGACATCACGACCTCGGATGCCCAAGGGCCGGCGGTCGCCGAGACCGAGACGCCCGGCAGCGGAGACGCCGAGCCCACCACCACCGAGCCCACCACCACCGAAGCCACCGAAGCCACCGGCGCCAAGGCCGCCGACCCGCAGAGCGGCACCCGGCCGGAGACCCAGGCCGGCACTGAGGCAAGGGCCCAGGCCGACGCCCAGGCGGAGGTCGAGGAATCGGGGTCGGCGGATGCTCGCTCGTCGAGTGCTCAGCCCGCCGCCCCTGAGACCGGGACCGCGACCGAGGCCGAGGCCCGGACCGAGGAAGCCGAGGGAAGGACGGACGAGGCCGAGGAGGCCGCCAGGGAGGCGAAGCCTCCGGCGCCCAAGCCGAAACCCGCTCCGAGCCCCAAGCCGAAGCCGTCGGTGCCGGCGGCCCGCGCGGGCAAGGACACCGACAAGGGCAAGGACGAGCCGGCCGTGCCGGTACCGTCCCCGCCCCCGGCTCCGGCCGCCCGCCCGGCGCGTAAGGGCTCCAGGGGCCGCAGGGCTTCGGTCCCGAGCTGGGACGAGATCATGTTCGGCGCCCGCCGCCAGGACTGATCAGGCCGCGCGCGGGTGGGCACGCCGGCGGTCAGCGAGCAGGTGGCGGTCAGCGGGTGGGTGGGGGTGGTGGTGGTTCGAGGAAGGGCGCGAGCCATTCCGGCGTGACCTCGGCGGGGAAACCGGCCCCTTGCGCCTCCGACACGTCGAGCGCCGAGTAACCGCCCTTGCCCGCTCCCACCCCGGCGATCAGTGTGAGGACACCGGCTCGCCGCTGGAACCACGTCTGGCGCAGCCGCCAGCCCACCACCGCCCGGCGTTCGACCACGGCCTGGGAGCGCCGCAGCGATCCTGAACGCACCGACAGGCGCGCCCCGTCGTAGCCGTGCCCGAGCGACGCGTACCGGTCGAGCCCGAGGGGAACCCCCGCGGCGGCCAGCAGCAACGCCAGCACCAGAAGGATCTGCCACACCACCGAGCCGGTCGCCCAGATGCCTGCGAGGCTCACCGCCACCAGCAGGAGCCAGGGGGCGACGGCGCGGAAGAGGCGCCGCCGGCGGGCCACGGGCGGGTGGGGGCGCAGCCGGGCGCGGAAGGGGCCGATCGCGTCGCCGGTCACCTGGAAGGCCACGGCGCGGGGAACGTCGGGCAGGAGCTGCCCGCGGGTCTCCGAGTCGCCGAGCCCGGTCACGATGGCCCAGGCGCGTACGACGCGGGCCCACCGCTCGGCGAGGCCGTCGACGATCTCGTAGCCGCGTACGCGCGCCGACTCCAGCGACACGCTCCGCCGGTTGATCAGCCCTCGCTCGGCCACGAGGTGGCGACCGCGCCGTTTGAGGGAGAAGTTCCAGTTGAAGACGGCGTACATCAGCCCGCCCACGAACGGCATCGCCAGCACCAGCAGCAGCGCCGCGACGAGCAGCAGGTAGGGGCGTTGCCAGAACCACTCCCCGACGGTCAGGGCGGCGTCCCGGCCGAATCCCAGGTCGTCCCCCCACTGGAACACCAGCCCCACCGCACCGCCGAGGAGCGCGAAGGGCGTGAGCAGGTACGCGCCGGACAGCGGCCCGTACAGCAGCCACCTGCGCGGGATGCGGATGATCTCCTGTTCGGCCTGCTCCGCCTCCTGGACGCCGGGCTCGTGGCCGACGGGACGGGCCGCGCGGCGAAGGAGAACCGCTTTGAGCCGTTCGGCCTCCGCCAGGGAGACTCCGTTGAGCTCGGCCTCCTCGTCGCCGCCGCTCGCCCCTGTGTCGATCTTCAGTACGGACAGGCCGAGCAGTCGGTGCATGGGCGGTGTGGACACGTCGACGCCGCGGATCCGCTCCAGCGGGATGGTACGGACGGACCGGCTGATCAATGCACGTTTCGTTTCCAGGCGGTCACCGACGATCTCGTACGTGAAGGTGGCCCACCTGATGATCGCGAACACCACGGTGCCGACCACGCCCATGGCCGCCCATCCGTACGAGCGGGCCGAGAAGCCGCCCACGAACAGGACGCCGACCAGGGGGAGCAGGAGGGAGGGCAGCATGCGCACCGGATCGATGAGCAGCACCTTGGGGCTCAGCCGCAGCGGCGCGCGGGCCGGGGGCCGAGGACCGCCGCCAGAGGCCGCGGGAGGACCGTCTTCCGGGTGCGGCCCCTCGGCCCAGGGCCGGGAGGACGCCGGTCGGGGGTGGACGCCTCCTTCGGGCGCGGGCCGGCCCTGCGCGTCCGGCGCTGTGGCCTCGTCCGGCGGAGGCGGGCCGCCGGGCGAGGGCTCGGGACCGTCGTGAGGCGCGCCGTGGCCGGTCATCGCATCTCCTCTGGCCGTCCGGGCACGGTCATGTGGCGTCGTCCCTGAGCTGCTCCGCCCGGTGCGCGAGCTGCTCCGCGAGCCCGGCCGCCACGCCGTAGTCGAGACCCTTGATCGTCGAGGAGCCGGCATGGGACGCGGTGCGGATCTCCAGCGTGGCCAGACCGAGCATCCGCTCCAGCCACCCTTGCCCCTTGTCGACCGTCTGGATGCGGCTCACGGGCACGAACACCCACTCCCTGGTCAGGAAACCCGACCTGGCGTAGACGACGTCGCCTGAGAGCTCCCAGCGGTGCACGGCGTACCGTACGAACGGCTCGGCCACCAGGAACGGCAGGAGCAGCACCACCACCGCGGCGGGCAGCAGCCAGGAGTTGTCGGCGTACCAGCCGGGGACCCACCACCACTGGCTGCCGTCGAGCCACCCGGACACCAGGAGCGAGCCGCCGAGGAAGAACACGAACGCGATCAACGACTCGAACAGCCACAGGCGGATGGCCTTGGGCGAAACGCGATTCGCCGGATCGCGGATCGGGCCTGATGAGGTCACAAGACCAGCTTAGGGCGCGAATCAGGCATGGAGATCGGCTCGCGGGCGGTAAAGATCGACCGGCTGTCCCGGCGTGTCTGCCGACGGCCTTCATGGGCAGGTGCCATGCTCGGTGGCGGCCGGCCGCAGGCTGTCGAGCCTGGCCACGTCGGCGGCGCCACGTACGTGCCAGCCAGGTCCGGCGAGCGCAGGACCGCACCTCAGCGCGAGCGCCCTCACGCACGTGGCGGCCGCCGTTCGCGCCCGCACCGCGACGCCTGATCGCCCTTCTCTTTACCGTCAGGAACGATCTGGCGCACCTGATTTTTCCACGTGGGCGGCAACCGGCACGATGTCCGTCTTGTCGGATCACCGTACGAGATCGCACCCCAAGTCCCGTCACAGTGAACCAGCAGGCCAGAAAGGGTCCCGCAGGGTAGCCCGATTCGCTTCCCTCCAGAAGTGGAGGGGCGTCCTTGTGTCCAACCTCACGGCCGGGATGCCGTGATTCTGACCGGTTTCGGATCCTTTACCGGCCACCGACCATCGGGAAACGGTCTGCACACCGCCGAGACCCGCGTAGCATCGTCCGTCATGGGGCTGTGTAACACGGCGACACGCGTGCGCCGCATCGTTGTCAGTGTGACAGCGGTGACCGTCGCGTTCGCGCTGTCGGGCTGCAGCAGCCTCATCGGCAGATCACAGGCCGAGGACATCGCGGAGGTCAATGTCTCGAGCCCGGAGTTGCGCGAGGGCGAGCCGCTGCCGCGCGATTACTCCTGCAAGGGCACCCAGGGCAGCCCGCCGCTGCGCTGGTCGAGCCAGCCGCTGTCCAAGGCGAAGTCGATCGCGATCGTGGTCGACAGCCATACATCATCGACGTCCACCGTGCACTGGGTGCTCTACAACATCCCGGCGACCACGACGGAGCTGGGCCCCAACGCCGCCGAAGAGCCCCCGGAAGGGGTCGGGCAGGCGCCCTTGCCGAGTGGGAAGGCGGGCTACGATCCCCCCTGCGATGCGGGCAGCTACCGCTTCACCGTCTACACGCTGAACGGCAAGGTCAAAAGGCGGGAGGGAGCCCCTCCCCTCGACCTTCCCGAGATCTTGAAGCAGATCGCGGACCAGACCATAGCCCGGGGGCGGCTCACCGCGGTCGACCTTCAGTAAGGGGTCGAACACGACGTGTAGCACTGATGTACCAATTCTTCACGTAGGGTGTGACAACGCTCATAGTGGTCCGACAGAATCAGATCCAATCGTTAGGCACTGGTGATCAAAGGGGGCAGATCGCGTCGATGGCCGCGCGATCTCATCGGTGCCAAAGGGAGGCCATGGCTTTGAGGGTGGTGCAATGATCGCGGTCGTAGTGAGCTTGGTCGCTGTCGTGCTCCTCGTGCTCGTCGTCGTGGCACTGGGCATGCGTTCGATGAACCGCCGGGAGAGCTCGCTTCCTCCGGAACGGCTGAAGGAGATGGCCGAGAAGGAGGAGTCGACCCACGCTCGGTCCACGGACGAGTTCGCCGCGCACGAACCGCGGATGAACAACTTCAGCCCCGACTTCAGCCCGATCGACCAGCCGAAGGCGCCGAAACCGGTGCGCACCGGTCAGCGTGGCCGGCGTGGCGTCGACGAATGGGGCAACCCGACCTCCGACGACGAGGACGAGGAGTTCTGGGCCAACATCCGCAGCGACGCGGAGGAGGGCGGCTTCGGCGCGGGTGGCACCGTGGCGGCCAGGAAGGGCGCCTCCCGCCCCGTCGAACGCGAGCGTCCCACCGAGCACCCCACCGGGCATCCAGCTGAGCATCCGACCGGGCGTTCCACCGGGCGCCGGGCAGAGCGCCGCGCCGAGCGTCCGGCCGCGTCCGGGGGCGAGCGTCCCGCGGAGCGGCAGGCGAGCCGGCCCGCCGAGCGCCGCTCGGAGCGTCCAGGCAAGCGCGCCGCCAAGCCGCGGCCCGTGGCGGCCTCCGTCGACCCCGACGCGACCACCGTCCAGGGCCCGCTGCCGCAGCGCCAGCCGGCCGCCTCCAACCACTCCTCCCATCACCCCTCCGGCCTCGCCGACCTGGTCGAACCGGCCAAGCCCGCCGTCCCTGCGCAGTCCGAGCTGGCAGACCAGCGCACCGTGACCTTCTCGGCGCCTCCAGGCGACGTGATGAGCATCCTCGCCCCGGGCGCCCAGCCGGTGCCTCCCCCCGCCCGGCCCGCCGACCCCGCTCCCTCCACGTCCCCGGTCCCGGTGTCGTCCAACACCACCTATCCGGCGCCCACCACCAGCGGCCCGTTCCCCGCGACCGGCGGCAACGGCTCACTCTCCACCAACAGCGGCGGCTCCCTGGGCAGCGGCTCGTTCCCCGCGACCCCGGCCGGTGGCAGCGGCTCGTTCCCCGCCGTCAGCCCCACCTCGAGCGGCAACTTCCCGGCCGCGCAGCCCACCCCCATCCACGGCGCGCCGACGAGCGACCCGTTCCCCGCCTACAACGGCGTGGCCGACCCGCTCGACACCACCTGGACCAACCCGCCCGCGTCCGGCCCGTCGTCCGGCCCGTCGTCCGGCCCGTCGTCGGGCTCGTGGCCGGCGTCCACGCCCGACGTCCTCGACGGCCCCTCCCCGGCGACCTCGTTCGGCGCTGTCGGCTCGTGGCCGGCGTTCGATCAGCCCGCCGAGCGTGCCGCCTACCCCGCCTCCTACGAAGTGAGCGCGGGCTGGGCCGTGGCCGACGACTCCGCCCCCCTCACCGGTCCCTCCCCCGCCACCGGCACCCCGACGGCGCCCGGCAGGACGGTCTCGGCCTACGACGACGTGCTCGCCGCTCCCACGCCGACACCCGCCCCTGCTCCGCAGCCGTCCTCGTTCGCGTACGAGACGGGCGACATCACCACGAGCCCCGCCGCAGGGGCATGGCCGGAGCCTCCGGCGGGCGGCGCCGCCGGCTCCGACACCACGTGGCAGGCGTTCGGCGGCGACGCGCAAGCGCGACCCCAGGCCACCCCGGGCAACGGCCGAGGCAGCCACCGCAGGAAGAGCCCGGAACAGGACTACCCGCACGACTATTACCGGTGATGGCAGCCCTCATTAATGGGTAAAACCCACGTGAGACACGCCTAAAGCGCGGTCGACGGAGCAATAGGGTTTGCTCCATGATCCGCGACACGCACCGTATCCGGCTGAGCACGCTCCGGCATGACGCGCCGGCGTCGCTCGTGGTCTTCCTCGTCGCGGTGCCCCTCTCGCTGGGCATCGCGATGGCCTCCGGAGCCCCCCTGGTCTCCGGGCTGATCGCCGCCGTGGTGGGCGGGATCGTGGGAGGCACACTGGGCGGCTCCTCCGTACAGGTCAGCGGGCCCGCCGCCGGCCTGTCCCTGGTGGTCCTCGATCTCGTGCACACGTACGGATGGCGGGCCACCTGCATGATCACCCTGCTGGCGGGCGCCGTCCAGCTCGTGCTCGGCATCTTCAAGGCGGCCAGGGCCGCGCTGGCGGTGTCGCCGGCCGTCATCCACGGCATGCTGGCGGCGGTCGGCGTGATCATCGCCCTCGCCCAGCTCCACGTGGTGCTGGGCGGCACGTCACAGAGCTCGGCCGTGGCCAACATCATCGAGTTGCCCGGCCAGATCGCCGACCTGCACGGGCACAAGGTGGCGGTCGGCCTGCTCACCATCACGGTGCTGGCGTTGTGGACCCGTCTGCCGGGGCCGGTCAAGGCGGTCCCCGCGCCGTTGGCCGCGCTGCTCGCGGCGGCGGGCACCGCCTGGGCCTTCGGCTGGGACGTCACCCGCGTCGACCTGTCCGAGAGCGTCGGCGAGTGGGCCTTCCCCGTGCTGCCGCAGGGCGACTGGCACCTGGTCGTGGCGGCGGTGCTGCTGGTGGCGCTGCTGGCCGGCTGCGAGTCGCTGCTGTGCTCCGTCGCGGCCGACAAGATGCACGGAGGCAAGCGCGCCGACCTCGACCAGGAGCTGACCGGCCAGGGCGTGGCCAACATGGTCACGGGCGCGCTCGGCGGCCTGCCCGTCGCCGGGGTGATCGTGCGCAGCACCACCAACGTGCGGGCGGGCGCGCGTACTCGCTGCTCGACAATCCTGCACGGGGTGTGGGTGCTCGTCTTCGCGCTCGGGTTCGGCTGGTCGATCCGGTTGATCCCGCTGGAGGCGCTGGCGGCGCTGCTGGTGTTCATCGGCGTGCAGATGGTGAACCTCGGTCACATCAAGAAGGTGCACGGCCACGGCGAGGTGCCGGTCTACCTCGTGACCATGGTCGCGGTGATCCTGCTCGGCCTGGCCGAGGGCGTGCTGGCAGGGCTCGCGCTGGCCGCGCTGCTAGCGCTGCGCCGGCTGACATGGGTCACCGTGCTCAAGCGCGAGGATCGCCCGGGGCGGCTGCACGTGACGATCTCGGGCTCGCTCACGTTCCTCGGCGTCCCCAGGCTGACGCACGAGCTGCGGGCGATCCCCGCGGGCACGGACGTCGACCTCGACCTGAACATCGACTTCATGGACAACGGAGCCTTCGAGGCCATCCACTCCTGGCGGCTCGACCACGAGCGCATGGGCGGCACGGTCCACATCGACGAGCTGCACGACGAGTGGTACGCGCTGGCGGCCAGCGGCGCGCGGATGTTCCCCGTCAAGTCGCCCCCCAAGGCGCCTGACCGGTGGTGGCTGCCATGGGCGCACCGGAGCCGTCCCGGGCTGCCCACCGTGTCGCCGGCCGACGCGTCCGAACCGTCGGAGTGCCGGCTCACGGAGGGCGCGCGCGAGTACCACCGGCGTACGGCTCCGCTGGTGCGGCCCATCTTCACCGAGCTGGCCCGCAAGCAGCAGCCGTCGCACCTGTTCATCACGTGCGCCGACTCCAGAATCGTGCCCTCGCTGATCACAGCGAGCGGCCCAGGAGACCTGTTCACGGTGCGCAACATCGGCAACCTGGTGCCGCGCAGGGGCACGGAGCCGCACGACGACTCGGTGGTGGCCGCCATCGAGTACGCCACGCAGGTGCTGGGAGTGCACACGATCACGGTGTGCGGCCATTCGGGCTGCGGCGCGATGGCGGGACTGCTGAGCGGCGGCGTGCAGGCGGGCAGCCTGCCCGGGCTGCGCAGGTGGCTGCGGCACGGCAACCACAGCCTGGCCGCGTTCATCGAACGAGAGGGAGACCGGCTGCACAGCGGGGCGCTGGACGTCTTGTGCCGGGTCAACGTGCAGCAGCAGCTGGAGAACCTGCGGACGTACCGGAAGGTCGACGAGCAGGTGCGGGCCGGGAAACTGGAACTGGTGGGGCTCTTCTTCGACATCGGCTCGGCCAGGGTGCACATGGTGCCGCCGCTGCGTGCTGCGCTCTCCGTGAAGACGTCCGGCGACGTGGTGATGGCGCGCGAAGATTGACCCCATGAAACTTCTGGTTTTGGGTGGTTCGAAGTTCCTCGGGCGCGCCGTCGTGGAGGCGGCGCTGGCCCGTGGACATCAGGTCACGACGTTCAACAGAGGCCGCAGCGGGGCCGACGTGCCCGGCGTCGAGGCCGTGCACGGCGACAGGGAGGTGGGCGCCGACCTCGAACGGCTGACGAGCGGACGGTCGTGGGACGCCGTCATCGACACGTCCGGCTACGTGCCGCGGGTCGTGGGCGAGTCGGTCCGGGCGCTGTCGGGACGGGCGGGGACCTACGTGTTCGTGTCCACGATCTCGGCCGCCGAGGGCTTTCCCGCAGGGCCGGCCGAAGACTCCGCGAGATGGCCGTGCGAGCCCGGCGCCGGGCCCGACGACGGCGAGTACGGCGAGCTGAAGGCGGGCTGCGAGCGGGCGGTCGAGCAGGGCTTCGACGGCGCCGTGCTGATCATCAGGCCGGGTCTGATCCTGGGGCCGCACGAAGACGTGGCCAGGCTGCCGTGGTGGCTGACCAGGGTCTCGCACGGCGGGCGGGTCCTCGCCCCCGGCGACCCCGGGTCGCCGATGCAGCTGGTGGACGCTCGCGACGTGGCGGCGTTCACCCTCGACCGGGCCGAGGCCGGCGCGCCGGCTCTGTTCACGGTGACGGGGCCGGCGGGCAACACCACCTTCGGCGAGTGGCTGGGGTTGTGCAAGGAGGCGACGGGGTCCGACGCGGAGTTCGTCTGGGTGGACAGCGAATTCCTGGTGGAGCAGGAGGCGGGGGTGTTCGTGGAGCTCCCGCTGTGGGTCGGGCCGCCGTCGCCGGAGACGAGCCACTTCTGGACCGTGCCGACGGCCAAGGCGGAGGCGGCCGGGCTGCGTACGCGTCCCGTGGCCGAGACCGTGCGGGACACGTGGGCGTGGTTGCGCGAGATCCCCGAGGACCAGCGCACCTACGGCAAGATGACCCCGCACGGGATGGCGCCGGAGAAGGAGGCCGCCATCCTCGCCGCGTGGGCGGCCCGTTCTGCGTGATCCCGCGCTGACGGGGCGGCCTGCCGGGGTCAGGGGTCGCGGTGCCGGCGAGGTACGCACCGGGCCTTGCGGCACCGGCCCTGGCTCCCCGGACGGGAGGTTCCCTGCCTGTCAGGCTGTGACCGGATCGCAAACGCGGTGGAAACACCTGCTCCGGGACGCTGCCTCTCATGGTTCTCCGCGCTTCCCCTTCCCCACCGTCGTTTCCGCCGGTTCTCGCGTAGGCAGCCGTGCCCGCGAAGCCAGGGGCGTCGCCGCGCCGCCGCGTCCTCCCCCTCCTCGCCGCGCTCGCCCTGCCGGCCGTGCTCACGGCGAGCGGCGTACGCGCCACGCCCGTCACCCTCACGCCCGCCTCCGTAACGGTGGGGTCGCCGCCTGCCGAAGCTCCGCAGCAGAACCCCCCGGAAAGAGAACCTCCGGACAGGGACCGCCCGGAGAGCGAAGCGCCGGACAGGGAACCATCGCCGACGTCCAACCGGAAGCCGCTCACCAGGTCGCTGGACCGTTACCTGGACGACGTCTCGGGTGAGCTCGCGGTGTCCGTACTGGATCTTCCGACCGGCCTGTCCTACTCCTACAACCGGGGGCTCAGGGCGGCCGCGGCCAGCATCGTCAAGGTGGACATCGTGATCGCGCTCCTCCTCAAGGCCCAGCGCCAGGGACGCGGCCTGACGGCCTGGGAGCGGCGCACGGCGGCTCAGGCCATCAAGGTCAGCGACAACGCCGCCGCGTCCGCGCTCTGGGCGGCCATCGGCGGGTCGTCCGGGCTGGCCGCCGCCAACAAGGAACTCGGCCTGCGCCACACCCGTCCCGGTCCTGGCGGCGCATGGGGCTCGACCACGACCAGCGCCGCCGACCAGGTCCGGCTGCTCAAGGCGCTCTCGTCCACCACCAGCCCCTTGTCCGCTAAACACCGCCGCTACGTGCTGGGCCTGATGCGGAACGTGGTTCCGCATCAGGCGTGGGGCGTCAGCGCGGCCGGGCGCGGCGAGGCCGACGTCGCGCTGAAGAACGGCTGGCTGCCCAGGCAACGGGACGGAGGGCGGTGGACGGTCAACAGCATCGGCAGGGTGCGGGATCGCGGTCACACCTTTCTCATCGCGGTCATCTCCCGGCGTAACAGCTCGATGGGGGTGGGGATCAAGGCGATCGAGCGGGTGAGCAGGCTCTTCTCCCAGGCCCTCGCCAGAGCCTCCGCCCGACGGTGACGTCACGCCTCACGGGCCTGCCATGATCGCCGAACTTCCGGCGGGCAACCCGATGTCGTCAGCTCGGACACCACCGCTCTCGCCGCGTCGTCCGATCACCGCCAGCGCGTCTCTTCACCCTCCGTGACACTGGAGTCATGAGCACGGCGAACACGACCGAGAGGCAGACTGACCGCTCCCCCTCGGAGGACCGATCGCAGGACGCCTGGGCGGTCATGGAGAACTTCTACCGGGCCGAGGCCGCGTACGTCGCCGCGGGCGGGTTCGGCACCGCCCGTTATGACGAGGTAGCCGCGTATCTGGACCCCGACGTCGTCCTGTACCAGGCTCCCGGCCTGCCCTTCACGGGGACCGGCACGTGGCGAGGACATGACGGGATGGAGCGGTTCCTGGCCGCTTTCAGCGAGACCTGGGCATCCATGGAGTTCCTGGAGCAGGAACACTGGGGCGACAGGGACACGGTGGTGGTGCGAAACCGCGTACGGTTCCGCTCTCGCGCGACCGGCCAGGAGATCGACACGCAGATCATGCAGCTGATCCGGGTACGGCACGGGCGCATGCTCGAATGCCGGCCGTTCTACTGGGATCCCGCCGCCATCGCCGCCGCGACCACGCCTGTCCGGCACCCGGGGCCCGAGCACGCCTCGAACGCCGGCAGCACTGCCCACCCCTGACCTGTACGGCCAACCTCGTCCCGGACTCCGAGAGCTCCTTGACGTCGCTCCCACCATGGTCCGGCCCCTGGTCACGAGGGCGGAGAGTGACGAGCCGGCCTGTAGGCCGGGTTCTGTCCTTCGTGCGAAGGGGCGGCCATCCATCTAGGACCGCCGTTGCCGGCGGCCTCAAGCGGTCTACCCGCGCGGCTCGGGCGGACAGCCCTCGAACGTCGCGCGCGGGCGCTCCGGGGAGCGCCCTTCTTGACCTTGCTCCGGGTGGGGTTTACCGAGCCGCCCACGTCACCGTGGGCGCTGGTGGTCTCTTACACCACCCTTTCACCCTTACCTCCCGTCTGACCGGGAGGCGGTCTGCTTTCTGTGGCACTTTCCCGCGGGTCACCCCGGGTCGGCGTTACCGACCACCCTGCCCTGTGGAGCCCGGACCTTCCTCGGCGGGCCCGAAAGCCCGACGCGGCCGCCCGGCCGACTCGTCGGAATGAGGTTACCAAATCTCCCGCGTTCCCAGCCCCGTCGCGAGATCGTCCCGGTGGAACGAGGCTGGTCGTCGCCCGTGCGGAGGTGACGTGCCGTGCCGGGCGTTCTGGCGGCATCCGGCCCGGCACGCGCTCATCAGCGCAGGTGGGAGATGTCGTTGAACGACTTCACCACGGCGGGCCCGTCCGCGTAGTAGTCGATGAGCGACAGGCAGGCCAGGTCGAGATGCATGCGGTAGAGGGACTCCAGCGGGGCCATGAGGGCGAGTCGCAGGAGCATCTTGATCGGGGTGACGTGCGAGACCGCCAGCACGGTCTTGCCTTCGTACCGTTCGACCAGGCGTTCACCCGCCGCCTGCACGCGGAGCGCGGCCACGGCGAAGCTCTCGCCGCCGGGCGGGGCGACCGTGGGGTCGGCGAGCCAGGCGGCCAGCTCGGCGGGCCAGCGGCGCTGCACCTCGGTGAACGTGTGCCCCTCCCAGACGCCGAAATCGGCTTCCCTGAGGTCTTCGTCCACCTCGACATCGCGGCCGGTGCGCTGGGCGACCACCTCCGCGGTCTGCCTGGCGCGCTTGAGCGGGGAGGTGACGATCACGTCCAGCCGGTACGGCTCGCGCGACAGCCGGTCGGCCGCCGCCGACGCCTGGGCCAGGCCGTTGGGTGTGAGCTCGGCGTCGCCGCGGCCTGAGAACCTGCGCTCCAGGGACATTTCGGTCTCGCCGTGCCGGAGGAGGAGCAGCGAGGTCGCCACCTTGGTGGACGAGACCCAACCGGCGTTCTTGCCGAGCCGCTGGGCGGTGGCGATGGAGGCAGTGGGGGCCGACATTTCGGAGATGTCGCTGACGTCGAGGAGATCCGTCTGCCTCGCCACCGGCGGCGCCGAGGCCCGAGCCCGCGAGCCCGCCTTCCGGCTCGCGTCGGAAGGATCTCCCGCGTCCGTCAGGTCCGCGCCGCCCGGCTCCCGCCACCCGGAGGACGGCTCCGGTGGGGTGGTGCCGCCCGCCTTCCAGGTCAGGCCCTTGGCTGCGGCGTCCATGGCCTCGTTGGCCAGGCGGTCGGCGTGTTTGTTGCGTTCGCGGGGGATCCAGGTCCACTCCGACACCCGCAGCCGCCTGACCAGCGCCCCCGCCTCAAGGGCCAGCGGGCGCAGCCCTTCGTTCTTGATCTTCCAGCGGCCCGCCATCTGCTCGATGACCAGCTTCGAGTCCATGCGCACGGCCACCGAGGCCCCGTCGCCGGCCAGCTCCAGCACCGCCGTGAGCCCGGCGATCAATCCGCGGTATTCGGCGACGTTGTTGGTGGCGACGCCGATCGCTTCTGCCGCCTCCGCCAGCACCTGGCCGTCGGAGGCGTCCTTGACGACCGCGCCGTAGCCCGCCGGTCCCGGGTTGCCGCGCGAGCCGCCGTCGGCCTCGACGATGTAGGACGTCACAGGCCGGACTCTGGTGTGCGGACGAGGATGCGGCGGCACTCGTCGCAGCGGATCACCTCGTCGTGCGGGGCGGCCTTGATGCTGTTCATCTCGGCGATGGACAGGGCTACCTTGCATCCCTGGCACCGGCCGCCGCGCAGCATGGCCGCGCCCACGGAGTATTGGTCCTTCAGCTTCTCGTAGAGGGCCAGCAGGTCGGCGGGGATCTCGCCGGAGACGGCGGCGCGGCGGCCCTGGACCTCGGCCGCCTCCTTGTCGATCTCACCGAGCGCGCTGTCGCGGCGGCCCTCGGCGGCAGAGAGCTCGGCGGCGACCTCGTCGCGCTGCCTCACCAGGTCGGCGACCTTGGTGTCGGCGGCCTCCTTGCGCTCCATGATCTCCAGCACGATCTCCTCGAGGTCACCCTGGCGCTTCTGCAGCGAGGCGATCTCGGACTGGAGGCCGGCCAGATCGCGCGGCGAGGAGACGGCGCCGGAGTCGAGACGCTTCTGGTCGCGCTCGGCACGCGTGCGCACGGCGTCGACGTCGGCCTCCGCCTTGGTCTGCTCGCGGGTCAGGTCGCCCGCCTCGGTCTCGGCCTCGATCACCTGGGTCGAGAGCCGGGCGTACAGCTTGGAACGCTCGTCGATCTCGGCAAGCTCGGGCAGGGTGCGTCGGCGGTGCGCCAGCCGGTCGATCACGGAGTCGAGCTCTGCCAGGTCGAGCAGTCGCTTCTGGGCCTCAGGGGCTGCTTTCATGATCAATATCCTCTTGTCCAAGCATCGGTGACCGTGGCGGAGACACGTGTTTCAACGGTAACGCCACTCGCGTGCAGGATGGACGCCGCGCTGTCGAGCCAGGGCCACTCGGTAGCCCAGTGCGCGGCGTCGATGAGCGCGGGGCCGCCCGTCTCCATGAACTCGCTGGCCGGATGGTGGCGTAGATCCGCCGTCAGGAACACGTCGACGCCCGCGGCCCTCGCCGCGCCGAGGAGGGAGTCGCCCGCTCCCCCGCTGACCGCCACGCGCTTGACCCGGCGCGACGGATCGCCCGCGACCCGGATCCCCCACGACGTGCGCGGCAGGCCCTTGGCCGCCCCCGCCGCGAAGTCCTCCAGCGTCGTCTCCTCCGCCGTCTCGCCGATGCGGCCCAGCCCGCGCCAGGGGTCGTCGGGGAACGGCTGGAGCGGCACCAGGTCGCCGGTGAGCCCGACGGCTCTGGCCAGAGCGTCGGACACGCCGGGGTTGGCGACGTCGGCGTTGGTGTGCGCGGTGTAGAGGGCGATGTCGTTCTTGATCAGGGTGTGGATCAGGCGGCCCTTCGGCGTGGTCGTGGCCACGCTGGTGGTGCCGCGCAGGTAGAGCGGGTGGTGGGTGACGATCAGGTCGGCCTGCCACTCCAAGGCCTCCTCGGCCACGGCGGCGACGGGATCGACCGCGAGCAGCACCCGCCGCACCGGCTGGGCCGGGTCGCCGCTGACCAGCCCCACCGCGTCCCAGGATTCGGCTCGGGCGGGCGGGTAGGCCGCCTCGAGCACCTCGATCACGTTCGTCAACGTCACAGCAGCCACCTGCGCAGACTACCGGTGACCGGCGGGGTGGCAGCGCACGTGACAAGGGCTGTTGCGGGAACGCAGGCCGGGCGTAATGTAAGTGAATCCTGACCTGCGGAGGACGGCATGGCACCAAGCGTCGCGATCATAGGGGCGGGCTTCGGCGGACTGTGCATGGCCATCCAGCTCGAACGGGCCGGCATCCGCTCCTACACGGTCTTCGAAAAGGCCGCCGGCCTGGGCGGCACCTGGCGGGACAACACCTATCCGGGTGCGGGCTGCGACATCCCCTCGCACCTGTATTCGTACTCGTTCGAGAAGTACGCGAGCTGGACCCGCCGCTACCCCGAACAACCCGAAATCCTCGCCTATTTAGAGCATTGCGCCGATAAATACGACGTCAGGCGAAAAATCCGCTTCAACAGCGAGGTCCGCAGAGCCACCTTCGACGACGCGAGATGGCAGGTCACCACGGCCCTCCCGGAGGGCGGCGAGCACACCGAGGCGTTCGACGTGGTCGTCGTCAGCGTCGGCCAGCTCAACCGCCCGCGCTTGCCCGGCCTTCCCGGCATGGCGGACTTCGAAGGTGTCTCCTTCCACTCCGCCCGCTGGAACCACGACCACGATCTCACCGGCCGGCGGGTCGCGGTCATCGGCAACGGCTCGTCGGCCGCCCAGCTCATCCCGCGCGTGGCCGAGCAGGCCGAGCACCTCGACGTCTTCCAGCGCACCCCCAACTGGGTGATCCCCAAGCCGGACGCCGCGTTCGGCCCGCCTGCCCGGCTGGCCTTCCGCCTGGTCCCGGGCCTGCAGCGGGCCTACCGCGAGTGGATCTACCGCTACGCCGAGGCCACCCTCTACCCGGCGCTCGCCCAGGGCTGGAGCGCCGACCTGCTCAGGAAGCGGGCGCTGCGCCACCTGCGCGACCAGGTGCCCGACCCGGCGCTGCGCGCCAAGCTGACCCCCGCCTACCCTGCCGGCTGCAAGCGGGTGATCATCGACAGCTCCTTCTATCCGGCGCTGACCAGGCCGAACGTCGACGTGGTGACGGACACGATCGTCCGGGTCACGCCGAAGGGCGTCGAGACCGCCGAGGGTCTGCGCGAGGCCGACACCATCGTCTACGCCACCGGCTTCGCAAGCACCGAATTCCTCGCGCCGATGGAGATCAGCGGGCGCGACGGGCGTTCGCTGGAGGAGCAGTGGAAGAACGGCGCAGAAGCGTATCTGGGCATCTCCGTGCCGAACTTCCCGAACATGTTCCTCCTGTACGGCCCCAACACCAATCTCGGGCACAACTCCATCGTCTTCATGCTCGAGTGCCAGGTGGAGCACATCATGGCCTGCCTGGCGCACCTCTCGCTGAACGGCCCGATCGAGGTGCGGCCCGAGGCGATGGCCGCGTGGCGGGGGCGGCTCGACGCGGCGATGGAGCGGATGGTGTGGGGCGGCGGCTGCCAGAGCTGGTACAAAACCGCTGAAGGCCGCGTCACGAACAACTGGCCCGGCCCCACAACGCTCTACCGCAGGCTGACGGCGAGACCCCCGATCCCCGCCTACCGGCCCGCCGGATCGCCCTAGGGCCACGCGCCGTCACCGGCCTGCGCCTGCCCGCCGGCCAGGTGCGGCCTCCTGCCCCCGGAAATCGCGATCACACGTTCAGCTCAGCCGGGCGTGCGCGTAGGCGATCATGGCGTCGCGCATGTACTCGGCCAGGCCTTCGGCGACCTGCTCGTAGTTCGTCCGGAACTGCTCCTCCTGAGCCTGCATCCGGGCGAGATGGAGATACTGCGCCTTGGTCGGCGCCCAGGACTCGTTCAGATGCCGGTAGTGGAGGTCGAGCTCGGCGAAGACCTGCGGAGCGTCGACGGAGGCGCCGGCGAGCATGTGCTCGGCCATCCGTATCATCCCCGCGGTCGCCTCCCGCTGCATCTGCTCCAGTTCCTGTGGAGTGCGACCGGCCAGCACCTCCTGCTGCCCGCTCCGCTGCCAGTGCTCCTGCCACCGCTCGCGGGCGTCGGCCTCGTAGCGTGCGCTGTCGAAACCCTCGAACAGGTTCTCCGGTCTGCTGATCTTGGACATGGTCGTCTTCCCTTCGTTCTCCTGCAGTTCGGCGATGGTGCGCTCGACCATGCGGGCGACCTCGTTCAGCCGGTCACGCTCCGTCAGCAGCCGCTGGTGGTGCTCCCGCAGCGCTGCGACGGGGTCGGTGTGCCGCTCGACGATCTCCTTGATCTCGGGCAGGCCGAGGCCCAGCTCACGCAGTACCAGGACCTGCTGCAAGCGCAGCAGTTGGCTCTCCTCGTAGTAGCGGTAGCCGTTCGCGCCGACGTGTGCGGGCGGCAGCAGCCCGATCTCGTCGTAGTGGCGCAGCGTCCGGGACGTCACTCCCGACATCCGGGCCACCTGTGCGATCGACCATGCCATGACCGGCCCACCCGTCCTCACCCATCGCCGAGCCGGTGCTTTCCCGGCTCGTTCACCACGGTAGAAGTTGACGTAACGAGAAGGTCAAGAAGCGGGCCTGCGCATGATGGTGACGCACGAACGACGAGCTCGCCGTTCGGACACTGGCACATTGGAGCGGCCCGGCTCGCACGATAGCGTCCGGAATATGACGTCTTCCCTGCACCAGCGCGCTGTCGTGGCCGACACGCACAACGACCTGCTCATGGCCGTCGCGGCCCGCCCGCCCGAGCAGTGGGCGGCCTTCTTCCGCGAGAGGTGGTTGCCGCAGCTGATCGAGGGCGGTGTCAACCTGCAGATCCTGCCGGTCTTCATCGAGGACGACTACCGTCCTGAGGGCGCGCTGCGCCAGACGTTGCGGATGATCGAGTGTGCGCACGTGCTGGCCGAGGGCAACCAACAGCATGTACGGATATGTCGTGACGCTGCCGAGATCGACCGGGCGCTCGACGACGGCACGATCGCCCTCGTGCTCGCGCTGGAGAGCATGCCCGGCCTCGACGCCGACGTCGAGCTGATCTCGACCATGCACCGCCTGGGCGTGCGGGTGGCCTCGATCGCGCACTTCGGCCGCACGCCCCTGGCCGACGGCAGCGGCGAGGACGCCACCGGCAGCGGGCTGACCTCCCACGGCGTCGCCGCCCTGCGCGAGATGGAGCGGCTCGGCATGGTCTTCGACGTCTCCCATCTCGGGGCCTCCGGCGTCGCGCACGTGCTGGAGCTGGCCACCAAGCCCCTGCTCGCCACCCATTCGTCCGCCCGCGCCCTGCGCGACCACCACCGCAACCTCACCGACGACCAGCTCCGCGCCGTGGCCGCCACCGGCGGCGTGATCTGCGTCAACTTCTTCGCGCCCTTCCTGGCGGAACGCCCCGGGGACATGACGCTCGACCGCCTGCTCGACCACGTCGAGCACATCGCGGCGGTCGCCGGCGTCGACCACGTCGGCCTCGGCCCCGACTTCATCCACGAGGTCATGTCCGACCTGACGCGGCCGTGCTGCGAGGGCCTCAACTACCGCGGCGTCGACCCCAAGTCCGCGATCCCCGGTCTGGAGGGGCCGTCGGGGCTGCCCATGGTCACCGAGGGCCTGCTCGCCCGCGGCCTGCCGGAGAAGGACGTCACGAAGATCATCGGTGGCAACGTGCACCGGTTCCTCGGGGAGTTGCTGGCATGATCGCGGACCTCGAGGAGCTCGTCCTGTGCGAGTCGTTCTCCAGCGACCTGGCCGCCGTCGCCCGCAGCGCCGAGGTCGTGGCCGCCATGGGGACCCGCCACCTCGGCGCCGAGCCGGAGTTCCTGGTCATCGACGGCGTCACACACCTGCGCTGGACGTTCGGCACCCCCAAGGTGCTGCTCCTTGGCCACCACGACACCGTCTGGCCGATCGGCTCGCTCGCCACCCACCCGTGGTCGGTGGTGGACGGCGTGGCACGCGGGCCCGGGGTGTTCGACATGAAGGCGGGGCTGGTGCAGACGTTCCACGCGCTGGCCGGGCTCGGCTCGCTCGACGGCGTCACGCTGCTGGTCACCGGGGACGAGGAGGTCGGCTCGCTCACCTCGTCCCGGCTGATCGAGGAGACCGCGCGCGGCCTGGCCGCCACCTTCGTCATGGAAGCCAGCGCCGACGGAGGGGCGCTGAAGACCGCCCGTAAGGGCACCTCGCTCTACACCGTGCACGTGCACGGCAGGGCGGCGCACGCCGGGCTGGAGCCGGAGAAGGGGGCGAACGCCGGAATCGAGCTCGCCCACCAGATCCTGGCCGTCGCCGGTATGGGCGCGGGCGCCACCACGGTCACGCCGACGGTGCTGTCGGGCGGCACGTCACTCAACACCGTCCCGGCGCAGGCCTCCGTCGGGGTGGACGTACGGGTGGCCGAGGTCGCCGAGCAGGAGCGGGTCGACGCCGCCGTACGCGCGCTCGCGCCGGCCGTGCCCGGCACCCGCCTGGAGATCCTCGGCGGGCCCAACCGGCCACCTCTCGAGAGCGCGATGTCGGCCTCGCTCTACGCGCTGGCCCAGAAGCTGGCGGCGGACCTCGGGGTGGGCCCGCTGAGCTCGGCGTCGGTGGGCGGCGCCTCCGACGGCAACTTCACGGCGGGGGTGGGCTGTCCCACGCTCGACGGGCTGGGCGCGGTGGGCGGCGGGGCGCACGCCGACCACGAGCACGTCGTCGTCACCGAGATGCCCCGGCGTGCCGCGCTGCTGCGGGCGCTGATCGAGGCGGTCCGCTAGCCCGCGGCCCCGCCAGCAGCTCGACGCCTCGGCGCCCGGCGATGGACCCCGGCTTGCCGCGGTGCGGGGGCGTCGTGGCTGAATGGGGAGGTGACCGGACACGGCGAGGCGAGGACCGGCGTGGTGATCAGGGAGCTGCGCGAGGTCCCGGAGTTCGAGCAGGTCTACGCGCTCTTCGAGGGCATCTGGCACCCCGGGCCGCGTAACGTGCCCATGCCCGTGGAGCTGATGATCGGCTTCGCGCACACCGGCAACTACGTGGCCGGGGCGTTCGAGGGAGAGCGGCTGGTGGGCGCCTCCGTGGGGTTCCGCGGCGGTGGGCGGTCGCTGCACTCGCACGTCACCGGCGCCGCCGTGCCGGGCCGGGGCATCGGCTACGCGCTCAAGACCCACCAGCGGGAATGGTGCAGGAGGAACGGTCTCGACACGATCACCTGGACGTTCGATCCGCTCGTACGGCGAAATGCACGCTTCAACCTGCTAAAGCTAGGTGCGCTGCCCGAAAAGTATTTGCCTGACTTTTACGGGAAAATGGCTGACGCCATCAACGAGGGGGACGCCTCCGACCGTGTGCTGGCCGTCTGGCGCATACGAGAATCCGTCACCGCCTCCCCCATACCCGGTCTCGCGAACCTCCCCGTGTTGCTGGAGGCGGGCGATGACGGGTGGCCCGTCGTCAGGAAGGCCGAGGGGGACGTCGTTCTGGTGGGCACACCACCCGACATCGAACGGTTGCGACGGGAGGATGCGGCGGCGGCACGGACCTGGCGGGCGGCCATGCGCGAGGTGCTCGGCGGGCTGATGGAGGCAGGCGGGCATGTCGTGACATTGACGAATCATGGAAAGTATGTGGTGACTGTTCGTCGGCTATTCCACCGGGGTTTCGCCGCTCTGTAATGTGGCACGTAAGCACGCCGAAAAGGAGATCCGCATGACGGAATTCACCCCCACCGTTCCTGCGCGAGTCCTACCACCCGTCACCGTCCGCGACCTGCCCGAGCCTCCCCGAGCGACCTGGCGTTTCATCGGCCCGGGACTGGTCGGCGCCGGAGTCGGGCTGGCATCGGGCGAGTTCATCCTCTGGCCGTACATCGCCTCCCAGGTCGGGCTCGTCTTCATCTGGGGAGCGGCCATCGGGATCATCACGCAGTGGTTCCTGAACATGGAGATCGAGCGCTACACCCTGGCCACCGGCGAGACCGCGCTGACCGGATTCAGCCGGATGTGGAAACACTGGGGCCTGGTGTTCGTGCTGATGACGCTCGCCTCGAACCTCTGGCCGGGCTGGGTCACCACGTCCGCGACCATGGTGACCTATCTGACCGGAGCCGGCGAGGGCTCCGTACGCTGGATCGCCATCGGCATGCTGCTCCTGATCGCCTTCGGGCTGACGCTGGCCCCGGTGATCTACATCGCGCTCGAACGGGTGATCTTCGTGAAGGTCGCCCTGGTGGCGATCCTGATCGTGGTGGCGATCGTGGTCGCGATCACCGCCGACAGCTGGCTGCAGCTGGGCAAGGGCCTGACCGTCGGCGCCCAGTTCCCGGTGCCCCCGCTCGACTTCGCCGTCCTGATGGGCGCCATCGCCTACGCCGGCGCCGGCGGCGGCCAGAACCTGTGCCAGAGCAACTGGATCCGCGACAAGGGCTTCGGCATGGGCCTCTACGTGCCCCGCCTGGTCAGCCCGGTCACCGGGCAGGAGGAGGCGGCCGCGTCGACGGGCTTCCAGTTCGCGCCCACCAAGGAGAACCTCGCGCGGTGGCAGCGGTGGTGGCGGTTCGCCAACCTCGAGCAGGCGTGGACGTTCGGCCTGGTGACGTTCGTGACGATCGCGCTCATGTCGATGCTGGCCTACTCCACCGTCTTCGGGCGGTCGGGCCTGGAGAACAGCATCGAGTTCCTGCGCGTCGAGGGTCAGGTGCTGCAGGAGACCGTGGGCACCTGGTTCGGCGTGCTGTTCTGGGTGATCGGGGCGCTGGCCCTGTTCGCGGCGGCGATGGGAATTGTCGACTACACCTCGCGGCTGGCGTCCGACACGCTCAAGACCGTCTACCTGAAAAAGTCGTCCATCTCGGAGAACAAGGTCTACTTCATCACCGTCTGGGCGATCGCGCTGATCGGCACCGTCATCCTGCTGCTGGGCTTCGACCAGCCGCTCATTCTGCTGGTGTTCTCGGCCTGCTTCGCCGCCGTGATGATGTTCGTCTACTCCATCCTGCTGATCGTGCTCAACCGGCGGGCGCTGCCCGACGCCATCAAGGTCCGCTCCTACCGGCTGGGGGCGCTGATCTGGTCGGTCGCCTTCTTCGGGACGCTGACCGTGCTGGTCGTCATCCAGCAGGCGCAGAAGATCTTCGGCGGTTAGGGAGCCATCGCGGAAGCGCGCCTTCCGCGATGGCGGGCACACTGGGCGCATGCTGGAAACCTCGGCGCGGCTGCTGAGGCTCCTGTCCCTGCTCCAGGCGCACAAGGAGTGGTCGGGCCCCGAGTTGTCCGCCAGGCTCGGGGTCTCGACCAGAACGATCCGCAACGACATCGAGCGCCTGCGCACGCTCGGCTACCCGGTGCACGCCAGGCCCGGGGTGGCCGGCGGCTACCGGCTGGGCGCGGGGGCCGCGCTGCCGCCGCTGCTGCTCGACGACGACGAGGCCGTGGCCGTCGCGGTGGGGCTCGGCAGGGCGGCCGGCGGCGGCGTGGAGGGCATCGAGGAGAGCTCGGTGCGCGCCCTCGCCAAGCTGGAGCAGGTGCTGCCGTCCCGGCTGCGCCGCCGGGTCGGCACCCTCAACGCCTACACCGTGCAGATTCCCGGCGTCACGCGGGCGATGGTCTCCCCCGAGGTGCTCACCACGATCGCCGGCGCGGCCCGCGACCACGAGCGGCTGCGTTTCGACTACACCGGGCACGACGGCTCCTCCAGCGTGCGCGACGTGGAGCCGCACCGCCTGGTGCACCGGCGGGGCCGCTGGTATCTCGTGGCCTACGACGTCGAGCGGCAGGACTGGCGTACGTTCCGGGTCGACCGGATGCGCCCGCGCACGCCAGGCGGGCCCCGGTTCACCCCGCGCGAGATGCCGGAGGGCGGCGATGTGGCGGCGTACGTGGAGAAGGGCGTCAGCACGGCCATGGCGCGCTTCCGCGCGACGGTGCTGCTGCACGCGCCCGCCGGGCAGATCGAGGCCATGCGGCTTGGCGTGGAGGTCGAGCCGGTCGGCGAGACGACCTGCAGGGTCGAGTTGCGCGGCGACGACCCGCAGGGGATGGCGGCGTGGATCGGGTTCCTCGGGGTGGACTTCGAGGTGCTCGACCCGCCCGAGCTGGCCGAGCAGGTGCTGCGGTTGTCCGAGCGCTACGGGCGGGCCGTCAGCGGTCGGTAAGGTCGCGGTCAGCGGGCCGTCAGAAGGCGCGGCGAGGCTGCCGTCATGAAGAACTTGACGCAGGTCGCGGGCGGCGCCGGCGACTTCCAGCTGGTCCGCCACCTCACACTCACAGGCAGCCAGTTCGAGATGGGCATGGCCCTCACCGAGGAGGCCCGCAGGCTCGGCTGGTCCCCCACGCCGGCCGCGCCGGAGGTCAACCGGGCCCGCAGGATCTGGTTCGAGCGGCACTGGCCGCAGCACAACGCCCGCATGGACGGCGCCGCGGCCGCCCTCGGCCTCGACCCCGACCAGGACGAGCTGGCCCTCGACGGCCTCGACGTGGTCCCCGCGGGCTCCGGCTGCTCGGCCCTGTGGGTACCGCCGCAGGCATCCACCGACGGTCACGGCCGGGTGGGCCGCAACTACGACTTCTTCCGCCTCACCACCAGCGAGGTCATGGGCTCGGCGCCGGAGCCCGGCGAGCTGCCCATGGCCTCGCGCCCCTACGTGATCACCACGATCCCCGACGAAGGGCTGTCCTCGACCGTCATCACCATGTCGGACCTCGACGGCTGCATGGACGCCATCAATTCGGCGGGGCTCGCGGTCATGCTGCTGATCGCCGACTTCGAGAGCGCCGAGCCGCCGGAGCACGTCTCGCCGCAGGTCGGGGTGGGCAGCGTGCAGCTGCCCCGGTTCCTGGTCGACACCTGCGAGAACGCCGACCAGGCCAAGCAGGCGCTGCTGCTGGCCAAGCAGTACGACCACGGCACGCCCCTGCACTACCTGGTGGCCGACGCCCACGGGCAGGCGTTCGTGTGGGAGCGGGGCCTGGACGGCAGGGAGCACATCATCGAGTTCGGCGACGGGCCGCTCTGCGTCACCAACCACCTGCTGCACCGCAACCCCGACCCGATGAACCTGCCCGGCGACACCGAGGCCAGCTTCGGCACGTACGAGCGGCTGCGCACGTTGTACGAGCGCAGCAAGGGCGTCACCCTGTCACCGCAGGATCTGCGCGACAGCCTGCGGGCGGTCCGGCCGGCCGAGGATCCGGCCGTGCCGTTCCGCACGTTGTGGAGCACCGTCTTCGACACCGCGGACCGGACGTTGTCGACCCGCTTCTACCTGGGCGACGGCCGCTATTCGGAGGAGCTGGTGTTCCCCGCCGCGGCGAGGTAGGCCTCGCGCACCTTCGACCGCGACAACTTCCCCGTGGGAGTGCGCGGCAGCTCGGAACGGTATTCGATCACCTTCGGATGCTTGAACCTGGCGATGCGCGGCCCGCAGTGCGCCAGCAGCTCGGCGGTGAGCCCGGGGCCGGGCGTGGCCCCGTCGGACGGCTGGACCAGGGCCACCACGCTGTGACCCCACTCCTCGTCGGGCACCCCGATGACGGCCACGTCGGCCACCGCCGGATGGTCGAGCAGGGCGGCCTCGATCTCGGCGGGGTAGATGTTCACCCCGCCGGAGACGATCAGGTCGGTACGCCGGTCGCACAGGAACAGGTAGCCGTCGTCGTCCATGAACCCGATGTCGCCCGGCGCGTACCACTCCCCCAGCATGCTGGCGGCCGTCTTCGCCGGGTCCTTGCGGTATTCGAAGGAACCCATGGCGGACTTGACGTAGACCAGGCCCGGCTCGCCCGGCGGCAGCTCCACGCCCTTGTCGTCAAAGATCTTGGCTTCGAACGTGGGCGCGGGCCGGCCCACGGTGCCCGGCCTGGCCAGCCAGTCGTGCGGTTTGACGGAGAAGGCGATCGTGGACTCCGTGGAGCCGTAGTACTCGTAGAGCACCGGCCCCCACCAGTCCATGATCTGCTGCTTGACCGCGACGGGGCAGGCGGCGGCGGTGTGGATGACCTGGCGCAGGCTCGACAGGTCATAGCGGCCCCTGACCTCCTCGGGCAGGCGCAGCATGCGGTGGAACATGGTCGGCACCATCATCGCGTTGGAGACCCGGTGCCGGTCGATGAGCTCGAGGATGACCTCGGGGTCGAACTTGGGCGCGATCACCAGGGTGTGCCCGAGGTGCAGCGCGAACTGCGTGTGCGCGCACGGCGCGGAGTGGTACATCGGCGAGGTCACGAGATGGGTCTCCGCGCCCGGCCGGAGGTCGACGACCTCGCCGAGGAACCACACGTACAGCGGCACGATGGCCTCCGGCTCGGCGCCGGGCAGCGGCCGCTGCACGCCCTTGGGGACGCCGGTGGTGCCGGACGTGTACCACATCACCGCCCCGGCGGTCCGCTCAGCGGGCGCGCCGGCCGGCTGCCCTTCGGCCAGTCCCGCCGTGCCGATCTCCCCGCCGGGCACGGCGTGCGCGGGCCCGGTGACGACCACCTTGGCGTCGCAGTCGGCCAGGATGTACGCCACCTCGGACGCGGTCAGATGCCAGTTGATCGGCACGTAGTAGAGCCCGATCTGCCAGGTGGCCATGACCATGACGACCTGGTCGATCCCGTTGGGCAGCACGCCCGCGACCACGTCGCCGGCGCGCAGGCCGCGGGCCCGCAGCCCGTGGGACACCTGGTTGACCAGGGCGAGCAGCTCGCCGTACGACGTGCGGGCGCCGTCGGCGTCGATCAGCGCCAGGCGGCCGGGGTCGGCGGCGGCGATGGTGTAGAAGCCGGGCATCGTGCTGACGTCCATCACAACTCCAGCAGTGCGGCGAGGCGGGCACGGTGGATGCGCGGGGGCCCCATCAGCACTTCGTCCGCCTTGGCCCGTTTGTAGAACAGGTGGGCGTCGTGCTCCCAGGTGTAGCCGATGCCGCCGTGCAGCAGCAGGTGGTCGCGGGCCACCTCGAAGCAGGCGCGGCCGACGTACGCCTGGGCGAGGGCGGCGGCCTCCGGCAGCTCGTCCGGCGACTCGTCGGCCGCCCAGGCGGCGTAGCGGACGATGGACTCGGCCTGTTCGAGCTTGGCGTGCATGTCGGCGAGCTTGTGCTTGACCCCTTGGTAGGAGCCGATGTAGCGGCCGAAGGCGACGCGGACCTTGGCGTAGGCGACGATGTTGTCCAGCGCGGCCCGCATCACGCCCAGCTGCTCGGCCGCCAGCGCCACGCACAGCAGATCGCCGACGTCCGGGCGCGGCCCCAGCACCCGCGCGGGCGCGCCGTCCAGCTCCACGCGGGCCTGGCCGCGGGTGAGGTCGAGCGTGTCCAGCGGGGTCCTGGTCACGCCGGGCCCCGCCAGGTCGACGGCGACGAGGACCACGCCGTCCCCGCCCTGCGCGGGCGCCACCAGCACGCCGGCCTCCATGCCGCTGATCACCTGCGCCAGCGTGCCGCGCACCGCCGAACCGTCGTAGGCCAGGACGGCCTCGCCGGCCGGCTCTGCGAGCGCCGCCAGGACGCGGCCTTCGGCGATGCCGGTCAGCAGCTCCTTGTCGGGCACCCGCGCCAGCGCGACGGTGGTGAAGGCCGTGGCCAGGAACGGCCCCGGCAGCAGGGCCGCGCCCGTCTCCTCCAGCACGACGGCCAGCTCGGTCATGCCGGCGCCCGCGCCGCCGTACTCCTCGGGGACGATCAGCCCGGACAGGCCGAGCTCGCCGTTGAGCCGGGCGTACACCTGCGGGTCGTAACCCTCGCGGACCTTGGGCAGCGGGGACGCGGCGCGCAGGAAGGCGCGTACGGCCTCGCGCAGCTGCTGTTGCTCCTCGCTGAGTACGAGTTTCACGCCTGGGTCCCCACCTTCAGATCCTTGAACGGCACGGTCTTGTCCACGCGGGGCTCGGGCGGCAGGCCGAGCACGCGCTCGCCGACGATGTTGCGCATGATCTCGTTCGTGCCGCCGCCCAGCGCCATGCCCGGGGCCATCGAGATCGCCTGCGCCAGCGGGTGGCCGGCCAGCGCGGCCTCGGGGCCGACCAGCTGCGTGGCGAGGTCGGCCTGGAACATCGTCAGCTCCGCGAGCAGCAGCTTGGCCGCGCTGCCCCGCGCCCCGGGGAAGATGCCGGCCCTGGTCTCCTGGGCCAGCCGCTGGTTGAACAGCGCCAGCGCGCGGGTGCGGATGTGCAGCTCGACGAGCTGGTCGCGGACCAGCGGGTCACCGGTGTCGACGGACCGGCGCAGCGCCTCGACCGAGGCGGGGTGGTCGCGCCGGCCACCCATGCCGACGCCCGCCGAGATCGACAGCCGCTCGTGCAGCAGCGTCGTGACGGCCACGCTCCAGCCGTCGTTGACCTCGCCCACGCGGTGCTCGTCGGGGATGGTCACGTCGTCGAAGAAGATCTCGTTGAAGTTGGCCCTGCCCGACATGTCCTTCAGCGGCCTGACCGTCACGCCCGGGTGGTGCATGTCGACCACGAACATGGTCAGGCCCCGGTGCTTGGGCACGTCGACGTCGGTGCGGGCCAGCAGCAGGCCCCAGTCGGCGTGGTGGGCGACCGAGGTCCAGACCTTCTGCCCGTTGACGATCCACTGGTCACCGCGGGCTCCGTCGCGCACCGCCCTGGTCTGCAGGCTGGCCACGTCGCTGCCGGCGCCGGGCTCGGAGAAGAGCTGGCACCAGATCTCCTCGCCGCGCAGCAGGGGCCGGACGAAGCGCTCGCGCTGCGCGTCGGTGCCCCGGTCGACCAGGGTCGGGCCGGTCATGCCGAGGCCGATCGAGAAGACGTAGGTGGGGAGGGCGTAGTCGCGCGCCTCCTCGGCGAACGCGCGCTCCTCCGCCTGGGTCAGCCCCTGGCCGCCCCACCGGCGCGGCCACGTGATGCCGGAGTAGCCGGCGTCGTGAAGCCTGGCCATGAAGTCCTTGGCCCGGGTGACCGCGTCCGTTTCCTGAGAGTCGTCCTGCGCGTCGTTGTGGGGGGCGTTCTCCTGCAGCCACGCCCTGGCGGCACGCCGGTAGTCAGCGAGGTTCACATCGACTCCTTGGCATCAGTGTTCACTTACTCTAGCCAGGGCGCCGGAGCCCGTACAGAGCAATGCTCTGGACGGGCGCAACTCGAATCAACGGCGGAATCTCCGTAAATTAGAGTAGGAGGCACTTGGTGTGATCACCTGACTACGGGGGGAAGGTGTGATCGCACGGCTGGGCCGTTCCATACGCGCGCGGCTGGCATTGTTCGCCAGTGTCGCCATGGCCCTGCTCTGCCTGACGACGAGTTCCGCGCTGCTGTGGATGGTCTACAACACGACCGTCGACATCCACACCCAGGACGCGGCCGGCACCACCCTGACGGTGGCCCACCTGGTCAGGGAATCCGAGCTGGCGCTCCTGGCACATCTCGACGTGCGAGGCGTCCAGGTCGTCGACCCGCACGGGCAGGTGGTGTCCGCCACGTCCGATCTGGCGGGCGGGCCGCGGCTCACCACCGCGGCACCTCCGCCGGGCACCATGAACCGCGTCGTCCACGCCTGCGACCTGCCGTACCTCTCCGGCGGCTGCCACATCGTGGCGATCTACCGCGTGTACCAGCCGGACGGCGACTGGCTTGTCTACGCCTTCCGCCACCGTCCACCCTGGTACGCCTCGCCCGGCGCGATCGCCTTCCTCATCCTCGCTTCCGGGGCACTGGTCGTGCTGACCTCGTACGGCGTCTCGCACGTGGTGGCCAAGACGCTCGCACCCGTCAACCGCATCACGGGCAAGCTGGCCGAGATCACCGCCGGCGGCGGGGGGATGCGCGTTCCCGTGCCCGAGAACGCCGACGAGATCCGGGCGCTCGCGGAGACCGCGAACCGCACGCTCGCGCGGCTGGAGGACGCGATGGAGCAGCAGCGCAGGTTCGCCTCCGACGCCTCGCACGATCTGCGCAGCCCGATCACGGCGATGCGCGCCGAGGTCGAGGAGGCCCTGCTCGCCCCCGGCGAGTCCGACTGGCAGGAGGTCGGCGGCAAGCTGCTCACCAGCCTCGACCGGCTGCAGAACATTGTCACCGACCTGCTCACGCTGGCCAAGCTCGACGCGGGCGCCCCCGCCCGGCTCGGACCGGTCGACCTGAGCGAACTGGTCACGGCCGAGGTCGCCAGGCCGCGCACGAAGGACGTCCGGGTCTCGGTGCAACCCGGCGTGGTCGTGACGGGCGACCGGCTGAGGCTGGCCCGCCTGCTGACCAACCTCCTGGACAACGCCGAGCGCCACGCGGAGCGTGCGGTCGCCGTGATCGTGCGCCGCGACGGCGAGGCCGTGCTGGAGGTGCTCGATGACGGGGCGGGCATCGCGCCCGAGCACCGCGAGATGGTCTTCAGGCGCTTCACCCGGCTGGACGCCTCGCGCAGCCGCGACGCGGGCGGGACGGGGCTCGGCCTGCCGATCGCCCGCGAGATCGCGCGCACGCACGGCGGCACGCTGAGGATCGAGGATTCCCACACCGGTGCCCGATTCGTCCTACGGATGCCGGTAAGGGAGGAGTAAAGGTGGGTAGTAATGGTTTTCGACCCCCTGCCTAAAACGCCCGGAGATCCACCAGTACCATGATCACCGCGAGATGACAGAACAGACGGCGCGCGCCCAGTTTGTCCAATAAAAACCCTTATAGCGAGAAATTAGAGTTACCTGCTGTGGCATCAGGTTTGAGCCGATTACGGCGCGAGGATCTTCTGAAGACGGCCTGCGAGGTGATCGCCGAACAGGGGTTCGGGCATACCAGGACCATCGACATCGCCAGGGCCGCCGGCGTCAGCCAGGCGCTGCTCTTCTACCACTTCGAGACCAAGGACCAGCTGTTCGCGCAGGCCTTCACCTACGTGGCCCGCCTGCACCTCGACGCGCTGAACGACATCGGGCGATCCCCCGGCACGCCGCTCGAACGGCTGCGCACCCTCCTGCGGCTCTGCTCCCCCGCGGTCCCCACCGAGGGCTGGAGGTTGTGGATCGACGCGTGGTCCGAGGCGATGCGCAGCTCCCAGCTGGAGGACATCTCGCGCCGCATCGACGCCCAGGGCCGGCTCCTCCTTCGCGAGATCATCGAGGCCGGCGTGGCATCCGGCGAGTTCACGTGCGCCGACCCCGAAGGGGCGACGTGGCGGATCCTGGCGCTGGTCGACGGGCTCGCGGTCCAGATGCACGTGCACCCCAGGGCCCTGTCGCGGCGCCGGGCCGGCACGCTCATCCGCACGGCCGCCGCCAACGAGATCGGAGTCGCCCCGGAAAAGCTGTGACGAAACCTGCGGTCCTCACCTTCCCGCGCTATTGGATGCTTCGTACAATAACGGGCGAGGAGAGGAGCGCACGCGATGACACAGGCACCGAGCTCTACCGCCGCCAGGGAACGCGACGAGCAGGTCGCGAACAGGAAGGCCTACGAAGCGGTCATCGAACGCCTCTCGAAGGCGTCGGTCGACAAGCACTGGGAGCCCTATCGAGACATTCCCTGGGACGACCCCGAGTTCCTGGTGGACCCGGCCGACCCGCGCTGGGAGCTGCCCACGGTCGACAAGCTGGGCGGCCACCCGTGGTACCGCGGCCTGCCCCCGGAGACGCGGGCGGCGATCGGGCTGTGGCGGGTGGCCACCGCCATGAAGATCGGCCTGCAGTTCGAGAACCTGCTCAAGCGCGGGCTGCTCAACTACGCCTACCGGCTGCCGAACGGCGCCCCCGAGTTCCGGTACGTCTACCACGAGACCATCGAAGAGGGACATCACGGGATGATGTTCCAGGAGTTCGTGAACCGTACAAAGCTGCCCGTGCGTGGCATGCCCGGCCCGCTCTCGGCGATCGCGCAGGCGGCGCCCCTCATCCCGCTGATCTCGACCGAGCTGTTCTTCGTGTTCGTGCTGGGCGGCGAGGACCCGATCGACCACGTGCAGCGCAAGGTGCTCAAGGACGACAGGGCGCACCATCCGCTCGAAGAGACGATCATGCGGATCCACATCGCGGAAGAGGCCAGGCACATCTCCTTCGCCCGCCACTACCTGCGCAACCGGGTGCCGCGGATGCCGGCGCACCGGCGGCTCCTGCTCGGCATCGCCTCCCCGATCATCCTCGGCGTGATGGCCCGCATCATGCTGGCGCCCCCCGGAGCGCTCATCAGGCACTTCAAGATCCCCCTCAGCGTCGTGTCGGAGATCTACCTGCGCAACCCGGCGGCCAGGCAGGAGATCCGCGACTCCATCGGCAAGACGCGGGAGCTGTGCGCCGAGATCGGCCTGGTCAACCCGCTGACCCGGCGGATCTGGCGGCTCATGGGCATCTGGGCGGAGCCAGGGCGCGCCTAGGCGGGCGGCCGCCTGGCGACCAGGACCTCGGTCACCGTCACCTGCACCCACGTGCCCCGCGGGTTGTGCGCGAGCAGGGCGCGCCTGGCCGACCGGGTGAAGGACTCCACCCGGTCGCCGAGCCTGGCAGGAGAGGTGTAGGAGTAGGACAGCTGCAGGCCGATCACCGCCTCCAGGTCGTACACCTGGCGGTGTTCGTACGCGGTCGCGTCGAGGTCGCTGAACGGCGAGGCGGCGAGCACGTCGTCGTGGTGCTCCCCCGTGGCCTGGTAGGAGTTGGTGGCCGTGAAGGTGTTGACGCCGAACTCGTCGCGCACCCGCCGCATGGCCGGCTCCCACGGCAGCTCCTCACCCGCGCGGGACGGTCCGACGAGCGCCACGACGCCGTGCGGAGGCAGCAGCCCGTCCAGCTCCAGCAGCACCGCGCGGCGGTCCATCCAGTGGAACGACCTGCCCATGACGACATGGTCGAACCCGGGCAACTCCCGCAACCGCGTCGAATCACCGCTCAACCAGCGGATGTTGCCCGCCCCCGCCGCCAGCCGGCGGCCCTCCGCCAGCATCTCCGCGTCGGGATCGACGGCCAGGACCCCCCGCACGCGCCGCGCGAGGGGGATCGCCACCGTGCCGGGACCGCAGCCGAGGTCCAGCACCGTGCAGTCGTCACCGAACGTCATCGCCAGGTGCTCGATGGCCGGCTCGCCGTGACCGGCCCGGTATCTGGCGTAGTAGGGAGCCGCGCCGCCGAACAGGTCCGCCATGGATGGGACCATATACAGGTTCGAGACGCGACGATGGAAGGTTTCCCTGTGAGGCGGCTACTCACGGTCCTGTTGCTCGCCTTCGCGGCGGCCGGGATCGCCCTCTCCCCAGCCGAGGCGCACAACGTGCTGATCGGCAGCGACCCCAAGGACGGAGCCACGCTGACGTCCTCCCCCGCGCGGGTGACCCTGGTGTTCGACCAGCCGGTACGCCAGGGATACGCGCAGGTGGGCGTCACCGGGGCCGACGGGTCGGCCTGGGCCGACGGGGCCGCCGAGATCGCCGCCGAACGGGTGTCGGTCAAGGTCAAGCCGCTGGCGGCGGGCGGCTCGTACGTCGTGGGCTACCGCATCCTGTCGGCCGACGGGCACCCGGTCACCGGGAAGATCGGCTTCAGCCTGGCCGCGGACGCCACCGCCGACCAGGGCACGAACGCCGACCCCGCCGAAGCCGCGGCCGACCCCGACCCCGCCGAAGCCGCGGCCGACCCTGCTGCCGCCGAGGCCGCGGCCGACCCTGCTGCCGCCGAGGCCGCGGCCAACGGCGGGGCCGGGATGGCCGTGGTGTGGATCGTGGGGGCGCTGCTGCTCCTCGCCCTGGGCACCGCCGTGGCCCTCCGCCGCGCGAAACCCGCCCAGGAGACCGCCCTGACCAGCCCGCCCGCCACCGCCACGCCCGGCACTCCCACCGATCCCGCACCCGCCACCGGCACCACGCCCGACCCCGCGCCCGGCGCCACCACGGGTCCCGCGGGCGGCGGGGTGGCGGGTTCCGCGGCCGAGGAGACGAAGGCGTGACCGTCACCGCTCCCCCTGCTCCCCCTCTCTCCGGGCGACGTGTCGGCGGACGGCTCGTCGCCGGCGCGTTCCCCGTGTGCGCCGTCGTCGCCGCCGTGGCCGCCAGCTCGTTCGCCCAGCAGGAGGCCGTGCCCGGCATCCCCATGCCGGGGCCGCTGGTGTCGGTCGGGCTGCCCGTCGTGCGGGCCCTGCTCGACGTGTCCGCCGTCGCCCTGGTGGGGCTCAGCCTGGTGGCCAAGCTGCTCGGGTTCGACCGGCCCGAGTACACCGAGCCGGTGATGGTCCGCGTCCGGCCCCTTGCGGTGATCGCGGCCTGGGCGTGGGCGATCTGCGCGCTGCTCACGATCGTGTTCCAGGCGGCCGAGCTCAACCCAGGGGCCGTGCCGACGTTCGGGATGATCGCGGACTATGTCGGGACCGTCGGCACGGGCCAGGGGCTGCTGTTCAGCGCGGCGTGCGCGCTGGCGGCGGCGGGCATCGGGCTGATGGCGGTGCGCTTCGGCGAGAAGGTGCCGGCGGAGCTGCGCGTGATCGTCGCGCTCTTCGGGCTGCTCCCCATCCCGGTCACCGGGCACGCGGTCAACTCCGTCTGGCACGACCCGATCATGATCTCGATGGAGATCCACGTGATGGGGGCGGCGGCGTGGGCGGGCGGGCTGCTGGTGACCGCGATCTTCGTCGCGCCCCACCCGGGCCTGCTGGCCATGGCGCTGCCCAAGTTCTCCAGGATCGCCTCGGTGTGCCTCCTCACGGTGGCGCTGTCCGGGCTGATCACAGGGCTCGGCACGATGGCGCTCACCCCCGGGGTGACACTGCCCGACGCGCTCCTGACCAGCGACTACGGGCTCCTGGTCGTGGCCAAGGCGACGCTGGTGACCCTGCTGTTGCCGCTGGCGGCGCACATCCGCTTCCGCCTGCTGCCCGCCGTCCGCAAGGGCCGGGCCACCGCCCTCGTGGGATGGGCGGCGGCCGAGGTCGGCGTGATGGGGCTGGCGTACGGCGTGGCGGTGGCGATCACCCGCGCCTCGATCGTCTGACGGCCGCGCCGAGGCGCCCCCGGGCCACGGGAACGGGTGGGGCCGGCCGGTGCTACGGGGTGGCGGGCGCGATCACGGGCGCGGTGGCCGTGGCCGGTCGCGGGCGGCGCCTGCCGGCGACCCACTCCACCGCCAGCCAGGCGGCCAGCAGGCCGAGCCCGGCCCAGACGGCCGACGACATGACCGGCGGGGGCGCGCCGAGCAGCCCCTCCTGGCCCTTGAGCAGGTCGTACACGCCGCCCATGACCGCGTTCTGGGCCGTCAGCGCGGCGTACGCGCCGGCCGTCGCACCCGCGGCCCCCAGCAGGGCGCGTACGGCGGGGATCCGTACCAGGAACGCGACGTCCACCAGCAGCCCGGCGGCCACCAGGAAGAACGGCACCGCCGACGGCGGGAACCCGGTGTACGTCAGCAGCGGCCAGATCAGCGTGCGGACCCCCACGTAAGAGGCCGCCACCAGCGTGGCCGCGCCGAACCTGCCGATCAGCATCCTGGCCACCACCAGCACCGCCACGCCGACGACCACCGCGTAGACGGGGTAGAGGAAGTCGGGCACGGGCAGCGCGAACCCGGTCATCATCGTACGGTCGATCGGCCGCCCCATCTGGTCGGCCGCGAACTGCAGCAGGATCGGCTCGGCGTAGACGACGCCGTTGTCCCAGGCGCCGATCGACAGGATGCCGTATTCCTGGTGCTGCTCGGGGAAGTGCACGTTCTCCAGGAAGAACGCGAGGAACGCGCCGAGCACGACCACCCGCTCCCTGCCGGGCGGCGCGCCCATGAACCAGCCCCTGACCACGCCCGCGATCATGAAGAACGTTCCAAGGTAGAGCATGATGTGCGACGGGCTCCACGAGGTGATGTCGAGCCCGTTGACGCGGTGGTTGATCAGGTCGAGCGGGACCGCGACGAGGAAGATCCCGGTGCCCCACTGGATCAGCCGCAGCGCGGCCTTGTCGACGCCGTAGCCGGTGTAGCCGTGGATGACGGTCAGGGCCAGGGCGAGTGCCGTGCCCGCGGAGTTGAGCAGGTGGGGCGGGGCGAGGTCGTCACGCAGCCACTTGAAGTGCCACGAGACGTCCCACGCCGAGCCGAGCAGCTTGAGCGTGAACGCCACCAGCCATCCGAAATAGAGCACCCTGAACAGGTCGTGCGGCGTCTCGCGCCCCGCCTGGCCTCTGGTCCAGTAGGGCAAGGCCCACTCGGCGGCCTTCTTGATCGATGCTGGAGACTTCACGGAAGAGAATCTTACGGTCACCCCTCCAGGACGTCGGCCGGGAGTGGGTGCCGGTCACCCGCCGGCCGAGGCGCGCAGGGAGTACATGAGGGGGAGCTTGGGGGCGCCGCCGGGGACACGGTAGCGGCCGTCGGCGACCTCCAGCGTGGCGAAGCGCTGGAAGAGGGTGAAGTCGTGCTCGTGGAGGAACTCCACCCGCAACCCCGCCGCGCCCACCGCGCTGACGACCTCGCCGAGGCCGTGCAGGAACTGCACGGACGTCTGGTGTTCGAGGGCCTCCCCGCCGGTGTAGGTGTGCGGCTCGACCCAGACCTGCGGCTCGCGGTCGAAGTAGTCGTGCGTGACGGTGGTGCCCGTGGCCTCGTCCAGGATGTCGGGGAAGGGATGGAACTCGGCGAGATAGAGGAAGCCGCCCGGCTTGAGCAGCGCGGCGACCGTCCGCGCCCACCGCGTCAGGTCGGGCAGCCAGACCAGCGCCCCCACGCCGGTGTAGACGATGTCGTACGCTGCCCGGCCCAGCGCCTCGGCCGCGTCGTACACGTCGGCCGTGACGAACCTCGCCGGCAGGCCGCACGCGGCGGCGATGGTCTCCGCCTGGGCGACGGCGGCGCCGGAGAAGTCGAGACCGGTCACCTCCGCCCCGAGCCGGGCCCAGGCGAGGGTGTCGAGGCCGATGTGGCACTGGAGGTGGGCCAGGCGGCGGCCGGACACGTCGCCGACCTCCTCCAGCTCGAACGGCCGCAGCGGGCTCCGGCCCGCGACGAAGCCGTCGACGTCGTAGAAGTCGCTGCCGACATGGATGGGCACGCGGGAGTTCCAGTTGGCCCTGTTGATCTCCAGATAGTCCATGGTGTCAGAGCCTAGGCACGGGCGGCGCGTCTCAGCGATCTCTCAGGTGCGGTCAGTAGGCTCACCGCCATGAAGCGTGTGGCCGCGTCGGCGGCGGCGCTCGCCCTCCTCACCGTGACGACGTGGCTGGTGTGGCCGTCGGGTGCCGAGGTGCGGGGACAGGATCAGACCATCACCGTCGTGGACGGGCCGGCCGGCGATCAGCGGGTCGAGCTCGACACGACGTTCTTCCCGCCGCCGGGCGGAGGGAAGGCGCCTGCCGTGCTGCTCGGCCACGGTTTCGGCGGCAGCAAGCAGAGCGTCAGGGACGAGGCGATCCGCATCGCCCAGGACGGCTACGCCGTGCTGACCTGGTCGGCGCGCGGGTTCGGCCGCTCGACGGGCGAGATCGCGCTCAACTCGCCCGACTACGAGGTCAAGGACGTCAAGCAGCTCATCGACTGGCTGGCCAAGCGTCCCGAGGTCCTGCTCGACGGCTCCGATGACCCGCGCGTGGGCATCGCGGGCGGCTCGTACGGCGGCGCCATCGCGCTGATGACGGCGGCGCATGACCAGCGTGTCGACGCCATCGTCCCGCGGATCACCTGGTCGGACCTGGCCGACGCGCTCTTCCCCAACACGGCTGCCCCGCTCTCCGCGGTCGGCGACGCCGGCCAGAGCTCCGCCGCGGGCAGCCTGCCCGAGGCGGAGAACGGCGTGTTCAAGCGCATGTGGGCGGGCATCTTCTTCGGCCAGGGCGTCTCGCTCGACAGCCTCGCGCTGCGGGGACGGCCCGAGGCCGCCCGGCCGCTCACGCCGGAGCAGGCCAGGTGCGGCAGGTTCCGTCCCGAGATCTGCGCCGTCTACGAAGAGGTCGCCAAGACGGGCAGGCCCACCCAGCAGGCCGTCGACCTGCTGCGCAAGTCGAGCCCGATCACCGTGGCGGGCCAGATCAAGGCGCCGACCCTGCTCATCCAGGGCCAGCGCGACTCGCTGTTCCCGCTCAGCCACGCCGACGCCAACGCCAGGGCCATCGCCGCCGGGGGCACGCCCGTCAGCCTGGCCTGGTTCGACGGCGGGCACGACGGCGGCGACGGCGAGAGCGACTGGGTGTTCGAGCAGTCGTCGGCCTGGTTCGCCCGCTATCTGAAGGGCGAGGGTGACGGGGAGACGGCGCCGCCGGTCAGCGCGTTCACGGTGACCCGCGACGGCGGTCGCGACCCCGGCACCCGCCAGCGCATCCGCCTGCACCCCGAGACCGGCTCCTACCCGGGCCTCGGAGGCACCGCCACCAGCACCGTCGAGCTGGCGGGCCCCGCCCAGAACATCGCCAACCCGCCCGGCGGCGCGCCCGCCTCGATCTCGTCGGTGCCCGGCATCGGCGGCCTGCTCGGCGGCCAGAACAGCCCCGGCGTCGCGATCGACATGCCGGGCCAGAGCGCCGCGTTCGAGTCCCGCCCGCTCACCGCCCCGCTGCAGCTCACCGGCAGCTCGACGGCCACGATCAGGGTGTCGGGTCAGGGCGGGACCGAGGCCACCCTGTTCGCCAAGCTCTACGACGTGGCCGACAGCATGCAGCCGCCCACCCTGCCCGCCGGGCTGGTGGCGCCGATCCGGGTGGCCATCCCCGAGGGCGCGACCAGCGCGGAGGCCACGATCACGCTGCCCGCCGTCGACCACGCCTTCGCCGCCGGCCACCGGCTGCGGCTGGTGCTGACGACGACGGACATGGGGTTCGCGACGCCCGCCGAGCCCGCCACGTACCAGGTCTCGCTCGTCTCCCCCACGCTGACCGTCCCGACGGTCGGCACGCTTGCCGCCGCCCCTGGCGGGGTGGCGTGGTGGGTGTGGGCGATGCCGCTGGCCGCCGTGGTGGTCGCGGCCGCGCTGCTGGTGACCGGCCGCGCCCGGGACCGCCGCCGTACGGGCACCCGACCCGGCCCCGAACCCGCCGCCCCCCTCACCGCCGACGGGACCGCAGCCGAGGCGCCCGCGCCCGATCCGGCCGTGCCGCTGGAGATCAGCGGGCTGGCCAAGGCCTACAGGAACGGCGAGCTCGCCGTCGACAACCTGTCGTTCCGCGTCGAGCAGGGCCAGGTGCTGGGCCTGCTCGGGCCGAACGGCGCCGGAAAGACGACCACCATGCGGATGATGATGGGCCTCATCCAGCCCGACGGCGGCGAGATCCGCATCTTCGGCGAACGGGTGACGCCGGGCGCCCCCGTGCTGTCCAGGCTCGGGTCGTTCGTCGAAGGGCCGGGATTCCTTCCGCACCTGTCAGGCCGGGACAACATCGAGCTCTACTGGGCCGCCACCGGACGGCCCGTCGCCGACGCCCATTTCGACGAGGCGCTGGAGATCGCCGGCCTCGGCAAGGCCCTCGAACGTGCCGTACGCACCTACTCCCAGGGCATGCGCCAGCGGCTCGCCATCGCCCAGGCCATGCTCGGGCTGCCCGACCTGCTCGTGCTCGACGAGCCCACGAACGGGCTCGACCCGCCCCAGATCCGGGAGATGCGCGAGGTGCTCAAGCGCTACGCGCGCGACGGCCGTACCGTGATCGTCTCGAGCCACCTGCTGGCCGAGGTCGAGCAGACCTGCAGCCACGTCGTGGTCATGCACCGCGGCAAGCTGGTCTCCGCCGGCCCGGTGTCGCTGCTGCTCAGCTCGGCTCCCCGGGCGGCCCGTGCCGGCAACGGGAACGGCACGCGCCTGGAAGACGTGTTCCTCGACCTCATCGGAGACAAGGCATGACCGCCGCGCCTGGCTACGCGCCCCGCCGTACGCTGCCGCTGCGGGTGGAGATCGTCCGGCAGTTCAAGCGGCGCCGCACGATCGCGATGTTCGGGCTGCTGCTGGCGCTGCCGTGGATCCTCGTGATCGCGTTCCAGTTCGGGCCGCAGGGCGGCGACCGTGACCAGTCGCTGCGCATCTCCGACCTGGCGACGGAGAGCGGCCTCAACTTCGCCGCCTTCGCGCTGTCCGTGTCGGCCAGCTTCCTGCTGGTGGTCGCGGTGGCGCTGTTCTGCGGCGACACCGTGGCCAGCGAGGCCAACTGGTCCTCCCTGCGCTACCTGCTGGCCGCGCCGGTGCCCCGCGACCGGCTGCTGCGGCAGAAGCTGATCGTGGCGCTGGGCTACTCGGCGGCGGCCGTGATCTGCCTGCCCGTGATGGCGCTGGTGGCGGGCACGCTGGCGTTCGGCTGGAACGACATCCAGGTGCCCGGCACGGGCGAGACCATCCCGGCGCTCGACGTGTTGCCGCGTTTCGGCATCGTGATCGCGTACGCGCTGGTCAGCCAGCTCGTCGTGGCCGCCCTGGCCTTCCTCGTCTCCACCATGACCGACTCCCCGCTCGGAGCGGTCGGCGGGGCGGTCGGCCTGTGGATCGTCTGCACCATCCTGCAGGCCGTCGAGGCGCTGGGCGTGCTGCGCGAGTTCCTGCCGACGTTCTGGAACAACGCCTGGCTCGACGCGCTCGCGCCCGAGCTCGAATGGAGCGGCATGATCAAGGGCGCCTCGGTGTCGATCACGTACGCGGCGATCCTCATCGCCGTGGCCTTCCGCCGGTTCCGCCGCAAGGACGTCGTCAGCTGAGCGTCAGCCGGTCGCGGGCTCGGGCGTCAGCCGGTCTCCGCCCAGTCGAACGCCTTGGTCACGGCCTTCTTCCAGCCCGCGTACCCCTTCTCGCGCTTCTCCTCGCTCCAGCCGGGCTCCCAGCGGCGGTCCTCCGCCCAGTGGGCGCGCAGCTCGTCGGTGTCCTGCCAGAAGCCCACCGCGAGCCCCGCGGCGTAGGCGGCGCCGAGCGCGGTGGTCTCGGCGACGACCGGCCGGCTGACCGGCACGCCGAGGATGTCCGACTGGAGCTGCATGCACAGGTCGTTGGCCGTTACGCCGCCGTCCACCCGCAGCACGTCGAGGACCACGCCGGAGTCCTGCTGCATGGCCTCCACCACGTCCCTGCTCTGGTAGCAGATGGCCTCCAGCGTGGCGCGGGCGAGGTGGGCGTCGGTGTTGAAGCGCGACATGCCGACGATGGCGCCGCGGGCGTCGGCCCGCCAGTAGGGGGCGAACAGGCCGGAGAAGGCGGGCACGAAGTACATGCCTCCCGAGTCGTCCACCTGCCCGGCCAGGGTCTCGCTCTGCGGCGCGGAGGTGATGATGTGCAGCTGGTCGCGCAGCCACTGCACCGCCGAGCCCGTCACGGCGATCGAGCCTTCGAGCGCGAACACGGCGGGCTGGTCGCCGAACTTGTAGGCGACCGTGGTGAGCAGCCCGCTCTGCGAGCGCACTCGTTCGGTGCCGGTGTTGAGCAGCAGGAAGTTGCCGGTGCCGTAGGTGTTCTTGGCCTCGCCCGGTGAGAAGCAGACCTGCCCGACGGTGGCGGCCTGCTGGTCGCCCAGGATCGCGGCGATCGGCACCTCCCCCGCGGCCGGTCCGAACGGGGTCGTGACGCCGTAGGCGGCGGGATCGGACGACGGCCGGATCTCCGGCAACATCTGGCGCGGGATGCCGAAGAAGGACAGGAGCTCGTCGTCCCAGTCGAGGGTGTCCAGGTCCATGAGCATCGTACGGCTGGCGTTGGTCACGTCGGTGGCGTGCACGCCGCCGTCGACGCCCCCGGTCAGGTTCCACAGCGTCCAGGTGTCGGTGGTGCCGAAGACGGCCTCACCCCGGTCGACCGCCTCGCGGACGCCGTCCACGTTCTCCAGGATCCACTGGATCTTGCCGCCGGAGAAGTACGCGTCCGGGTGCAGCCCCGTCCGGTCGCGGATGACCTGGCCGCGGCCGTCGCGCTCCAGCGCGGCGGCGATCTTGTCGGTGCGCGTGTCCTGCCAGACGATCGCGTTGTGGTAGGGACGGCCGGTGCGCCGGTTCCACACGACCGTGGTCTCGCGCTGGTTCGTGATGCCGATCGCGGCGAGGTCGGTGGGCTGCAGCCCGGCGCGCTGAAGGGTGCTCTGGATGACGGCCGCGGTCCGCGTCCTGATCTCGATGGGGTTGTGCTCGACCCAGCCCGCCCTGGGCAGGATCTGCTCGTGTTCGAGCTGGAACTTGGCGACCTCGCCACCGTCGTGATCGAAGACCATGAAGCGGGTGCTCGTCGTGCCCTGGTCCACCGCGCCGACGAAATCGGGCATGTCATTCTCCTTCGCGTTTGTCAGGGTCCGCCGGTCTGACGATGTCACGATCTTCGGGCCTCGGCAGGAACCTGGAGATGAGCGCCTGGTAGAGCCCCGCGCCGATGAGGCCGCCGATCAGGGGGCCGACGATGGGCACCCAGAAGTAGAGATTGCCGTACTGATCTCGCCACGCGTCGTGGTATCCGGTGAGCCAGCTCGCCAGGCGCGGCCCGAAGTCGCGCGCGGGGTTGATCGCGTAACCGGCGTTGGTGCCGAACGCCATGCCGATCGCGACGACGATCAGGCCGATGACGAAGGGCCCCATGTTGGCGTCGGGCGCCATGTTTCTCGTGTCGATCAGCGCGAAGACGAGGAAGAGCAGGATCGCGGTGCCGATGACCTGGTCGCGGAACCCGCCCCACAAGCCCACCGGCAGGGTGCCGTTGCCCGGCAGGGTCGAGAAGACGATCTGGGTCTTGAGCGTGTGCCCCGGGTCCGCCATCGCCAGGATCTCGGTGAAGTTCCAGCGCACGATCAGGGCGGCGACGAAGGCCCCTACGGTCTGCGCCAGGACGTACGGCAGGACCTTCCACCACGGAAAGCCCTGGAAGGCGGCGAACCCCAGCGTGACCGCGGGGTTGATGTGCGCGCCCGAGGTCCTGGCCGCGGTGTAGACGCCGAGCACCACCCCGAGCCCCCAGGCCCAGGCGATGCTGTCGTGATCGCCGACCTCCGCGGCGACGACCGAGGCGACCACGCCGCAGCCGAACAGAATGAGCACCGCTGTCCCGGCGAACTCGGCGAGCAGCTCGCCGGCCAGCCCTCTGCGGTCGAGACGCCCGGCCACGGCCATCCCCTTCCTCTCGCGTACCCGTTGTGTGCCATTCCCGTAATCAGGCAATGCATACGGGCTGTATATGACACATAACATTAAGTGAGGAACGGGCGGCGGCCTGGATGGACGCGCGGTGGGCGCCGTCTCGGATCAGAGCGTGCGTACGAAGGTGACCAGGCTCGTGCCCGGGCCGTTGTAGCCGGGGACGGGATCGCCGGCCTCGAAGCCCATCCGGCGGTGGAAGGCGATGGAGCGCTCGTTGACCGGCGCGGTGATGGCCCTGACGACGTGCCGGCCGTGGCCGCGGGCGATGCCGAAGAAGCGTTCGTACATCGAGCGGGCGACCCCGCTCTTTCTGGCGCCGGGCGCGACGCCGACGAAGTGGATGTACGCCTCACCGGGCTGCGACGGCGAGACGAAGCCGATCAGGAACCCCGCCATGTCTCCGGGGCCCTCGGGGCCCTCGGCGATCAGGCTCGTCCCGTGGAAATGGTCGAGGAACAACCTGGGCAACGAGGGCAGGACGGGCCGCCCCCACCAGTCATCGACGACGGCCGCGATGGCGTCGTAGTCGCCGGGGGTCGCGGCGCGCAGCGCGTGTCCTGTCATGTGCTGATCCGGAGGCTAGCCCCAGTGCGGCGGCCTGTTGTCGAGATAGAACGCGTCGGGGTCGTCGGAGCGCCACTCGCCCCAGCCCTCGTCCGTGTCGTCCGCCGTCTGCTCAGGTAGGAAATCTTTCACGCCCAACATGCTACCTAGGCATACAAACCCTTACCCGGCGTGTCCACCGGCTCCAGGACAGGCCGCAGGCACGGCGGTACGATGCCAGTGCAGGTGTCGCCTACCCCCCGTGAGGCTGCCCATGGCCACCCCGACAGGATGGCGGCGAGAAGGCAATCTGCCGGCGGAGCTCACCAGCTTCATCGGCCGCACGCGCCTGCTTGCCAACCTCAAACGGCACCTCGCCGAGTCGCGCCTGGTGACCGTCACGGGCATCGGGGGTGTCGGCAAGTCGCGCACGGTGCTGCGGCTGGCGCACCAGGTGCGCGCCCACTATCCCGACGGAGTGTGGTTCGCCGACCTGGCCAGGCTGCAGGACGCGGGCATGGTCAAGCACACGATCTCCTCCGCCCTCGGCATCGCCGACCAGTCCTCGCGGGCGGAGTCGGAGTCGCTGTCGGAATGGGTGGGCGAGCGCGACATGCTGCTCATCATCGACACGTGCGAGCATCTGGTGCAGGGGTGCGCCGAGCTGGTGCACGAGCTGCTGGAGGCCGCTCCCAACCTGAAGGTGCTGGCCACCAGCCGGCAGTCGCTGCACCTGCCGTACGAGCACGTGGTGCCCGTGCCGCCGCTTCAGGTGCCCGGCGACGACCCGGCCGAGAGCCTGTTCACCAACGAGTCGGTGCAGCTGTTCGCGGTCAGGGCCGGGGCCAGCGTGCCCGACTTCCAGCTCGACGAGGACAACATCGAAGCCGTGGCCGAGCTCTGCCGGCGGCTCGACGGCATCCCGCTGGCCATCGAGCTGGCCGCGGTGCGGCTGCGCGCCCTCTCGGTGAAGCAGATCCTCGGCCTGCTGACCGACCGCTTCAGCCTGCTGGCCGGGGCGAGCCGCACGGCCCTGCCCCGCCACCAGACCCTGCGGGCGGCCATCGGCTGGAGCCACGAGCTGTGCGAGCCGGCCGAGCGCCTGCTGTGGGCGCGGCTGTCGGTCTTCGCCGGCGACTTCGAGCTCGACGCGGCCCGGTTCGTCTGCTCCGACGAGCGGCTGCCGTCGGAGGACATCACGGACCTGGTCACCGGGCTGGTCGAGAAGTCGATCCTGCTGATCAGGAGCAACCACGCCGGCGTCCGCTACAAGCTGATCGACACCCTGGCCGAATACGGCGAGGAATGGCTCGACAAACTCGGGCAGGCCGAACAGATGCGGCAACGCCATCTCGACTACTACCTGAGCCTGGCCCAGCGCGGCGAGGACGCCTGGTCAGGGCCACGGCAGATCTACTGGTTCGTCCGCATGCGCCAGGAGCACGACAACGTCAGGGTGGCCCTGGAATACGCGCTCAAGACCCCGGGCAAGGAGCCGCTGGCGCTGGTCCTGCTGTCGTCGTTGTGGTTCATGTGGGTCTGCTGCGGGTTCGCCCGCGAAGGGCGCCTGTATTTGGAGCGGGCACTCGAGGCCAACCCCAGCCCCAGCAAGGAACGGTGCAAGGCACTCTGGGTGCTCTCGTACGTGCGCAATTCCCAGGGCGACAGCGTCGGCGGACAGTCGGCCGCGGAGACGTGCAGCACCGAGGCCATCCGGGTGGGCGACTCCAGAGCGGTGATCCTGGCCTCCAAGATGCAGGGCACCGCGGCGATGCTCCAGGGCGACATGCCGAAAGCCAGCGCGCTCCTGGGCGTGGCGATCGAGTTCAACACCGACAACAAGGAGCTCAACCCGGGCCTGCTGCCCGCCATCGTCGAGTTGTCCATCGTCCTGACCGCGCAGGGCGAGTTCTACGAGGCCGAGTCCCTGCTGCAGGACTGCCTGCAGGTCTGCAAGGAGCGCGGGGAGCTCTGGGTGAGCTCTCATGCGCAGTGGGCGCTGGCGGGCGCCAGGCTCGCCAGCAACCGCCCTCAGGAGGCCCTGCACAATGTGAGAGAAGGGCTGCGCATCAAGCTGCACTTCCACGACACCCTCGGCACTCTGCTGGCTCTGGAGTCATCGGCGCGGATCTTCGTGGCCCTCGACCGGTTGCCGCTGGCCGCACACCTGCTGGGTGCGCTGCAGCAGAACTGGAGGTCGGCCGGACTACCACAGTTGGGCGCACCGTTCTTGTCCGCTGACCACAACGCGTGCGTCAGGGAGTGCTCACGCCGTATGGGTGAGCTCGCCTACAAGAACGCCTTCGAAGAGGGCGCCCGACTCGACCTCGATGAGGCAGCATCAATGGCGCTGGGCGAGTTGGTCGCCCTCGAGGAAGGCTGACGTCGTTGGCTCAGACGGCCTGAGGCCAGCGGGTGTCGTCTGGCCAGGCGTTCACGAACCGTGCGCTGCCGAACGAGAACTCGATGTGGCCGCGGACCCAGTGTTCGAGACCGCGCACGTAGTCGAGCACTGGCCGCGGAGCCCACCTCTCCAGCGCCATCCGCCGGTCGACGAACGCCGCGACGGCCTCGTCGTGCATCCGGGCGACCTCCAGCAGCGCGTCCTGAAGGTGGAGCGACTTGTGGGCGGCCAGGACGGTCACGAGGTTGTGCCGCGCCTTGTCGGCGCGGTGTTCCTTGGCATAGGACAGCAGGTCGTTGTCCCAGCCGACGAGGTCGCAGGCCAAGTCCGAGAGCGCGCGCACGTCGGGGTGGTACCAGTCCTCGGTCTCGATCCGATAGCCGCCCCCGATGTCGATGAGCGCGAAGCAGGTGTACGTGGCACCGGTGGTACGGCGCATCAGGAGGTAATCCGCGGGGGTCGGGATCAGATCGGCTTCGCGGTTCGCAGCCTCCCAGATCTGGGCGAACAGGTATTCCTTCACCGCGCTCCGCCACCGTTCCACCTGTTCCGGAGTGGCCATGGCGGAGATCCGGTCCAGGAGTTCTCTGAGGGCGAGGCCGAACGGCTCGCCGGGCTCCGGCGTACGGTCCTCGTCGAGGCTCTCCAAGAGCGACGGCAGCGCGCGGGCTACGGCTGCGGCCCGATGCCCCGTGAGCTCGCTCTCGCAGAACCCGTCGTCGAAGGCCCAGAGCCAGAAGTACCAGTCGGTGACCAACCGGAGACTCTCGCGCGGCACCGTGGGGTTGGTCCGCGCGGGGAGAAGGCCGAGTTCGGAGCGTCTGAAGTGCTCGGCGGTCTCGGCGTTGGGGAGCATGTTGGAGGCGACCACCCATGCATGGCTCTCCAAGCCGATCTCCGCCACATGCACGTTGATCTCACTGGGGAACGGACATGGCAACGGGGGGATGTGGAGGGGTCGCCTGCTGGAGGAATGCGCAGAAGTATCCACGCCATCCAGCATGACGATGGACTACTGAAAAGGCCACAGTTAGTAACGTTCGGACCTTTTCTGCATATTTCATGCTATGTCCCGCTTTGCTAAAACCAGCGAAGACCCTGTTCATTCGCGAAGATCCATGCGGTGTCCAGCGCGCGGGGTTGACCAGCACGCGGATCGGCGCCCGTGTCGCGGAGCGCTCTGACCACGGCCGATTCCCTCATCTCATACGGCGCCCGCGAGCGGTGTCCGGCCGCGATCATTGGTGTGGTCGCTGTCGGCGCCTCTTCTGACGAGCATCGCGACGGTCTGGGCGTGACCGTAATAAGCCGTCGGCATCAGGAAAGTGTCACCTTTGCCGTTGGTCAGGTCGACCGGTGCCCCAGCCTCTACGTTCGCGCGCAGGGGCTGCGTGTCGCACGCCCTGGCCAGGTCGAACAGCTTCGTGGCGGACGCCTGGACCTTCGGATCCCCGTCCGTGCATGCCTTTCTGCCTCGATAGGGTGCCGTGCGCGGAATCGTTCTGTCCCGCCGTAGGTTCTGGAGAGAGTACCTAGGGAAAGGCTGTCCAACCGTGTTCGACCCGAAGGATCTCTACAAGCTCGCAGACGACGCGCCCGAGCTGCCCGATCCGGTGTTGCTGTACCACTTCGACGGTTTCGTCGACGCTGGCGGTGCCGGACGTCTCGCGCTGGGCCACCTGCTGGCCGAGCTGGAGCACCGGGTCGTGGCGACGTTCGACGTCGACCGTCTGCTCGACTACCGGTCGCGGCGGCCCATCATGACCTTCGACACCGACCGCTGGGTCGAGTGCGAGAACCCCGAGCTGGCCGTTCATGCGGCGAAAGACTCGACGGGGACGCAGTTCCTGGTGATGAGCGGGCCCGAGCCCGACAGGGAGTGGGAGCTCTTCACCAAGGCGGTGGGGGACCTGGTGGCGCGGCTGAAGGTGAGCAAGCTGGTGACCATGCACGGCATCCCGATGGCGGTTCCGCACACACGCCCGCTGGGCGTCACGATGCATGCCAGCCGCCCCGAGCTGATCAACGCGCAGACGAGCGCGTTCGGGCGCGTCCAGGTGCCCGGCAGCGTCGCCGCGCTGCTGGAGCTGCGGCTGGGCGCGCAGGGCAACGACGCGCTGGGCTACGCGGTGCACGTGCCGCACTATCTGGCGCAGGCCGAATATCCGACCGCCGCCGTCGCCGCGCTGGAAGCCGTGACGAAGGGGACGGGGCTGGTGTTCCCGACGGAGTCGCTGCGCGAGGCGGCCCGCCGTACGAACACCGAGATCGAGGAGCAGATCCAGGCCTCGGCCGAGCTGTCCACCGCCATCAAGGGCCTGGAGCAGCAGTACGACGCGTTCTCGGAGGGCACCGAGCGGGAGAACCTCATGGCCGAGACGACGCCCATGCCCACGGGTGACGAGCTCGCCGCCCAGTTCGAGCGTTTCCTGGCCGAGCGCGACGACGAGTGACCCGCGCCCGCGGCGATACGGTGGGACGATGAGCGACATCCGGGTCGGGCTGGTCGGCTACGGCACCGCCGGGGCCTTCTTCCACGCCCCGCTGATCCACGCCACCCCTGGCCTGGCACTGGCGGCCGTCGTCACGCGAAACCCCGGCCGGCAGGCGGAGGTGGCCGCGAAGTACGGCGCGACGGGCGTGAACGACGTGGACGCGTTGTGGGAGCGGTGCGATCTGGTGGTGGTCGCCTCCCCCAACAGGACCCACGTGTCCGCGGCCACCGCCGCGCTCGCCCACGGCCTGCCCGTCGTCGTCGACAAGCCGCTGGCCAGGACCGCCGAGGAAGGGCGGGAGCTGGTGCGCCTGGCCAGGGAGCGCGGCCTCATGCTGACCGTGTTCCACAACCGCCGCTGGGACGGCGACTACCGCACCGTACGCCGGCTGGCCGGCGAGGGACGGCTGGGCGAGGTGCTGCGGTTCGAGTCGAGGTTCGAGCGGTGGCGGCCGGAGCCCAAGGGCGGCTGGCGGGAGTCCGGCGGGCCCGACGAGGTGGGCGGCCTCCTCTACGACCTGGGCAGCCACCTCGTCGACCAGGCCCTGCAGCTGCTCGGCCCGGCCACGCAGGTCTACTGCGAGAGCGACGTCCGGCGCGCCGGGGTGGCCGCCGACGACGACACGTTCGTGGCGCTGGCGCATGCCGGAGGGGCCCGCTCGCACCTCTGGATGAGCTCGATGGCCGCCATGTCGGGGCCCCGGTTCCGGGTGCTGGGTTCGGCGGGCGCCTTCGTCAAGTACGGGATGGACGTCCAGGAGGAGCGGCTGCGGGCCGGCGCCGCGCCCGGCACGCCCGGATTCGGGGACGACGAGGAGTCACGCTGGGGCCGGCTCGGCACCGAGCACGACCGCCGCACCGTGCTGACCGAGCCGGGCGCCTACCTCGACTTCTACCGAGGTGTGGAGGCGGCGCTGCGCGAGGGCGCGGCGCCGCCCGTCGATCCGGAGAGCGCGGTCGACACGCTGGCCGTCATCGAGGCGGCCCGCCTGTCGGTCACGCGGGGGATCGTCGTCCACCTGAGCTGACGGCCGGGGTACGTCGTCCCCTGGGCCGGCGGGCGCAGGGGATCGTCCATCTGTGCCTGCGGCGGCCGGCGCCGTCAGTCGCGCAGGCGGGAGCGCATGGCCTCGGTGTCGGCGCCGGTCCAGCCGTGCCCGGCCAGCCACTCGAGCGGCCCGCCGAAACGGTCGTCGAGCACGCCGAGGAACTGCTCGATGTACCCGGCCCGCGGCATGTGGTCGTCGGCGGGGCGCGAGTCGAGGTCGCCACGGTAGGTGTCGCTGCCGCGCAGCCGTTTGAGTATGAGCTCAAGCCGCTCCCCCGTGGCCACGTAGTCCTCGACGATCGCCTCCCTGGTCGCCCCGGCCACCTCCAGGGCGAGCGCCGACAGCACGCCGGTGCGGTCCTTGCCCGCCGCGCAGTGCACCAGCGACGCGCCGTCGTCGAGCGCCATCGCGCGCAGCGCGTCGACCACGGCGTCCGGCCGGTCGCGCAGGTAGCCGAAGTAGAAGCCGGTCACCCGCAACTCCTCGTCCAGGCCGCGCTCCGCCCACGGCAGCACCCGCTCCCCGTCGATGGCGTCGGCCTCGACGTCGGTGTGCCGGCCTCCCTCGGCGAACAGGGTCAGATGGTGGTGCCGCACCTCGCGCACCCGCGTCAGCGGCCCGGGGCCCTCCAGCGAAACCTCCGCGTTCGAGCGGAGATCGACTACGTGCCGCAGGCCCAGCTCGCCCACGAGCAGCGTCACGTCGCCGGGCGTGAGCCCCTGCAGGTTGTCGGCACGGAAGATTCGCCCGCGGCGGGTGCGCCCGCCGTCGCGGGTGGGCAGTCCGCCCAGGTCACGCGCGTTGACCGCGCCTTCCAGGTCTATCCACCTCGTCATCTCGTCCATTATCGCGACCCTATATGTCCACCATGGTGAGCAGAATCGCCGTTCATAACGCAGCATGAACATATGGATCCACGAGCTCTGCCTCCACGGCTGGTGATCGATCCAACGCTGCCCCCGGCGATCTCGAGCGAGCTGCGGTCGAGCCCGCACCTTCTCCGGATGGCTCGATCCGGCCGGCAGCTGGACACCACGCGCCATCCCGCCCTGATCTTCCTGCTGCCCGGCCTCCTGCTGCTGCTCTCCCTGCTGACCAGGTCTCCGTTGTTGTTCCTGGCAGGCTCCGGCGTGGGGATGATCGTGTTGTTCCGCTGGATGGCGCAGGACACCTCCAACAGGTCGGCGCGGCGGAAGCTCCGTGTCGCCCAGAGCCACGCCGACCACTACGTCCTGCCGGAGGACCTCGACTATCCGTGCCAGATGCTGCTGCGCAGGGCGCAGCACGCCGCCGAGTCCGTCCTCAACTCGCGGGTCCACGCGGCGGGTCTGATCGACACGGTCGACAACCAGGTGTCGCTTCCGGAGGAGGTCTGGCAGATCGCGCATCGGCTGCGGCGGCTGTCGTCCATGCACGCCGAGCAGGGCAGGATCATCCCCCGCGAGCTGCCGTCGGGCATGGAGGACGCGTTCAAGCCCTACACCAAGGCGCTCGACGCCGCGTGGACGTCGCTGTCACGGCGCGTACGCCACCTGGAGAAGTACGCCAAGCAGGTGCGCAAGGCCGACAAGGCCTACTCCGCCCATCGGCGGCTGGAGGCCCTGGCCGCCAGGACCCACGAATACCAGGCGCTGATCGCCGACACCGTGCGCGACGAGATGGCGCACGAACGCATCAGGGAGCTGACCGACCATGCGGCGCACGTGCGCAAGATGTTCGAGGAGAGCATCCTGCAGGCGAGGCAGGCGGCCGGCGAGCTGATCAGGAGCCCGCTCGCCTGAGCCGGGCCGGGGGCGGGCGGTGCGGGTTCGAGCGGGCTCCCTCGCGGGTGCTTCAGGCCGATGGGGTACGGCGTCCGGCCGTACCCCATCGTGGTTCTAGAGGCCGATCACGTGGCAGGTGGCCGTCACCGTCTTGCCGGGATCGCTCTCCGAGGTGGCGGTGAGCTTGACCTTGGCCAGCCGGGCGCCGCCGGAGTCGCGCGCCGCGTTCACGGTGACGAGCTCGTGCTTGCCGAACCCGACGGAGGCCAGGGCGTTCGGCAGCTGGACGGTCCAGCCCTTGCCCTGCACCTCGGCCTTGAGCCGGTAGACGTCGGCGTTCAGGTAGGCGCTGACGTCCTCGGGGTGCTGTCCCTGCGCCGGGGCGGCCCTGCCGGTGTTGAACAGCGGGAACGTGCAGGTGGACAGGTTCTTGCCGCTGGGCACGCCGGCCGCGGGCAGCACCTTGACGCCGCGCCGCTGCGGCCCCGGGCCGTCGAGCGAGCGGATCGCGACCGTGTACGACAGGGTGCCGTCGCGGCCGCGCTTGCGGTCGGTGACGTAGAAGTGCAGGCGGTTGGCCTCGTCGACGTACTCGTACTCGCTGCCGGAGTCGGTGCCGGCGTGGAAGAGGGCGTCGGAGAGCTGGCGGTAGTCGCCGATCGTGATGGGCACCTTGGTCCCATCGGGCATGACGTAGTCGGTCATGCCGATGTCCTGCGGGTTGGCGTCGATCACCCACTCGAACGGCGCCCGGTCCTCGTTCTTGGTCTTGGCCAGCAGAACGCCGGAGTCGGGGGTGAACGAGTCGGAGCCCATGCGGTCCACGACCTCGACCGTGTAGTTCTGGTAGCCGCCGCCGTCGCAGAGCGGGTCGGTGCGCGCGTCGCAGGCCGGGCTCTTGTCGCCGGTGTCGAAGGAGAGGTTGACGCCCGACAGCTCCTTCTTGCCCGGCTGGATTGCGCGCGCCAGGATCTCGACGGTGACCAGGCCTGACTCGTCGAGCGCCTCGCGTGACAGGCGCAGCACGTTCCGCTCGTCGACCATTTCCAGCTTGATCTTGTTGCGGAGCATGTGCTGGGCGCCCATGGACGCGCCGGCGGTCGGCGGGATGAGCCAGCGGGAGTGCGGGCCGCCGGGCCCGTTGAAGCTGCCGCGGCTGAGCATCTCCCACACGCCTGTGTACGCCCTGCGCGGCGGCACGCCGTACGGGTTGTTGTAGTTGTCGGCGATGCCCATGATGTGGCTGAGCTCGTGGGCGTAGACGGCCATGCCGGAGCTCTCGGCCTGCACCGAGTCGATGCCGAAGCGGGCGTTGGGCCAGAAGGTGGAGCCGGCCTGCCACGAGGTCCAGTCGACGTAGCGGGTGTCGACCCAGTTGGGCAGCGCGGCGTCCGGCGGACCCCACTCGTCGGGCACGTCCTCCTTTGTCGGGAATTTCATCATCCCGAATTCCTGCCAGGTGGACGACTCGTCCTGGCCGGCGCTCAGGTAGAAGACGAAGTCGAACTGCTCGGCCACCTCCTGGCCGACGTCGGCGAGCCAGGCGGCGTTGCCCTCGGTGCGCAGGTTCCTGTCGCACGAGTCGCCCGCGGGGCACCCGTTGCCGCCCTGGAACTCCATGGCGTACTCGTGGTCCTTGCCCGCCATCATGTAGGGCCCGAACCCGGTGAGCTCCACGCCGTACCTGCCGCCCGAGTCCTCCATCCAGTACTCGTGGATGGTGTGTCCCCTGTTGAGCTTGTCGGGGGTGTTGAGGAAGTCCCGGTAGAACGTGGCCACCTCGTCACGGGGGACGTCGTGGGCCTCGGCGCTCGGGTTCCCGAAGATCGTCGAGCCTTGGGGCTGCGTCGCCACGAACGGCTGGTTGGGGTAGTCGAGCAGCACGAGCGCGCCCTTGAAGGTGCGCTTCGACCCCTTGACGGAGGGGTCGGCCCAGTTGGTGCCGGGCGGCTTCTTGTAGTCCGCCCACGTCATGTGGTCGGGGTTCTTCCAGTTCTGCGGGTCGATGGGCTTGAGGCCGCCGGGGAGGCGGGTGCGCAGGGCCTGGGCGTCGTCGGGTGCGTCGACCTGCCAGGGCTGCGTCTGCGGCCAGTGGTCCTGCCGCCAGGGATGCTCGGGATCGGTGGGGGGCGCTGCGGAAGCAGGGGTCGCCATGAGGCTCACCGGGATCATCACGATGACCGCGGGTAAACCCTTCAGCAGCTTCTTCAGGGCGTTCACGGATTGACGGTATAGAGGTAATTGTCGGAGATCAACGATCAGACGGTGGGAAGCAGGACAACTTCGCCGGCTTAGCGATTCGCCCGGTTCGTCCCGATTGCGGGCATATCCTGCCTTCACGTTTAATGCCTAGAGGGGAAGTCTCGACGGGAGTCCTGATGCCGTCTGCGAAGCTTGCCGGTCCAGCTCCGGGCAGGCGCCCGCCCGGGCCCGTCATCCTCCATTCCGCCCCGCTCGTCGTGCCCGTCTGCACCGTCCCCATCCGCGGCGGCGCCGTGGCGATCGGGGGCGAGCGGGTGCTCGCGGTCGGCCCGCGAGCGGAACTGCTCCCCGCGTACCCCTCCGCGCAGGAGCTCCGGTGGCCGGGGATGATCGTGGCGGGGCTGGTCGACGCGTGCGCCGCCGCACCGGCGCCCGCCCCGGGAGTGACCGCACGGGGTGGCGTGCTCTCCGACCTGGCCGACGGTCCGGCTCTCCCCGGCATCTCGTACGTCGAGGTGACCAGCGCCGGCGAGGAGGAGTGGGAGGAACACAACCGGGACGCCGTCATCACCGCCATCCGCGAGGCGGAGCGGCCCCGCGTGGTGGGGATCGCCGCCCACGCGCGCGACCCGCACGTGCTGGAGGACGTGGCCCTGCTGGCCAGGACGTTCGGGCTGCGGCTGATGGTCCGCCTGGACCGCCACTCCCCCGTGGAGCTGGATGAGACCGGGGTGCTCGGCCCGCTGTGCCACGTCGCGAGCGGCAGGTCGCTGGACCCGGGCGAGCGCAAGCTGCTGCGGCTGCGCAGGACCGCCGTGGCGCTCTGCCCGCCTGAGCCGTCACAGGCGCAGGACGCGCTGGCCCTGCTGGACGAGGGCAACACCGTCGCCTTCGGCAGCCGCGGCCCGGCCGGCACGCCACCGACCGGCCCGCTGGGGCTGGCCGGGGCGATCAGGCGCCGCGCGCGGGAGCTGAGGCTGCGGCCCAGGGAACTCGACCGCCGGCTGGTCGAGGCCGCCACGCTGGGCGGCGCCAGAGCGCTGGGCATGGACCGCGGCAGGGGCAGGATCGGGTCGCTGGCCGCCGGCACCCGTGCCGACTTCGCCGTCTTCGACGCCCGCGGACGTTATCCGTACGCGGCACTGCTCTCCCAGCCGCCCTGCCTCGCCACCGTCGTCGGCGGCGTGCTCACCCGCGAGAGCTGACGCGCTGCCAGCGCCTCACCCCGTGTCCTGCCTCACATTCCGGGCTGATCGGAATCCGCTTCCTCGAGAGCCGTGTTTGATCCCCCGGTGCATCGTCAAGGCAAGGATCGGTTGTGTCTCCCTCCTCCCCCACGTTCAGGGCTCTGCGTCATCACAACTACCGGCTCTGGGCGGGAGCCGACATCGTCTCCGTGACCGGCACGTGGATGCAGGTGCTCGGCGTCAACTGGCTCGTCCTCACGCTGACGGGCTCGGCGACGAGCGTCGGGCTGAGCCTCGTCATGCAGGCGCTGCCGACCCTGCTGCAGCCGTTTCGGCGCCCAGGTGGTGCCGCCGGCCGACCTGCCGAACGCGATGGCGCTCGGCTCGATCCTCAGCTCCGCCGGCCGCATCCTGGGCATGAGCCTGGCGGGCGCGCTGCTCCCGTTCACCGGCAACGGGGGGCTCTTCGTGATCAATGCGGCCAGCTTCTTCGTGGTGATCGCGGCGGTGGCGGCCATGCGCCGCGCGGAGCTGCACCCGCTGGCCACCGCCGAGCGGCAGCCCGGCGCCGTACGCGACGGCCTGCGGTACGTGCTGCGCACGCCGTGGTTGCTCGTGGTGCTGGCGCTCTGGTTCGTCTCGGGCAGCGTCGGCCGTAACTTCCAGGTCACCATGGCCGCCATGAGCGCCGGCCCTCTGGACGCGGGTGCCGGCGGCTACGGGCTGCTGTCCACCGTGTTCGCCGTCGGAACGGTGCTCGGCGGGTTCCTGGCCGCCTCCCGGCCTCACCTGACGATCCGGCTGCTGCTGCTCACGGCGTTCGTGACCGGGGTCGCCCAGGCGGTGAGCGGGCTGATGCCGGGGTTGTGGACGTTCGCGGCCCTGATGTTGCCGATCGCGGCGGGAGCGGTGACCGTCGACACCACCGTCTCGGCACGGGCGCAGCTCGACAGCCCGGAGCCGATGCGCGGCCGGATCATCGCGGCGCTGTCCATCGTCAGCGCCGGGGCGGGCGCGCTCGGCGGGCCGCTGCTGGGCTGGCTCAGCGACGCCATGGGACCCAGGGCCGCCCTGGAGATCGGCGGGGTGGCCTGCGTGGCGGCGGCCCTGCTCGCGGCGGTGGTGCTGGCCCGGCTGTCAGGCAGGACGATCAGGCAGGCCGCCAGGCTGAGGCCACGTCTGGAGAACGCCTGACCGTCCACGGAAACACCACTTGCCTGTAGCCGTTGATGGAGCTAACCTGTAAATGCACTTGGAGGTTAGCTCCATCAGGAGAAGCAGCAAGGAGGTTAGAAAGTGCTCTTGACCTCAATTGACCCGTTCATCCAGGAGTTCGAGCGGCAGTTCAGCCGCCTGGCACGCCAGACCTTCGACAACGGCAGCGCCGTGATGCCCATGGACGGGCTGCGCCGCGACGACGACGTGCTGCTCCGCTTCGACCTCCCCGGCATCGACCCCGACTCCATCGAGGTCACGGTCGACCGCGGCGTGCTGAGCGTGAGCGCCCGCCGCGAGGAGGAGGTCGCGGACAACGAGCGGCTGTTCGTCCGCGAGCGCCCGATGGGTGCCTTCACCCGCCGGATCTACCTGTCCGAGCACCTCGACAGCGAGCAGATCGACGCGGGTTACGCCAACGGCGTGCTCACCGTCCGCATCCCGGTGCTCGAGCGGGCCCGGCCGCGCAAGGTGGAGATCCGGCGAGGCGAGACCAGGGCCATCAAGGCCTGACGCGCGGTCCGGGGGCGGGCTCCCCGGCCCGCTCCCGGATCACGAGGAGAGCCATGACGCCAGAACTCCCCCTTGACGACGAACACGCGCCTCTCTACTCCCTCGGCCAGGTGGCGGAGATGCTGCAGGTCCAGCACGCCTTCCTGCGGCGGCTCGACCAGCACGACGTCATCAGCCCGAGCCGTTCGAACGGCGGGCAGCGGCGCTATTCCCGCCGCGACATCCTCATCGTCCGGCACGTCACCCGCATGACGGAAGAAGGCATGACGCTCATCGCCATCCGCCGGATCCTGCAGCTCGAACGCGAGCTCGCCGACGTGCGCAGGGAGCTCGACGAGGCCCGCGCCCGGCTGGACGGCGAGCGGCAGTGACCCGGTGATCCGCCCTCCCGCCGGTCCGGAAAGGAGGATTCCGGACCGCTCGCTGGGTAGGGGGCCGGTATGACCGAACAACCTCCGGACCGATACGGCTACGCCGATGAGCAGGAGATCGAGGTCGCAGAGTGGACCGACGACCTCGGCCTCCACCACGAGGTCGCCGAGGACGACCCCCGGCACCGGGACACGCTCGACGAGCGGCTGCGGCGGGAGGCGCCGTCCCGGCTCCACGAGTCCCGGCCCAAGCACCGGCTGACCCAGCCGGACGAAGGGCTCGAACCTGACACGGACGACGAGGAACTCGGTGTGGACCAGTGCGGCGACACGGATGACCTCTCGGCGGAGGAGCGGGCCGTACGCATCGACCCCGACGAGAACCTCACGTGAAGGGCGCCGGCGGCGTCGGGAGAAGTGCCGCCGCACGTCCGCCGGACCTTCAGGCGAGACCGTCGAGTGCGGGCAGCAGGGCGTGCAGGTCGTCGGCGATCACGTCGGCCGCACCGGCCTCAGGTCGCTCGGCGTGCAGGTAGCCCCATGGGCCCCGCTTCAGCAGCGCGGTCCGCATGCCGGCCGCCCTGGCAGGCAGCACGTCGTTGTCGAGCCGGTCGCCCACGTAGAGGATCTCGGCGGGCTCGTGGCCCGCGACGGCCGCGACCTTGGCGAAGAATCCGGGCTCGGGCTTGGAGACGCCCCACCCGTCGGAGGTGTGCACGGAATCGGCCGGCAGGTCCATGGCGACGAGCGCGTCGTAGGCCCGCTCCGGCTGGTTACCCGCGATGATCACCTGGTACCCGGCCGCCCGGATGGCCGCCAGAGCGTCGCGCACGTCGGGATAGAGGTCGCCGGCGTCGAAGGTGTTGCGCATGCCGTGGGGGTCGTCGCGCTCCCACTCGGCTTCCTCCCTGGCGAGGTCGACGCCGGGGCGTACGAGCTCGAAGGCGTCACTGTGCGCACGGTCCAGCGCGGCCATCCCGCCGAGCGCTCCCATCAGCGTGAACGCGCTCACGCCGAGCCGCTCGGCCCAGCGCGACCAGATGCGCGTCTCGCTGATCAGCGTCTCACCGACGTCGAACACCACAGTCCTGATCATCGATCTCCCTGTTTCACCGCTGTGAGCTTCTCCATCGCCTTGGCGATGCGCTTCTCCGACACCGGGGTCGGGGTGCCGAGCGTCTGGGCGAAGAAGCTCACCCGCAGTTCCTCGATCATCCACCCGATCTCCACCACGTCAGGGTCTCCGCGCCGGGCCGGATGGAGCTTCTGCCGCAGGTCGTGATAGTCGTCCTCGACCTTGTGCACCCGATCCATCCACTCCCGGTCACGCCACGGATCCTCGGGGAGCTTCGTGAGCCGGCGGTCGATCGCGCGGAGATAGCGCAGGACGTCAGGCAGCCGCCGGTAGCCCGTGGCGGTGACGAACCCCGGACGGACGAGCCTGCCGAGCTGTTCGCGCACGTCGTCGGTCGCCGCGCTCGGCTGCAGCGCGTCGAGCCGGGTGCCCGCCGCGTGCCAGACGCCCAGGATCTGCTCCACCTTCCCCAGCACATCGGCCGACGTGTCGTAGAGGTGAGCCCGCACGTGCTGGTAGAGGCGGTCGAAGGCCACCGGGTCCCAGGCCGGTCCGCCCGCGTCGAGCATGAGCCTGTCGACGGCCGCGTCGACCACGTCGTCGAACAACGCCACCGCCCCGCCGTGCGGGCTGCGCGACAGGGCCAGCTTCGCCTGGTTGGACAGGCCGCCGAGCAGCGACCTGGCCGGGTTGGTGACGTTGAGCAGGAGCAGGCGGCGCACCCCGGGCCAGTGGGAGCGGCGCTGCTCCACCTCCGTCTCGAAGATCTTGATGGAGACGGAGTCGCCCGCGTCGACCAACGCCGGATAACCCTTCATCCGGCCCTGCTCGAACACCCTGGGCAACGTCCCGAAGCTCCAGGTGTGCAGGCCCGTCTGCTCCAGGTCGTCGCCCGCCTCCGAGAGCGTCTGGCGCAGGCGCGGCGCGAGGCGGCGCTTCAGCGCGTCGAGGTCTTTGTCCTCGGCGACCGTGCGCCTGCGCTCGTCGATCACCCGGTAGGTGATGCGCAGATGGGCGGGCACCTGGTCGAGCTGCCAGGCCTCGCGCGGCACCCGGACGCCGGTCAGGCGCAGCAACTCGCGCTCCACGGCCTCCAGCAGCGGCTCGCCGCCCGGCTTGACGCCCTCCAGCACCTGCCTGGCGAAGTTGGGGGCGGGCACGAAGTTGCGACGCAGATTCTTCGGCAACGACCTGATCAGCGCGGTGATCAGATCTTCGCGCAGGCCGGGGATCTGCCAGTCGAAGCCGTCGGAGCTGACCTGGTTGAGCACCTGGAGCGGCACGTGCACGGTCACGCCGTCGGCGCCGTCCTCATCCGGGCCCGGCACGAACCGATAGGTCAGCTTCATGCGCTGGCCGAGCTGGCGCCAGGTGTCGGGATAGTCGCGGGTGCTGACGTCGGCGCCCTCGTTGACCAGCATCTCCGGCGAGAACGTGAGCAGGTCGGGCTGCTCGTGCCTGGCCTTCTTCCACCAGGAGTCGAAGTGGCGGGCCGACACGACGTCAGCGGGCACCCGCTGGTCGTAGAAGTCGAACAGCGCCTCGTCGTCCACCAGGATGTCGCGGCGTCTGGCGCGGTTCTCCAGCTCCTCGACCTCTCCGAGCAGCCGGCGGTTGTCCTTCAGGAAACGATGGTGGGTGTCCCAGTCGCCCTCGACGAGCGCGTGCCTGATGAAGAGCTCGCGCGACAGGTCGGGGTCGATGCGGCCGTAGTTGACCTTGCGGCCGACGACCAGCGGCACACCGTAGAGCGTGACCTTCTCCAGGGCGATGACGGCGCCCTGGTTCTTCTCCCAGTGGGGCTCGGAGTAGGTGCGCTTGACGAGGTGCTGGGCGAGCGGCTCGACCCAGCCCGGCTCGATCTTGGCGTTGACGCGCGCCCACAGGCGGGAGGTCTCGACCAGCTCGGCCGACATGAGCCACTGCGGCTGCTTCTTGGCCAGTGCCGACCCGGGGAAGATGGCGAAGCGGGCGTTGCGGGCGCCGAGGTATTCCTGGATCGGCCTGCGGCCGTCCTGGCCGCGCTTCTCCATGACGTCCTTGACGCCGATGTGCGACAGGAGCCCGACGAGCAGCGACGCGTGCACCTGCTGGGGGTCGGCGGCCCGGCTGCCGGGCTGGGCGCCGAGCGCCTGGCGGAGCTGGCTGTAGATGTCCTGCCACTCGCGCACGCGCAGGTAGTTGAGGAACTCCGCCTTGCACAACCGCCGGAAGGCGCTGGACGACAGCTCCTTCTGCTTGTCGCGCAGGTAGTGCCAGAGGTTGAGGTAGGCCATGAAGTCCGACTCGGAGTCGGCGAAGCGGCGGTGCTTCTCGTCGGCCTGCTGCTGCTTGTCGGAGGGCCGCTCGCGCGGGTCCTGGATCGACAGGGCGGCGGCGATCACCATGACCTCGCGCAGGCAGCCGTTCTTCTCCGCCTCCAGCACCATGCGGCCCAGCCGGGGGTCGACGGGCAGGCCGGCCAGCTTGCGACCGACGGGCGTGAGCTTGCCGTGGGCGTCGAACGCGCCCAGCTCGTGCAGCAGGTTGACGCCGTCCTTCACCTGGCGGCGGTCGGGCGGCTCGACAAAGGGGAACGCCTCGATGTCGCCCAGCCCGATCGAGGTCATCTGCAGGATGACCGAGGCGAGGTTGGTCCGCAGGATCTCGGGGTCGGTGAACTCGGGCCGGTCGAGGAAGTCGTCCTCCTCGTAGAGGCGGACGCAGATGCCGTCGGAGGTGCGGCCCGAGCGGCCCTTGCGCTGGTTGGCGCTGGCCTGCGAGATGGCCTCGATCGGCAGGCGCTGCACCTTGGTGCGGTGGCTGTAGCGGGAGATGCGGGCGTAGCCGGGGTCGACGACGTATTTGATGCCGGGGACCGTGAGCGAGGTCTCCGCCACGTTGGTGGCCAGCACGACGCGGCGGCCGGTGTGGCGCTGGAAGACACGATGCTGCTCGGCGGCGCTCAGCCGGGCGTAGAGCGGCAGGATCTCCGTGCCCGTGAACTCCGCCTTGGCCAGGGCGTCGGCGGCGTCACGGATCTCCCGCTCGCCCGACAGGAACACCAGGATGTCGCCGGGGCCCTCGCCGGTCAGCTCTCTGCAGGCGTCGACGATGCCCTGCGTCTGGTCGTCGTCATCGTCGAGCGGGCGGTAGCGCACCTCGACCGGGTAGGTGCGGCCGGAGACCTCGATGATCGGCGCGTCGTCGAAGTGCCGGGAGAACCGCTGGGGGTCGATCGTCGCGCTGGTGATGACGACCTTGAGGTCGGGGCGCTCGGGCAGCAGCTGTTTCAGGTAGCCGAGGATGAAGTCGATGTTGAGGCTGCGTTCGTGGGCCTCGTCGATGATGAGGGTGTCGTACTGGTCGAGCATGCGGTCGTGCTGCAGCTCGGCCAGCAGGATGCCGTCGGTCATCAGCTTGACCAGGGTGCGGTCGCCGGCCTGGTCGGTGAAGCGGACTTTGTAGCCGACCACGTCGCCGAGCTTCTGGCCGTCGCCGGCGCCGAGCTCCTCGGCGATGCGTTCGGCGACCGTGCGGGCGGCGATGCGGCGGGGCTGGGTGTGGCCGATCAGCCCGCGCACGCCCCGCCCCAGCTCGAGACAGATCTTGGGGATCTGGGTGGTCTTGCCGGAGCCGGTCTCCCCCGCGATGATCACGACCTGGTGGTCGCGGATGGCCGCGAGGATGTCGTCCTTGCGCTGGGAGACAGGCAGGTTCTCCGGATAGGTGACCTTCGGTACGGCGTCGCGGCGGCGTACCAGCCGCTGCTCGGCTCGCTCCACGTCGGAGAGGATCTCCGCGACGATCTTGTCGCGGGCCTCTCGCGAGCGCACCCGGCGCATGCCGTCGAGCCTGCGCCGCAACCGCCGCTGATCGCGGGGCATGAGGTCGGGCAGGCGGGACTGGAGGTCGGCGAGTGGAGAGGACAACGAAGACGTTCCCATACTGCTGTCGAGGATATTCGAGCCCCGCGTCCCCGGAGCCAACCGCCCATGGTGCCCGACCGCGCCGGGCCGCGCATCCCAATATCCCGGCGCCTCGCGATCGTGGACCGTGCGGTCAGCGGGACGCGGCGGCGCGGGCGGCTCCGACGATGCCCGCCTCGTTGCGGAGGGCGGCGGGCACCACGGGGGTGTCGAGGTGGATGTGCGGAAGGAACTTGTCGGCCTTCTTGCTCACTCCCCCGCCGATCACGATCAGCGAGGGCGTGAACAGCATCTCGACGTGCCGGAGATATTCCTCCACCCGCCCCGCCCACGCCTTCCAGCTGAGGTCCCGTTCCTCCCTGACCCGCGCCGACGCCCGGTGCTCGGCGTCCTTGCCGCGCAGCCGCAGGTGCCCGAACTCGGTGTTGCGGACGAGCCGCCCGTCGGTGAACAGCGCGCTGCCGATGCCCGTCCCGAAGGTCAGCACGAGCACGGTCCCCCGCTGTCCCTTGCCCTTGCCGAACGTCATCTCCGCCATGCCCGCCGCGTCGGCGTCGTTCAGCACGGTGGCCCCGCCGAAGAGCGCGGCCGCGTCGACCCCTTCCCACGAAGGGTCGACGTTGGCGGCCGTCAGGACGACGCCGTCCACGACCACGCCGGGAAAGGTGATGCCGACGGGGCCGCTCCAGCCGAAATGCTTGATGATCGACGCGACCGCCTCGGCCACCTCGTCGGGCTTGGAGGGCTGCGGCGTCGGAATGCGCAGGCGCTCCTCCGTCAGTTTGCCGGCTTTCGTGTCGACGGGCGCGCCCTTGATTCCCGAACCGCCGATATCGATGCCCAACACGTTCATGCTTTTCCTCTCCCCGCGCGATGCGGGAAAACTCCCGCGCCGCCATTTCCGGACCTGACTGAACCCGCTCCCCGCCCCCCGCGTATCTCGCGTCACAAGCGCTAACTAGGAGGCAACGGATGCGGCCACGCATCATCACACTCTGCGCTGTTGCGGTCGTTCTGGGAGCGACTCTCACCACTCCCGCACACGCCACCACCAGGACGCGTTTCGACGTCATCAACCTTGTGTCGGACGTCAAGGGCAAAGCCCCTGTCACCGACCCCAAGGTCGTCAACCCGTGGGGCCTGGCCATGGGCAAGACTCTGTGGGTGTCCAACACCGGCACCGGCAGCGCCACCGTCTATTCCGGCACGGGCAAGAAGGAGAAGACCGAGGTGGCCATTCCGGGCGGAGCCCCGACGGGCCAGGTGTTCAACCCCGGCGACGGCTTCACCGTGAAGGGCAGGCCGGCCACGTTCATCTTCTCCAGCCCGAGCGGCGCCATCACGGGCTGGAACGCGGAGGCCGACCCGGGCAACGCGATCATCGCGGCCTTCACCCGCGGCGCCGACTACAAGGGGCTGGAGCTGGTCGAGACCGACGACGGCGCCTTCCTGCTGGCCGCCGACTTCGCCGGCGGGCGCATCCACGCCTTCGACGAGGACTTCGAGCGCATCCGGCTGTCGCGCTGGCAGTTCAGGGACAAGGCGATCCCCTCGACCTACAAGCCCTACAACGTCGCCGTCGTCAACGGCAACGTCTGGGTGGCCTACGCCCTGCGCGACAAGACCACGGGCAAGCCGGTGTTCGGCGACGGGAAGGGCTTCGTGAGCCGCTTCGACGGCAACGGGCGCCTCACCGGGCGCATCTCCAGGGTCGGGCTCAACGCCCCCTGGGGGCTGACCGCCGCGCCGAAGGGCTGGGGACAGTACGCCGGAGCGCTGCTAGTCGGCAACTTCGGCGACGGGACCGTACACGCCTACAAGCGCGGCCGTCACCTGGGCTCCCTTCGCCTGGCGAACGGCAAGCCGATCGTGCTGCCCGGCCTGTGGGACCTCGAGCCCGGCACCGCGGCCACCGGCGGCGAGAAGGCTCTGTGGTTCTCCGCCGGCATCGACGGGGCCAAGCACGGCCTGATCGGCGTGATCGCGCCGCAGGGCACGAAGGTGTCCTCGTCGGCTCCCTCGGGCGGCCCGTCGAAGGGCTCGTCGGGCAAGCCCTCCACCCCGTCCTCCAAGAGCCCGTACGGCGGGTACTGACCGGGCGCTCCCTCTCCCGCCCCCGCCCGGCCGGTCGCGTGGCTCGCCCGGCCTGGGTGGGGGCGCCTCAGCCCAGCACCGCCGCGAGGTCCTGGTACGTGCGGTAGTGCACGGCGGTCATGCCGAGCGCCCTGGCGGCCTCCACGTTCTGCAGCCGGTCGTCGACGAACAGGCAGCGCGCGGGCTCGGCGCCGGCGCGCTCCGCGGCGATCTCGTAGATCCGCCGGTCGGGTTTGGCCACGCCGACCCTGGCGCTGCTCACCACGTCGTCGGCGAAGCCGGTGAGCCCCAGCAGGTCGAGGTGGTGTTCCAGGGTGTCCATGGCGTTGGTCACGATGATCAGGGGCACCTCCTGCCGCGCCCTGGACAGCAGCGCCCTGACCTCCTCGTCCACCCAGAAGCGGATCTTCATAAACTCGCCGACGGCCTGGCGGGCCCGCTCGTCGCCGCCGAGCGCCACGGCGATCGACTCCGCCCACTGCGTCTCGGTGACGTGGCCGAGCGTCGGCGGCATGATCAGCTCGGGGTCGAAGGCCGTCTTCATCAGGGGCAGGCCGTAACGGGCTTCGATGTCGGCCTGGGCGGCGTGGTCGAAGTGGCGCAGCACGCCGTCGAGGTCGGACAGAACAGCGGCGAAGGGGATCACAGTCCCTCATTGTGCCGCGTTCGCCACCCTGGCCAGTAGCCATGACTTTTCCGGCGCCGCCGAAGGTGCTCAGGTAACGGTCGGGACTACCATCTCCGAGACAGGATTCGGTATCGGAACGGTAGGGCATGGACGATCACCGGCTGCCACGCGAGCTGTGCAGGCTGTTCGCCGACGGCGGCGGGGGACGACGGCTGCCGGCCGGGCTGCCGCCGGGCGAGGTGGTCTGGCCCGACCCCGGCTACACCCGGCAGGGCGAGGCCGCGCGACCGGCGTTCTGGATGAGCGACGAACCGGCGGTGGGCGAGGACTGGGCGCTGTTGCGCGCCTGGCACGCGCACAGCGGCCTGTGGCCGGTGTTGCTGGACGAGTCGGCGCAGCCGTGGGCGGTCGGGCAGGTCGTGCCGGACGATCCCCGCCAGATCGATCACTTCACCGCCGAGGGGTTCATGACCGAGGTGTGGGAGGAGTGGGTGGCGCAGATGCCGAAGGACGCGCTGGCCGAGCTGGAGCCGTACGGCGCCATCTGCCCCGGTCCCGCCGCGCCCGGCGTGCTGAAGGCCGAGCCGGAGGCGGTCGCCGACTGGCTGGCGGGCGAGCTGGCGGCCAAGGAAATGCCGCTCGGCCTGGTCGCCGCCGGCCGGGGAGCGGACGCGCTGGCGGTCATGGGCTGGCAGGGCGCGCTGCACCACAACGAGTGGATGGTCCCGCTGGCTGCCGTCGTGCGCAGCTGGGAGGACCGGTTCGGGGCGCGCGTGGTCAGCGTCGGGTTCAACACGCTCGACCTGAGCGTGGCGGCGCCGCCGGACGACCCGGAGCACGCCTTACACGTGGCGGCGGAGCACTGGGCCTTCTGCCCGGACAACGTCGTCCAGGGGCCGGGCGACCTCCTGGGCTATGCCGAGCAGATCATGGGCCGGCACGCGTGGTCCTTCTGGTGGGACTGAACCGGCGTCACGGTCGTCCCCGGGCCGCGCGCCCAACCCGCGTCACGGTCGTCCCCGAGCGGGCGGCGGCCCCCTCGATCGGCATGGCGGCGCGGCCCGTGCCGGCGCCCTTCGTGCCCTCAGCGCGCCCGTCCGGCGCCGGTCCTCCCAAGGGCCCGGCCGGCGAAGAAGCCGGGCCCTGTACGGCCGCCCCCGAGCCGTAGCCGTCTCCACGGCCGGGCTCACGGGATGCGCGCCACAGCGCCGTAGGTGCCGGACGAACTCGGTTGGTCGACGCAGGCGCTCTCGTGGCCGTCCGGCCGCCATTCCGGGACCCACACCAGCCCCGGATCTACCAGCACCAGGCCTTCGAGCAGCGCCTCAACCTCCTCCCTCGTGCGAATCGCGTGCCCGGGCAGCGTCATCGCCAACAGGTCGTGTATGGCGGGCAGCAGCTCCGGGGGGATCGCGTCGAACGTGGTCTGCAGCAGCGACAGGTAGCTCCGTTCCGGAACGGCCTGCCGGATCCGCTTGATCACGTAGTGGAAGAACTCGTCGTCGTTCAGGCTGTGGGTCGACAGCAGCAGCACGGCCATGGGCCGGTCCCAGTCGAGGAACGTCTGCAGGACCCTGTCATCGAGGATGTCGTCGATCTCGCGCACGTCGCCCTCTACAACGCGTACGAGGTCGGTGACGGGCTCGATGGTCGCCCTCGCTCCGGCGAGCACCATCGGGTCGTTCTCGACGTACACCACACGCGGCGCCGAGCCGTCCAGGGCATCGCGGGCGATGTCGTGCAGTTGCCTGCCGGGCGGCAAGCCGCTGGGGACACCACTCCCGACGATCACGAACTGGTCCACACCCACGCTCGCCAGATGACGGACCACACGGCACAGATAGTGGAGCACGGCCCGTGCGGCCGTCGTCGTGATCGGGGCTGCCTGGTCGTACCGGCGTACCGCGTCGCGGTCCGCCACGAAGTTGTTCTTTCCACCTGCTGCGGCGTCGAGAATACGGGTGATCCTTGCTTGGGTCAGCTCCAGCTTCGCCAGGTTTCGGATGGCACGCTGACGCATTGAGTGTTGCCCCTTTCCCCTCGCCCACTATCTCGGGAAAAGCTGTCCTTTCGGACCCCACTCGATGACCCACACCATATGATCCTCGCTACGGAGCAGATGACAACACGAAAAGCCATTAGTTTTCGGTATATATGCGTTACCCCGCCTCGCGCATAATGATCATTTACGCGGGAAAGAGATCGTTTCCCAGCGAACGCGAAAGTCGTTCGCGATGGGAATTGAGCACCTCGACGGTCTCTTCGCGGGTGGTCGTCGTCACCGACAGCTTGGTGAAGGCCTGGTGGTACGTCTCGACCGCCCCGCCCTCGGTGACCAGCTCGTCGGACTCGATGCCGTGGGCGCACGCGACGTCGGCCTCGAACTCCTCGGCGAAGCGCCAGATGGTGAACGGTCCGGTGCGCGGCACGTAGGCCGGGTCGTCCATCGGCACGACGTGCAGCGAGACGTTGGGCCGCTTGGCGTGGTCGAGCAGCACGTCGAGCTGGCGGAGCTGGACGTGCGGCCCGGCGATGGAGCGGGCCAGCACGCTCTCGTCGATGACCGCCCACAACACGGTGCCGCTCTCGCCGGCCATGGCCTCCTGGCGGGCCAGCACGAGGGCGAGCGCCTCGTCGACCGTCCGCTGCCCGAGGATCGCCGGCCCCGTCGCGGCGATCGCGGCCCTGGCGTAGTCGTCGGCCATCAGCAGCGGCGGGACGAACTGGTTGTGGTAGGTGTGGATGACCGTGGCTTGCTGTTCGAGCGCGTAGGCGGCGGCCAGCCAGACGGGCACCGAGTGCGCGTCGTACCAGGCGGTTCCGCGCTCGCCCCTGGCCAGCGACATCATGTAGTCGCGGACGGGCGGGGCGGTGACGCCGTAGACGGTGAGCAGGCGCTCGGCCGTGATGGGCGCGGGCGCGATGCGGCCCTCCTCGATGGCGGGGATCGCGGCCGCGCCCTTGCCGAGCGCGGTCTCCACCTGCTCGACGGAGAGCCTGGCGGCCTGGCGCAGGGCGTGCAGCCGCCTGCCGAGCGCCCTGCGCTGCGGATCGCTCAGGGGCGCCGCCGCGTCGGGGATGCCGGCGGCGGGCACGGGCTCGTCGGGCAGGCCCTCGGCCTTGCGGGCGAGCTCGACCACGCCGTGCAGGACGGCGAGGGAGCCCTCGGACAGGCCCGAGACGGACCGGCCGATGGTGGCGGCCCGCAACTGGAGCTCCTCCGCGCTGCCCGACTCGAGGTAGTCGTCGCCGACCAGCCAGCCGACGCTCACCTGCAGGCAGGAGGCCAGCGCCCTGAGCACCTGGAGCGTGGGGTTGGTCTGCTTGCCCGTGCGCAACTGGCTGACATAGGCACGCGTGATCGGGATGCCCGCCTCCGTCAGAGTGGAGGCGACCTGCGCGCCGGTGAAGCCGCGCTTGGTCAGCGCGAGATCGAGCCGTTCGGCGAAGTTCGCCACGGCACACCTCCTACCGCCCGTGAACGCATCCAGCGTAAGGGACGCGTGCTTCCCTGTCCCCTGCCATGTGGGCAAGCTCTGCCCAGCGGGGAGGTATCAACATATGCGCAAACTGTCAGTTGACATACCCCCCTTCGTCAGCAGACTATCGCAGCGTATGGAAAGTGAGACTTAACAGCCAGGGCTTCTGGAGAGAGTCCTCGACGAGGAGGTGGCCGGACGTGACCATGGATTCCTCGGGCAGTTCCTGGTTCCAGGAGGATCCGGCCCCGAGCAGGCAGGAGCAGGTGGTCCAGCGCATCTGCACGCGCGTCGCCGGTTCCGGCGTGCACGTCGCGAGCCTGCCGCTCGGCGGCGTCCAGGTCTGGCTCGACAGTCCCCGTCACCGCTGGCGCTTCTACCACCGGATGGCCCGCGAGCTGCGGCTGGCCGGCTGGCACACGGAGACGGGCCCTGATCGGCTGCTGTTGCTCGGGTGGAGTGCGGTCTGCCTGAGCCACCGGGCCAGGATGCTGAGGGCGGCCCTGGCGGGACGGCTGGCCGACTTCGACAGGACGGCGTTCACCGCCGTCATGATCGCCACCCGGCTCGGTCACGAGGGATTCCCGGCCGGCGAGCTTCCCGGCGAGGTGGAGGCCCGTTGCGGCGACGCCCTGCGCTGGCCCGCCCGGCTGGCCGATCTCGACGGTCTCGAACGCGGCTCGTCGCTGGAACCGCTGCGGCTCAGGCTGGCCCAGGTGGCCGGGCTGGAGGCCAAGGTGGCCCGGCGCTGCGGCGAGCATCTCGCGCTCGCCTCGAAGGTCGCGCGTACGGTGGCCGGCGGTGCGGCGCCGGCCAGGTCACACGTACGGGAGTCAGGTGACTCCGGCTCCTCCACGGCGGGCCTGACGGAGCGCATGGTCGGCGTCAGCGTCCCCAACAGCGTCCCTGATGGGGCCCTGAGCGCGGGAACGGCCCGATGAGGCGAGCCGTTCCTTCCGGCGGGCCGGGCGCGGCAGCGCTCGGCACGCCCCGTCACTGCCAGGACGCGGCGACGGTCGTCGCGGCCGCGTCCCGGCAGGCCTCGACCGGCGGGCGGCCGGTCAGAGGCACATGTGCGCCGGCCCCGGCGCTTCCTCGCCCCTCCGGCATCGTGCGGCACGTGCCCGACCTAGTCGGCGCGGTGCTGTTGACCAGCGCGGTAGCGGCTGGCGTGCTGGTCAAATCGAGGGGTTGCGCCTGGGGTCGGTATACGTCGCTCCCGCCGGACCAGGCGGGCGCGTTCGCGGTGCCGCGCGCGGGGTCACCCACGACCCTGCGCCGGGGCCGCGCGAACGCGGCAGGCCTGCCGGCGAGGGCGGCGACCCCGGTCGCCGGGCCCCGCCGGCGAGCCTCCGCGCTCGCCGCCACCGGCACGGAGGCGGTGCGGGGTGGGGAGATCGGCGTGACGGGCGCCACGGTACTGATCGACCGGCCGTTTCTGAGGCCGGCGCCCAGGCACGCCTCCGTGCGGGTGGCCGTTTCACCGGCCGCCGTCCTGCTCGCCGCCACGGCGCTGGTGCGGGTCGCCGTGGCTTCGGGCCGTGAGACCGAACCTCGATCTCCACGCGCGGTGGAAGAGGGGCCGGCGATCAGCCGCCGGCTCCTCACCCGGTCGCGCGCCGAGCGAGGACGGAGCGCCGGCCGGCGGCCCTACCGCCGCCGATGTTCCCGGCATGTCCCTTCACAGGGTCATCGACCCGCGACCGACAGGAGCGATCATGCTCACCGATGAACTGCGCAGGCCGCAGCCGCACGAGGTGCACGCCCGGGGCGTACGGCCCGGCGCGCCGCCGCCGTCCTGGGGCGAGGACCAGGACGGCGTTCCGGCACCGTCGGAACCGGCGCGCAGCGTGCACCGGCTGCGCCGCATCCGGCAGGTGTCCGTCCAGGCCATCACCGAGATCGACCAGGCGCTGAGGCACCGCGCCCAGTGACCTTCCCGCCTTCCCCTCGCAGGAGGAACCCCATGCGCACCGTCCTCACCCCCCGACCCGCACGTCGCGGGGGGGTGCAGTGAGCCGCGGCAGGGTCGGGGTGATCGTGGCGCCCGCGAACCCCTCCGCGGAGCCCGAGCTGACCCGCCTGCTCGGGTCGCGTGCCGACATGCACGTCACCCGCTTCCCCGTACACCATCCGATCCCGGCGGCCCGGCACCCGCTTTCCGCGGGGCGCCCGGGACCCGCCCTGGCCGAGCGGCTGGAGGGCTACAACGAAGCCCTGCCCGCCATGGTGCACGCCTTCGACGGCCTGCCGCTGAGCGCGATGGTCATGGCCTGCAGCGAGCCGCGCTACCTGCTCGACCCCGACCGGGACCGCGAGCAGTGCGCCGAGCTGACGGCCAGGACGGGAGTGCCGTTCGCCTCCGCCACGCTGGCGGCGCGGGAGGCGATGGAGCACCTCATGGTGAGCGACATCGTCCTGGTCTCGCCGTACCAGCCGTGGCTGACGGAGCTGGCCGAGCGGTTCTGGAAGAAGGCCGGGCTCACCGTCACCCGGGTGGTGCAGGTCCGCGCGGCGGGCGGCTACTCGCCGTACACCGTGACACCGGCCGAGCTGATCAGGCAGGTCGAGCTGGCGGATCTGCCCGGTGACGCCGCGCTGCTGTTCACCGGCTCGGGAACGGCCACGCTGCCCGTGCTGGGGCCGCTCAGCACCGGCAACGACCGCGTCCTGCTGACCTCCAACCTCTGCACGGCCTGGTGGGCGCTGTCGCGGGCCATCGGCCGGCCGGTGACGCTCAGCCGCGTGCCCTACCGCCGCCACATGGCCGCCTCGAACGGGGCGCGCGTGGGAGGCATGGCATGAACGGCGTCATCGTGGTCGGCGCGGGCCCCGCCGGGCTGACCGCGGCCCTGTCGCTGGCCCGGGCGGGCATCCCGGTCACCGTGCTGGAGGGCCAGAACGAGCTCAGCAGGCAACCGCGGGCGTGCACCTTCCATCCGGCCACGCTCGACCTGCTCGACGGGCTCGGCGTGGCCTCCCGGCTGGTCGCCGAGGGCCGCGTCGTCGACCGCGTGCAGTGGCGCGACCGGTCCGGGATCGTGCTGGCTGAAATGGGCATGAACCGGCTGGACGGCCTGACCAGGCACCCCTTCAGGATCCACGCCGACCAGGCTTCGCTGACCCGGTTGCTGCTCTCCGCACTCAGCGTCCACCCGGACGTGGACGTGAGGTTCGGCACCCACGTGGACGGTGTGGCGGAGGGCGGAACAGGGATCCGGGTCCGCGTCGGCCACACCTGGGCGCGGGCCCGGTACATGATCGCCGCCGACGGCGCGCACAGCACGGTGCGCAGCTCGCTGGGGCTGCCGTTCCCCCGGTCCACCTATCCGACGCAGGCGCTGCGGGTGTTCACCGACTCGCCGCTCGACCGGCTGCTGCCGAGCCTGGCGCCGCTGACGTACGTGCGCGATGTGCAGCAGTCGTGCACCCTGCTCGGGCTGCCCGACCACTGGCGGATCATCTTCAAGATCCCCTGTGACACGCACGAGCCGCTGTCGCAGGCCAACCTGGGCCTGCTGGTCCGGCGGGCGCTGCCGGGCGCCGGCGAGCCCATCCGCGTGACGGGCGCCGACCGGTTCGCCCTGTCGCGGGGGGTGCTGACCTCGTACCGGTGCGGGCGGGTGTTGTTCGTGGGCGACTCCGCGCACCTGACCTCGACGGTCGGCGGGCTCAACATGAACGCGGGCATCCACGACGCCGTCGAGCTCGGCCAGGTGATCGCGGCGGTGATCGGCGGCTTCGCCCAGCCCGCCGCGCTGGAGGCGTGGGCGTGGCGGCGGCGCTCGGTGCTGCTGCAGCGGGTGGTCCCCCGCGGGCAGACCCGGCCGGCGGGCGTGCGGGAGCACGACAGCGCCAGGCTCGAGGCGGCCATGGCGGGGCTGCGGGCCATCGCCGGCGACCCCGAGGCGACCCGCGCCTACCTGGCGCAGGCCTCGCTGCTGGACACGGTCCCCAACTCCGCCGGGAGGACATGAGCGGGCCCCTGCGACCTCGTGCTCCCGCGTACCGACCGAGGAGGTGTGACACCGGATGTGGCGAACCCTGTCTGACGACGCGCGCCAGGCCGTTCGCGACCTGTGCGACAAGCACGGAGCCCGTCTCTACGACTACTGCCGCACCGAGCTCGCCGCGGGCGACGCCGAGCAGGCGGTCGCGGGCGCGGCGCTGACGGCGCACCTGTACGCGGACCGCGTGGGCGATCCCGGCCTGCGCCGCCCCTGGTTGTACGCGGTGGCCCGCGCGCACCGCGCGGTGGTCGCCAAGCCGGCCAGCATCGGCTCGTGGTCGCGTCCCGGCCGCATGTCCGAGCTGCTGCCCGAGGCGCTGCTCTCCCTGGAACGGCCGCAGCGCGAGCTGCTGGACCTGTCCGTACGGCACGGCCTGTCGGACACCGAGCTGGCCGTGCTCTTCGAGATGGGCCAGAGTGAGGTGCGCGCCACCGTCACCGAGGCCGCGGCCGGCCTGGAGGAGTGGTTCGCCGCGATCATCGCCGCGCGCGCTCCCGACGGCTGCCCCGATCTGACGTCACGGGTGGCGGACTGGGTCAGCGCGCCCGGCCGCCGCGCCAGGGCCAGGATCGGCCGCCACATCCAGTCCTGTGCGACCTGCCGGGCCGCGCCCAGGACCGTGACGGCGGCGGCGCTGCTGCGCCGCCTGCCGATCGCGGCACTGCCCGGCACACTTCCCAGCCGGCTGGCGTCGGCGCAGCCACTGCCTGGCGAGGGGCCCATCTGGCGGGCGGACGGCTTTCCTGTGCAGGCCCGCACACTGGTGGAGTCCGGCTCCGCGCCGCCTCCCCCGGTCGCCGACGCCACGCCATCCGTCCCAGTCGCCGACCCCACGACGGCGACTTCGGGAAAGCCCTGGTCGGCGGCGGGCGCGGCCGCCGCCGACCAGGAGCCTCCCGCCGCGCCCGCCGTGCGTGGGCGGCACCCGTTCACGCCGCCGAGCCGCACGCGGGCCTTCCGCGGCGGCGCGGGCGACGACAAGCTCGTCTACAGCGCCGTCATCAGGGGCGACAGCAACGGGTCGTCGCACGGCGACGGCACGATCGTCAGGTACGGCGGGATCCCCTTGAACGGCGCCGTGCACGGCCCCATGAACGGACGCGCGAACGGTCACGCGAACGGTCATGCGAACGGCTTCGGCGGCGGACCTGGCGGGGACGGCGCCCAGGAGTTCTGGCGGGACCGGCCTGAGGACGACGATCCCGATGCGGGCGCGCCGGTCAGGACCGTGGTCAGGCTCGCGCTGCTCCTCGGAGTCGGACTGCTGGCGGCGGGGCTGGTCTGGGCGCTCATGAACGCGGGCGGGCAGCAGGCGGTGATCACCAAGGCCGCCGCGCAGTCGGACGTACGGCTCGCTCAGCCGCACGGCCCAGGGACGTAGGGGGCCTTGGGCTCCCGGCGGAGCCCAAGGCCGCTCGGGTGTCTAGAAGAAGTGGAACCCGGGCTCGGGCTCCGGCAGGTCCACCCCCTCGGGACCGCGGAACCTGGCGGTGTCCTTCGGCACGTCGGTCAGCGGCGTCCCGAGCACGAACGGCACGACGACGCGGCTGCCCGCCAGGTCGACGGTGACGTTGGCTCCGGTGCCGGTCTCCCCGCTGAAGGTCGCGTCGGTGCCGGCGATCACCAGGCCGATCCTGTGCCCCTTCCTGAACGTGTAGTCCTGCGGCAGGGTCAGCCACTTCACCGTGCCGTACTCGCCGGTGGGCAGCGGCTTGGCGTGGCTGAGCGAGTGGCGGTTCTGCACGTCGATCCAGCCGCGGGCGACGATCTCGAGCGGCCGGGTGGCCACGTTGGTGACGACCTTGCGGTAGCAGGCGTCGTCGGCCTCGGTGCTCTCGCCGTGGCAGTCCTCCTCGGTGAGCGTGGTGATGCCCTGGCCGCGCATCCAGTCGACGCGGGTCGCCTCGCCGAAGTCGACGAGCAGGGCGGTCAGGTTGGAGGTGGGCTTGTCCAGCTTGACCCGCAGGTCGGCGGTGGGCGTGCCGGACAGGCGCAGGTCGAGCGGGAGCGGGCCGCTGGTGAACGCCACCCGCCCCGGGTTCGCCGTGCCGATCCCGGCCACCATGTCGTTCTCGCTCATGGCGACGTCGGTGAAGGAGGCGGTGCTCTTCCTGGGGGCGGGCTTGAGCCCGAGCGTGCCGTCGGGCGCGGGCCGTAGCGACGCCTTGACCGCGAACGGCGCCGGCCAGTCGCGCTGGGTGATCCACCGCGCCGGGCCGATCTCGACGTCGGCGCGGGGCTCGCGGGTGATGCCGTTGCGGACGCCGTGCAGCCAGTGGTCGAACCAGCGGTGCAGCGTCTCCACCCACAGGGTCCTGCGGCCCTCGAAGTCGAACGGGTCCACGTGCTGGGTCTGGCCGACCCAGATCTTGCGCGGCACGTTCCTGTCGGCCAGCGCCTTCCACCAGGCGGAGAAGTTGTCGGGTTTGACGTTGAGGTCGTTGACCGTGTGGACGACGAAGACGCTGGCCCTGACCTTGGAGACGTCGCCGAGCAGGCCGTCGATGTAGTCGCGCTCGGCCCAGAACCGGTTGTGGTTGCCGGTGTCGTCGCCGTCCTCGGCGTCCATCCGGTCGCGGACGGCCTGGCACTTGGCGGCGGGGTCGGTGTCGATGTAGCCGGCCAGCCACGAGGCGTAGTCGTAGTTGTAGATGACGCCGTTGGAGCGCTGGTACTTGTACCAGGAGCTGATCGCCGAGATGGGCACGATCGTCTCCAGGCCCTTCACGCCGGTGGCCGCGACGGCGTTGGCGAGGGTGCCGTCGTACGACTTGCCGATCATGGCGGACTTGCCCGTCGTCCAGTCGGCCACGGCCGGGGTTCCGTCGGCCCTGAACGCCTTGGCGCGGCCGTTCAGCCAGTCGATGACGGCCTTGCCGCCGAGCACGTCGGCTCTGCCGCCGATGTCGGGGCAGCCCTCGGACCGGGTGGTGCCCAGCATGTCGACGTTGAGGACGGCGTAGCCGCGGGGGACGAAGTAGTTGTCGTAGAAGAGCGGAAATTTGACGACATTTCCGGCTTCGTCGTATTCCTTGCGCTCTCCCTCGTTGCCACGGCCGGAATTGTCGTAGTACGGGCTCTCGTCGATGATCACCGGCACCTTGAGCCCGGGGCCGGACTCCTTGGGCCTGATGATGTCCACACGAACCTTGTCGAGGGCGCCGTCCTGGTCGCTGTCGACGGTGGACTCGACGTACACGTGCTCGCGGACGGCGTCCGCATAGGAGAAGACCGGTTGCGTGCGACCGTTCTCGACGGTGATCGCAGGGGCGGCGGCCGCCTGGGCCGGGGTCGCGATCGCCAGGGTGAGGGCGACGGCGACGAGGGCCGGGCGTAATTGTGACACGCGTGACCTCCGGGATAATTGACCCAAATACCCTGCAATCTCGCAGATGACTGAGAACCTGACAAGATTCCAGATCTGGATGCCGGGGACCGCGTTCGAGGCCGGGTTGGGAGCGGAGTCCGGCGGCAGCCTGCCGGGCGGCGCGATCGAGCGGCCCCGCCGCAGGACGGACCCGCCGCCCGATAGCGATCACATCGTTATCCGCCCGCGCGACGCCACGTCACCAGGCCCCGCCCGCGCAACGTCTAGGGTGGATGGTCAACAGCCGGTGAGGAGAAGGTGCATGCGAAACGTCGCTCGGACCTCGCTCGTGGACTCCGCCATCGACGAGCTGCGCCGCGAGATCGCCAGCGGGGTGTGGCCGGTCGGCACCAAGATCCCGTCCGAGAGCCAGCTCGCCCAGAGCCTGGGCATGAGCAGGCTGTCCGTACGCGAGGCGGTGCGCGTGCTGGCGCACGCGGGACTGCTGCACACCCGGCAGGGTGACGGCACCTACGTGACCGCGACCGACGAGTCCAAGATCGCCCTGCGCCGCCGGCTCGACACCGCCGCCGCCATGGACATCATCGACGTGCGCCGCGGGCTCGACCTCGTGGCCGCCAGGCTCGCGGCCGGCCGGCGCACCGAGCAGGACCTCGCCGCGATGCGCGAGGCGCTGGCCCGCAGAGACGCGGCCGGCAAGGAGGGCGACCTCGACGGGTTCGCCGACGCCGACGTCGACTTCCACCTGCGGGTGGCCGACGCCGCGCACAACGCGCTGCTCGGCGACCTCTACCGCAGCATGGGCGACGCGCTGCGCGACAGCGTCAGAGACCAGGAGCAGGCGGCGCTCGACCCCGACAGCTCCCATGCCGACCTGCTGCAGGCGATCGCCGACGGCGACGCGGCGCGCGCGGTCGCGGTCTGCGTCGCCATCCTCGACCGGCAGGAACGCGGCCTCTAGCACCTTCCGGCGGCAGGAGTCACGCGTCCGGCTTGCGCGCGCGCCCGAGAATGTGCGGCAGCGACGGAGTGGAGGGCACCGGCTTGTGCGAGAAGCGCGCGTGCTCCTCGATCACCAGCCCGCTCTCCCTGATGGCCCGCGCGGTGTCGCGGTTGGGGCGGCACCCGCCGGCCACCACCCGCCACAGCGGCGTGACGAGGTCCTGCAGCACGCCCAGCACCGTGCCGCGCGAGCGCACGTGCTCGTAGAACCGCAACTCCCCGCCCGGCCTGAGCACCCTGCACACCTCGGCCAGCGCGGCCGCCTCGTCGGGCACCGAGCACAACACCAGCGACACCACGGCCGCGTCGAACCCGCCGTCTTCGACGGGCAGCGCCCCGGCGTGCCCGGCCACCACGCGCACGGGCACCGTCACCCCACCCGCGGCCCGCTCCGCCGCCGACCGCAGCACGTCCTCCGGCTCGACCGCGACCACCTCGCGCACCTCGGGAGGGTAGTGGCGAAAGTTCATCCCGTTGCCCGCGCCGATCTCCACCACCCGCCCGGCCAGCCCGGCCAACAGCCGCTGCCGGTGCTCGGCCGTGCCCGACCGCTCCGACTCGGCGCTCATCCGTTCGTACGCGCGCGCGAACCGCGGACGCTGGAATTTCGACAGATCCCGCATAGCCCTCACGCTAGGTCCCGGACGCGCCGCTGACGCGTCCCGAACGAGCGAACACGCTCCGTATCGGCCCGTGGCACGCCACCCAGGCTCGCCGCATTCGCGCGGGGGCCGGTGCCGGGTTCACAGCCAGCACAAACGCCACCCGGCCAGAAATCGATTGATGACCACCGCGCCACATCCGGGACTCACTCACCGTAACGCTTCACAGATACTCATGAGACCGTTCAGAGCCGCGATCGTTGCCACTCCGTAACCAGCGCCCGGGGCGCCGCCTATAGCGTCCCTTCAGTGCCGTTATCAGAGGTGAACCCCGGGCCCCTTCCGCAGCGCGAGGACGCCGAGCGCTGCGACCACATGGAGTCAGGACGGCGTTGCGTGCTTCCGGCCATGCACCGGAGCCCGCACGTCTACGCGCCCGTGGGCGCCGCCGTGTAGCCGCCGGGCCTGCGCCGCAGCCAGTACGCGAGCACGGCCGCGCCGAGCAGCACCCCCCACAGCGGATACGGCCACAGCAGCAGCGCCCAGAGTTCCCCGCGTTCGACGGCGTTGACCGCCAGCCCCGGCGACGCCAGGCAGCAGGCGCCCGCAACCGCTCCCCCGACGGCGACGGGGAGCCGCACGGGCACGGGACGCCCGCGCAGCAGGGGGATCCAGCGCGGGAACACCTCGCCCCATCTGCTGATCAGGCCCAGCGTGAGCACGGCTGCCCCCACGGCCGCGAAGGCGAGCATCAGTCCCTGCAGCCTGAGCGGCAGGTCGATCGGCCCGGAGATGTCCGTCGGCCACGGCGTCAGCCAGGTCAACCGGTAGAGGGCGTAGGGCAGCGGGCACAGAGCCGCCCCGATGGTGGCCGCCCTGCCCCACCGCCGCGCCCGCACCGGCCCGGCCCAGCGGGGCAGCGCTCCGCCGAACAGGCGGAAGGTGATCCACACCCAGGCGGCGAAGGCCGCCATGTCGGCGAGCGTCCAGGCGATGCGGCCCGCGTACGAGCGCAGCCCGGCCGTGACGTTGCCCGCGTACGCCAACAGGGCGGCGCCGAGGAACGCGGCCACGGCGGCGCCGGCCACGACCAGAGCGGCGAGGGCGACGTAGCCCCAGATCCTGCCGCGGGCGCAGGCCCTGACAGCGGGCACGACGACGGCCGCGGCGAGCACCACCGGCAGGGACAGCCCTGTCACGTAGCCCAGGACCGACATGACGCCGGCGTCGGACATCACGACGCCGAAGAACAGCACCTGGACGATCGCGCCCGCCTTGACCAGCGGGGTCGGCCGGCCGGAAAGCAGCGCGACGGCCAGTCCCGCGAGACCGGCGGCGACCGTCATCGCGCCACCCGCCTCGTGCTCGAACAGGTGCGAGAGCGAGACCGTGACGCGGTCGCGAGCGCCGAAGGGGTACGACGCCGGAGTCGTCCACCACAGCGCGCCGACGGCCGTCACGGCCAGTGACAGCAGTACTCCGAGTGGTTTCATGGCAGATCACGCTAGGAAGCCGGGCCGGCCGCCGCCTCCCCCACGTGAGGGAGGTGCGCGCGCGGCCCGTCGGCTAGCTTCTGACCTGTGACCATTCACTGGAGGGCGGTGCTCTACCAGCTGCTGGGGGCGGCGCTGCTGACCCCGGTGGCGGCGGTCCTGGCGCTGCTCGTGGTGACGGAGATGTCGCTGTCGCGGGTGCTGCTGCTGTGGGTGCTCTGCCTGCCCGCGTCGGGTCTGGTGGCCTGCGTGCCGCTGGTGGGGAGGCTGGAGGTTGTCGCGCTGCGGGAGTTGCTCGGCGTGGCGGTTCCCGAGCATCCGGACCGCGTCTACCTGGGAGTTCTGACCGCCCTGCACCTGTTCGTGGGGGCCACGCTGAGCGCGGGCGCGCTGGCGCTGGCGCCCGGTGTCCCCGCGGTGCTCTCGCCCGGCCGCTGGCGGGCGGATCCCGGCGCGGTGGCGCAGGTCCTGCTCCTGATCGTCGTGGTGCTGGCGGTGATGGCGGGCGCGGGGCTCGGGCAGCAGCGGGCCGCCCGCAGGCTGCTGCACGCGGACCCGTCGCGGATGATCGAGGAGCTCGGCCGCCGCCAGAGCCTGGCCCTGGAGTTGCACGACTCGGTGGGGCACGCGCTGAGCGTCGTCCTGGTGCAGGCCATGGCGGCCCAGGCGGCGCTGCGGCGGCAGGACACGGTCCTGGTGGCGGAGCAGTCGCTCGGGCACCTGATGGGCGCGGCCCGCGACGCCCAGCAGGAGCTCGACGTGCTGCTTCGCGTGCTCGACGAGGGCAGCGAGGCCCGCACGCCCGCGCTGGACTCCCTGGACGCTCTCGTCGACGGGCTGGCCGTCGAGCTGCGGGCCGACCCCGTGGACCGGGTGCCGGAGGCGACGTCGCGGACGGCGTACGCGATCGCCAGGGAGGCCGTCACCAACGCGCTCAGGCACGGGCGCGGGCCGGTCAGGATGGACCTGGCGGTCGGTGCGGACGTCGTCCTCACCGTGGAGAACGAGGTCGCCGGGCGCTCCCCGTCGGGGGCCGGGCGCGGGCTGGTGGGCATGCGGATGCGGGCGCGTCTGGCCGGCGGGACGTTCGAGCAGGAGGAGGTGGACGGCACGTGGCGGATCACGGCGACGCTTCCCCGGTGAGCGGCCCCCAGCCGAGCGGGCCCGAGATCAGGCACGTGATCAGGCCCGTGATCAGGGTCGTGCTGGCCGACGACGAGCCGCTCATCCGATCGGGCTGGGCCACCGTGCTCTCCGTGCACGACGACATCGAGGTGGTCGCCGAGGCGGCCGACGGCCACGCCGCCGTCGAGCACGGCCGGACGGCCGACGTGGTGCTCATGGACATCCGCATGCCCGGCATGGACGGCCTGCGCGCCACCGACGAGCTGGCCCGCAACGCGCCCGGCACGCGGGTCATCGTGGTCACGACGTTCGAGAACGACCAGCTGGTCTGGGCCGCCCTGCGCGCGGGGGCGGCCGGCTACGTGCTCAAGCGCTCTCCCGCCTCCGACCTCGTCACCGCCATCCGGGTGGTCCACGGCCGGGACGCCGTGCTGTTCCCCGACGCCCTGCGGCGGCTGGCCGCCCCGCGCCGGGACGCGCCGCACGTGCCCGGCCTCACCCCGAGAGAGCTCGACGTCGTACGCCTGCTGGCCAGAGGGCTGAACAACGCCGAGATCGCCGCCACCCTGTACGTCACCAGGGAGACGGTCAAGACGCACGTCGGGAACGTCCTGGACAAGCTCGGCGCCCGGGACCGCACGCAGGCCGTCGTCCGCGCGTACGAGCTGGGAATCGTGCTCGCGGGTGAGAGCGCTCAGCCCTGGGGCAGGTGACGGGCATGCGAGACCCGGTCACGGTGACCACCTGCGCCGACGGTCCCCTGCTCATCAGGGGCGACTTCGAGCTGCTCACCCAGGACGGCGAGCACATCGACGCCGGCCGGGCGACCGTCGCTCTGTGCCGGTGCGGCCTGTCCTCGGTCAAGCCGTTCTGCGACGGCTCGCACAAGGCCGGCGGGTTCCGTGCCGCGAGCGAGCCGGACCCGCCGCCGTAGCGCGCGCACCGAGTGGGCGGAGCGCCGGATCCGGCCGCCCGCGTACGGCACGCCGCCGGTCAGCGCCGCCCCGAGCGCCAGCCAGCTGCACGCGGCCCGCTCCAGCACCCAGACGGGCGCCGGCAGCGCCGCCGACGCGGGGAACACCCGCCGCCCGCCCGCCCGCCGCCGTCCCGCCTCGGCCAGTCCCACGGCCAGCACAGTCAGCACAGTCAGCGCGGCCGGCACAGTCGGCCCGGCCGGCGCCGGCAGCCCACGTGGCCGCCGGACGGCCAGGGCCGCCAGCGCGGGCAACATCGGCAGGAACGCGGCCATCCGCACCGGTTGTGCCAGGTCGTCGTAGGCCTGCCGGACGCGCTGCGACCAGAACCTGCGCGCGTTACACGGGAGGCGCCGGACGTACAGGCCGGGCGCGTGCAGCTCGCGGCCGCCGTGGGCGCGCACGGTGCGGATCAGCTCCAGGTTCTCGAACAGGACGTCGCCGTCGTAACCGCCCATGCGCACGAAGAAGCCGCGCCGCACGCCGAAGGTGCCCGGGTAGTCGGCGCCGAAGGCGCGGTTGAGCAGCGTACGGGCGGTGTCCCAGCGGGCGTGCCAGGGCAGCGGGTCGAAGTAGTTCTGCGGCCTCACCAGGTCGGCGCGGGCCAGCAGGTCGTGGACCGCGGTCAGGGCGGGGAGGTCGTAGCGCACGTCGTCGTCGGCGATCACCACGCGGTCGCCCGTGGCCAGCAGCAGCCCGGTCGTGACGCCCGCGACCTTGCCGTTGGCGTAGCGCAGGCCGGCCGCCGGTCGCGCGTGCCGGACCAGGCCGCGCCACCGGGCGGCGTGGCGGGCGAAGAGATCGTCGCGGCTGCCGTCCACGACGATCACCCGCGCGTGCCGGGAGAGCCGGGCCAGGTAGCCGGTCAGCTCACCGAGCCCCTGGTCGTCGTCCCAGCGCAGCGGGAGCACGTAGTCGAGGTCGAGCGCGGTGCTCACGCCGGGACCCGCTCGTCGAGCAGCGAGCCGGCCCCGCGCCGCCAGCGGCCCATGACGTGCTCGGCCCACCGCCGTTCGAGCTCCAGCGCGCACGCGGCCCCGTACAGGATGTCGCCCGCCAGCTCGGGGTGGGCGTCCGCGAAGCCGCCGCACATGTCGTGGGCCGCGATCTGCTCGTGCACGGCGTCGGCCTGCACGTGCTCGTCGTAGAAGCGGGCGGTCTCCTGGCCGGCGCCGAGCCGGCGCAGGCCCGTGGCGCAGCGGCGGCTGGCCGGCGACGAGGTCATCTCGATCGCCGCCAGGTGGCCGAGCAGCGCCCCGCGCAACCTCCTGTGCAGCCCGAACAGCGACATCACGTTGGACAGGGCCAGCGTCACGCCGGGGACGCGGTGCAGGTAGGCGCCGTAGGAGTCGTCGAGGCCGAGGCCCCGCAGGGTGGCGCGGAACAGTTCGGCGTGCATGCGCTCGCGCCTGCCGCCGCCGTACTCGTCGGCCTGGATCTCCACCAGGGCCGCCTTGGGCCCGCCGCTGAGCCGCGGGATGCCCCAGGTGTGCGGGTCGGCCTCCTTCAGGTGGTAGATCGACCTGTGGACGACGAACTCGCGGAAGGTCGGAAGGTCCGCGTCGCGCTGCAGGAACGCGGCCACCGACGGCCCGCCGTCAGAGGAGGTCAGCGCGGTCAGCGCCTGGCGCACCTCGCGCGGCGGAACCGGCGCAGGGCCCGGCACGGCGGCTCGCAGCGCCTCCTCGAACCGCCGCTCCAGCCCTGCCCTGAACCCCAGCAGCCCCGGGTCCCACTCCCACCGGTCGTCGACCTCGTCGAACCCCTGGTAGTGGAGTTCGTAGCAGGCGAACAGGGCGAGCTGGAGATCGTCGTCGTCCAGCCCGCCGGTCGCGCGCGCGTCAGGGAACGGCGCCCCGGGCGGGCCGGCGAGCCGGTCGAACAGCAGCGACGTGATCAGGCCACGCGCAGGCGGCAGCCGCATCAGGCACCCCCGCATCCCCCGTTACTCCCGCGGTTCAAGCAGGTGGCTGCCCGTGACCGGGCCCCCTAAACGCTGACCTCCACGCACCCGCCGGCCACCCGTACGGGATAGACCGGCACCGTCACCGCGTCCTCGTCCAGGCAGCGCCCCGACACCAGGCTGAACACCTGCTTGTGCAGCGGCGAGGCGACGGTCGGCTCGCCCTTCCTGGTGCCGACGATGCCGCGGGAGAGCACGTACGCCCCGCTGAACGGGTCGCGGTTGGCCAGCGCGTGCAGGGCGCCGTCGTAGGTGCGGAAGACGGCCACCTGCACGTCACCGACCAGGGCGCAGACGCCGCGTTCCGGCAGCAGGGCGTCGAAGTCGCAGACCGGCGTCCAGCTCATCGCGCCATCACCGGCCTGATCTGGCCGCGCTCGCTGCCGAACACGATCGAGGGGTCGGGGACGCCGGGCGCGTTGACGAAGCTGACGAACCTGCTGAGCTTGTCCGGGTCGTCCAGCGTGGCCTGCCACTCGTCGGCGTACGTGGCGATGTGGTGCTCCATCTGCGCGTCGAGGTCGGCGCAGAGGCCGAGCGAGTCTTCCATGATCACCTCACGGAGGTAGTCGAGACCGCCGTCCAGCGACTCGATCCAGGCGGCGGTGCGTTGCAGCCGGTCGGCGGTGCGGATGTAGAACATGAGGTAACGGTCGATGGTCCTGATCAGCTCGTCGGTGCTCAGGTCCTTGGCGAGCAGGTCGGCGTGGCGGGGCCGGAAGCCGCCGTTGCCGCCGACGTAGAGGTTCCAGCCCTGCTCGGTGGCGATGACGCCGAAGTCCTTCGACCTGGCCTCGGCGCATTCGCGGGCGCAGCCGGAGACGGCTGACTTGATCTTGTGCGGGGAGCGCAGCCCGCGGTAGCGCAGCTCCAGGGCGATGGCCATGCCGACGGAGTCCTGCACGCCGTAGCGGCACCAGGTCGAGCCCACGCACGACTTCACGGTGCGCAGCGCCTTGCCGTACGCGTGGCCCGACTCGAACCCGGCGTCGACCAGCCGCCGCCAGATCTCCGGCAGCTGCTCGACCCTGGCTCCGAACAGGTCGATGCGCTGCCCGCCGGTGATCTTGGTGTAGAGGCCGAAGTCGCGGGCCACCTCGCCGATGACGATCAGCTTGTCCGGCGTGATCTCACCGCCCGGGATGCGCGGCACGACCGAGTACGTGCCGTTCTTCTGGATGTTGGCGAGGAAGGCGTCGTTGGTGTCCTGCAGGGTGGCCCGCTCGCCCTCCAGGACGTGCCCGTTGTGCAGCGAGGCGAGGATCGAGGCCACGGCCGGCTTGCAGATGTCGCAGCCCCTGCCCTGCCCGTGCTCGGTGATGAGCTGGGAGAACGTGCTGACCTCGCGCACCCGTACGATGTCGAACAGCTCGGCCCGCGAATACGTGAAGTGCTCGCACAGGCTCTTGCTGACCTCGACGCCCGACTTCTCCAGCAGCTGCTTGAGCATCGGCACGCAGCTGCCGCAGGTCGTGCCGGCCCGGGTGCACGCCTTGACGCCGGCCACGTCGGCGGCGCCGCCCTCGGCGATGGCGGTGCGGACGTCGCCCGCGCACACGTTGTTGCACGAGCAGACCTGCGCGTCGTCGGGCAGGTCCAGGTTCGCCGCCCCCGACCCGGTGAACAGCAGGTCGGACGGCGAGGCGGGCAGCGGCTTGCCGACGAACGGCCGCAGCGTCGTGTACGGCGAGGCGTCGCCCACGCAGATGCCGCCGAGCAGCGTCCGGGCGTCGTCGCTGATGAACAGCTTCTTGTAGACGCCGGCCACCGGGTCCATGTAGGTGACGTCGAGGGCGCCGTCCATCGCCCCGAACTGCGCCACCTCGACGCCCAGCAGCTTGAGCCTGGTCGACAGGTCGGCGCCCTCGAACGCCGCCCGGCCGCCCATGATCTGCTCGGCCGCCACCTCAGCCATCGTGTTGCACGGCCCGACGAGCCCGTAGATCATGCCCCCGGCCAGGGCGCATTCGCCGACGGCGTAGATGGAGGGGTCGGAGGTGCGCATCGCGGAGTCGACCACGATGCCGCCGCGCTCGCCCACGGCCAGCCCGGCCGACCTGGCCAGCTCGTCGCGCGGCCTGATGCCCGCGGAGAACACCACGATCTGCGCGTCCACCAGCGTTCCGTCGGGCTTGCGCAGCCCGGTGACCCGGCCCTCGCCGTCGGTGACGATCTCCTGGACGCCCGCGCCGGCGTGCACGCTCAGCCCGAGCTGCTCGATGTGGGACTTCAGTACCGAGCCGCCGCCCTCGTCCACCTGCCGGGGCATCAGCCAGGGGCTCATCTCGACGATGTGCGCCTTCAGCCCGAGCGCCCGCAGCGCGTCGGCGGCCTCCAGCCCGAGCAGGCCGCCGCCGACCACGACGCCCTCCGCGGCGTCCTTGGCGGCCACCCTGATGGCGTCGAGGTCCTCGATGGTGCGGTAGACGAAGGCGTGCCCGGCCCTCGGCACCGGCGGCACGAACGGCGCCGATCCCGTGGCCAGCACGAGCACGTCGTACGGCTCGGCGCCGCCGTCCTCGGTGACGACGTGCCCGGCCTGCCGGTCGATCGCGGTGACACGGGTGTTCAGCCTGGTCACGACCCCGCCGGGAACGGGATAGGTGAGGTCCTCCGCGGTGGTGCCCGACAGGTATGAGGTCAGCGCCACCCGGTCGTAGGCCGGGCGCGGCTCCTCCCCGATCACGGTGATCCGGCCGTCGAAGCCCTTGGCCGCGAGCGTCTCCACGAACCGGTGCGCGGCCGGCCCGTACCCCACGACGACGATCCTGTTCATACCGAAACCCCTTCCTGCTCGCACAGCCAGCCGACGATGCCCTCCACGGCGTCGCGGCAGGTGCCGCACCCGGTCGTGGCCCGGGTCGCGGCCGCCACCGCGGCCACGTCCCGCGCTCCCGCCTCCCAGCACGCCCTGATCTCGCCCTTCGTCACGTTGTTGCACTGGCAGACCCTGGCCGCGTCCGGCATCAGCGTCGGGCTGTCGGCGACCGGCGTCGCCGCCGCCCCCGGGAACAGCAGGCCGGCCCGGTCGCCGGGCAGCGGCCCGCCGCGGTCGAAGAGCTGGGTGAGCGTGCCGACGACGTCGCTCTCGCCCAGCAGGATCGCGCCGACCAGCCGGCCGTCACGGATGACGAGCTTGCGGTAGGTGCCGCGGGCCCGGTGGCTGAACCGCACCACCTCGGCGTGCTCCTCGCCGAGCTGGGTCTCGCCCATCGCGGCCAGCTCGACGCTCCTCGCCTTGAGGCGGGTGACCAGCCGGGAACCGCGGTAGCGGGCCTTGCCGCCGGTGATGACGTCCGCGGCCACGGCGGCCTGCTCCCATGCGGGCGCGACCAGGCCGTAGACGGTGCCGTCATGCTCGGCGCACTCGCCGATGGCGAAGATCGACGGGTCGTCCGTGCGCAGCTCGTCGTCCACCACCACACCGCGCCGCACCCGCAGGCCCGCCTCCGCGGCCGGCCCGGTCACCGGGCGCACGCCGCAGGCCAGCACGACCAGGTCGGCCGCGACCAGCTCGCCGCCGGCCAGCAGGACGCCGTCCTCGCGCACCGCCTCGGCGCTGACCCCGGTGCGGATCTCCACGCCCAGCCCGGCCAGCGTCTCGCCGAGCACCTCACCGGCCTCCACGTCGAGCTGGCGCTCCATGAGGTGCCCGGCCAGGTGCAGCAGCGTCACCGGCAGGCCCCGCCCGGCCAGGCCGCGGGCGGCCTCGACGCCGAGCAGGCCGCCGCCGACGACCACGGCCCTGCGGGCGTGCCCGGCGGCGGCCATGATGCGCTCGCAGTCGCCGAGCGTGCGGAACGGGATGGCCCGCTCCACGCCGGGGACGGGCGGCACGACGGCGTCGCTGCCGGTGGCGAGGACCAGCACGTCGTACGGCTCGCGCCGCCCGCCGTCCGTCACGACGTACCCGGCCTGCCGGTCGATGCGGGTGACCGTGCTGCCGAAGACCGCCTCCACGTCGTGCGCGTCGTACCAGGAGGAGTCCACCAGCCGCACCTGTTCCGGGCGCGAGCTGCCGGCCAGCACGTTGGACAGCAGCACCCGGTTGTACGGCCGGCACGACTCCGCGCCGAAAACGGTGATCTGCATGTGGGGGTCTCGGGCGCGCACCTCGCTGACCAGCCGCGACCCGGCCATCCCGTTGCCCACGACGACGAGTCTCATGAGTCCCTCTCCACTCTGACCGCGCAGACCTTGAACTCCGGCATCCCGGACACCGGATCGAGGGCCGGGTTGGTCAGCCGGTTGGCGCCCTCCCAGTGGAAGGGCATGAACACGGTGTCGCTCCTGATGGCCTCGCTGATCCTGGCCACGGCCTTGGTCTCGCCCCGGCGGCTGCTGATCCGCACGACGTCCCCCTGCGCGATGCCGAGCTGCTCGGCCAGGTCGGGATGGAGCTCGGCGAACGGCTCGGGAGCGGCCTGCACGAGCGGCGCGATCCTGCGCGTCTGCGCGCCGCTCTGGTACTGGGCCAGCACCCGGCCGGTGGTCAGGTAGACGGGATGGTCCTCGTCGGTCTCCTCGGCCGGCGGCCGGTGCTGGACGGGCACGAACCTGGCCCGGCCGTCCGGCGTGGCGAAGGAGTCGAGGAACGGCCTCGGCGTGCCCGGATGCCCCTCCGACGGGCACGGCCAGAACACGCCCGTCTCGGCGGCGATGCGCTCGTAGGTGATGCCGGAGTAGTCGGCGAGCCCGCCCGCGCTGGCCCGGCGCAGCTCGTCGAACACGGCGGCCGGCTCGCTGTCGAAGCGGTGGCCCAGCCGCGCGGCCAGCCCGGCGATGACGTCCAGGTCGCTCCGGACGCCCGCGGGCGGGTCGACGGCGCGGCGGCGCAGCAGCACGCGGCCTTCGAGGTTCGTCATGGTGCCGCTCTCCTCGGCCCACTGCGTGACCGGGAACACCACGTCCGCCAGCACCGCCGTCTCGGACATGACGACGTCGCAGACCACGAGCAGGTCGAGCGCGCCGATGCGCTCGGCCACGCGCTCGGCGGCGGGCGCCGAGATGACCGGGTTGGAGCCGAACAGCAGCAGCGCGCGCGGCCCTTCCGGTGTGCCGAGCGCGTCCAGCAGCTCGTACGCCGGCCGTCCCGGCCCGGGAAGGTCGCCGGGGCGCACCCCCCACACGGCGGCGACGTGCTCGCGGGCGGCCGGGTCGTCGATCCTGCGGTAACCGGGGAGCTGGTCGGCCTTCTGCCCGTGCTCCCGCCCGCCCTGCCCGTTGCCCTGCCCGGTCACGCACCCGTACCCGGAGCCGTACGTGCCGGGCAGGCCCAGCGCCAGCGCCAGGTTGATGAACGCGCTCACCGTGTCGGTGCCCTTGGCGTGCTGCTCGGCGCCGCGCCCGGTCAGGACGTAGGCGTTGCCGGCGGCCGCCAGCGCCCTGACCGCCTGCCGCATCTGGTGAACCGGCACCCCGGTGATCCGCTCGACCCGCTCGGGCCACCAGCCGGCCAGCGACGTGCGCACCTCCTCGAACCCCGCGGTCCGCGCGGCGACGTACGTCTCGTCCACGAGCTCGTCGGCGATGGCCAGGTGCGACATCCCCAGGGCGAGCGCCAGGTCGGTGCCGGGCGCGGGCTGCAGGTGCAGCCAGGCCTCCTTGGCGGTCCTGGTCCGCCGCGGGTCGATGACGATCAGCCGCGGCCCTGACAGGTGCCGCAGGAACGGCGGCATGGTCTCGGCCACGTTCACCCCGGCCAGCAGCACCACGTCGGCCCCGGCCAGGTCGGTGATCGGGAACGGCATCCCCCGGTCCATGCCGAACGCCCTCGTCGAGGCGGCCGCCGCCGAGGACATGCAGAAGCGGCCGTTGTAGTCGATCTGGCTGGTGCCGAGCGCGACCCTGGCGAACTTGCCCAGCGAGTACGCCTTCTCGTTGGTCAGGCCGCCGCCGCCGAACACGGCCACGGCGTCGGGGCCGTGTTCGGCACGCAGGGCGGACAGCCGCGCGGCCACGTAGTCGAGCGCGGTCTCCCATGCGACGGGCTCGCCGTACAGGAGCGGGGCGGTCAGGCGCTCGCCGTTGGTGAGCAGCTCGCCCGCCGTCCACCCCTTCTGGCACAGCGCCCCCGAGGCGTTGGCCGGGATGTCGGTCCTGGGGGTGATGGCCAGGCCTCCGCCCGTTCCTGGGCCGATTGCCATGCCGCACTGCAACGCGCAGTACGGGCAGTGCGTCCTCGTCACGTCAGACCCGGGCATGGGCGAGGCTCGCGATCACGGAGACGCCGACCTTGCGCGTGTAGCACCACCAGGTCAGCGCGGCGCAGGACACGTAGAAGGCGCCGAAGGCGAGGAACGCGGGGCCGGGCGTGCCGGCCGCGGCGAACGACATCCCGAACGCCCGGTTGATCAGGAACCCGCCGAGCGCTCCGACGGCCGAGATGATGCCGATGGCGGCGGAGGCCTGGCGCTTGCCGTACAGCAGGGCCTGCTCGCTCTCGCCGCGCTCGGCCACGGCCTTGGCCTGGAAGATGGCCGGGATCATGCGGTACGTGGAGCCGTTGCCGATGCCGGAGGTGAGGAACAACGTCTGGAAGGCCAGGAAGAACAGCCAGAAGTCGCCGGAGGTGCCGGCCAGCCACACCAGCAGCACGCCGCCGCCCATCGCGGCGAAGTTCCACAACGTGACGGGCGCGCCGCCGAACCGGTCGGCCAGCCAGCCGCCCGCCGGCCTGACCAGCGAGCCGATCAGCGGCCCGATGAAGGCCACCGCGGCGTACGGGGCGCCGGCGAACAGGTTCGCGCTCAGCAGCGGGAAGGCCGTGGCGTAGCCGATGAACGAGCCGAAGGTGCCGATGTACAGGAACGACATGATCCAGGTCTGGGCTCTGCCGGCGACGGCGAGCTGCTCGCGGGGCTCGGCCCTGGCACTGGTGAGGTTGTCCATGAAGAACCAGGCGCAGGCGGCCGACACGACGATGAGCGGGATCCAGAACCACCCGGCGGCGGCCAGCCCGAGCGAGCCGATCACCAGCGGCATGACGAGCTGGACCGAGCTGACGCCGATGTTGCCCCCCGCCGCGTTCAGCCCGAGCGCGACGCCCTGCTTGTCGCGGGGAAAGAAGTAGGTGATGTTGGCCATGCTGGAGGCGAAGTTCCCGCCGCCGAACCCGGCAAGCGCCGCGATCACCAGGAAGAGCCAGTACGGCGTGCCCGGGTCGTTGACCGCCACGCCGAGCAGCGCGGCGGGGATGAGCAGCAGCAGGGCGCTGACCACGGTGAAGGTGCGCCCGCCGAACCTCGCGGGGCCGAACGTGTAGGGGACGCGCAACACCGAGCCGATCAGGTTGGGCAGCGCCACCAGCCAGAACAGCTGGTCGGTGGAGAACTCGTACGACCCCATCCGCGTGGCGACGATGCTCCACAACGTCCACACGGTGAAGCCGAGATGCTCGGCGACGATCGAGAAGATCAGGTTGCGCCGCGCGACCCGCCTGCCTGATCTTGCCCAGAAGGCTGGGTCATCGGGGTGCCAGTCGGCGATCCAGCGCGCCATCGACCTCTCCTACGCTCGGCGTCCGGGATCTCCAAGCTAGGAAGGGCGCGTTACGCACGTTGACGGTCCGTCGCCGTGCATGCGTTACGGGTGATTCACCTCGGTAACAAGCCACGCACATGTGTCACGGCGGAAACATGCTGGAAATGATCGCTTATCACGTGCCCCTCCGGGTAACAGCACTCCAGCAAGGGGGGAGAAACATGATCAAGAAGCTTCACCATATGGGGATCAAGTCGGGCCACATGTACACCGCGGGGATGGCGTCGATCGCCGTCTCCTTCGCGGCCTGGCTCATGTCGAAGAAGATGGAGGCGGCGGGCATCGACAGGGCCGACCGCTGGGGCATCTTCATCGGCGAGTGGGCACCGTCGTTCTTCGCGCTGGGGGTGGCGCTCCGCATCGAGGAGACCCACCGCGAGCTCGAAGGGCCGGAGTCCGAGATGTACGAGCAGGCGGAGACTCGCGCCAGGACCCACGCCGGCGTGTGACGCGGAGGTCACGCAGGTCACATCACGTCCTGTGATCTGCGTGGCCGCGCGCCCCGGCCGGCCGAGCCGGTCACAGAGCCCGATCACCAGAGCCGCTCACCGGGACGAATCAGCAGAGCCGATCAGCAGGGCCGATCATGAGGGCCGATCATGAGGGCCGGTCGGCCAGGCGCCGCAGCGGAGCGTCGCTCAGGCGGTAGTGCGGCCACTCCTCCTGGCGCACCGCGCCGAGGTTCTCGTAGAAGCCGATGGCCGGCTCGTTCCAGTCGAGCACCGCCCATTCGAGCCGCTCGTATCCGCGTTCCGCGCAGATCCCGGCCAGCTCGCCCATCAGCGCCCGGCCGTAGCCGCCGCCGCGGTGCTCGGGGCGTACGTACAGGTCCTCCATGTAGATGCCGTGCACGCCCTTCCACGTCGAGAAGGTCAGGAACCACAGGGCGAACCCGGCCACGTCGCCGTCGTGCTCGGCGATGTGGGCGAACACGGCGGGCGCGGCGCCGAACAGCGCCGTACGCAACTGCTCCTCGGTCACCCGCACCTCGTGCTCGGCCTTCTCGTACGTGGCCAGTTCGCGGATCAGCATGGCGATGACGGGCACGTCAGAGGGCGTGGCGGGGCGAATCATGGCATTCAGCGTAGCGGGGGGCATGGGCGTCCCGTCCCGCCGGGTGGCCGCCATACGGGACACTGGATCCCAGGCATCCGTAACGGAGGACGGTTCATGGAACACCGCGTGTTGGGACGTACCGGTCGGCAGGTCGGCGTGGTCGGCCTCGGCGCATGGCAGCTCGGCGCCGACTGGGGCGAGGTCAGCGAGGAGGAGGCCCGCGCGACCCTGGAGGCGGCCGTGGACAGCGGGGTGACCTTCATCGACACCGCGGACGTCTACGGCGACGGGCGCAGTGAGCAGATCATCGGCCGCTTCGTCAAGGATCGTCCTGGCCTGACCGTGGCCACCAAGATGGGGCGGCGGGTGGAGCAGATCCCCGCCAACTACGTGATGTCCAACTTCCGCGCCTGGAACGAACGCTCCCGCCGCAACCTCGGCGTCGACACGCTCGACCTGGTGCAGCTGCACTGCCCGCCGACGCCCGTCTACTCGGCGGACGCCGTGTTCGACGCCCTCGACACGCTGGTGGCCGAGAAGAAGATCGCCGCGTACGGCGTGAGCGTGGAGACGTGCGAGGAAGCGCTGACCGCGATCGCCAGGCCGGGCGTGGCGACGGTGCAGATCATCCTCAACGCCTTCCGGCTCAAGCCCCTGGAACGGGTCCTGCCCGCCGCCCGCGCGGCCGGAGTGGGGATCATCGCCCGTGTCCCGCTGGCCAGCGGCCTGCTGTCGGGCCGCTACGACGAGCACACCACCTTCTCCCCGGACGACCATCGCGCGTTCAACCGGCACGGGGAGGCGTTCGACGTCGGCGAGACCTTCTCGGGCGTCGACTTCGCCACCGGCCTGGAGGCGGTCCGCCTCCTGGCTCCGCTGCTGCCGCCGGGCGCGAGCATGGCCCAGTTCGCGCTCCGCTGGATCCTCGACCAGGAGGGCGTCTCGGTGGTCATCCCCGGCGCCCGCAACCCGGCCCAGGCCACCGCGAACGCCGCCGCCGCGGACCTGCCCCCGCTGGACGCCGCGACCCTGGCGGCCGTCCGCGCCGTCTACGACGACCTGATCCGCCCTCAGGTGCACCACCGCTGGTAGGACATCCGGTCCCGTCCCTGCCTGAACCCGCGCGCCCGGAAACTGTCGGTCCCGTCGGGCAGAATCGTCGGCATCATGACTCCTTTCAACGCCGTGCGATCGCCTGCGGGTGACATCGTGGTCTTCTATGTCGGCGCCGAGCCGCGCCTGACGGCCGAGCAGGCCCTCGCCTTCGCCGACCAGCTCCGTGCCCTGGCCGCCGAGCCCGATCCGGCGCCGTCCGGCGCCCCCGTCCGGCAGCACCACGTGGCCGCATGACGTCCCGGTTTCACGCGAATGCGTCCGCAACGCCCATGACGTTGCGGACGATTCACCGCGGCGATTAGCGAACGCGACCGGTTGGCCGCTTGCTCTTCATAACCGATAAGAGCGCTTTCCAGATCCTCGGCAACCGCCGACGGACAGGCTTCCTAACTTTTGCTCCAGGGGTCCGGACTTTCCGGAAGTTCATCGTCCCGGTTATCTTCGGGCTGGACCGGACTCCGTACCGGATCGGAATGAGTGACCTGCCCGGAGACCCGACCAGATTCCCTGACATGATCAGCGAGATCGCGGAACAATTGCCGATTTTCCCTTTGGACGGCGTCCTGAGCCGCGGCCAGCCGGTCCCCCAGCTCCTCCTGAGCGGCCGCCATCTGCTTCGCCAGCTCTTCCTGAGCGACCGCCATCTGCCGCGACTGTTCCTTCTGGGCGATCGCCACCTGCTCCGCCTGGATCTCGTATGCGCGCTCCATACGCCTGCCGCCCTCGTCGAGGAGCGCGGCGAACCGCTCGTAATCGAAGCCGGGTGTTGGCTCCGGTTCCGGTAGCTTCACCACCTCGTCCAGCAGTGAAGACAGAAGCGCACCGCACTGCTCGAGGCTGTCGTGATAGCCGTTGGCGAGGCTGGTCACTCTCTCGTCCCAACTGCCGTCACCGAAGTGACTTTGCAGCTCTTGCGCCCTCCGCACGCAAGCTTCGAGGGCTTGAATTTCTGATTGAATCCTGTCTTTACTCTCCTCGCGATTGGGCATGGACTTCCTTCCCCCTGTGTCCAGGAATCAATGACCGGAGGCCGACCTCCCCACTATCGACGCAGACCGGGGCTTTCGAAAGCCTTGCTCCCGATATTTTCCAGGAGTTAGCTTGGCTGGTTCATCAGGAGCCACACACCGCCCCAGGATCAACTTGCGCCGAAATAACGGGCGGCGTACATCCCGCCTTCCTGCGGCGATCCCCTGAATTTGTGGGTGCACTTTCCGGAGATAGGGAATGTTCAGCCGAGGGCGCGGCCGGTGGGGGTGGTCCGGTCGGTGTGGTCGGCGACGCGGCCTTCGAAGAGGACGGTCCCGCCGTGCCTGCCGGGTCCCGGGCCGAGATCGATGAGCCAGTCGGCCTGGCGGATGACGTCGAGGTTGTGCTCGATGACGACGACGGTGTGGCCGTGTTCGACGAGGTCGCCGAGGACGTGCAGGAGCGTGTCGATGTCGTCCATGTGCAATCCGGTGGTGGGCTCGTCGAGCACGTAGACGGTGGGCTGCCCGGCTTCGCGGAGCTCCTTCGCGATCTTGACGCGCTGGCACTCCCCTCCTGACAGCGTGCTCAGCGACTGTCCCAGGCGCAGGTATCCCAGTCCGACGGCGGAGAGCTGCCGCAGGGCGCGGGCGATGCCCTGGTCGGGCAGCCGGGCGTCGGCCTGGTCGACGGTGAGGTCGTCGACGTCGGCGATCGACAGTCCGTTCACGGTGTGGGCGAGGACCTCCGGGGTGAAGCGCCGGCCGTGACAGGTCCGGCAGCCGACCTCCTGGCCGTCCATGAAGGCGAGGTCGGTGTAGATGACGCCGAGCCCGCCGCAGTCGGGACAGGCGCCCTCGGAGTTGGCGCTGAACAGGGCGGCGGGGACGCCGTTGTGCCTGGCGAACAGCTTGCGGATGGCGGGTGCGACGCCGGTGTAGGTGATCGGGGTGGAGCGGCGGTTGGTGCTGACCGGCTTCTGGTCGATCACGACCGCGTCGTGCTGGGCCACCAGTTCCCCGGCGAGGCTGGACTTGCCCGAACCCGCGACGCCGGTGAGCACGGTGAGCACACCCGTGGGGAACCGCACGGTGAGGTTGCGCAGGTTGTTGCGGTTGGCGTCCGCGACGGTGAAGGAGCCCGTGGCGGGGCGGGGGGCGCGCTTGATCGGCTGCTGCCTGGCCAGGGCGCGGCCGGTCGGCGAGCCGCTCTCCCTGAGCCGGGCGTAGGTGCCCTGGAACACGAGCCGCCCGCCCCCGTCGCCGGCACCGGGTCCGAGCTCGATGACCTGGTCCGCGTGGGCCATGACGGCGGGGTCGTGCTCGACGACGAGGACGGTGTTGCCGCTGTCGCGGAGCCGTTCCAGGATTCTGATCATCGACTCCACGTCGGTGGGGTGCAGTCCCACGCTCGGTTCGTCGACGACGTAGGTCATCTCGGTGAGGCTGGATCCGAGGTGCCTGACCATCTTGATGCGCTGCGACTCCCCGCCGGAGAGGGTCGTGGTCGCCCGGGAGAGCGTGAGGTAGCCGAGCCCGATCCTGATCATCCCCTCCAGCCGGGCGGTCAGTGCCTCCACGGCGGGCGCGACGCGGGCGGAGTCGATCGTACGGACGAGTCCGGCCAGTTTCGTGATCTCCATCCGGGCCATCTCACCGATCGTGTGACCGAGCACCGTGGCCGTCCGCGCGGCCTTGCCGAGCCGGTCGCCGCCGCACTCCGGGCAGGTCTCGGCGCGGGTGAAGCGGCGGATGGTCTCCTGTTTGCGCTCCGACAGGTTGTCGGACGTGTGCAGGTAGATCCGCTCGAACCGCTCGACGACGCCCTCGTAGCCTTTGGGGGGCTTGCGTCCTAGCTGCGCCGCTGCCTGACCGCCGTACAGCAGAGCCTCGCGTTCGGACGGGGTCCACCGGCGGAGCGGGGTGCCGGGGTCGAAGGATCCGATGTCGGCGTACTGGGCGTACCAGTAGCCGCCGTTGCCGAAGCCGGGCAGCAGGATCGCGCCCTCGGCGAGCGATCTGTCCAGGTCCAGGATACGTTCGACGGCGGTGACCACCACCTCCCCGAGGCCGGAGCAGGCGGGGCACATGCCGGCGGGCTCGTTGAAGGAGAAGTGGCTCGACTCGCCCACGTAGGGGTGGCTGAGGCGGGAGAACAGCAACCGCAGGTAGGTCCAGGCGTCGGTGATCGTGCCGACGGTCGAGCGCGCGTTGCCGCCGATCCGGCGCTGGTCGACGACGATCACGGGAGTCAACCCCTCGATGTGCTCGACGTCGGGGCGCGTCCACTTCGGCAACCGGTTACGCGCGAACGGCGGGAACGTCTCGTTGATCTGGTAGCCGGCCTCGGCGGCGATCGTGTCGAACACCAGCGACGACTTGCCGGAACCTGACACCCCCGCGAAGACGACCAGCCGGTTACGCGGAACGTCGACGTCCACGTCGGCCAGGTTGTTGGTCCGGGCCCGGCGGATGATGATGCTGCGCTCACTCATGTCGGAGAGGCTACGAGCAGATGTGGCCACATTCTGACCGCAACCGGTGGAAGAATTCAGGCTATGGCGGACGTCACCCAACGCATGCTGGCCCTGCTGTCGACGTTGCAGACGGGCCGTTCGTTCACCGGCGATGAACTGGCCCGGCGGCTGAGCGTCAGCCCGCGTACCCTGCGCCGGGACATCGACCGGCTCCGCGGATACGGCTATCCCGTCGACACCCAGCCCGGCCCCGGCGGCTACTACCGGCTCGCCTCCGGCCGTACGATGCCGCCGCTCGTCCTGGACGACGACGAGGCGGTGGCCACCCTGCTGGCGCTGGCCTCCCTCGCCGCCGTCGAGCCATCCACCGGGCCATCCACCGGGCCATCCACCGGGCCATCCACCGGGCCATCCACCGGGCCATCCACCGAGGAAGGGATCGACGCCGCCGCGACCCGCGCGTACGGCAAGCTCGACCAGTTTCTCCCCGCCCGGTTGCGCCCTCATGTCGCCTCCATCCGCTCCAGTCTGGAGGCGAGCCCTCAACGCGCGCCGAGCGTCGCGGCCCGGCAGCTGGGCCTCGTCGGCGAAGCCATCGCGCACCGCGAGACGATGTCGTTCACCTACACCGACGCCCGCGGCGAACGCACGGAACGGCGTGTCGAGCCCTACCGGCAGGTTCACCACCTGCTGCGCTGGTATCTGCTGGCCTGGGACGTCGACCGTGCCGACTGGCGCGTGTTCCGCCTCGACCGGGTCACCGGCCCGTCCAGGACCGGCCGCCGCTACACGCCGCGCCCGCTGCCGGCCGAGTCAGCGTCGGAATATCTGCGTCGAGGGCTCAACAGGAACAAGGAACGCGTCAGCGTCCTGGTCGAGGCGCCGGCGGCGGACGTCGTCGACGCCCTGAAGTTCCAGGACGCCGAGATCCACTCCGTGGACGACACGCACACCCGGGTCAGCCTCGCGCTGGACTCCTGGCAGTGGCTGGTCCTCAACCTCGCGTTCCTGGAGGCCGGCTTCGAGATCGACGCGGCGCCGCACCTCCTGGAGGCCTGCCGCACCTTCGGCGAACGGCTCCTCGCCGCGGCACCTGCCGGTCAGAGCGAGTCGCCCATGGTCGATGACCACGGACGTGCCGGAAGCCGCACGCGGCGCTCGGGCCCGTTAGCGTGGTGAGCCCAGCGACCCCGGAAGTGAGTGACCAGGAGGAGATGCGGTGATGCTGCTCACCCGGCTGAGCGTGCGCGGTCCGCTGACCGGCTGGCCCGCCGGTCTGCCGCCCGTCCGCCACCTAGGCGAGCATGGCCTGGAGCTCTCCGCACCGGTCACCTTCCTGGTGGGCGAGAACGGCTCGGGGAAGTCCACGATCATCGAGGCGATCGCCGACGCGTGCAAGGTCAACTCCGAAGGCGGCAAAGCCGGCACCCGTTACGCCAACACCGGCCCCGCCACCGAGCTCGGCGAGGCGCTCGACGCGTCGTTCACCGCCGAAGGGCTGCGGCTCACGCGCGGGCCCCGCCTCAAGCGCCGCTCGTTCTTCTTCCGCGCCGAGACCTTGATCAACCTCGGCCGCGCCGTCTCCGGCCTGCCCGGCTACTGGACGGAGCACCCCGACCAGCAGTCCCACGGCGAAGGCTTTCTCACCGTGCTGGAAAGCATGGTGGCGGGCCCCGGGATCTACCTTATGGACGAGCCTGAGGCGGCCCTGTCGTTCATGTCGTGCCTGCGGCTCATGGGCCTGATGGACCGCGCCGCGGCCAAGGGCGCGCAGATCATCTGCTCCACCCACTCACCGATCCTCAGCGGGCTGCCCGGCGCGCAGATCCTCGAACTCAGCGACGACGGCATCCATCCGGTGGAGTGGGACAAGCTTCAGGTCGTCGACCATTTCCGCCGTTTTCTCGGCAAGCCGGACTTCTATCTCCGGTACGTCCTGGACGACTGATCGGTCGGAGCCGGGCGGGTGCCGGCTCGCGGGAGCCGTCACCCTGGGCCGCCCCGCCGAGCGTCGACGATGACCCGGACCGGCCGGGGCACGCCTCGTACACCACTCTCCGTGCAGGTCCCAGCCCTCGGCAGGACGGGCGATAGCCGCGCCCGGCGTCAGGTACGCGCGGTCGAGTTCGTACCTCGCCCGCGTGCCGTCCTCCGCCGCGGGAGCGCCGACCTCCCGCGGCGGTGCCACGGGCCGCCTGTCGACCAGCTCCTGCCGGAGACAGCGCCGCCCTTCCACCATGCCCCGACCGTGGCAGGGCTCGCGTTCATGCAAACGGTTGCAGCCCTGATCCTGGACTGATGTGGCCCACACCCCTAGATCACTGCAACGGGTTGGCCTAGCATCCGGGGTGTCCCGAGCAGGCAGGGAGCCGCCCCATGTTGAGCCGCCGCAACGCCATGCGCGCCATGGCGATGTCCGCCCTCGCCGTCCCGATCCTCGACGCGCGCGCCGTACACGCCACGCCCGATCCGTGGGCGCGGGCGAACCACATCGTGGCCAGGGTGCGCGGGCCGAGATTCCCGCGGCGCCGGTTCGACATCCGGGCCTTCGGCGCGACCGGCGACGGGGTGACGGACTGCACGAAAGCCATCCGCTCCGCGATCAGGGCCTGCCACGCGGCGGGCGGCGGGCACGTGGACGTGCCGGAAGGGCGGTTCCTGACCGGCGCGATCCACCTGCTGAGCAACGTCGACCTGCACGTCACCGCGGGCGCCAGGCTGCTGTTCAGCACCGACCCGAAGGCGTACCTTCCGCTGGTGCTGACCAGGTTCGAGGGCGTCGAACTCTACAACTACTCCCCGCTGATCTACGCCTACGGCCAGCGGAACATCGCGGTGACCGGGTCAGGCGTGCTCGACGGGCAGGCCGACCACGATCACTGGTGGCCGTGGAAGGGGTCGGGCGACGACGGCTGGGAGCCGGGCGAGCCCCAACAGGCCGAGGCCAGGGCCGCGCTGTTCGCCCAGGCCGAGCAGGGCGTGCCGGTCACGCGGCGGAGATACGGCGAGGGCGGCTACCTGCGTCCGTCCTTCGTCCAGCCCTACCGGTGCGACAACGTGCTCGTCGAGGGCGTCACCATCGTCAACTCACCGATGTGGGAGATCCACCCCACGCTCTCGCAGAACGTTCTCGTGCAGGACGTCACGGTCGAGTCGCACGGCCCGAACAACGACGGTTGCAACCCCGAGTCGAGCCGGATGGTGGTGATCCGCAGCTGCACGTTCGACACCGGCGACGACTGCATCGCGATCAAGTCGGGACGCAACGCGGACGGCCGCCGCGTGAACGTGCCCAGCGAGCAGATCGTCGTCGAGAACTGCACCTTCCGCGACGGTCACGGCGGCATGACGATCGGCAGCGAGATGTCCGGCGGCGTACGCGAGGTCTTCATCAGGGACTGCGCGATGTCCAGCCCCAACCTCGACATCGCCCTGCGCTTCAAGACGAACTCCGTACGCGGCGGGTTCATCGAGGGCTTCCACGCCAGGGACCTCGAGATCGGCCAGGTGGGCGGCTCGGTCATCGACATCAACTTCAACTACGAAGAGGGACCCGGCCACGGATTCAACCCCGAGGTGGGCGGGATCGACGTGCGGGACGTGACCGTACGGACCGCCAACCGGGCACTCAACCTGCGCGGTTACGCCGACGCCCCGATCCGCGGGGTCACGCTGACCGACGTGGACTTCGGCGCCACCGCGACGCCGATCGTCGTCGAGCACGTCGAGGACCTGGTGCTCAAGAACGTCACCGCCAACGGCGAGCCGCTGACCGTGCCCTGACCGCGAGGGCCGCACCGGCGAATGCCCCGCATCGTGGAAAGCAGTGCCTCAGCGCCCGCCCCGGCCTCGGGCTGATGGCATCCGGCGTCGCGTCGACGATCGTCGCGCTCGGCGTGACGGCCCACGGTCACCTCCCACGGGCCAGGCCCGGCCCGATGAGTTCCGGTCACGGGAGTGGTCCACGTGGACCTGTACAGCGTCATGCCGGTGAGCGACCGTACGAAGTCGCTGGAATGGTTCGGGGTGTTCTTCGGCCGCCCCGCGGACGAGGTCATCGGCGAGGAATACCTGTGGCAGGTCGGCGAGAACGCGTGGGTCGTCGTCGACGACCGGGGCGCTGGAGCCGAGCGGGTGGGAAGAGCCATGATCACGCTCGGGGTGACCGGTCTCGACGACATCCTGGCCCGCCTCGCCACCCACGGCATCAGCCACGAACCGGTGGAGACCTACGGCAACGGCGTGCGCCATGTCGTCGTGCTGGACCCGGACGGAAACAGCCTGTCACTCGCCGAGGCGCCCTGATCGGGTGAAACCGCCCGCCGCGCTCCATGCCAGGTATGCCGGTACGGGTTTCTTCTGTTACCACCGCGACCGTCCTGACACCGCGACGAGCTACTGGAGGACCGCTGGTCCTCCACGCGCCCGTGCGGCGACGACGTCGCTGGGACCGATACCCGCTTGGCACCACCCACCCGCACGGGCATCATGGTCGCCATGCCGGAGTTCATCGAGCCGATCGGCAAGATGCTGACGTCGTTCCTGGCCGCGGTGGCGGAGTTCCGCGCCGACCCTGACTATCCGGTTCCCTGGTTCGTCGACGATGTCGACCCGCAGGCTCTGGTGGACCCGGCGGCCTTCGAGGCGTACACCGCGCGCTTGGTCGACGAGCGGAACTCATCGGGGGTGCGCCCCGGATTCGTACCGATGACCACCCTGTGGTGGGTCAACCGCGAGCAATTCCTCGGCAGATTGGCCATCCGTCACCGGCTCACCCCGGCGCTGGAGATGTTCGGCGGCCACATCGGCTATGACGTCCGCCCTGGCGCACGTCGCCAGGGTCACGCGACGGCCATGCTCGCCGCAGCGCTGCCGATCGCCCGGTCTCTAGGCATCTCTCAGGCTTTGGTCATGTGCGACAAGACCAATATCGCCTCGCAACGGGTCATCGAGGCCAACGGCGGACAACTGCTCGACATCACCGCGCAAAAGCGTCGCTACTGGGTCCCGACCACGAAATTTTGATCCTTGCCACCGCCCCGAAAGGCACAGGGCTCGGCTTTGAGCGGTTCACTTCGCAGCTCCCACGGCATGGGAACTCGGCGCCGCCGACGGTTACGCGGAACCCCGCGCCGTGACCGGCCCTGGGCCGCAGCGCGGCGCGGGGCGCCGTCGCTTGAGTCAAAAGAGAGCAATTCGACAGGTCACTCGCTCCTTACCACCGCAGAGTCCGTGCACCAACTTCCTGTCACAAATCCTCAAAACCGGCGACTGGCAAGAACCCGGTGCATGGCCAGGAGAAGATCCCACAAGCCCCAAGGAATGGTTCTACGGGGACCTGGTGGCGACCACAACTTATACGTGGGCAGCCGCACATAACTGGATTCAGTTCGCCAGGGAGCGGTCCGGACGCGTCACTGGATTAACGAATGCCTGGCACATGGGCATAGCGGACGTTCTTCAAATCGACAGTGACAGCAATGGCAATATCAGCCACTCATGAATGTTACCGACATCGGCATAGGCGGCGATGGCGTGGACGAGCTGTATATGACTTATAACAGCGCGGACACCAAGGACAGGCCGCTTAGCAGCATTATCGCTGCTTACGGAGACGGCACGATGTACTACGCCCATCGGACGTAGAGTCCGAGATATGGACAAGCACAACAAGGGCATCCGGTTGAGGATCGCCTCGGTCCTCATCGGATGCTTGGCCTTGATCGGCTGTACCCCCCAGTCCGAGAGTGGCGCCTCCAGCCCTCGAATCGCCGTTGATCAATACATCCACGCGCTGAATCTCTCCGACGATCAGGCCATCGCGCGGCTTGCACCTCCAGGCAACGACGCATCCACTGATATACGGCAACGCGTCCACACCTACGGCGGCCGGAACATCCGGATCACGTCAATCGACATCCGGAGTGAGATCACGCCGAAGGCGGCCAAGGCTCAGGTGGTGGGAGTAGGTGCGAATGGCGCCTACCGCGAGACGCTGTACCTGTCCAGAGAAGGTGAACGCTGGTTCATCACGCTGGGAAGGAATCCCACTCTGCCCTCGAACCAGACGACAGCATCGATTGAACGCCCCACCAACTCCTAGTGAGTTGCGCTTTCCGCGGGACCTGCCGGCTCAGCATGATTCGGTCTTGCCACGGCAAGAATAGGCCACCCTGGGTTGAGGCGGTCACACCATTATGCGGAGGCATTCCATCGCCGGCCCTCATGAGTAGCTGTCGATGCGTTCGACGCCGGAGCGTCCGGCGATGGTGTGGCGGTTGCCGGTGCTGGCGGCGGCGATGGCTCCGCGTAGGGCAGTGCTCATGACGGCGGCGGACGATCAGATCATCCCGCGCGACCCCTAAGCACAGGACGGCGGAAGCCGACCGGAAGATCGCCGATGCGACGAACACCAAGATCACAAAGGCGGCTGAGAACGAGATCCCCGCACCACCTGATGGCACGAAGCCCAAGATCGGCCAGTCGAGGAGCCAACCTGCACCTTCCCAAGGTCGTCCCCATCAACGCGGAAGCAGTCAGCCGAAGCTAATGGCACGCGAATGGCACACCCATACGGACACATGTCTTCCCACCTGGTGTCGGGGCTCATCGCCGCCGAGAACCGAGGACCATCCGTTCGGGTGGCTCCCACGAGGCATCCATGGACGGCCTTTCTCCGGAGAGCGTGAAACCGTGAACCACTGATCGTTTCCGCCCGTCCTAGATGCATGAAAGGCATCTGGCGCTTAGCCGTGCTCGTGATGCTCGCCGCCTGTGGGCCGGCGCCTGCGGCCACCGTCCCCACAATCCAGTACCAGGCCGACGGTACCGTGCTCGCCGACCAACAGCACGGCCCTCAACTCTGCGCCATCGTTGCTCAGTCCCTGCCACCTCAATGCGGCGGGCCCGACATCATCGGATGGGACTGGAACGCGGTTGAGCACTCTGCCCGGAACGGCGTGCGCTGGGGCAGTTACCACGTAGTCGGCACCTGGGACGGTAAGAGGTTGAGGCTCACCGAGCCGCCACGCCCCGCCGAGCACCACGATGCCCCGCGTAGCCGATCCGACCTCACCACACCCTGCCCCAAGCCAACAGGCGGCTGGCGCCCCGTCGCCCCCGCGAAGGCGACTCAGGAGGCGATGGCGGACGCGATCGCCAAGGCTCAGAAGCTTCCCGGGTACGCGGGCAGTTGGCTGGACCAGAGCTACCTCGAGGAGATCGAGGGCTATGACTCCCGTGACCGTAGATCTGTGGAGCGACACGCCAACGACCCCAAGCGACTGGTGCTGAACCTGCGGTTCACCGGTGACCCGAGCACCCGGGAGTCCGCGATCCGTGAGGTCTGGGGCGGTGCGCTGTGCCTGAGCCGTGCTCAGCGCACAGAGACGGAGTTGCGGGCGCTCCAAGAGAGAGCGCAGCAGGAGATACGGGGCACGTACTCGGCCTCGGTGGACGAGTGGGAAGGACACGTCAAGATCGCGGTCTGGGTGGTCACGCTGGAGCTGCAGCGCGAGGTCGATGCGAAGTACGGGCAGGGCTTGGTGGTCCTGGAGGGCTTCCTCAAGCAGGTGGGGTCTTGACGTACCGCGGCGTGGGCGCCCTGGCCCTGGTCCGCTTGGCTTGTCCTGGTCAAAAGCCACGGTGGCCGGGGAGCCAAGTACGTGTGATCGCAGGGTGAGACGAGAGGCGCGGTGATCCACGAGGCGGGAATCGTTCTCGCAGCCTCCAGCGCCATCACGGTCGTCGCCGCACTCATGCTTGCGGACGGATCAACGTGGCCCGCTGCGCTCCTCACGGGGGCTCGGTGCTGGCGGCGCTGTCTTGTGGAGGGCTGCTCAGCTGGTTCGGACTAAACCCTAGAACGACGAAGGGCCCGAACCTCCCTGATGCCGGGGTTCGAGCCCTTGCTGTTTGCCTCGTCTACAACACTGCCCGACGGCACGCCTCCGCAGCTTCCCCCTCGCGCATGCCGCCCGGGGTCAAGCGCTCGAGGTCGATGATGCAGCTGACGTGGTTTCCGATCTGGCCCTCGTTCAGCTCGGTCCGCCGGCAGACGTCCTTGTGGGCCTGCCTGACGATGTAGCCCTTCACGAACAGATACGACTCACAGTCGTACCGGTCAGCCTGTGCGGGCGCCGTGGCAGCCACGCTGAATCCAGCACCAGCGAGTAGGCCGATGGCGGTGAGTGTGATCTTCTGGAGCGTTCGTGGCATGGTCTTGCCCTCCGGTCTTGAGGTGCATGCGAACACATGATCCATAGTTTGCGTTGGATGCCTCCCAGGGCCAGGCCATCGACCGGACATTGACCGGACTAAAGTCGCCGAGCACGTCTACGTACGACCTGCGCTTCTGATCGACCGCGGCCAGTTCGCGATTCATCCCGCGCCTATCCCGGATCTTGAGTCTCGGCCTTGTCCTGGTGTCCAAGGGGTATGTCGAACCGTTCGCCTTCCTCGTTGCACCGGGAGAACCATGGCTTGACCTCGACCGACAAGCCGAGCCGACGGCGCGCGCTGCCTTTTCTGGAAACAGCGAGGAAACGGCCGCTGTGGCCGGATAGTACGAACGTCGAAACCGGTGTGCCGCGGGACCTCTGGTCCGGCCAGGTCGCTCTCGTTCCCCGTGGAAGGAATCAACCAATGAATCGTGCGGCTACGGCCCGTTCGGCCGGTCTCCTTTCAGGAGCGTTGCTGATGAGTTCTCTCGTCGTCGCTACGCCCGTCTCGGCGGCCATCGGCGAGGTGGAAGGCGCGGCCAGGGCGCCTGCCATCGAGTGGCAGGAGTGCCCGGAATACTCCGACGAGGACCTGCGCCGGTTGGGCGTGTCGGAGGAGAATCTCGAGGAGTACAGGCAGCTGCTCGGCCGTACCGAGTGCGGGACGATCAGCGTTCCCCTGGACTATGACGACCCGGCGGGCAAGCAGATCAGCATCGCCCTGACCAGGTTGAAGGCGGCTGACCAGAAACACCGTCGGGGCAGCCTGGCGTTCAACCCCGGGGGCCCCGGCGGGTCCGGCTATCTGATGCCCCACCGGATCGTCACGAATGGGGCGGAGCTGGACGAGCGCTACGACCTGATCGGAATCGACCCGCGAGGCGTCGGCTCCAGTACGAAAGTCGCGTGCCCCGAAGGTCATTGGAGCGAACGCCCGCCGGGCCCAGTCACCGAGGAACACGCCAGGAAGGCCTACGCCGAGACGGTCAAGATAAACCGGCAGTGCGCCCAGTCGAATCCCGAATTCCTCGAACAGGTCACGGCCGCGAACGTGGCCCGTGACATCGACAGGATCCGCGCCGCGCTTGGCGAGCCGAAGATCAGCTTCCTCGCCGGCTCCTGGGGCTCCTGGCTCGGCGCAGTGCTGGGCAGCCTCTTCCCCGGCAAGGTGGACCGGATGTGGCTGGACAGCGTCGCCTCACCCGACCACAGGAGGGACACCGGGGTGGAGGCCGGGGCCAAGGCCGCTCACCGCAACTTCCAGCGGATGGCCGCGTGGATCGCGGAGCGCGACGACACCTACGGGTTCGGCACGACCACGAAGGACGTGGTGGCGGCGCTTGAGGACATGCAAAAGGCGTACGACGCCGATCCGCTGAGATTCACCGACATCGGGCTCACCGTGGACGGGACGCTGATCGCCGAGGCCGCGGTCCGGCCCAGTACACAGTGGCCAAGGGCCGCCCAGGTGCTCAAGGAACTGGTCGACGCCGAGGGCCCGACCGCGCCGCCAGCGGTCAAGAAGATGTTCGGCCCCCAGCAGGACGGCAGGGAGCTCACGGCGAACCTGGCGTTCCAATGCAACGAGGAGATGGGCGAGCGCACGTTCGAGTCGTGGTGGAACGCCTATCAGAAGCGTGTGCAGCGTTACCCGGTGACCGGGCGGACGGTGGCGGCGACTCCCTACGTCGCGCCGTGCGCGGGGTGGCCGTTGTCGGTACAGAAGACGGACCTGCGGCCCTTCGGCGGCTCGCTGATGCTCTCCGGCCACCTCCACGAGAGCATGTCGCCGTACGAGGCCACGCCCGCCATGCGCGAGGCCATCGGCGGGACCGTGGTGACCATCGACGACGATGTGCACGGCTCCGCCTTCCAGGCGCCCGGCTGCATCGAGAAGCTGGTCGACTACTTCGAGACCGGGAAGCGCACCACCACCTGCTCAGGGATGCCGCTGCCGGAATCAGCCGAGACCCGCAACCGCGTCTGACCCCCGCAACCGATCAAGGTACGGTGGACACCCGCTCCCCACAGGTGTCCGCTGCATCAGCCCTCATCGTGACCTCGGCCCGCGCCGCCGCCAGGGCCACGTGCCAGTACCAGGCGCGGCCTGGGTGGTGTGGGTGCGGGGTCACCAGCAGACAGCGCTCGACCACGCCAGCAAGCGCCGCTGCTGTACGAGAAGGGCGAAGACCGGATCGGCCAGGCCCGCGCGCTGGACAACCTCGGCTGGCTCCACACCCAGCTGGGCGACCATGACGGAGCCCTCGTTCACCCCGCGGTCGCGCTGGATCTGCAGCGGGAGATCGGCGATCGTCGGGGTGAGGCCGCGACCTGGCAGGCGGTTCTGTGACGCTGGGTGATGCGTGCTGATCAGGCATCAAGTGCGACGGGCGGCGTCCACAGGTTGCCGGTGAAGGCGCGGAGGATCGCCTCCAAGGCGCTCAGCCCGTGATTGCGGGCGCTGTCGAGATAGGAGCGGACGGTCAGCCAGTGCGCGGCGCCATCTTCGGATTGATGGCAGCCGGAGATCTTCATCTGGGTCTTGACCGGGCGCAGCGCGCGGATCACGGTGATGCTGTCGGCGACCAGGGCGGCGGCCTCGGACAGGACGGACGACACCCAGCCGGGCAAGGCCCGGGCACCGGTGACATCGGCGATCAGCTGAGCGCAGCGCTCCACCGGAACATGCTGTCTACCGTCGCTTCCAACCGGGCGATCGTCTCCCGTTGGGCCTCGACCGTCTCCATCTGCCGGACCACGAGCGAGGCCAACTCGTCGTATGACGGGCGGTCCGGGGTCCTCGGCACCCGACGATCATCCCATCCCTCGGATGCCGCTCACGTCAGCATGATCACGCACTTCTGAATGCTCACTCTTCAGGCGCGCTCGTCCGCGTGAGCTAATGGCACGACAGCCCCGTAGCATGATCGCTGCGGGCTTCTTGATGCAGGTGGGCGGTACTGGGTTCGAACCAGTGACCCCTCGCTTGTAAGGCGAGTGCTCTACCGCTGAGCTAACCGCCCCTGATCGGCACTACACCTTACGACACCATCGGCGCCGATCGCACATCCGCCGTCCACCCTGGTCCCAGCTCAGGACGACTTGCCGCGCGCCAGCCGAGCAGGGCCGCCCCCAGCATCCCCGCGTCCACTCCGAGCGCCGCCGGGACCAGGGGTGGGGCGTCGCGGAAGGCCAGGCGCTTGACGAGACGGGTGCGTACCGGGTCGAAGAGGGCGGGGCCCGCTTCCGCCAGGCCGCCGCCGAGGACGATCAGTGAGGGGTCCAGCAGGAGTGTGTACGTGGCCAGCGCCAGCGACAGGGCTTCCACGGCCTCGTCCCAGACCTCGATGGCGATCGGGTCGTCGGAGGAGACGACCTGCTCGGCCTTGACGTTTTCCACGCCCGCCCGCTCGCCGTAGCGGCGCCCCACCGAGGCGGCCGAGGCGTACGTCTCCAGGCAGCCGAACTGGCCGCACGCGCACTCTTCGCCGTCCGGGAAGACCGGGGTGTGGCCGATCTCGCCGGCCCAGCCGGCGGAGCCGCCGTACGGTTCGCCGTGAATGATCGAGGCGCCGGCGATGCCCGTGCCGATGGGCAGGAAGAGGAAGTCGGCAACGCCCTGGCCCGCGCCGAGGATGCTTTCCGCGAGGCCGCCCGTGCGTACGTCGTGCCCGAGCATGACCGGGATGTCCAGGGCGGTGAAGTCCGTGGCGGGAACGTCGCGCCAGCCCAGGTTGGCGGCGTAGACGGCGGAGTTGTCGGACACCAGGCCGGGAACGGCCAGACCGACACCTGCCGGGTCGCCGTCGCCCGAGCCGGCGAGGTGACCGATGAAGCCGGAGATGGCGGCCACGACCGCCTCCGGGCCCTCAGCCCGCGGGGTCGGGCGCCGCTCGCTCAGCAGCACCGCGCCGGACTCGCTGACCAGGCCGCCCTTCATGGACGTGCCACCGACGTCGAGCGCTACGACGAACGAACTCTTTGCGGACACGAGAGGAGACGATAGCGCAGCTCATCACATGTCCGGAAAGGCGCTGTTGAAGCACTGAACGTAGCGGGCGCGCGCAGACGGTCGTTCCCGCGGGCCGGTGCTCCATGCAGTGGCCCGGACGGAACCCTCCGACCGTGCACGCCAGACTCCCGCGACACGCGCCGGAAGGGCCCAGGCGTACGTCTGAGGGCCTGTCCACCAACAAGGGGAAAACCATCCGGCATCGAACCGTCCGGCCGCCCAGAAGCGGCTCAGGCGCGCCCGAGGACCCTGTTGAGCGCCGCCTCCACCTCCGCTGAGAGCCCCGGCGGCGGCGCCACCGATACCGTCAGCGCATCGGAGCGGGCCATCCGCACGGCCCCGCACGATCGGCACTCCACCTCGCCCAACCGGCAGATCAGCGCCGCGGACCCGCAGGTGGAGCACGCGTCCAGGTCGTGGTCGTGCAGCCGTTGACAGTCCGGGCAGATCAGCACCTGGGACTCGTTGCGCACCCCGCGCTGCCACGGGCTGGCGCCGCGCACCGGGTCGGTCTGCCGGGCCCCGCAGCGGTAGCAGGGCATCGTTGCCTCCGAAGTCAAGAGATGTCGGCGAGTGCCTTCACGTAGTCGGCGACGTCACGTGCGGTGGAGGTCGGATTGACCACCTTCCACCGGATCAAGCCCTCGCCGTCGATGATGAAGGTCCCCCGTAGCGCGAGCCCCTTCGCCTCATCGAAGACACCGTACGCCCGCGCGACCTGTCCGTGTGGCCAGAAATCGGAGAGGAGCGGGAAGGTGTAACCCTCACGATCCGCCCACGCGCGGTGGGTGAACATGGAGTCGACCGAGACGGTCAGCAGGTGTGCCCCGTCGAGCGGGGTGTCGCGCAGCGCGGACAGCTCGCCGTAGCAGATCCCGCTGAAGGCGAGCGGGTAGAAGACCAGCACGACATTGGCGCCCCGGGACTGGGACAGGCGCACCGGCGTGCCGTGCTGGTCCTGCAGCTCGAAATCAGGAGCCTGGGCGCCGACCTCGGCAGGATGTGCGTTCACGGGAACCATCCTGCCGCACGGCGGGCGCTCGAGCTCCTACCGTCGGCCCTTGGGCGTCACGAGCCTCGTGCCTGACCAGTCGGGGGCTGCGGAGATGCTGCTGGTCTGCGAGAGACCCGCGGTCGTGGCATCCTCCCCGATGTCGCTCGGCTCCACGTGGCCATCGCGCCCGGCCTTGGGAGTCAGCAGCCAGATCTGGCCGCCCTCGGCGAGTGATCGCATGGCGTTGGTCAGTGCGTCGAAGAGGTCTCCGTCGCCGTCGCGCCACCACAGCAGCGCCACGTCGACGACGTCGTCACTCTCCTCGTCCAGCAGCTCGTTGCCGGTCAGGTCTTCGATGGAGTCGCGAAGCTCGTCATCGACGTCCTCGTCCCAACCGATCTCCTGCACCACCTGACCCGGCTTGAGGCCGAGTCGTTCGGCCAGGCCGCGCTCGCCCTGCGCCTGACCCGCGGTCGCGCTCACGTTTATCCCTCCTGCTTGAGTGGCCCCGCTTATGCGGTTTATCGCTTCGGCACAGTCCACACGCTGTGACCCTCAGTCGTCAACGGTCGCCACGGGTACGGCCGTGGTCGGTCAGAATCAATCAGACAAAAACGACAGCCGAACCTGGCGTTGCGGGTTGTCGACGTTCAGGTCGACCAGGGCCACGGACTGCCAGGTGCCCAGCGCCATTCTCCCGCCCAGCACGGGGATCGTGGCATAGGGCGGGATCAGCGCGGGCATGACGTGTGACCTTCCGTGCCCGGGCGAACCGTGCGCGTGACGCCACCGGTCGTCGGGCGGCAGCAGGTCGCGCAGCGCGGCGAGCAGGTCGTCGTCGCTGCGTGACCCCAGCTCGAGCAGGGCGACCCCGGCCGTGGCGTGCGGCACGAAAATGTGCAGCAGCCCGTCGTCACCCTGCGCGCGTACAAAGTCGGCGCATTCGGCCGTGATGTCGCGCACCGTCTCCCGTGAACCGGTGGCCACAGAGATGATTTGAGATTTCACAAGAAAATCTTACTTACGGACAACGACCGCATCAGGACCGGGAAAGACCAGCCCTGTGTGCCCGTCGTCGAACCGCACCATGTAGGGAGGCCCGCCGTCCGGGCCTTGGACCTCCACGATTACTCCGACCCGGTCCCTTTCGCCAACGATATTTCCGTGCATCAGGAGCCGGTCGCCTGCCGTCGCCTTCATACCTCCAGCCTGATACTCCGAAAGCCTCAAGAGAAGACCGGATCTGGAGACAAGGGATTTTTTGCGCCCAGAGCGATGACAAGCCGAAATATGACCAAAATGTTACGCAGCTCGGACCATGGGCGCCCGGCGCCGCCGACCGGGCGGCGCACTCCCTCTCCGACGATTCACCTGTGAGCGAACACCTGACTCCCGAGGGCAGGACCTGAAGATCACCGGTACGGGAGACGTCCACGCGCGCGCCTCTAATAGAGGAGAGCCCGACGCCCACCCTCTGTCCGTGGGCGGCGCCGGACGGGGGCTAGACTCGCGCGGCACAGCGCCAGGCGCGTACGCCCGCCTCTTCAGGGCAGGTTCACGTACGGCGAGCCCCCGGGACCGATCCAGGCCATATGGGCGAAATTTCGTCCGTTTTCCGGTCTTGTTAAATTGCTCCCGGGATGTAACCTGTGGCGAGATTCGTCCTACCATCGGTGGTCTAGGCCATCGGCACCCCTCCTGCCAGCAGGGACACCCTGGTTACCGGCGAGTAGAGATGCGTTTTCTACGTCTAGCGACCAGGATGGAAGGCGACCCAGACCAGTCATCAGTCCACCTCGGAAGGCGAGACCCAGTGGCTTCCGGACGCCAGCGATTCTCGATCATCAGCGACGGCCTACCCAGCCAGCTGCCTGATGTCGATCCCAGTGAGACCAACGAGTGGCTCGAGTCTCTCGACAACGTCGTCAAGACCGAAGGCCGCACCAGAGCCCGCTACCTGATGCTCCGCATGCTCGAACGGGCCCGTGAGCACCAGGTCGGCGTGCCGGGCTTGCGCAGCACCGACTACATCAACACGATCCCGCCGGAGCGCGAGCCCTGGTTCCCGGGTGACGAGCACGTCGAGCGCCGCATCCGCGCCTACATCCGCTGGAACGCGGCCATCATGGTGTCGAGGGCCAACGCCCGCACCAACGTGGGCGGCCACATCGCCACCTACGCCTCGGCCGCGTCGCTCTACGAAGTGGGCTTCAACCACTTCTTCCGCGGCAAGGACCACGGCGAGTCGGGCGACCAGGTCTTCTTCCAGGGGCACGCCGCACCGGGCATCTACGCCCGCGCCTTCCTCGAAGGCCGGCTCAACGAGAGCCAGCTCGACGCGTTCCGCCAGGAGCTGTCGCACGGCTTCCACGGCCTGCCCTCCTATCCCCACCCGCGGCTGATGCCCGACTTCTGGGAGTTCCCGACGGTCTCCATGGGCCTGGGCCCGATCGGCGCGATCTACCAGGCGCGCTTCAACCGCTACCTGCTCAACCGGCAGATCAAGGACACCAGCCGCAGCCACGTGTGGGCGTTCCTGGGCGACGGCGAGATGGACGAGCCCGAGTCGCTCGGCGCCATCGGCGTGGCGGCGCGCGAGGAGCTCGACAACCTCACGTTCGTGATCAACTGCAACCTGCAGCGGCTCGACGGCCCGGTGCGCGGCAACGGCAAGATCATCCAGGAGCTGGAGTCCTACTTCCGCGGCGCCGGCTGGAACGTCATCAAGGTCGTGTGGGGCCGCGACTGGGACCCGTTGCTGGCGGCCGACGTCGACGGCGTGCTGGTCAACCAGATGAACACGACGCCCGACGGCCAGTTCCAGACCTACTCCGTCGAGTCGGGCGCCTACATCCGCGAGCACTTCTTCGGCTCCGACCCGCGCCTGCGCAAGATGGCCGAGCACCTGACCGACGACGACATCCGCAAGCTGTCGCGCGGCGGCCACGACTACCGCAAGGTCTACGCCGCGTTCAAGGCGGCCCGCGAGCACGTCGGCCAGCCGACGGTGATCCTCGCCCAGACCATCAAGGGCTGGACGCTGGGCAAGGACTTCGAGGCCCGCAACGCCACCCACCAGATGAAGAAGCTCACCAAGGCCGAGCTCAAGGAGTTCCGCGACCGGCTCTACCTGCCGATCCCCGACTCCGCGCTCGAGGGCGAGCTGCCCCCCTACTTCCACCCGGGCGAGAACGACCCCGAGATCCAGTACATGATGGAGCGCCGCGCCGCGCTCGGCGGCGTGCTGCCCAAACGGGTCGTCCGCGCCAAGCCGGTCAAGCTGCCCGGCGACGACGTCTACAACGCCTTCGGCAAGGGTTCCGGCAAGCAGCAGGTCGCCACCACGATGGCGTTCGTACGGCTGCTGAAGGACCTGATGCGCGACAAGGAGATCGGCCACAGGTTCGTGCCGGTCATCCCGGACGAGGCCCGCACGTTCGGCCTCGACGCCATGTTCCCGACGGCGAAGATCTACTCGCCGCACGGCCAGACCTACGAGGCCGTCGACAGGGAGCTGCTGCTGTCCTACAAGGAGGCGGTGCAGGGGCAGATCCTGCACGAGGGCATCAGCGAGTCGGGGTCGATGGCCTCGACCATCGCCGCCGGCACGTCGTACGCCACGCACGGCGAGCACATGATCCCGATCTACATCTTCTACTCGATGTTCGGGTTCCAGCGCACCGGCGACCAGATGTGGGCCCTGGGCGACCAGATGGGCCGCGGCTTCCTGCTCGGCGCCACCGCGGGCCGCACCACGCTCAACGGCGAGGGCCTGCAGCACGAGGACGGCCACACCCCGCTCATCGGCTCGACCAACCCGGCCGCGGTCATCTACGACCCGTCCTGGGCGTTCGAGGTGGCCCACATCGTCAAGGACGGCCTCAGGAGGATGTACGGCGACCAGCCGGAGGACATCTTCTACTACCTGACCGTCTACAACGAGCCCTACCTGCAGCCGGCGCAGCCCCCGCACATCGACGTGCAGGGCCTGCTCAAGGGCCTCTACAAGTTCGCCGAGGGGCCGCAGACGCAGGGGCCGAAGGCCAACATCCTGTCCTCGGGCGTCGCCGGCCCGTGGGCGATGGAGGCGCAGCGGCTGCTGGCCGAGGACTGGGGCGTGTCGGCCGACGTGTGGTCGGCGACGTCGTGGACCGAGCTGCGCCGCGAGGCCCTCGCCTGCGAGGAGCACAACCTCCTCAACCCCGACGCCGAGCGGCGCGTCCCCTACGTGACGCAGGTGTTGTCGCAGGCCCGAGGGCCGTTCGTGGGCGTCAGCGACTACATGAAGGCCGTACAGGACCAGATCGCGCAGTGGGTGCCGGGTGACTGGTCCTCGCTGGGCACCGACGGGTTCGGCCTGTCCGACACCCGTTCGGCGCTGCGCCGCCACTTCCACGTGGACGCGGCGTCGATCACGCTGGCCGTGCTGTCCAGCCTGGTCAAGCAGGGTGAGCTCGGCGGCGAGGTGCTGCGCGAGGCCATCGCCCGCTACCACCTGAAGAACGGCGTCACCGAGGCGGGCGGCGCCGAGAGCAACGACACGCAGTCGATGGGCGTCTGACCCGTCCCGACGGCGGCGCTCCCGCGAGGTCCTCGTGGGAGCGCCGCCGTCGCGGCGCGACCCGGGTGGATACGCGCCGCCTCACCCGGGTTTGGTGCACGGTCACGTATTGTGGGCACTACTTCCCCCTTGAGAGACGAGGGGAAGTTCCATCGATATGCGACGTGTCCTAGCCGCCGCCCTGCTCGTGACCGCAGCCGGCTGCTCCACCGCACCAGCCGAGCCCGCCACGGACGCTCCCGGCGAGACCGCCACGATCGACTGGGGGCCGTGCACCGACATCGAGCGTCCCGATGGTGAGCCTCCCGCGCGCCAGGACCCCTCAGTGCGGTGCGGCACGCTCGCCGTGCCGCTCGACTACGACAAACCCGACGGCGAGCAGCTCGACCTGGCGCTCATCAAGCTGCCCGCCACCGGCAAGGACAAGCGGCTCGGATCCGTGGTGTTCAACTTCGGCGGCCCGGGCGCTTCCGGCGTCGACACGCTCGACCAGGCGGCCAAGGCGCTCACCACGCTGCGGGCCCGCTACGACCTGATCAGCTTCGACCCGCGCGGCGTCGACCGCAGCTCGGGCGTGCGCTGCGGCGACGCCTCCGAGCTGGAGGCGTACACTTCGCTGAACACGCTGCCCCCCAACGAGGAGACGCACCGGCGCACCACGGCGGCCAACAAGAGGTTCGCCGAGCTCTGCGAGCGCGACTCCGGCAAGATCCTGCCCCACGTCGGCACCGTGAACGCCAGCCGCGACATGGACCGCATCCGCGCCGCCGTGGGCGACTCCAAGCTCAACTACGTCGGCATGTCGTACGGCACGCAGCTCGGCGCCGTCTACGCCACCGAGTTCCCCCACAACGTGGGCCGGATGGTGCTCGACGCGCCGCTCGACCCGACGGTCTCGTTCGAGCAGCGCACGCTCGCCCAGACGCGCGGCTTCCAGCGGGCGTACGAGAGCTTCCTGCGCTCGTGCGTCAAGAGCACGTGCGCGCTCGGCAAGGACGAGGCCACCGCCAACCGCAACGTCGAGAACCTGTTGAGGCAGCTGACCACCAAGCCGCTCAACGTTCACGGCCGCACGCTGACGCAGGGGCTGGCCTCCACCGCCGTGGCCGCCGCCCTCTACTCCGAGCTGACCTGGCCGTTCCTGGAGCAGTCGCTCAGCGAAGGGCTCAAAGGCAACGGCGAGGCGCTGCTCTACCTCGCCGACAACTACACCGGGCGCAGGGACGACGGCACCTACTCCACGCAGATGACCAGCTTCCCCGCCATCACCTGCGCCGACACCGCGGAGCGCCCCAGCAAGGCCGACCTGCGGCGCACCGAGGCGGCGGCGCTGAAGATCTCGCCGCTGTTCGGCAGCGAGGGCTCGGGCGGGTTGTGCCGGGTCTGGCCGATCAAGGGCAGCAACCAGGCGCGGCACGTGGACGCCACCGGGTCCGCGCCGATCGTGGTGGTGGGCGGCAAGGGCGACCCGGCCACGCCGTACCAGTGGGCACCCAAGCTGACGGCCCAGCTCAGGACGGCCACGCTGGTGACGTACGAGGGCGAGGGGCACGGGGCGTACCTGTCGGGCAGCAAGTGCGTGCGCGGGCTCGTGGACGCGTACCTGCTCGACGGCAAGGTGCCCGAGAAGGGCGCCAGTTGCCCGGCGGCCTAGGCTGGGCCAGGTGACGCAGAACAACGCTCGGAGCACGGGCCAGGAGACGGAGAACAAGTCGCGTAACGCGCGCATCGCGGGGATAGAGACCGAGGCCGCGCGCCTTGCCGCCCTGGCCGGCGACCTGTCGGTGGCGGTGCCGACGTGTCCGGAATGGACGCTCGCGGAGCTGATCACTCATGTCGGCCGGACCCATCGCTGGGCGGTCCACGTGCTGCGCAACCAGGTGCAAGAGAAGATCTGGTCGCGGCAGGTGCCGAGCGGGCTGGCCGAGGGGCGGAGCGGCGACCCCGGCTGGCTGATGGCGGGGGCCGCCGAGCTGCTGGACACGCTGCGCACCACCGATCCGGAGCTGGAGGTGTGGACCTGGGGCCCGGACCGGCGGGCCGCGTGGTGGACACGCCGGATGCTCTTCGAGCTGGTGGTCCACCGGGTCGACGCCGAGCTCGCACTCGGCCTCGACCCGGTCGTCCCGGCGGAGACCGCCATCGACGGCGTCGAGGAATTCCTGCACAACCTGCCGCACGCCGCCTGGGTCACCCGGTCGCTGGCCGGGCTCGGTGTGGAGAGGGCCACGATCCACCTCCACGCGAGCGACGGCGAGGGCGAGTGGACCATCACGCAGGGCCCCGCCGGGAAGATCACCTGGGCGCGCGGCCACGCCAAGGGCGACACCGCCGTCCAGGGCCCGGTCTCGGATCTGCTGCTCATGCTCTATGGCAGGCGCTCACCCGTCGACCTGACCGTGCACGGCGACCGCGACCTCCTCGGCCGCTGGCTGTCCGCCGTCGACTTCTGACGATCGCCCTGGACGCGCCGCCGCTCGGCGATCGGCGGCGTGTCCAGGGCGTCATGGTGAACCGCTCCGCGCGGAGCGGCCCGGGCGGGGGCCGGTGGTCGCGGGGAAGGCGCTCCCCCGGCCCGAGCCCGGTGATCACCTGCGGTGGAAGACCCCGAAGACGCTGCCGGACACGTCGCTCACGTAGGCGAAATCGGTGCCGGCACCGTCGTCGATCACCTTCATCAGCACCTTGCCGCCGAGCGACTCACTCCTGGCGCAGGTCTCCTCGACGTCGGCCACCTGTACGTGGAAGATCGCGTGGTTGGGGAACTCGCCCTTGGTGTTGAACAGCCCGCCCATCGGCTGCTCGCCGCCCGGCCGGCTGATCGTGCGGTAGTCGATCGGGCCGCCCTCTCCGGTGAAGGCCCAGCCGAACAGGCCGCCGTAAAACCTCTCGGCGCTCTCCGGGTCGTCGCTCGCGACCTCGAACCACGTCACCGTGTTGTCCATCATCGTCTCCTCAGTTCTCGAACAGGACAACGATCTAACGGCGGAGCGACAACCCTATGTCGGTGTTTCCTCTTGATTTTCGAGCACGAGTTCAGTCGAGGGTGGTGCCGTGGACGACCATCTCAGGCACGTCCGTGGCGAACCCCTCGAGCGGGCGCTCGGGGCAGCGCTCGCCGGTGACGGTGGCGGAGGCGATGCGGTCGAGGCGGAAGACGCGTACGTCGTCGCGGAGCCGGCACCACGCCACGAGATACCAGAAACCGCCACGCCCGCCCAGGAACACCCCCGGCTCGACGTCGCGCGAGGTCAGCGCGCCCTTGGCGTCGGCGTAGTCGAGCCTGAGCACGCGGCGGCGCAGCAGCGCCTCCTCGATGGCCCGGGAGATGCCCTCGGCGCCCAGGGGCTGGATGCCGGCGGCGGGCTGGTCGGGCGGCTGGACGAGCTGCACCCGCCGGGCCAGCTCTCTGGCGAGCTCGCCCTCGGGCCCCGGCATCGCGGCCACCACCTTGCGTAACGCGCTGCGGGCCTGACGGCCGAAGGGCTGGTCGCCGGCCTGGCTGAGCGCCACCGCGATCGCCACCGCCTCGGCCGGGCTGAAGTTGAGCGGGGGAAGGGACATCTTCTTGTCGATGGCGTAACCGCCCTTGCGGCCCGGCTGGGCGTAGATCGGGACGCCGGACTCCTGCAGCGCGGTGATGTCGCGCTCGATCGTGCGCACGCTCACCTCGAACCGCCCGGCGAGCTCGCGGGCGGAGCGGCAGCGCGGCGCGATGGCGCGCAGGTCTTCGACGAGCGCGTAGAGCCGGTCGGTACGGTTCACATCCGCGACGCTACGCCGCGCCACCGACAACCGCGGGGCTCCGCGGCGCCCGGCAACCCCTGCCTCACCGCAGGACTACAAAGATCTGACGATCGGAGGGAGGGTGCCCGGAGCGTCAGGCCCGGGTCCAGTCGAGGAGCCTGTCCAGGGACCAGGCGTTGACGAGGCGCTCCGCCTCGATGCCGCACATGGCTGCCCGCTCGCAGCCGTACCGCTGCCAGTCGAGCTGTCCCGGGGCGTGCGCGTCGGAGTCGATCGCGAAGACGCACCCCATCTCGTACGCCAGCCGCATCAGCCGCTTGGGCGGGTCGAGCCGGTCGGGCCGCGAGTTGATCTCGACCGCCACCCCGAACCGCCGGCACGCCTCGAACACCAGCTCCGCCTCGAACTCCGACTCCGGCCTGCGCTCCCCGCGCCGCCCGCCGGCCCGCACCACCCGGCCGGTGCAGTGCCCCAGCACGTCCACGAGAGGGTCGGCGATGGCGGTGACCATCCTGCGGGTCATGTCCGCGCGGTCCATGCGGAGCTTGGAGTGCACGCTGGCCACCACCACGTCGAGCCGTTCGAGCAGCTCCCGCTCCTGGTCGAGCGAGCCGTCCGGGTTGATGTCCACCTCGATGCCGGTCAGGACCCTGAACGGGGCCAGGCGCTCGTTCAGCTCGGCCACCACGCCCAGCTGGCGCTCCAGGCGCTCGGCCGAGAGGCCCTTGGCCACCGTCAGGCGGGGCGAGTGGTCGGTCAGCGCAAGATATTCGTGGCCGAGCCCGGCGGCGGTCTCGGCCATCTCCTCGATCGGCGACCCGCCGTCCGACCAGTCGGAGTGGCTGTGCAGGTCACCTTTCAGCGCCGTGCGCAGCGCGGCCGTCTCGGCGTCGAGCTCGACGTCCTCCGTGGCGTGCAACCTTCGCAGGTAGGTCGGAACCTGGCCATCGAGACTTTCGTTGACCACAAGAGCGGTGACCTTGCCGATGCCCGGCAGGTCGCCGAGCCCATCGGTGCGGGCCAGCCGCACGAGCTCGTCCTCGGGGAGGTCGGCGACGACCGCGGCGGCGCGGCGGAATGCCCGTACACGGTAGGTGGGCTCGCCTGCGCGCTCCAGCAGGAAGGCGATCTCGCGCAGGGCCATGACCGGATCCATACACCCTCCATAGCCGAAATAAATCTAGATGCACTAATTACTCATTGAACACGGACGGACGCCGCCGCTAGAGTAATCGGCCCATGAAAGCAGGAGCTTGATGGCACCACCGCCGCCCACCCACCACTCGCCTCCGCGGCCTCCGCGCAAGGCGTCGAAAGCCATCCCTCTCACGATCCTCGGCGTCCTGTCCGTCATGCTGGTCGGCTACTGCGCGGCCGTGCAGGACGACGAGGAGGTCACCGCCGACTGCGTCATGCGGCTCGACGACGGCAGCTACCAGATCGTCGACGACGACTTCTGCGACGATGACGACGACGGCGGCACGCACTACTACGGCGGATCGCGCGGGGCCTACCTCTGGTACTACGGCGGCACCCGGGTCGGCAACCGCGTGCGCGGCGGCACCACCTACCGGCCGTCCAACGTCGACATCAACACCCGTAACGGCAAATCCATCCAGCGAGGCGGCTTCGGCAGCAAGTGGGGCGGCGGGGGCTGACAGGTGCGGCGCGAGCACGGCACTCCCAGGCCAGGCTGGGAAGAGACGATCGAGAGCCAGGGCCTGGCTTACCACAAGGCCGCGCACCCGTCGGGGCTGAGCCGCCCCTACTGGGACGAGTCCGTCCACTACGTCTTCTCGATGGACGAGGTCGAGGAGCTGGAGGAGCAGGTCGAGGAGCTGCACGCCATGTGCCTGAGCGCTGTCGAGCACGTGGTCTCGGCAGGCCGCTTCGCCGACTTCGCCATCCCCGAATGGGCGTGGGAGGACGTCGCGCGCTCGTGGGAGCGCCGCGACCCCCACCTGTACGCCCGCTTCGACCTGCGCTACGACGGCACGGGCCCGGCCAGGCTGCTGGAGTACAACGCCGACACGCCCACCTCCCTGGTGGAGTCGTCGGTGATCCAGTGGTTCTGGCTGCAGGACGCGCACCCCGGCGGCGACCAGTGGAACTCCGTGCACGAGCGGCTCATCGAGCGCTGGACGCGGCTGGGGCTGCCGCCCGGTCCCACGCACTTCGCGTTCACCAACATGGACGAGACGGGTGAGGAGGCCATGACCGTGGCCTACCTGCAGGAGACCGCCGAGCAGGCGGGCCTGCAGACCGTCTCCGTGGCCATGGAGGACATCGGCTGGGACTCCCTCAACCGCCGCTTCGTCGACGTCGAGGAGCGGATGATCCGCTCGGCGTTCAAGCTCTACCCGTGGGAGTGGATGCTGGCCGAGGAGTTCGGGCGGCACGCCGTACGCCACGCCACCTGGATCGAGCCGCTGTGGAAGACCCTGCTGTCCAACAAGGCGCTGCTGGCGCTGCTGTGGGAGCTCCATCCCGGCCATCCCAACCTCATGCCCGCCTACCTCGACGGCCCTCGTGACCTCACCTCCTACATCGCCAAGCCGCTGCTCGGCAGGGAGGGAGCCTCCATGCGCATCATCACCCCCGAGGGCACCCAGGAGACCCCCGGCGTCTACGGCCGCGAGGGGTACGTCTTCCAGGGCTTCGAGGCGCTGCCCGCCTTCGAGGGACAGCGGCCGGTGCTCGGCGCCTGGGTGGTCGCCGACGAGGCCGCGGGGCTGGGCATCAGGGAGACCACCGGCCTCATCACCGACGACACCTCATCGTTCGTCCCGCACCGCATCGCTGACTGACGTGTTCCCCGACCGACACCTGCCCGCCCCAGCTCCGGGCGGACACGCTCCCCGTGATTGGAACTGAACTGACGTGACTCTTCTCGAAATCCTCGCCCGCGGCTCAGGCGCCGTCGCCGCGTACGCCGCCGTCGGCGTGATCCTGATGATCGTCGGGTTCTACGTGATCGACTGGGCCACGCCCGGCAAGCTGAGCGAGGTCATCCGCTCCGAGCGCAACCCCAACGCCACCCTGCTGGCCACCTCGGCCATGGCCGCCATCGGGCTCATCGTGGCCGCCTCGATCTGGTCGTCGGGCGGCCGGCTCACCGAGGGCCTCGCGGGCACGGCGGTGTTCGGGCTGGTCGGCATCGTGGTGCAGACGGTGGCCATGCTGATCTTCGACCGGGTGGTCGGCATCTCCGTACGCGAGCTCGTCAAGGAGCCCGACCTGCAGCCGGGCGCGCGGCTGCTCGCGGTGACCCACGTCGCGATCGGGCTCATCACCGCCGTCGCCGTCATCTGACGGAGGGGACGAGCCGCCGTTCCGGTCAGCCGAGGAGACCTGGCACTCTAGGAGACGTGACAGAGCGGACCCGGGAGGACACGACACGCAGGCTCGAGCGGGCCATGGGCTCGCTCGGCACGGCGGCGATGGCGCGCATGGACGAGCAACTGCCGTGGTTCCGGGCGCTCAGCGCCGAGGACCGGTCGTGGGTGGGGCTCGTGGCGCAGGCCGGCATCGCCGCGTTCGTCGAGTGGTTCTCGACCGCCGGTGAGGGGCGGCGCACGCCCAGCATCGAGTTCTTCGGCACGGCGCCGCGCGAGCTCAAACGGTCGATCTCGCTCCAGCAGACCGTCGACATCGTCAGGGTCGTGGTCGAGGTGGTCGAGGCGCAGACCCACGAGCTGGCCGCGCCCGGCGGCGAGGACGAGCTCCAGCAGGCCATGCTGCGCTACACCCGCGACGTCGCCTTCGCCGCCGCCCACGTCTACGCCCGCGAGGCCGAGGCCAGGGGGTCGTGGGACGCCAGGCTCGAGGCCCTGATCGTGGACGCCCTGGTGCGCGGCGAGGTGGACGACGGCCTGCACTCCTGGGCCGCAGCCCTGGGCTGGACCTCCTCTCCCGTCGTCGTCATCGCCGGGCACGCACCCGAGGGCGACCCGCGCGCGGTCATCGACGGCCTGCGGGAGAAGGGCCGCCGCATCGGCATGGACCTGCTGGCGGGGGTCCAGGCCGACCGGCTGATCGTGATCGTGGGCGGCGCGGGCAGCGTCAACGACGCGGCCAAGCAGGTCGTGGCCCGTTTCGGCGTCGGCCCCATCGTCATCGGCCCCGAGGTGGCCGACCTGCACGCCGCCGCCAACTCGGCCAGGGCGGCGCTGGCCGGGCTGAAGGCGTCGTCGGGGTGGCCCGACGCGCCGAGGCCCGTACACGCCGAGGACCTGCTGGCCGAGCGGGCGCTCGACGGCGACCTCGACGCCAGGGGGCAGCTCATCGAGAGCGTCTACCTGCCGCTCGCGGGCACCCCGCTGCTCGACACGCTGGCCACCTACCTGGAGCAGGGCACCTCGCTGGAGGCCACGGCCCGGCTGCTGTTCGTCCATCCCAACACCGTGCGCTACCGCCTCAAGAAGATCACCGAGCTGACGGGCTACCAGCCCACCGAGGGCAGGTCCGCCTTCACCCTCCAGGTGGGGCTCATCCTCGGGAGGCTCGCGGAGAGTGCAGCGAGCTGGCGCGCTCTAACGTAACCGCGCCGAAATCCCCACTGTAGGGTTCCTACAAATCACCCTGGACAAAGTTCGTACGGATCTCCATCCGCGTGTCGGACTTCTACAGGGCATGGTGGATTTTGTGCTTGTACTCGTCGCTCCGGGCCAAGGTGCCCAAACGCCAGGATTCCTGGCTCCATGGCTTGAGTTGCCCGGTCTGGCCGACAGGCTCGGCTCGTGGTCCGAGGTCGCCGGGGTCGATCTGATCGCCCAGGGCACGACCGCCGGCGCCGACGAGATCCGCGACACCGCCGTCGCCCAGCCGCTGCTCGTGGCCGCCGCGCTGGCCTCCGCCGAGGCGCTCGGCGCGGCCCCCGACGTCGTGGCCGGGCACAGCGTCGGCGAGTTCGCCGCAGCCGCGCTGGCCGGGGTGCTCACCCCCGAGCAGGCGCTCTCCTTGATCCGCGACCGCGCCCAGGCCATGGCCAAGGCCGCCGCCATCACCGAGACCGGCATGACGGCCGTGCTCGGCGGCGTCGAGGAGGAGGTGCTCGCCGCGATCGACAGGCACGGGCTCACCGCCGCCAACATCAACGGCGCCGGGCAGATCGTGGCCGGCGGCACCCTCGAGCAGCTGGCCGCGTTCAAGGCCGACCCGCCCGCCCGCGCCCGGCTCATCTCGCTCTCCGTGGCAGGCGCCTTCCACACCGCCCACATGGCCACGGCGGTCGAGAGCCTGCGCGAGGCCGCCAGGAACGTCACGCCCGCCGACCCGAGGGTCACGCTGCTGTCCAACTTCGACGGCCGGCCGGTCGCCACCGGCGCCGAGTTCGTCGAGCGGCTGGTCCAGCAGGTCAGCAGCCCGGTCCGATGGGGCGCCTGCATGGAGACCATGTCCGGTCTCGGCGTCACCGGGATCATCGAGCTGCTGCCCGGTGGCACGCTGACCGGTCTGGCCAAGCGCGCCCTGCGCGGCGTGCGGACCGTCGCGCTGAAGACCCCAGACGACCTCGACGCGGCCAGGGAGCTGATCCCGTGAAGATTCCCGACATCGCCGCCGGCGCCAAGGTGCTCGCCTTCGGCCACTACCAGCCCGCCAACGTGGTCACCAACGACGACCTGGCGAAGACCATGGAGACCAACGACGAGTGGATCCTGTCCCGGGTCGGCATCAAGGAGCGCAGGGTCGCGCCCGACGGTGAGTCGCTGGAGGACATGGCCGCCATCGCCGGCGGCAAGGCACTGGCCGCCAGCGGGCTGTCGCCGGAGGACATCGACCTCGTCATCGTCGCCACGTGCACGCTCGAGACCCAGATCCCCAACGCCTCCGCCATCGTCGCCCACCGCCTGGGCATCGAGGCGCCCGGGGCGTTCGACGTCAACGCCGCCTGCGCGGGCTTCTGCTACGCCCTCGGCACCGCCAGCGCCGCGGTGCGCGGGGGATCGGCCAGGAACGTGCTGGTCATCGGCGCGGAGAAGCTGTCGCAGTGGATCGACTGGACCGACAGGTCCACCGCGGTGATCTTCGCCGACGGCGCGGGGGCCGCGGTGGTGGCCCCGTCGGAGACGCCCGGCATCGGCCCCGTGGTGTGGGGCAGCGCCGGCGACAAGTCCGACGCGATCATCATCAAGGACCGCGCCGACTACCTCCGGCAGGAGGGCCAGACGGTGTTCCGCTGGGCCACCACCGCGCTGCATCCGGTGGCGCTCGAGGCCTGCTCGCGGGCGGGTGTCGACCCGTCCGAGCTGGCCGCGTTCGTACCCCACCAGGCCAACCTGCGCATCATCGAGGCCATCGCCCGTAAGCTGGGCGCCGACCAGGCCGTCATCGCGCGCGACATCGTCACCTCGGGCAACACCTCGGCCGCCTCCATCCCGCTCGCGCTCTCGCGCATGGTGGAGCGCGGCGAGGTCCGCACGGGCGATCTCGCGCTGGTGCTCGGCTTCGGCGCCGGCCTGACCTACGCGGGCCAAGTGATCGAGATTCCGTAGGATCGGGCACGGTCCGCGCCGTGCCCGCCCGAAGAAAGACTGGTGCGGCGCAACCGCACAGATTCCCAGGAAACCAAAGGAGAAATAGCGACATGGCTGCCACCGAGCAGGACATCCTCGAGGGCCTTGGCAAGATCATCAACGAGATCACCGGCATTCCGGCGTCCGAGGTGACCCCCGAGAAGAGCTTCGTGGACGACCTCGACATCGACTCCCTGTCCATGGTCGAGATCGCCGTGGCCGCCCAGGACGAGTTCGGCGTCGAGATCCCCGACGACCAGCTCAAGAACCTGAAGACGGTCAAGGACGTCCTCACCTTCATCCAGAACTGAGCCGCAACACCCGATCCGACCAGTACTGATCAGCAAGGGAGCGCGAAACGTGAGTGCGAACCGGGTACGTGTCGTCGTCACCGGGCTCGGCGCGACGACGCCCGTCGGTGGGGACGTCACCTCGACCTGGACGGCGCTCCTCGCCGGTCAGTCGGGTGTCGAGGCTCTCACCACGGACTGGATCGACACCGTCCCCGTGAAGTTCGCGGGGACGGCCGCGGTCGACCCCACCGAGGTGCTGCCGCGGCCCGAGGCCCGCCGCCTCGACCGCAGCGAGCAGTTCGCGATGGTCGCCGCCAGGGAGGCCTGGCAGGACGCCGGCTCTCCCGAGGTGCCGCCGGAGCGGCTCGGCGTCGTGGTCTCCAGCGGCATCGGCGGCATCAACACCACGCTGAGCGCCTACGACACCTACCGCGAGCGTGGCTGGAACCGGCTGTCGCCGTTCACCGTGCCGATGCTCATGCCCAACGGCCCGGCCGCCTGGATCGGGCTCGACCTGGGCGCCCAGGCGGGTGTGCACGCCACGGTGTCGGCGTGCGCGTCCGGCGCCGAGGCCATCGGCCACGCGATGGACATGATCAGGGTGGGCCGCGCCGACGTGGTGGTCGCCGGCGGCACCGAGGCCGCCATCCACGGCCTCAACATCGCCGCCTTCGCGGCCGCGCGGGCCATGTCCACCCGCAACGACGACCCCGCGGGCGCGTCCAGGCCGTGGGACCGCGGCCGCGACGGGTTCGTGCTCGGCGAAGGCGCCGGCATCGTGGTGCTGGAGTCCGAGGAGCACGCCAGGGCGCGGGGCGCGCGCATCTACGCCTACTGCTCCGGCGTCGGCTACTCCGCCGACGCGCACCACATCACGCAGCCCGAGCCTGACGGCCGGGGCATCATCATGGCGATGACGCAGGCTCTCACCGACGCCGGCGTCACCGGCCACGACGTCAAGCACGTCAACGCGCACGCCACCTCGACGCCCGCGGGCGACGTCGGCGAGGTGCAGGCCGTGGCCAAGGCCATCGGCACCCACCCGCTGGTGACGTCGACCAAGTCCATGACCGGGCACCTGCTCGGCGGCGCGGGCGGCATCGAGTCGGTCTTCACGATCAAGGCGCTGCAGGAGCGGATCGTTCCCGCCACCATCAACATCGACGATCTCGACGACGGCATCGAGGTCGACGTCGTCCACGGCAAGAACCGCACGCTGCCCGACGGCGACGTGGCCGCGGTCAACAACTCGTTCGGATTCGGCGGGCACAACGTGACCGTCGTGTTTAAGGGGGCATAAAGTGACCGTCCTCGACAACCGGGTGGTGACGCCCGGCTCCGATCAGGAGCCTGCCGATCCCCGCGATCCCATCGTCCGCCTGACCGCGCTGCTCGACGAGGGCTCGCTGCGGCTCATCACCCCGGAAGACAAGAGCGGCATGCTGGCCGCGATGGGGCGCGTCGAGGGTGTTCCCGTCGTCGCGTTCTGCAGTGACGCCCGCTTTCAGGGCGGCGCCATGGGCAGCGAGGGGTGCGAGCACATCGTGCACGCCTACGACGTGGCCGTCCGCGAGCGGGTGCCGGTCATCGGCATCTGGCACTGCGGCGGCGCGCGGATCCCCGACGGTGTCGAGTCGCTGCACGCCGTCGGCCGGGTCTTCGCCGCCATGACCAAGGCGTCCGGCGTGGTGCCGCAGATCTCCGTGGTCGTCGGCCCCGCCGCCGGCGGCGCCGCCTACGGTCCCGCGCTCACCGACCTGGTCATCCTGGCCGACTCCGGCCGCATCTTCGTGACGGGCCCCGACGTGGTCCGCAGCGTCACCGGCGAAGACGTCGACAGCGCCGCCCTGGGCGGCACCGAGCCGCACAGCAAGCGCAGCGGCGTGGCGCACATCGTCACCAAGACCGAGACCGACGCCTACGTCAAGGCGCGCCAGCTCGCCACGCTCCTCGGCCACCAGGGCCGGATGCGGTCGGGAGAAATCGAGGAAGTTGACTTCTCCACGCTGCTGCCCGACTCCCCGCGCCGTGCCTACGACGTCAAGCCGCTGGTCAACGGCCTGCTCGACGAGCCCGGCCTGGAGCTTCACCCCAAGTGGGCACCGAACATCGTCACGTCGCTGGGCCGCCTCGGTGGCCGGACGGTCGGTGTGATCGCCAACAACCCGATGCGGCTCGGCGGCTGCCTCGACGCCACGTCCGCCGAGAAAGCCGCCCGCTTCGTACGTATGTGTGACGCTTTCGGGGTGCCGTTGGTTGTCCTCGTGGACGTTCCCGGTTACCTGCCGGGCGTCGGGCAGGAGCACGACGGCGTGGTGCGCCGGGGAGCCAAGCTGCTGCACGCGTTCGCCGAGGCGTCGGTTCCGCGGGTCACGCTGATCACGCGTAAGGCGTACGGCGGGGCGTACATCGCGATGAACTCCCGCGCCCTGGGCGCCACCAAGGTCTTCGCCTGGCCCACCACCGAGGTCGCCGTCATGGGGGCCGTCGCGGCGGTGCGCGTCATCAAGCGGCGCGAGCTGGCGGCCGTGCCCGAGCAGGACCGGGCCGAGCTGGAGGAGCGCCTGGCGGAGGAGCACTCGAAGCTCGCCGGCGGCCTGACCAGAGCGCAGGAGCTGGGCGTCATCGACGAGGTGATCAAGCCGGAGGAGACCCGCGGCGCGATCGCCAAACTGCTCGCCCAGGCGACCCCCGCCCGGGGCGCGCACGGCAACATCCCCCTGTAACAGCCGACGACGCCGTCCGGCATCGCATCGGCATGCCGGGCCGCCTCGGCTCGCCCTCGGCGACGGCTCGCCGTCAGGCTCAACGGTAAGGCCCCGCACCGGTTCGGTGCGGGGCCTTGCCGTTGCCGGGCAGGGGAGCCCGGCCGCGAGGGCTGCTCGTGCCGAGCGGGTGTACGGCGAGGTCAGACGGCGGCGTGCAGCCAGCGGACCGGCGCGCCGTCCCCGGCATAGCGGAACGGCTCCAGCTCCTCGTCCCACGGCTTGCCGAGCATCCTGTCCAGCTCGTCCTCCAGCACGCACCGGCCCTGAGCGGCCATCATCATCGCGGTGCGCAGCCGGTCTTCGGGGATCATGATGTCGCCGGCCGCGCCGATGACCGCCGTGAAGGCGCCGAGCGTCGGCGTGTAGGCGTGCCGGGACCCGTCGACACCCGGGGAAGCGTCCTCGGTGATCTCGAATCTGAGCCGCTGCCAGCCCATGAGCGAAGAGGCGATGGCCGCGGCGACGCCCGGCCGGCCCTCCCATTCCGCCTGCGCGCGCACGACGTTGGGCGCGGCGGGTTGCGGAGTCCACGTCAGATCTACGGGCACGCCGAGGACACCCGCGACTGCCCATTCGATGTGTGGGCACAGCGCGGGCTGAGCCGAGTGGACGTAAAGGACGCCACGAGCAGACACCGGACCTCCCGTTCGGTACGAGGTGCGCCTTCCCCAACGGCCTCGTCCCGGGATGATCACAAGTGACTAGGGAGAGACTACCGTCGGTCGCCATCCGGCACCAGTGGGGGGCCATACCAACTTGGTGCGGGAGTCGTACGTGACAGCGGGGCAGCGGAGGAAAGATACCGCCTCGTGACTCCTCCGTTCCCTGAAGGGAGCGGCTTCTCGCCAAGCCGCTTCCGCAGCGTCGCGAAGGGCAAGGCCTGCCCTCCGGATGTCGATGGCCGCGTTGACGTCGGCGTGCGCGGTATGACCGCATGCCGTACAGGCGAACCCGGCTTGGGTGACGCGGTTCTCCTTCGCGCCGTGGCCACAGCGGGCGCGGGTGGGAGGTGCCGGCGGGGTGCACCGCGATCAGGCGTCGGCCAGACGGCCGGCGGTGGCGGCGAGGTGGCGGGGGCCGGCCACCCGGCCGCCGCCGGAGGTGGTGACGAGCGAGGCCACCCCCATGTCGGTCCCGGCCGGCACGCCGGTGGCGGGCAGCGGTTCGGCGGGCACGTCGTCGCACGGCAGGACCGCGAACCGGCGGGAGCCCTCGCGCGTGACGCTGATCGTCTTCACCTGGCCGCGCACGGGCCGGTGCCGGTGGACGCGGACGTGCCCGACACTCTGGAGCCGCACGTAGGTCGCGGTGGTGTGGCCGGGCTGGGAGTCCCACCGGCAGCCGTCGCCGTCCTTCGGCCACTCGACCGTGTCGAACCGGCCGCGCCCCTTGAAACGCGGGAAACCCGGCGTGCGTCCGGCCCTGACGCGGTCGAAGAACGCGCCGAACGCCTTGTCGAGCCGTCGCAGGGTGGCCTGCTGGGAGGAGAACGACCTGCGCACACCCACCTCCCATCACGTGTAACGACAACACCACGGTTTCGGCCGGCGCCGACAAATCCGGGAAGGACATCCGTGATGCGTAGAACTGGCAGGTCGGGGCACGATCGGGCCTTGACGGCCCTCCCGTACCCGACCCACCCGTCGCCTGATGGCGGCGGTCGCCTCCGGAGACTCTGATGGACATGCAACCTGCCGGCGAGGCGTTCATCCGGCCAGGTCAGATGCTGACCGACCGGTCGGCGCTGTCCGCCGCGTCGCGCTGGACCTCCGCGGTCTCGGAGGCGGACGGGGTCTGCGTCGTCCACCTGTCTCCCGGCGCGGACCCCTGCGAGGTCACCGCCGAGCTCCGCGACCAGGGCGTGCGGGCCTCGCCGAACCACGTGTTCCGCGGCCAGCCGCTGTTCTTCGGCGGACCCGCGTCACGGCCCTTTCCCGTGCCGCCCATCCGCTACAAGCCGGGCCGTACGCGCTCGGACGTGGTCATCGGCCTGCTCGACACCGGCGTCGCCGAGCACCCGTGGTGGTCCGGCAGCGACTGGTACGAGCGGCTCGGCCCCGACGACGCCGACGCGGCGGAGGGCGCGCAGGCGGGGCACGGCACGTTCATCGCGGGCCTGCTGGCACGCCGGGCGCCGGGCGCGGCGCTGCGGGTGCACCGGGTGCTGGACGGCGACGGCCTCGGCGACGAGGCGACCGTCGTACGCGCGCTGCACCGCATGCGCGAGCGCCCTCCCGACGTGCTCAACCTGTCCTTCGGCGGTCACACCTTCGACGACCGGCCGCCGCCCCTGCTGTCCGACGCCCTCGCCGCGCTGAGCGACACGGTGACCGTGGCCTGCGCCGGCAACACCGCCTCCGACCGGCCGTTCTGGCCCGCTGCGCTGGGGTGCGCCGTGGGCGTGGCGGCCGTGGACGCCTCGCAGGAGCACCGGGCCGTCTACTCGGGCCATGGCACCTGGGTGGACGCCTGCGCCCGCGGCGACTGGCTGACCAGCAGCTTCCTGCGGGGCGGCGAGTTCGAGGGCTTCGCGTCGTGGAGCGGCACGTCGTTCGCCACCGCGCTGGTGGCGGGCGCCATCGCGGACGCGGCCAGGGACGAGCCGGCGAAGGAGGTGGTCAGGCGGCTCCTCGGCACCGAGGCGGCCCGGCAAATTCCGGATCTGGGAGTTCTCGTACCGGCGAGTCTGTAGAGTTTACGCTCAGTCCTCACGCAATCACGAAGAGGCATGACCGCCTCGGCGTGCCGCACGGAAGGAGGCCGCATGCCCGATCCACGTGAGCCGGCGGAGCTGGTCACAGCGGCGGCCGACGGCGACCGGACGGCGTGGGACGAGCTCGAGGCCAGATACGGGCCGCGGATGTGGGCGGTGGCCAGGGCGTCCGGGCTCAGCCCCGCCGACGCGGCCGACGCGGTCCAGGGATCCTGGCTGCGGCTGCTCCAGCACCTCCACACGCTCAGGGATCCGGCGAAGGTCGGCGGCTGGCTCATGACCACCGTGCGCCGCGAGGCTCACGCGTTCCTCCGCAAGCGTCATGACGTCACCCCCTTCGACCACGACATCCTCGCCCTCGATGCCGTCGACGATCCCGACCCCGCCTCCGCCGTGCTGGAGGCCGACGGCAGGCGACTGCTCTGGAAGCAGGTCTCCGCCCTGCACGAGCCCTGCCGCACGCTCATCCAGCTGGTCGCCATCGATCTGGGCAACCGGCAGATGGCCGCGCGGCTGGGCATGCCCGTGGGCAGCGTGGGCCCGACCAAGGCCCGCTGCCTGGAGAAACTGCGCACCCTGATCTCATCACAGGAGACGGCGCAATGATCAACGACGAGTACTTCCTGGCGGCCCTCCGGCTGGCCGCGGGAAGCGACCCCATCCCGAGCCAGGTGTCCGCCGCCGCACGCGACATCTACGGGCTGCGGGTCCCCCGCGCGGTGACCGCCACGCCCGCCGCACGCGCCGCGGGCCCCGACGTGCGCGACCCGGACGGCTGCCACCTGGTGCGCTTCGTCGCCGACGGCCTCACCTTCGACCTGGAGGTGACGGTGGGCGACGGGCTCATCGACGTCGCGGGCCAGGTGTGCCCCCACCCGGGCGAAGACGCCGTCATCGACGTGAAGACCCCGCACCTCACACTGACCAGACACCTCGCCCACAACGGCAACTTCGCCGCGACGGGCCTGCCTCCTGGCTGGCTCAGCGTGGTGTGCCACCGACCCGGACGTGCCCCCGTACAAACCAGATGGGTGCGCATCCGGCCCTGACCCCAACCATCAGCCGGCAAGGGGAGCCGCGCCCCCGCCCGGCGCCAGACCAAGGCCTGCCATGAGTGCATACCCGGACTCATCAGGCGACCTCGATCCGCTCGTCAGGGCGGCCGAGGCCGCGATGCTGCGTTCCCTGGTGGATCCCGGCCACGCCCTGCGCGCGGGCCGCCTCGTGCTGGCGGCTGCCCGCCGTGTCGGCTCCGCCGAGGCCGCGGTCATGTCGCTCAGGGCGATGGCGCTGGCCGCCCGCGAGCTCGGCGACCTGGAAGCGGCCGAGCAGCACCTCCGCGAAGGCCTCGGCACCCCCGGCGCGCCGCAGGAGCGGCTCGCGCAGGTGCGGCTCTCCCTCGTCACCGTGCGCACCGAACGCGGGCACCCCCTGCAGGCACTGCGCGTGGCCGCCCTGGCCTGGGCCTATCTGCGCCCGCTCGACCGCGCCAAACTCGACACGCAGCGCGCGGTCGCCCTGGCCCACCTCGGCCGCCACCAGGAGGCCATCGCCTCCTGTGACCGTGCGCTACGCGCCCTGGTGACCGCGCCCGGCACCATCGACGACCGCAGGTTCCTGGCGGGCGGCCTGCTCAACCGCGGGCTCATCCACTCCTACCGCGGCGACTGGGACGCCGCGATGCGCGACCTGACCGCGTGCCTGAAGATCGCCCAACACGCCGGGCTGCTGCACCTGTCCCGCCTGTCCGCCGCGAACCTGCCGTTCCTCGCGGTACGCCGGGGCGACATCGCCGGGGCGTTCAAGCACTACCGGGACGCCGAGGACACCCTGTTCGGCTTCCCCGAGCGGCTGGCCACGATGCGGGCGGACTTCGCCGGCGCCCTGCTGGCCGCCCACCTGCCCGGCGAGGCCAGGGCGATGCTGAGCCTTGCCGTACCCGACCTCGAAGCGTCGGGCGCCCAGGTGGCGCTGGCCGAGGCGCGGCTGAAACTGGCCCAGGTGGAGCTGCTCACCGGCGACCCGCACCAGGCCAGGCAGGTGGCCGAACAGGCCGCCGCCGAGCTGGCCGCCCAGGAACGGACCCGCTGGCTGCCACTGGCGCAGGAGGTCGTGCTGCGGTCACGGCTCGCGCTCGAACCCGTCACCCCAGACCTCGTCGGGGAGCTGATCGCGTGCGCCGACGAGTTGGAGAACGGCTTCGCCCCGCAGGCAGGGGCGGCGCTGCGGCTCGTGGCGGCCGAGGCGGCACTCGCCGTGGACGACCACCCGACCGCCTCCGCGCAGCTCGCCCGGCTCACCCGGTACGCCGAACGGGGCGAACGATGGGTCCCGGCCGGCACCCGGCTCACCCCGCTGGGCTCGGAGCCGCAGTCCAGGCAGCGCGCCTCGCACATCCCGGGACCGGTGCGCCAGCACGCGCTCGCGCTCGAAGCCGCGCTGCAGGAGGACAACACCGGCGCCTTCCGCGCGGTCCAGGACGGGCTGTCGGAGGTCAGCGAGCAGGTCGAGACGTTCGACGATCCGTCGCTGCGCGCCCACGCGGCCAGGGCCGGGGAGCGGCTGGCGGCCTTCGGGCTGGGGCTGGCGGTGCGCAACGGCGGCGTCGAGGAGGTGTTCGAGTGGAGCGAGCGCTGGCGGGCCGTCACCGCCCCCGCGCACGCCGGCTCGCCCGCCGATCCCGAGCGGGTGAGGGCGGAGCTGGGAGGGGGAACCCTGGTGGAGTACGTGACCCACGAGGAGTCGCTGCTGGCCGTACTGATCTCCGAGCGACGGGTGCTGCTTCGACGGCTGGCCGACGTGCGGCAGGTCAAGGAGGCGATCGTCCGGCTGCGCTACTCGCTGCGCCGCCAGGCCGGCCCCGGCGACGTCGAAGCCGCTGCCGTCGACGTCGAACGGCTGGTGCTGCGGCCGCTCCTCGCCGAGCTGGGCAACGGGCCGCTCGTGGCGGTGCCCGTGGGCGCGCTGCACACGCTGCCGTGGGGCGCGCTGCCGTGCCTGCGGGAGCGCCCGGTGAGCGTGGCCGCCAGCGCGGCCGCCTGGGTGCAGGCACTCGATCGGGTACGCCGCGACGGGCCCCCGGTGGTCGTGGCCGCCGCCGGGCCCGCGCTGGCGCACGCGCACGCCGAAGTGGCGCACGTCCTGTCCTGCCACCCGGGGGGACGCGAGTCGCCCGCGCGCACGGCCGACGTCCTGAAGGCACTCGAAGTCGCGGACGTGCTGCACCTCGCGGCGCACGGGGTGTTCCACTCGCGCAGCCCGCTGGTGTCCGGGATCACGCTGGAGGACGGGCCGCTCATGGCGTACGACCTGCTGGAGGCGCCCCGGTCGGCGGAGCTCGTGGTGCTCTCCGCGTGCAATTCGGGAATGTCGCGGGCACCCGTGGACGGGGCGCCGCTCGGCCTGCCGGGGGCGTTCCTGGCCAAGGGGTCGTCGTGTGTGGTGGCGGGGCTCGTACCGGTGCGGGACGAGGCGGCGCGGGCCGTCATGGGAGTGTTCCACGAGCTCGTGGCGGCGGGCCGGCCACCGGACGCGGCTCTGGCGTGCGCCGCTGCCAAGACGGGCGAGCACGCCTTCGTCTGCTTCGGCGCGGGCGACCGGGCGCTGTACTGACGGCGCGTCGCACGCCCGGCGCCTCCACGGCGACGTGCTTCGCCGCGGCCTCGTACCGGTCTGGTCCCCGGGTGGCTGCGTGGTGGTGCGGCCGCGCGGCCACGCACCGATGCGGCCCGTTGCCGAGCCGCGGTGGGCGTGCGTGGTCGTGCGGTCCTCGGCCCGCGCGGCGCACCGTGGTGAGGTGGCGCTGGGTGGTCAGCCGGTCGCCACGGGTCTTGACGGGTCGGCGACCCACCCGGACCAGGAACCGACGTAGAGTGCGGCCCTGGGCAGGCCCGCCACTTCCAGCGCCAGCACCTCATGGGCGGCCGTCACGCCGGATCCGCAGTAGGCGCCCGTCTCCACCCTTTCGCTGACCCCGAGACCGGCGAAGCGGGCCCGCAGCGTGTCAGGGGCGAGAAACCTGCCGTCCGGCCCGACGTTCCCGGTCGTGGGCGCGTTGACAGCTCCAGGGATGTGACCCGCCACGGGATCGACCGGCTCTGCCTCGCCCCGGTAACGCTCGGCAGTTCGGGCGTCCAGCAGCACGCCGTGACCGGCCAGCGCGGCCGCCTCGTCGGCCGTGAGCATCGGCATCCCGCCCGGCCGCGCGGTGAAGTCGCCGTGGGCGAGCGGGTCCGGGGCCTCCTTCGTGACCGGCAGCCCGGCCCCGGCCCACGCGGCGAGCCCGCCGTCGAGCACGCGGACGTCCTGGTGGCCGAAGTAGCGCAGCGCCCACCAGCCCCTGGCCGCCACCGTGGCGCCCACGTCGTCATAGACCACGACCGGCCGGCGGTCGGACACGCCGAGGCGGCGCATGGCGTCCTGGAACGCGCCGGGATCCGGCAACGGGTGCCGGCCGGCGTCGCCGGGAGGCCCGGCGAGGTCGGTGTCGAGGTCGCAGTAGACGGCGCCCGGGATGTGCCCTTCGCGGTAAAGCTCCACCCCCGGCGGGCCACCGAGCCGCCAGCGGACGTCGAGCACCGTCACGCCGTCGAGCGCGGCGAGATCGGCGGGTGTGATGAGCGGGCTCGTCACGTGCGTACCTCCAGGAGCGGGACGTTCTGCTCGGCCGCCGTCAGCGAACCGTGGTAGCCGGTGAAGACGGCCTCGACCGGATGGTTCGTCGGGGCGGTGATGGCCAGGTCGGTGTAGGGGACGGCCACGACGTCGCCGATGCGCTCCAGCCAGGCGTCACGCACGCGGGGCCCGAACCAGCCCGACTCGACCGCCTCCTCCCTGGAGGCTACCCAGGCCTTCCCCGCGAAGACCCCGCGCCACGCCTCCAGCACCTGATCGCCCGCACCCGGCTCGGCATAGACGTGCCTGGCCCTGGCCTCGCCACCGAGCAGCGCCACTCCCCGCGTCAGCTCGGGGACGCTCTCGGCATCGACCTTCTCGCCGACGTTGACCATGCCGTGGTCGGCGGTGACGTAGAGGGCGGACCCGGGCGGCAGCCCCTCGGCGATCCGCTGGGCCATGCCGTCGACCACGCCGAGCTGCCGCAGCCACTCCTCGCTGCCCCAACCCGTCATGTGGCCGGCCGTGTCGAGGTCTCCGTAGTAGACGGTGACGTGGGCGGGGCGCCGCCGCATCGCCTCGTGCACGCGGGCGACGCGCTCGTCGGCGGTCTCGGCGGCCACGTAGCGCACGCCACGGTAGACGGCCCTGGTCAGGCCCGTGCCCTCGAACTGCGCGGGCGCGACATAAACGGAGTCGATGCCGGCCAGAGTGGCGCGCTCGTAGACGGTCTCGGCGGGCTGCCACTCGTCCGGGTCCATCACGTGGCCGCCGGGCAGCGTCCAGCGCAGGCAGTTGAACAGGTGACCGGCGCCCGGCACGGCCAGCATCAACCCGAGCATGCCGTGCTCGCCCGGCGTCAGGCCCGTGCCCAGCGAGCACAGGCTCGTCACGGTCGTGGCGGGAAAACCCGCGTTGAGCGTCCTGCTCCGCAGGCCGGCCAGGAACGGGGCGGCGTCGGCGTGGGCGCGCAGCAACTCGGCTCCCAGACCGTCCACCAGGAACAGGCAGACGCGCTCGGCGGGCTCTATGGCGAGCGCGTTGGGCGCGCGCATGCCCAATGCGGCCAGCAACGAATCCGGCAGATCCGTCAGCGCCCCTCCGCCATACCCCGGCACCATGCGCACAGCCTAACCGCCGCTCGCTGTCTGCCGGCCGGCGCTGGAACTGGCTTGCATCCGTTACGGCAAAGCCGGCCTGCCCGCACGCGCCGACGTTGCTTCACGTCCGTCATGGCCGGTCGTGAAGGCTCACGCGGTGCTCGCCGTGACGAGCGTCTTCTGGGCCGTGTTCTACGCCGAGCCGTCTACCGGTGATTCCAGTCTCTCGCTTTGCAGGCCGGGGTTTCCCTGGCGGGCGGTGTCGCCTGGTGGGCGTCTTCCGGCGGTGTTCAGCCGGGATCCGGGGGTGTGGGGTGAAAGGGGCGGGCGCGCCGGCGTCGAGGGTGGGCCGGTGCGGGGCCGGGAGAGGTCAGGCGGTGGCGTGGGCCGTGGCTTCGGAGAGGGACTTCGCGAACGCCAGGACGTGGTTGACCGCCTCGGGCCCGTCGGCCGCCTCGCTGACCCGGAGCGAGAGGTCGTCGGCGGTGATGGCGCCGGTGTAGCCGTGGTCGGCCTCGCAGTTTTCGTCGCCGCAGGTGGCCGGCTCCAGATCGACGTGGGAGATGGCGCCCCAGCCGATCGTGAGGGTCACTTCCGTGGGCGGGACACCGGGCGCGTAGGCGGCGGGGTCGGGCACCACCCGGGTGACGGCGACCGACTGGACGCGGCTCAGGCGCACGGCCTCCGTGGTGGTGGAGGCGTGGGACGCGGAGACACCCTCCACCGCCGGGTGCTCGTCGGTGTGGCAGACCAGCAGCCGCGTCGTCGTCAGCACCAGGACCGTGACGTGCCTGCGCACCTCCATGGCAGGATCGAAGGTCGCCTCGTGGTGCACCACGAACGCGGTCACGACCTCCTTGCCCAGCGCGGATTCGACCGCGTCGGTGACGAGGTCGGGATAATAGCCGCTGCGCTCGATCGCTTCGCGCAGGCCCGCGGCGGAGACTCGGGTTTCCCTCATGGGTCCATCCTGCCAGGACCGGGCAGTGCACTCACCCGCCGGATATAACGCTCTATAACGGTCTGTGTACACGTAACACCGAGCACTCTGTTCCCTGCATTCGCTCAAGGCGCATCAGGAGAGCCGGCGCGGGCCACCGTCCAGACGCGGGCCCGCCGGCGTGCGCAGGGTGGCGCGGGCGCCGAGGATCATGACATCCGACTCCCCCACGAGCACCTGGTCGAGGTCCAGCCGGGCCAGCTCCGGCAGGTCACCGGCCAGGCGGCCGACGCGTACGAGCAAATCCTCCAGGGCGCCGACGGCCACGGGCGGGTAGCCGTACTCGCCGAACAGGAGCGGAGCCGCGCGTACGGAGCGCACCAGGGCGGCGGCGTCCTCGCCGGTCAGCGGCGCCAGGCGGAAACCCTGGTCCTGCAGCAGCCGGGCGGTCACCTCGCCCAGCCCGAATGACACGACCGGCCCGAAGGCGGGGTCCTCGATGACGCCCACGACGGTCGGCACGGCGGGCTGCGGAGCCATCCGCTGGACCGCGAGCTCCGCTCCTTCGCCCAGTTGCACGGCGAACTCCGTGTAGGCGTTGCGGACCATCTCCGGCCCCGTCAACCCCAGGCGCACCGTCCCGGCTCTGCGTGAGGCGCCCGGGTCGGCGACCTTGACCACCACGGGCCAGCCCAGCTGCTCGGCCGCCGCCACCGCCTCATCGGCGGAACGCACCAGCTCGGCCCGCCACACGGTCAGGCCGTAGCAGGACAGAAGTTCGGTGGGGTCGATCTCGACCGGCGGCCCCGGCTCAGCGAACACACCCGACGAGCCGAGCCGCCCGGCGTCCGGCCCTCCGCCCGGCGTCCCGGACGGCATTCCGGACTGTGTCCCAGCTGGCATTCCGGACTGTGTCCCAGCCGGTGTCCCCGTTGAGGTCCCAGCCGGTGTCTCGGCCGGCGCTCCGGACGCCGCACCGGCCGACGTGGCGGCCATCTCACCCGGCGGCTCACCGGACGACGTGACGGCGGCCTCACCGGACGAGCCACCGGACGGCCCGGTGGTCGCCGTACCTGGCGATCCGTCGGGCGATGCGGCGACCGCCTCTCCCCGCGAGGCACCAGTGGTCCTCTCGTCCGCTGCCGCGATGGGGGCCGTGTCTCGCGATGTGGTCGCCTCTCCGGCGAGGGCGGCGGCCAGGGCGGTTCGGGCCAGGGATCGGGCGCGGGTGGTGTCGATGCCGTCGAGTTCCGGTGGCGGCACCGCCGGATGCGCCCGCCACCTCGCGTACCGCACCACGTGCGCCAGCGCCCTCACCGCCTCCTCGGGCGCCGCGTAAGAGGGGATGGAGCACCTCCCGGGCGTCGCGGAGCCGGTCCCGACACGCAGCGCCGGATGCATGCCCAGATGACCGTGGAACGTGGTCACCACCGGCTTGGCGACGTCCTTGGAGACGCGCAGCAGCTCGGCGGCCACCTCGTCGGACGCGCCGGGGATGGGCGGCATGTGGATCACGACGGCGGCGTCGACGTCGGTGGAGGACAACTCGCCGGCCAGCGCCGTACCGAACTCCGAGGGGCCCGCGCCGGGACCGAGGTTGACCGGCGGGCGGGGCTCGAGGCCCGCGGCGAGGCAGGCGTCGGCGGCGAGCAGGCCGAGCGCGTCGGAGTTGGTCACGAGCGCGACTTTGGGCCCGGCGGGCAGCGGCTGGTACGCCAGCACCTGCCCCACGTCGAACAGCTGGATGAGATCGTCCACCCTGATGAGGCCCGCCTGCTCGAACAGGGAGCTGATCGCCGAGTCGGGCAGCCCGAGCTCTTCCGCCGAGTGCCCCGCGGGGGTGCCGCCGCTCTTGACCACCACGATGGGTTTGCGGCGGGCGATGCGCCGGGCCAGCCGGGTGAACTTGCGCGGATTGCCGAGCGACTCAAGGTAGAGCAGGATCACATCGGTGGAGTCGTCTTCCTCCCAATACTGCAGCAGGTCGTTGCCGGACACGTCGGCCCGGTTGCCCGCGGAGACGAACGACGAGATGCCCATGCCACGCTGCGCCACCCGCTGGAGCAGCGCGGTGCCGAGCGCGCCCGACTGGCTGAAGAACCCCACCTTGCCCCGGCCGGGCACGGTGGGGGCGAGGGTGGCGTTGAGCTTGACGGCCGGGTCGGTGTTGGCGATGCCGAGGCAGTTGGGGCCGACGACGCGCAGGCCGTAGGAGCGGGCGATCCTGGCGAGCTCGTCCTGCCTGGCCCGGCCCCGCGCGCCCGTCTCGCCGAACCCCGACGAGACCACGACCAGCCCGTGCACGCCCTTCTCCGCGCACTCCTTGACCACGTCGAGCACGCTCTCGGCAGGCACGGCCACCACGGCCAGGTCGACCTCGTCGTCGATCGCCGTCACGCTCGGATAGGCGCGTACGCCGTGCACGGCACGCACCTCGCGGTGCACGGGGTAGACGGGGCCGGTGAAGCCGGCGGCCAGCAGGTTGCGCAGGACGCTCTGACCGACGCCTCCGGGCTCGCGCGAGGCTCCGATGACCGCGACGGAGCCGGGGGTGAGCAGCCGGGCGATGGACCTGGCCTCGGCGCGGTGCTCGCGGGCGGCCCTCACCTCGGCTGAGGTGTCGGTGGGGGTGAGGTCGAGCGTCATGCGTACGACGCCGTCGGCGAACTGGCTCTGGGCCGTGTAGCCCGCCTGCCGCAGCAGGCCCGTCATCCGCATGTTGGCGGGCAGGACGTCGGCGACGAAGCGCTCGATGCCGCGCTCGCGGGCCGTGGCCGCCAGGTGCTCCAGGAGCACGGAGGCCACTCCCCTGCCCTGGTGCGCGTCCTCGACGAGGAAGGCGACCTCGGCCTCGCCGGGACCGGTGCGGTCGTAGCGGATCACGGCGACCATCTCGTCGCCGATGGTGGCGATCAGCGCGACCCTGGTGACGTAGTCGACGTTCGTGAAGCGGGCGACTTCCTTGTCGGACAGCCGCGGCCGGGGCCCGAAGAAGCGAAAATAGATCGACTCGTCGGACAGACGGGAGTAGAAGGAACGGAGACGATCGGCGTCGGCGGGCCTGATCGGCCGGACGTGTGCGGTGCCGCCGTCGGCCAGGACGACATCCGCCTCCCAGTGAGCCGGATACTGTTCCTCCACAGTCCTGAGCGTAAACCCGCGTCCCACATGCCAAGACCCGGGGCCCCAGTTGGGCAACGCTTGTGCATCGACTGCTGCCCTGTGTGATGGGTCCGTCCCACGAGCAGCCCGGAAGCTGTTAGTTTTGCCGTGGCCAGGCTCGTTCCGAAGGCAGCAAGGTGGTGACATCATGACGCGGGTCGTCGTGGTGGGCGATCTCATGACCGACGCGGTCGCGCGCGCCCGTTATGCGCTCGCCAGGGCGAGCGACACCCCGGCGATCGTGACGATGCACGGCGGGGGCTCGGGGGCGAACATCGCCTCGTGGCTGGCCGTCGAGGGCGCCGAGGTGGCCTACATCGGCCGCAGGGGCGCCGACATCACGGGGCGCAACCGCGACATGGAGCTGATGGGCTACGGCGTCGACGCCCGGCTCGTCATGGACCCTGAGCGGCCCACCGGCACCTGCGTGGTGCTCGTGACGCACAAGGGCGAGCGCACCATGTTGTCCGACCCTGGCGCCAACGCGGCGCTGTCGCCGGAAGACCTGCCGCGCGATCTGTTCGGCCAGGGCACCCACCTGCATCTCTCCGGCTACACGCTGATCAACGAGGGTTCGCGCGACGCCGGTCTCGCGGCGCTCGACATGGCCAGGCGCACCGGCATGTCGATCTCGGTCGACTGCGCCTCGTCCGCGCCGCTGGAGCGCACGGGCGCCGAGCCGTTCCTCGAGTGGACCAACGGCGCCAAGCTGCTGTTCGCCAACATCGACCAGGCCAAGGTCCTGACGGGCCGCGACGAGCCCGAGGCCGCCGCCAAGGTGCTGACCGCGTGGTTCCCGCAGGTCGTGATCAAGATGAGCGCCGAGGGCGCGCTGTGGTATACCAACGGCCGCCCCGATCCGGTCAGGGTCGCCGCCGAGCCGGTCGACAAGATCGTCGACGGCACCGGTGCGGGTGACGCGTTCTCCGCCGGGTTCCTGCCGCCGTGGCTTGAAGGCAAGCCGCCTGCGGACGCGCTGGCGTCGGGGTGCCGCCTGGCGGCCAAGGCCATCATGCACCTGGGTGCGCGTCCCCCGTTCTAGTGCCCGACCAGCACGTTCACGCGACGCCGGACGCCCCAGGACGAACACGGGCGGGCCGGCGGATCGGGGCAACCGAAGCCGACCGGAAACGGCCTGCCGTTCTCGACCCGTCGAGCGTATGAAGGCAGAGATGACGACCGCAGAGCTCGACCACGTCGACCGTGAACTGATCCGGGCCGCGGCACAGGTCGCGGCCACCCGTTGCCGGGGCGACAACCACACCATGGCGGCCGCGGCCCGCGGCCACGACGGCCGGATCGTCACGGCGGTGAACGCATACCACTTCACCGGCGGCCCCTGCGCGGAGCTGGTCCTCATCGGCGCGGCCGCCACGCAGGGCGTCTACGAGCTGGACATCATCGTCGCGGTGGGCGACCGCGACCGGGGCGTCGTGCCGCCGTGCGGCCGTTGCCGCCAGGTCCTGCTCGACTACTTCCCCGCCCTCAAGGTCATCGTCGGCGCACGCGACGGACTCCGTACGGTCTCCATCGCCGATCTGCTTCCCGACAGCTATGTCTGGGCGGACCGCCGGCTCGACGCCGAGGTGGACGCACCTCCTGGCACGCGCTGATCACAGGGTTGCCTGACGCCGCGCCGGCCCGAGCGCTCAGCCCGGTCCATGGGCGACTACGAACCGGTCACGATGGGTCTCACCTGACCGGACGCGCCGGTCAGGACGCGCCGGTCAGGACGCGCCGGTCAGGACGTGCCGGTCAGGACGTGGTGGCCAGGGCGAGCGGGAGCACGGCGGGCGCCCCGGCGTGGCGCACCATGGCCGCGCCCAGCGTCATCGTCCACCCCGTGTCGACACGGTCGTCGATGAGCAGGACCGGGCCGCCGCACTGCGCGATCGCGGCGCCCACGTCCTTCGGCATGGCGAGCGTGCCCCTGATCGCCTGCACCCGTTTGGCGCTGTTGAACTGCTGCCCGGGCGAGCCCGCGCGGTAGCCCAGCTCCCCCAGGTAGGACAGCCGCCCGATCTGGGCCAGCCGTTCGGCGAACGTGCGCACCAGCTTGGGCCGCGTCGCGGACGGCACGCTGACCACGGCCACCGGGCGCTCTCGCCAGTCCCACGCGGACAACACCTTCACCACGGCCGCGAACATGTCGTCGGCCATCGGCCCGTCGCCGGCGCTGAACATCTCGCGCAGCCGGTTGCCCCACCCGATGTCGGTCAGCCGCCCCAGCGCCCTGCCGGGCTCGGCGCCCAGTTCGGGCTTGATCCGGCCGGACAGGTCGGGCAGCCCGGTGGGCCACTGCCTGCGGGCATCGATCTCGACACCGGGCCTGCTCAGGCGCTCGCGGGCGCCCTCGACGGCCTGCGCGCCGATCTCCGTCGAGCGGTGCGTGCCGGTGCAGTTGTCGCAGCGGCCGCACGGCGTGGCGGTCTCGTCGTCGAGGTGCCCGCGCAGGAACCGCTCCCGGCACTCGGAGGTGGTCAGGTAGCTGAGCATGGCGTCCTGCTCGGCCTTGCGTTCCTCGGCGATGCGGGCGTACCGCTCGGTGTCGTAGGCCCACGGCTGCCCGGTGGCCTCCCAGCCGCCCTTGACCCGGCGGACCGCGCCGTCGACGTCGAGGACCTTGAGCATCATCTCCAGCCGGCCCCGGCTCAGGTCGACGGCCGTTTCGAGCGCGGGGGTGGACATGACGCCACGCTCCTCGAGGGTCTGGAGCGTGGTGCGTACGACGGGCTCGGGCGGGAAGGCCAGCGAGGCGAAATAGGCCCAGATGTCGCGGTCTTCCGTGCCGGGCAGCAGGATCACCTCGGCCCGTTCGACGCCGCGCCCGGCCCGGCCGACCTGCTGGTAGTAGGCGACGGGCGACTGCGGAGCCCCCACGTGCACCACGAACCCGAGATCGGGTTTGTCGAACCCCATCCCGAGCGCGCTCGTCGCCACCAGCGCCTTGATCTGGTTGCGGAGCAGCGCCTCCTCGGCCGCCAGCCGCTCGGCCGGTTCGGTCTGGCCGGAGTAGGCAGCCACCTCGAGCCCCTGCTCGCGCAGGTAGCCGGCGATCTCGTGGGCGGCAGCCACGGTGAGGGTGTAGACGATGCCGGAGCCGGGCAGCTCGCGCAGCGTCTGGGCCAGCCAGGCCAGCCGCTGCTCGGCGGAGGGCAGGCGGACGACGCTCAGGTGCAGGCTCTCGCGTTCGAGCGGCCCGCGCAGGACGAGCGTGTCGTCGCCGCCCTCGGGCCGGAGCTCGGGAGGAAGGCTCAACTGCTCGGCCACGTCGCGGGTGACGCGGGCGTTGGCGGTGGCCGTGGTGGCGAGCACGGGGATGCCCGGCGGCAGGTCCCCGAACAATGTGGCCAGCCTGCGGTAGTCGGGCCTGAAGTCGTGGCCCCAGTCGGAGATGCAGTGGGCCTCGTCGACCACGACCAGCCCGGCGCTCTCGGCCAGCTCGGGCAGGACGTTGTCGCGGAAGTCGGGGTTGTTGAGCCGCTCGGGACTGACCAGCAGCACGTCGACCATGCCGTCGGCGACCTGACCGTAGATCTCCTCCCACGCCTCGGGGTTCGCGGAGTTGATCGTGACGGCCCTGATGCCGGCCCGCTCGGCGGCGGCGATCTGGTTGCGCATGAGGGCCAGCAGCGGGGAGACGATGACGGTGGGGCCCTCGCCGAGCTCGCGCAGGAGCGCGGTTGCCACGAAATAGACGGCCGACTTGCCCCAGCCGGTGCGCTGCACGACGAGCACCCTGCGGCGGTCGATCACGAGCGCCTCTATGGCGGCCCACTGGTCGTCGCGGAGCACGGCGTGCTCGCCCGCCAGCGCCCGCAGCCGCGTCTCGGCCTCTTCCCGTAGCATCCCGACATCGGGGGCGTCAATCATGCCTCCCTTGTTACCAGCTCTCCCGGGCGCCGTGGTGAGCGAGGCCCGCAAAACGAGCATCTTTTACGGCATGCGCGGGCTGGTGCCGTGAGGGCTACGCGTCGGCGTGCTCCGGGAAGGCGTTGATGGTGACGCGGTGCATCCGGCGGCGTTCGGTGTAGTCGGCGACCGCGTAGTGCTGGGTGGGGCGGTTGTCCCAGAAGGCCAGCGTCCCGGGCCGCCACCGCAGCCGGAGCTGGAACTCGGGCGAGCGGATGTGGTCGATCAGGAAGGGCAGGAGCGCCTCGTTCTCCCGGTCGCTCAGCCCCACCAGGCGGGTCGTCGACGCGCGGTTGACGAAGAGGGCCTTGCGGCCGGTCTCGGCGTGCACGCGGACGACCGGGCGTTCGATCGGCGGCCACTTCGCCTGGATCTCGGCCAGGTCGAACGGGTGCCCCTTCGAGATGGCCTTCTTCATCGACATCGTGATGTCGTGCACGGCGGTCAGCTCGTCGCACAACCGCTGCAGCGACGGCGAGAGCGTCTCGTAGGCCAGGTACGTGTTGGCCCAGCACGTGTCGCCGCCCACGCTGGGCAACTGGACGCAGCGCAGCAGCGAGCCCATCGGCGGAGTGGGTTCGAAGGTGTTGTCGCTGTGCCACTCGTCGCCGCCTTCGCCCTTGGGCGAGGTCTGGTCGAGCACGTGGATGGGGCTGCCGGCGTCCTTCTTGAAGGCGGGATGGTTGAGCGTGCCGAAGTTGAGGGCGAACTGCAGGTGCTGCTCGTCGTCGATGTTCTGGTCGCGGAAGAACAGGACGAGATGCTTGAGCCAGCCCTCGCGCAGGGTCGTGACCTCTTCCGGGGAGAGCGGCTTGCGCAGATCGACCCCGGTGACCTCGGCGCCGATGTGCTTCGTCACGGGATGGAACTCGATCATGACGCCTCCGGAGACGACGGGACCCTCGTGTCCGGAACGTAACACCCAAGCAATTGCTTGGTCAAGAATGGCAGGACATCGAACATGTTTACGAGAAGTGGCGGGGGATCGCGTATCATCTTGACGCCGGCGACGCGCACACCGCACACTCCCCGGCAACCAGATCATCACCGAGGAGGCGTCTTGACGGCAGCGGCCCTCGCCCGCGCGGCCCCGCGGGCGGCCGGCGAAGGCATGAGCAACGCCATGGATACGTCACAGCGCGCCTGGCTCGTGCCATCATCTCCAGGGGAGAAAACGTCACACCCGCACCGGTCTCGTGCCCGCGCGCGCCTTCGGCCGCCGTCGCGCCGCGACCGGGAGAGCTTACGTCGACGCCCCACCCGCCGACCTGACGCCGCTCTGCCGGGCTGACGGTTACGGTTACCGCACAAGGACAGAAGGAGGATGCGCTTCCCCTCGGCGCGACGACCGAGGCAGCCGCGCAGCACAAGATGGCCCGACGCACGACTGCACCCCCACCTGAGGACTTCGAGGAGCGGATCGTCGACATCGACGTCTCCTCCGAGATGCGCACGAGCTACCTCGAATACGCCTACTCGGTGATCTACCAGCGCGCCCTGCCTGACGCCCGTGACGGCCTCAAGCCGGTGCAGCGGCGCATCCTCTACTCGATGAGCGAGATGGGCCTGCGCCCCGAGCGCGGCCACGTCAAGTCCTCGCGCGTCGTCGGCGACGTCATGGGCAAGCTGCATCCCCACGGCGACAGCGCCATCTACGACGCGCTCGTCCGGCTGGCGCAGCCGTTCTCCATGCGCCTGCCGCTCGTCGACGGCCACGGCAACTTCGGCTCCCCCGACGACTCACCCGCCGCCATGCGTTACACCGAGGCCAGGCTGGCCCCGGCGGCGATGCTCATGGTCGAGTCGCTCGACGAGGACACCGTCGACTTCAAGCCCAACTACGACGGCCAGGAGACCGAGCCCACGGTCATGCCGTCGGCTTTCCCCAACCTGCTGGTCAACGGCACGAGCGGCATCGCGGTCGGCATGGCCACCAACATGGCGCCGCACAACCTCACCGAGGTCGTGGCCGCCGCCCGCCACCTGATCAAGAAGCCGGAGGCGACGCTCGACGAGCTGATGAAGTTCGTGCCGGGGCCCGACCTGCCGACCGGCGGCTCGATCATCGGGCTGCAGGGGGTGCGCGACGCGTACGAGACGGGGCGTGGCACGTTCCGCATGCGCGCCACGTGCACGGTCGAGCAGATCACCCCGCGCCGCAAGGGCATCATCGTCACCGAGCTCCCCTACAACGTCGGCCCCGAACGCGTGGTCACCAAGATCAAAGAGCTGGTGACCAGTAAGAAGCTGCAGGGCATCGCCGACCTCAAAGACCTCACCGACCGGCACAAGGGCCTGCGCCTGGTCATCGAGATCAAAAACGGGTTCATCCCCGAGGCCGTGCTGGAGGAGCTCTACCGGCTCACGCCGATGGAGGAGACCTTCGGCATCAACAACGTCGCCCTCGTCGACGGCGAGCCCCGCACGCTCGGGCTGCGCGAGATGCTCCAAGTCTATGTCGACCACCGGCTCGAGGTCGTGCGCCGCAGGTCGGAGTTCCGGCGCCGTAAGCGCGAGGAGCGCCTGCACCTGGTCGACGGCCTCGTCATCGCGCTGCTCAACATCGACGAGGTCATCCAGGTCATCCGTTCCTCCGACGACTCGGCCCAGGCGCGCACCCGCCTGATGGACGTCTTCGAGCTGTCCGAGGTCCAGGCCGCCTACATCCTCGACACACCCCTGCGCCGGCTGACCAGATACGACAAGCTGGAGCTCGACCGCGAGAAGCAGACCCTCAGCGACGAGATCGCCGCGCTGACCGAGATCCTCTCCTCCCCGGCCAAGCTCCGCCAGGTGGTCTCGGGCGAGCTGGCCGACGTGGCCAAGCGCTACGGCACGCCGCGCCGGACCGTCCTGCTGGAGGCGCCGGGCGTCGCCCGCACCCCCATCCAGTCGCTCCAGGTGGCCGACGACCCGTGCCTGGCGCTGCTGTCCTCGACCGGCCTGCTGGCCCGCACCTCCGACGCCTCGCCGCTGGCGGGCGAGGGCGACCGCACCGCGCACGACGTGCTCGTCTCCGTCGTCCGCACCTCCGTACGCGGTGAGGTGGGCGTGGTCACGTCGCACGGCCGGCTGATCCGCGTCCAGGTCGTCGACCTGCCGACACTGCCGCCCTCGGCCAACCCGCCGTCGTTGTCGGGCGGCCATCCCGTCTCCGAATACGTCTCGCTAGAGCCCGACGAGAAGGTCGTCGGCCTCGGCTCCCTCGACCCCGACAGCCCCGGCCTGGCCCTGGGCACGGCGCAGGGCGTGGTCAAACGGGTGGTGCCCGACTACCCCGCCAACCGCGACGACTTCGAGGTCATCACCCTGAAAGAGGGCGACCGCGTGGTGGGCGCCGTCGAGCTGGTGTCGGAGAGCCACGACCTGGTGTTCATCTCCTCCGACGCCCAGCTCCTGCGCTACTCCGCCACGCTGGTGCGCCCGCAGGGGCGTCCCGCGGGGGGCGTGGCGGGCATCCGCCTCGACGGTGACGCGCGGGCGATCTGGTTCGGCGCAGTCGACCCCGAGCGGCCCGGCCACGTGGTCACGATCGCCGGCTCCTCCACGGCGCTGCCCGGCACGCAGGTGGGCGGCGGCAAGGTGTCCGACTACGCGGAGTTCCCGGCGAAGGGCCGGGCCACGGGCGGCGTCCGGGCTCAGCGGTTCCTGAAGGGCGAGGACGAGCTCCTGCTGGCCTGGGCCGGCCCCGCTCCGGCCAAGGCGGTCTCCACGGTGGGCAAGCCGGTGCCGCTGCCGGAGGAGCTCGGCCGGCGCGACGGCTCGGGCGTCCGCCTCACCCACACGATCGGCGCCATCGGCGGCGCCATCGCCGCCGATCCCGCCGCCCTGCCCTCCGCCGACGGCGAAACACCACTGGAGGAGTGACCGGGGCGCACGTTCACCGGCTCCGCCTGCGGTGGAAAGTGTCCCGGCACCGGCGACTCCGCACCTTGCGACGGAGTCGTCGAGGTGCCGGCTCGCGCGCTTGGACGGGAGCGGCCACGCCGCACACCTCCACCCAACGCCCCTTGACGCCCCGACGGCACCGCATGCCTGAGGTCCCCGCGCGTCGCCGGAACGGCTCTGCCGCGGCGACTGCGCAGGCGTGGACGTGGGGAACCAGCAGGCGGTTGAGGTCCCGGCGATCACCCACGTGCCGGTGGCGCGGGGCTGGTCGGCGCGTGTGACGGCGTCGCCGGGTCCGGTCGCGTGCAGCGCCCGGCCCCGGTGGGCACGTCCGCGTCCTGACGGGTCGGGCGGGCTGATGTTATGAAACGCGCCTTACCTCCGATGGCCTGGGAGAGCGCTCTCTCCCCTCGACTGGAGGTACCGTGTTCCCATCCAGACCACCCTTATGGGCGGCGGCCCTGGCCCTGGCCGGCTCCCTGATCGTCGCCCCACACGCCGCGGCAGCCGCCGAACCGCTCACGGTCACCGACTTCGAGTCGGACGGCGTGCCCGCCGGCGTGTACGCCTGGGGCAACGACGCGGCCTCGACCCCGGCGCTCACCGTCGGGCCCGACTCCACCCTGCCGGAGGCGCCCTCCACGAACCGGGTGCTCACCTCGGTCTACGACGTGAGCCAGTGGGGCGGCTGGTCCCACGACCTGCCCGCCATCCAGGACTGGTCAGCGTACGAGGGGTTCTCCTTCTGGGTGGACGGCACCGGCTCGGGCCAGAAGATCTTCTTCGAGCTCAAGGACGGCGGCGGCGGTCCTGGCAACTCCGAGCTGTTCGAGTCGTCGTTCACCGATGACACGGCGGGCTGGCGGCAGGTGAGGGTGCCGTTCGGGAGCTTCACCCGCCGCGCCGACTACCAGCCCGGCGGAGCCCCGACCGACGGCGAGCTGGACCTGGTCGCCATGTGGGGTTACGGGATGCGCCTGCCCACCGCGCAGGGCACCCTGCGGTGGGACGAGGTGCAGGTGTACGGGACCGCTCCCCCGCGCCCGGTGCGGCTGTCCACGGACCGGCCCGTCTACCCGGTGGACGAGAAGGACAAGGTACGGGTCAGCGTCACGGTCACCACGGCCACCGGTGAGCCGCTCCCCTCCGACCTGGCCGTGGACTACAGGACAGGTACGGGCACCGCGACCCCCGGCGACGACTACACGCCGGCCGAGGGCACGCTGGCGTTCCCCGCGGGCACCGCCTCCGGTTCGGCGCGCACGTTCACCGTCGAGATCAGGAAGGACCGGCAGAGCGAGGTCGCGGAGACCATCCCGATCGAGCTGTCGGGCACGGGCATGCGGCCTCCGGCCGAGCCGCCGGTCATCGTCATCAACGCGCACGACCTGCCGTACCTGAACGCCCGCGAACCCGTCAAGGACCGCGTCTCCGACCTGCTGGGCAGGATGACGCTGGAGGAGAAGGTCGGCCAGATGACGCAGGCCGAGCGCGGCGCGCTGGCCAAGCAGAGCGACATCGCCACGTACCGGCTCGGCTCGCTCCTGTCCGGCGGCGGGTCGGCGCCCGCCAGGAACACGCCGGAGGGGTGGGCCGACATGGTCGACGCCTTCCAGCTCCAGGCCCGGCAGACCCGCCTGCAGGTGCCGCTGATCTACGGCGTCGACGCGGTGCACGGGCACAACAACGTGGTCGGCGCGACGATCTTCCCCCACAACATCGGCCTGGGCGCCGCCCGCGACGCCGACCTCGCCGAGCAGGCGAGCAAGATCACTGCCAGGGAGGTCAGGGCCACCGGCATCCCGTGGAACTTCGCCCCGTGCCTGTGCGTCGCGCGCGACGACCGGTGGGGACGGACGTACGAGTCGTTCGGCGAGGACCCCGCGCTGGTGACGCGGATGGCCACCGTCATCGACGGGCTGCAGGACAACGGGGTGCTGGCCACCGCCAAGCACTACGCCGGCGACGGCGGCACCGCGTACGGCTCGTCCTCCACCGGCGACTACACCATCGACCAGGGCGTCACCCTGACGAGTCGCGAGGAACTGGCGGCGATCCATCTGGCGCCGTTCCAGGAGGCGGTCAAGCGCGGCGTCGCCACCGTGATGCCGTCGTTCTCCAGCGTGGACTTCGGCGACGGGCCGCTCAAGATGCACGCCCACGACGAGCTGATCAACGGCACGCTCAAGGGCGAGCTCGGGTTCAAGGGTTTCGTGATCAGCGACTGGCAGGCCATCGACCAGATCCCCGGCGACTACCCGAGCGACGTGCGCACGTCGGTCAACGCGGGGCTCGACATGATCATGGTCCCGTACGCCTATCCCGAGTTCACCGCAGCGCTCAAGGCCGAGGTCGAGGCCGGTCGGGTGCCGATCGCGCGAGTGGACGCCGCGGTCGCCAGGATCCTGACGCAGAAGTTCCGGCTGGGGCTGTTCGAACGCCCGTACGCCGACCGCTCCCGCCTCGGCGACGTCGGCTCGGCGGCGCACCGCGCGGTCGCCCGCACGGCCGCGGCCAGATCGCAGGTGCTGCTGAAGAACGAGGGCGGCCTGCTGCCGCTGCGGCGCGGCGTCAAGGTGTACGTGGCCGGCTCGAACGCCGACGACATCGGCAACCAGTCGGGCGGCTGGACGATCAGCTGGCAGGGTTCGTCCGGTCCGATCACCACCGGCACCACGATCCTGCAGGCCGTCCGGTCGCGTGCCGGATCCGTGACGTACTCGCGGGACGCCTCAGCCGGCCTGGCGGGGCACGACGTGGGCGTCGTGGTGGTGGGCGAGACCCCGTACGCCGAGGGCCAGGGCGACGTGGGACGCGCGGGCCGCACGCTCGGCCTCTCCCCCTCCGACCGGGCCGCCGTCGACCGGGTGTGCGGGGCGATGAAGTGCGCCGTCCTGGTGGTCTCCGGGCGTCCGATGCTGCTCGGCGACCTGTCGGGCGTCGAATCCGTGGTCGCCTCGTGGCTGCCGGGGACCGAGGGCGACGGCGTGGCCGACACCCTGTTCGGTGCGGTGCCGTACACGGGGCGGCTGCCCTTCACCTGGTTCCGCTCGGTGGAGCAACTGCCGATCAACGTGGGCGACGCCGCCTACGATCCGCTGTTCCCGTACGGGTGGGGGTTGCGCACCGACCGCGCCCGCGAGCGGCTCAAGGGTGTACGACACGAACTCGCCCACGGCGACAGCCGGTCCAAGACGGCGGCCCTGCTGCTGGCGCCCGCCCTGTCAGGCCGCCACTGGCACGCCGACGGCTCCGTCCGTGACACGCGCGTGGTCCTGGGCGCGCTCGAAGCGGCCGCGGCGCTGCTCGAACGTTCGCGGAGCGTCTCGTACGCCACGGCGGACACGCTCGTCTCGGTCGCCAGGGACGTCGCGCAGCGCGCCGGCAAGCGGCCAGACCTGCACGCCGCGGCCGACCACGAACTGGCGGCGGGCGCGTACAGGAAGGCGGTGGACCTGCTGGCCCGGTCGATCCGCTGACGCGGTGAGCATGAACGTCGTCTCCAGGCGCATCGCCCGGCGGTGATGGGGACTGGCCCCGGTGTGGGCGGGGTCAGTCCCCAACCCGGTCCCGGCGGCCCGGTCCGGTCCGGGGAGCAGTCCCCAGGGCCCGGGCCGGGGTCGCTGGACCGGGAGCCCGCGTTCAGCTGGCGCAGAGGCAGAACGGGTGCCCGGCCGGGTCGAGGAACACCCGGAATGCGCCGTCCTCGCTCGGCTGGTGCTCGTGTTTGCGCGCCCCGATCTTGACCGCCTGCGCCTCGGCCTCGTCCAGGTCGTCCACGGTGAGATCGAGGTGGAGCTGCTGGGGGTGCTGCGGGTCGGGCCAGGCCGGCGGCCGGTGGTCGGGGGCGAGCTGGAAGGCCAGCCGTCCGGACGACCCGCCGTCGGAGACCACCACCCAGTCCTCCTCGACGGACGTGACCGGCCACCCGAGGAGGTGCGAGTAGAACTCCGCGAGTCCTTCGGGGCCGGGGCAGTCCAACACGATGCTCCGGAACCTCGCGATGCCGCTCATCGATTCACCTTCCCGGCCTGTTTTACCTGGCCGATCGGAGACAAGAATGTTGCCATGGCTGCCAACTCGTTCATGGTCCCGCTCGGCACTCCCGCGCCGGACTTCGACCTGACCGCCATCGACGGCGGGAGCGTCTCGCTGGAGGACCTCAGAGGCTCTCCCGCCACACTGGTGATCTTCCTGTCCAACCACTGCCCCTACGTACGGCATATCGAGGACGGCATCGGAGCCCTGGCCGCCGGCTACGGCGCGAGACTGTCGGTCGTCGCCATCTCCAGCAACGACAGCGTGAACTACCCGGATGACGAACCGGCACACCTGGCGGAGCAGGCCGAGCGAGCCGGATTCACGTTCCCGTACTTGCTGGACGAGACGCAGGAGGTGGCCAAGGCCTACCGGGCGGCGTGCACGCCCGATTTCTTCCTGTACGACGCTCAGATGCGGCTCGCCTACCGGGGAGAGTTCGACGGCTCGCGGCCGGGCAACGCGGAACCGGTGACCGGCGCGTCCCTGCGGGCGGCCATCGACGCCGTGCTGGCGGGCAACCCGGTGCCGGAAGAACAACACCCGTCACTCGGGTGCGGCATCAAGTGGAAGCCGGGCAACGCACCCGCCTGATCGCCCGCGTGTCCCCTCAACCGGAGGCCGCGATGGCGGACGGGATCGCGAGCAGCAGTTCGTGCGGTTCGCCGCCCTCCCAGCGCCGGATCAGCCGGGTGCCCGCCTCCCCCGGGTCGAAGCCCTCGCAGCCCAGCGGCCCGTAGCAACCCGCCTCATCCAACATGATGATCAGCGGATCGTCGTCGGGGAGACCGGCCGCGTAGGCGGCGGTGTCGAGGAGCGCCAGCGCGCTCCTGGCGTTACGGCCACCGTCGTTCGACTCCACGCGGTCGAGGCGACGCCAGGCTTGAACGCGGAGAAACGCGGCAAGGGATTCGGACCTACTCACGAGCAACCTTCTTCGATCCCGTACATACGGCTACGACATCATCACGCAGAGCGATGGGTATTCGTGGGAGGTTTGCCAAGTCGGGCCATTCGTGACCCCCGGAGAGCATGAAATTCGGCGGGTGAGGGATATTTGTGGTCATGACAGCGTTCGACGACCTGTACGCCGCCAACGCGACGTTCGCCAAGGAGTTCGAGAACTCCACCCTCACCGGCCGGGCGGCCCGCGGGCTGGCCGTGGTGACCTGCATGGACTCCCGCATCGACCCGCTCGGGCTGCTGGGTCTCAAACCGGGCGACGCCAAGATCCTCCGCAACGCGGGCGCCCGGGTGACGGACGACGTACTGCGGACCCTGGTGCTGGCCGTCTACCTGCTGGGCGTCGATCGGGTGCTGGTGATGCCGCACACGGACTGCGGCATGTCCAAGGTGACGGACTCCGACGTGCACGCGCTCACCAGCGGGCAGGGAGTCGACACCCGCAGCCTCGAGTTTCACACCGTGCCCGACCAGGACGAGGCGCTGCGCCACGACCTCATGCGGATCCGCAGCACCCCCTTCCTGCCGAAGGACCTGCCGGTGACGGGCGCCATCTACGACGTCCACACCGGCCGGCTGACCCCGGCCCCGAGACAGGTGTCCGACGCGGCCTGACGTCCCGTCGGAGACGACCTGCCCGGCTCCCGGGTCTGCGCGGTGAACGCACGCACCGGCCGCCGAACCGCACGCTCGACCGACCGCCGAGACCTCCTCCGGCGGATCAACCGCCCGGAGGAGCGGCGTCGCGGACTCATGCCGCGGAGGAGTCGGCGTGCTGGAGGACCGCCAGGGCCTACCGCCAGGCGGGACAAGCAGGGGGCCAGAGGGCGGAGGCGAAACGCCGCCACATCGCCCGGCGCGACCGCGACACCGGCGACCCTCGCCTACACCGGATCGTGAAGAAGGCGAACGTGGCCTGACGCCGCCCGTAGCCTGCGGCGCCCCGCCGCCGCCGGGTCGCGCTGTCCGCCCGCACGGCGATCGCCCTCCGTCCCGCCGGCTTGATCTGCTCGACCACTTCATCGGCACGCTGCTGGTTGTGCTGCAATGTCAGCGCGGCATCGGCACCTGCTTGGGCCAGGCGCTCGGTACGCGGGCCCGCAGGAGCCTTGAGCCGGCCCTCCATCGCCCGCGCACGCCTCTCTGCAGCCCCAACGGCCCCTGTCGCCACGCCACCGTCGAAACGACCTTGGGGGGCTCAGAGGGGGATCGTTTCGCCCTTCAGGGGCCTCTCCAGCGCCGCACACCGCAGGGCCAGACATCTCCCGGGCATGCCTGGAAGACTCAGAAGGCTGAGCCCTGTGCGTCGCCGCGGAGGTGCTCCGGCGATAGGCGGGGCCAGAGAGCGTCAGGCGTCGATGTGGTCGCGATCCACCTCGGCGGCGCTGTTGACGATGAACTCGCGGCGCGGCGCCACGTCGCTGCCCATCAGCAGGCTGAAGATGCCCTCGGCGCCCTCGGCATCCTCGATGCGGACCCGCCGCAGGATGCGGTGGCGGGGATCCATCGTCGTCTCGGCCAGTTGGTCGGCGTCCATCTCGCCCAGGCCCTTGTAACGCTGCACCGGATCCTTCCAGCGCTTGCCGCGCCGCTCCAGATCGCGCAGCACCTTCTGCAACTCTCCGTCGGAGTAGCAGTAGATGTATTTCTCCTTGCCCCGGCCGGGGTTGGTCAGCTCGATGCGGTGCAGCGGCGGCACCGCGGCGAACACGCGCCCCGCCTCCACCATGGGCCGCATGTAGCGGTGGAAGAGGGTCAGCAGCAGGCAACGGATGTGGGCGCCGTCGACGTCGGCGTCGGCCATGAGGATGACCTTGCCGTAGCGGGCCGCCTCGATGTCGAACGAGCGCCCCGAGCCGGCCCCGACCACCTGGATGATGGCGGCGCACTCCGCGTTCTTGAGCATGTCGCTCACGGACGCCTTCTGCACGTTGAGGATCTTGCCCCTGATCGGCAGCAGCGCCTGGAACTCCGAGTCGCGGGCCAGCTTGGCCGTGCCCAGCGCCGAGTCGCCCTCGACGATGAACAACTCGCTGCGGTCGACGTCGTCGCTGCGGCAGTCGACCAGCTTCGCCGGGAGCGCGGAGCTTTCCAGCGCGCTCTTGCGCCGCTGGTTGTCGCGGTGCTCGCGGGCCGCGATGCGGGCCTTGGCCGCCGCGACGATCTTCTCCAGGACGGCCCTGAGAGGCTGCTTGTAGCCGCGCGGCGGGTTGGCGAACAGCTCTTTGAGCTCGCGGGAGACCACGTGGGAGACGATGCGGGTGGCCGCGGAGGTGCCGAGCACCTCCTTGGTCTGGCCCTCGAACTGGGGCTCGGGGACGCGCACGGTGACCACGCCGGTCAGGCCCTCGGAGATGTCGTCCTTGGTCACCGGATCGTCGCCGTTTTTCAGCAGGCGGGTCTCGCGCAGCACCTCGTTGACGGTGCGCACCAGCCCGCGCTCGAAACCGGTCAGGTGGGTGCCGCCCTTGGGCGTGGCGATGACGTTGACGAACGAGCGCACGGTCGACTCGTAGCCCTTGCCCCAGCGGACCGCCACGTCGACGAGGAGCTCGCGCTCCATCTGCGTGGGCGTCATGTGGCCCTGGTCGTCGAGGACCGGCACGGTCTCGTGGAAGTGGCCGGCGCCCTGCAGGCGCAGCACGTCGCAGACGGCCTCGTCGCGGGCCAGGAACTCGGTGAACTCGGAGATGCCGCCGTCGAAGCGGAACTCCTCCTCGATGCACTCCTCGTGCCTACTGTCATAGACCGCCAGGGTCAGCCCCGGCACCAGGAACGCGGTCTGGCGCAGCCGCACGTGGATCTCGTCGAGCGAGACCTCGGCGTCGGGCAGGAAGATCTGCTTGTCGGCCCAGAAGCGCACGCGCGTGCCGGTGACGTTCTTCGGCAGCTTGTCGCCGACGCGCAGCCCGGACTTCTTCTTGAACTTGGCCGTCGGCCCCTCACCGTCGAAGATGCCGGTGACGCCGCGGCGGAAGCTGATCTCGTGCACCCGGCCGTGGAGGTCGACCTCCACGTCGAGCCGTGAGGACAGGGCGTTGACCACGGAGGCGCCGACGCCGTGCAGACCGCCGGACGCGGCGTAGGCGCCGCCGCCGAACTTGCCGCCCGCGTGCAGTTTGGTATAGACCAGCTCCACTCCGGCCAGGCCGCTCTTGGGCTCGACGTCCACCGGGATGCCGCGGCCGTTGTCGCGCACCTCGATGGAGCCGTCGGCGTGGAGCTCGACCTCGATGCGGTCGCAGTGGCCCGCGAGCGCCTCGTCGACCCCGTTGTCCACGATCTCCCAGAGGCAGTGCATGAGCCCGCGGCTGTCGGTGGACCCGATATACATGCCGGGCCGCTTGCGAACGGCCTCGAGGCCCTCAAGCACCGACAGGTGACGAGCCGTGTAACCCGCCTCCACTAGCGTCACTCCAGCTCCCCTGGGTCTAGGCATCGAACACGTGTGCGTAGCTTACCGTTCTTCCCACACGCGCGCGTACAAGCTTGCCATGGAGCCGCGTTTCCTGTTACCAAGCGCCTGATCATCATTACTTCCGGACACATTCTGCTCTGGGCGTAGAGAGGGGGCGGTTGGGAACGTCCACGTCCGGTTAGATGTTGTTCCAAGTGACTGACGCCAGATCCTCGCTTCGGCGGGGGTGACCCGAAAGGCGATACGTGACTGGAGCTCTCGCCCCCGTTAAGCCGCTGACGGCCCTCGACCGCTGCGACCGCTGCGGTGCCCAGGCCTACATTCGCGCGACCCTGCCTGTGGGTGGGGAGCTGCTGTTCTGCGCCCATCATGGGCGTCAGCACATCGCAGCGCTGCGCGAAAAGGGCGCCGACATCCTGGACGAGTCGGCTCGCCTCAGCGAAACCCCAACTGTTGCCCCCAACGACGAGCGCTGACCGGCGCTGGTCGTGATGAGATAACCACATAGCGCGTAACAGCGCGGCCGCCGCTGACCCCTTCCAAGCAGGTGCGCCCGTCACCCGGCCGGTGCATCCGCTGCCCGGACCGGCACGCCGGCCACACGGTAGTGATAGCTTCCCGCGATCTCGAACCCTTCGCCCCGGTAGAGGGCCTGTGCTCCCTCGTTCCTGGCGGTGGTGACCAGGTAGGCGGAGCGCGCGCCCGCGTGCCCGACCAGCGCCCGCAGCACCGCGCGCGCCAGCCCTCGCCGGCGGGCGCCGGGCAACGTGGCCATGCAGTAGACCCCCAGCATGTCTTTCTGCGGCACACCCCTCCCGACGGACAACGCCACACCATCCTCCTCGTACGCCGCATACCAGGCCGGCACTCCGGTGCAGATGCGCTCGGCGTCCTCGACGCCGGCCCCGTAGCGCCCGTCCACGGCCCACCACGTCTCCAGCCAGCCCCGCCACGGCCGATCCTGGATCCTGACCTTGTATCCGGGCGCGTTCCCCGGCGCGCCGGCCATGATCACCGTCGGATCGACCAGGTCGTACCCCCTCCGCTCAAGCTCCTCGTCCAGGCCGGGCGCGGCGTTGAGCCCCAGCGAGAAGACGCAGCGCTGCCCGCGCGTGTCGTAGAACGCCTCCGCGGCCTCGATGGCGCCGCCGAGATCGGCAGGGGCGTGCAGCGGCAGCACGGAGTTGGCCCGCTTGGTCACGCCACCGGCGTAACGCAGCACCCATCCGTCATGTACGCGCTGCTCGTAGGCAGGCCAGGCCTCATGCACCAGCACGTCGAAGTCCATCCGCGCAGCCTAACCACCTCGCCCACCACCCCGACGAACCACCCGGCACCCCCGAAACCACGCCCTCCCACACAAATTAGGCCAACTCGGCATTCCGCACCCACGACACGTGCCATCCCGACGAACGGCCATCCCGAGAACGGCCATCCAGGCTGGCGGGCATTCCCCCAGGGGAGAAGGCACGAACAGGGGACGGAACGAGGGCAGGAGCCAACGGACGAGGTCTCAGGACGGCCCCGCGATCGGACGATGGCCATCGATTCGGCGAAGCGGACGGCCCAGGAGGCGCCGTCGCGGCGCTCAGCCGTCTCCACCTGGTGAGCGTCTCCCTGGACAGAGCCCGGCCCCGGTCGGCGGCTGGGGCCCACTTGGCCTGCCGTGAAGAATGATGAGCAACCCCTAGGCTGGGGCTGTGCTGATTCTGTTGCCGCCGTCGGAGGGGAAGGCGGCGGAAGGCAGCGGCCCGCCCGTCGGCGAGCTGTCGTTCCCCGCCCTGGACAGATCCCGCAAGCGGGTGATGAGCGCGCTCGTGCGGGCGTCCAGGCGCCGTGACGCCATCGACGTGCTCGGCCTGACGCCAGGCCTGGCGGGAGAGCTGGCCAGGAACGTCGCACTGAAGACGGCTCCCACGCTGCCCGCCGCCGACCTCTACACCGGCGTGCTCTACGACAACCTCGGGCTGCGCACCTTGGGCGGCGAGGCCCGCAGCCGGGCCGAGGAGTCGCTGCTGATCTTCTCCGGCCTCTGGGGTGTGGTGCGGATCACCGACCGGATCCCGCCCTACCGCCTGTCGATGGGCGTCAACCTCCCTCCGCTCGGAGGGCTGGGGGCGTTCTGGCGGCCGCAGGTCTCGAAGGTGCTGGACGGCATCCCGGGGCTGGTGGTGGATCTCCGCTCGGCCACCTACGCGAGCGCCTGGCTGCCTGGGGAGCGTTCGGCGACGGTCCGGGTGTTCAGGGACGGCAAGGTGGTCAGTCACATGGCCAAGGCCACCCGAGGCGAGATCGCCCGAGCCCTCCTGCGGCAGGACACCACGCCCACGAGCCCCGATGAACTGGTCAAGGTGCTCGACGCGCTGGGCTACCGCGTCGAAGCGACAGCGCCCACGCGCGCCGGCCGCTCATGGACCCTCGACGTGCACGTCTCCTAGCCACCGCTCCCGGCGCTCGACGTGCACGTCTCGTATCACAGATGCTCGACGTGCACGTCTCGACAGCAGCTGCTCACGACGCTCGGCCTGCGCGTGTCTCATGACCTACAGACGCCGCCGCCCCGCTCGGACGGGTCCGGGCGGGGCGGCGGGGTGATGCGGTCGATCAGTCCAGGTAGTCGCGCAGGACCTGGGAGCGTGACGGGTGGCGCAGCTTGGACATGGTCTTCGACTCGATCTGGCGGATGCGCTCACGGGTGACCCCGTAAACCTTGCCGATCTCGTCGAGCGTCTTCGGCTGGCCGTCGGTGAGCCCGAAGCGCATCGAGACGACGCCCGCCTCCCGCTCCGACAACGTGTCGAGCACGGAGTGCAGCTGCTCCTGGAGCAACGTGAAGCTGACGGCGTCGGCAGGGACGATGGCCTCGGAGTCTTCGATGAGGTCACCGAACTCGCTGTCGCCCTCCTCGCCCAGCGGGGTGTGGAGGGAGATGGGCTCGCGGCCGTATTTCTGGACCTCGACGACCTTCTCGGGCGTCATGTCGAGCTCGCGGGCCAGCTCTTCCGGCGTGGGCTCGCGGCCGAGGTCCTGCAGCATCTGCCGCTGGACGCGGGCCAGCTTGTTGATCACTTCGACCATGTGGACCGGGATGCGGATGGTCCGCGCCTGGTCGGCCATGGCACGCGTGATCGCCTGCCGGATCCACCACGTGGCGTAGGTGGAGAACTTGTAGCCCTTGGTGTAGTCGAACTTCTCGACGGCCCTGATCAGGCCCAGGTTGCCTTCCTGGATCAGGTCGAGGAACAACATGCCGCGGCCGGTGTAGCGCTTGGCCAGCGAGACCACGAGCCGGAGGTTGGCCTCCAGCAGGTGGTTCTTCGCACGGCGGCCGTCTTCGGCGATCCACTCGAGCTCGGCTTTGACATCGACCGGGAGCCCTTCGGTCTCGCCGCCGCCGAGCTGCTCCTCGGCGAACAGTCCCGCCTCGATGCGCTTGGCCAGCTCGACCTCCTGCTCGGCGTTGAGCAGGGGGACCTTGCCGATCTGCTTGAGGTAGTCCTTCACCGGGTCGGCGGTGGCGCCGGCGGCGGCGACCTGCGCCACCGGGGCGTCATCGTCGTCGTCGGAGAGGATGAGGACCTCTTCCTCGGTCTTCTCCACGGTGACCTCGGCGGCCTTGGGCTCCTCGGTCTCGTCGTCGCTGTCGGAGTCACCCTCCGACTCGGAGTCGCCCTCGGCGACGATCTCCTCGTCGTCGACTTCGATGTCTTCGAGGTCTTCCAGCTCCACGTCGCCGTCGAGCTCGATGTCCTCGTCGTCTCCGTCGGCGCGCGGGGCCTCGGGTGCCTTGGGCTTGGTCTCGGCAGGCCCAGCGTTCTTCGGCTCGGCCTTCTTGGCGGCGGCGGCGGCCGCGGCCTTCTTCGCCGCCGGAGCGGCCTTCTTGGCAGGGGCCGCCTTCTTGGCGGCCGGCTCGGCTTCAGCGGTGCCCACGACCGCGGTCACGGTCTCGGGCTGCTGCTCTTTGGCGGCCGCCGCCGTCTTGGTCTTGACGGGGGCGGCGGTGCGGCGCTTTGCTGGACCACGAGACTTCTTCGGCGCAGCCGAATCCGCGGCGGTCACCACCACGGTCACGCCCTCTTTGCTGAGGTTCCGCAAGAACGCGGCGGCGTGCGACATGGGGATGTCCGCCTCCTCGAAGGCCTGACGGACATCCTCAGACTCGAGGAAACCCTGCGAGCGCCCACGCTCGAGCAGTCGCTGAATGACGGGCTCGTTCAGCTCTTGTGGCTTCGAGCGAGTCGAACTTGCAGGCGACACGAACACCTCTCGAACGAACGCGTGGCGACAATGGACCCAGATGCCCGCTGGGGGGCTGTTGCCTCTCTCGGAGATCGGTGAGGCCGTGCGGACCGCGACGGACCTGCACAGCATTGTGGCACGACCCCGCACTCCATACGGCCACCTCCCGGCGGTTGACCTCCACCCTAGGCCGACCGAGACAGTAGTGCGTACGTAAGCGGGGCACCGATACCCGAAAGCAACCGTTATGACTGTTTCATTCAGTCACTCTTCGTGGCTGGTGGCACGTGAATTGCTAGCGCGGTAACGTCATCATCTTGCTCATATCCAGACAACATCCGGTCAACCAGGAAGTCCAGCAACATGTGAGGACTACTCACAACTTCAGGCGGCGCTTCGGTCACAACACTGCAAATCTCTGCGAGACCGGCATCCAGCCCGCGCTTCCTGTTCTCCACGAGCCCGTCGGAGTAGAGCACGGCTGTATGGCCGGGCGGCACCACGAACCGGAACTGCCTGCGGCTGGTCGGCCAGCCTAGCGGAGTGCCGGGCTCCGCGTCGCACAGGATCGCCGTGCCCTGGGGCGAAACCAGCACGGGCGGCGGATGTCCGGCCACGGCCAGCGTGCCCTCACCGGTGACGGGCTCGACGACCATGTAGGCCAGGGTCGTGACCTGCTCTTCCTCTTCCGTGGCCTCGAAGACCCGGTCGAGCCCGGTGAGCACGGCCGCGGGCGGCGGGTTGGTCAGCGCCAGGGCCCGCATGGCGTTGCGGATGCGGCCCATGCCGGCGGCGGCCTTGACGCCCTTGCCCATGACGTCGCCCACGACAGCCGCGACACGCCCGTCCTGCAGGACGAAGGCGTCGTACCAGTCGCCGCCGACCTGGACGTGGCGGCTGCCCGAACGGAAGCGCTGAGCCAGCACGAGGCCCTTGACCACCGGCAGGCGGTCGGGCAGCAGGCTGCGCTGCAGCGTCTCGGCGGTGCGGTGCTCACGCTCGAACAGCGTGGCCCGCTCGACCGCCAGGGCGCACTGGCCGGCCAGCGCCTCCAGGAAGACGCCGTCCTCCTGGGAGATCTTCTGGGGCCGGGTGAAGGAGAATCGGAGCGCTCCCAAAGCCCGTCCGGCGGCCAGCAGCGGCAACCCCACCCACGCGCGCTCGTCGCTGTTGGCGAGGTAGTTGCCCAGGACGTCCTCGTCGCCACCCGCCTCCAGCAGCTGGGCCTTCAGCGACTCGGGAGACTCGGCGAAGACCGGCCTGCGGCTGTTGACCGCCATGGTCATCACGCTGGAGCTGGACAGCGGGATCTCCTCGCCGGAGGGACCGGACGCCTCGGGGATGCCCTCGCCGTTGATCAGCTTGAGCGCGGCCCTGTCGGTGTCGAGCAGCGCCACCGCCGAGCGGTCGGCGGCCAGGGCGGTGCGGCCCACGTCGATGATGACCTGGACCACCTGCTCGACCGTCAGCGCCTCCGCGAGCATGGCGGTGGCGCCCTGCAGCCGGGCGGTGCGCAGGGCGGCGGCGCCGAGCTGGTCGGTCAGCCTGCCGCGCATCTCCTCGGCCTCGCGCTGCGGGGTCACGTCGGTGTTGGCGCCGACCCACTCGACGACGCGGCCGTGGCGGATGATCGGCACGGCCCGCACCTCGAAGTGGCGGTAGCCGCTGGCACGGGTGCGCACGCGGTAGTTCCACTCGAACATGGTGCGCCCGCGCAGCGCCTCCCTCCAGGCCTCCTCGGTCTGCTGGCTCTCCTCCGGGTGCACGACGTCCAGCCAGCCGTTGGCGAGGTATTCCTCCAGGCCCTGGCCGGTGATGGCGCGCCACTGCGGCGCGTCCTCGACGACCGCGCCCGTGGGCGAGGTGATCCAAACCAGCTGCGACTGCGCCTCGACCAGCGAGCGGTAGCGCTCCTCGCTGCGGCGCAGCGCCTCCTCGGTCTGGCGGCTCTCGGTCACGTCGAGCCCGATCAGCGCGATCGCCCGCAGCTCGCCGGCGTCGTCGTGGACCGGCGAGAACGACAACGACCAGTGCCGGGTGTCGCCCTCCGCCGACCGCACGCGCACGCGGCCCTCGGTGACGGGCGCGTCGCTCTCGATGACGGCCTGCACGGCGTGCGTGATGAGCTGGCTCAGGTCGGCGGCCAGCACCTCGACGGGCTGGCGGCCCGCCATGCGCTCCGCGGGCACGCCGACGACGTCGCTGAAGACGTCGTTGACCCGCTGGACGCGGCCGTCGGCGTCGAAGAACGCGAAGGCGAACTCCGCCTCCGACAACATGCCCTTGAAGAGGGCGGAGTCTGAGATGTCCACATCCGACTCCCGGGGACGGGGAACGGAGGTCTCGGCGCTCATGGTCCGCACCTCCGTCGCGTGCCAGGGTCTCCCACGCGGCACATCTCCATAATCGTGTATCGGCGTAGCGCAGCTCCGGGCGACCGGATCCTGCAGTACATCATCGGCGATGGGCACGCGCGGACGGAAGCCCCCGCCGGTGCCCGGTCGCCTCTAGGGTCTACGCATCCTGTCAAAGTCGCTCCACTTTGCGCAGCAAGATCAGGTTACCGCGCCCGATTGCCGGGACGCTTGCCCGCCACGGTCATCGGGCCTTGGCCGCGCGCTTGGCCTCTTGCTTGGCGGCGCGCACCCGGCTCAGACTGTCGGCGTCGACCACGTCGGCGACCGATCTGTGTGCACCCTCCTCGCCGTAGAGCCCGGCTGCCTCTCGCCAGCCTGACGGCTGGACCCCCAGCTGCTTTCCCAGCAATGCCAAGAAGATCTGGGCCTTCTGCTTGCCGTATCCCGGAAGGGCGTTCAGTCGTTTGAACAAGTCCTTGCCGTCGGCGGCCTCGGCCCAGATCCGCTCGGGCCTGCCGTCGTAGTGTTCCACCAGGTAGGCCGCCAGCTGCTGGACGCGGCCCGCCATCGCCTTGGGATAGCGGTGCACGGCCGGCGGCTGGGCCAGCAGCGCGGCGAACTCCTCCGGGTCGTAGGAGGCGAGCTCCTCGGCGGTGAGGTCGTGACCCAGCCGCTGCGAGATGGTGTGAGGCCCCGTGAACGCCCACTCCATGGGGACCTGCTGGTCGAGCAGCATGCCGACGAGCAGGGCGAGCGGGCTGCGGCCGAGGAGCTCGTCTGCCTCGCTCCGCTGGGCGAGCTGGATGCGCATGGAGACAGCTTCGCATGAAAGGGCACCGGGTGAAGTGAACACAGGCGTCGTGGAGGCTTGACACCCGTCCGAGAAAGGGTGGAATGAGAGCGCAAGTCGCCCTGCAGACGTTCCTAGGGGTTTGCCCTTAGGTCTCCAGAGGAATCTCACTCCTATGCTCGCTCTGGCCACACGGTTCCTGCGCGAACCGGTCAGTCTCAGGCTGGCCGAAGAGTTCCTGACCGTACCCGTGGACACGATCGACCGCTGCGTGGCGGACGTGTGCGCGTGTGCGCAGCATCTGGGCGTCACCGCGACCCCGGAGATCGTCGAACGCATCGCCCGCGAGCACCTACTCGCGATCGTGAACTCCGCGCCTCCGCCGCGGAGCTCCCGTTGACGTGACGTCGCGAGCGTCCCGCGGCGTGTTCCCGCAGGACGCCGGACGCGGGTCACGGCTGATCCTGTCGATAACATCGGGGTCACCGGGCCGTGTTCTCCGCACCGTTCGTGCCTGGAATACGAGAGAGTGAGGGCGTGCGCCGACACCGACGAGATCCCCGGGAGAGCACTCCGCCCGACGACGTGTTCAAGGAGATGGTGCAGGCGGCTCGAGAGCTGCTCGCCGTACGCACTCCTCTGGACGCGGAGTTGATGGTCTCCGACATGATCGGGGCGTGGTGGGGCCGGCGGGTCCGGGGCGGCGACGTGGAGCAGGTCCTCGGCGAAGGGCTGGTCGACTACGCGGCCAAGGCCGGCACGCCGGCCTCGTTGACCCTGCTGATGTGCCTGGCCTACCTGGGCACGGCCCGCCAGGGCGCCAAGGCCGAGGGCGCGGCGCTCGCGATGATGGAGTCGGGGGTGGCCAGGCCGGGCTGGGCCGACCGGGTGGGCGCGGTGAAACCGGCCGGCTGCTACGTCTCCCGCGACGCCTACGGCGACCAGGACACGGTGATCTGCACGTTCTCCTACCGGTGGAACGACGGCGAGCCCCCCGCCGACCGCCACGCGCTCGTCATGGTCGTCGACTACAACATGAGCGGCATGACCCGCGACGCCTGGGTCTCCTCCCAGGTCGACAAGCTGCTCGAGCAGGCCAGGGCCGAGGCGGCGGGCAACCCGATGCTGCTGTTCGAGGAGATCCAGCCGGAGCAGGCCAGGGCGCTGCTCGAGTCGGCGATGAAGGCCACGAAGGAGCCCAAGACCCCGCCGCCGGTGAGCGACAGCTACAGCGCCTACCACGCGTTCGCCAGGGCCAGGCTGAAGGCGCTGCCGCCCGGGCGCAAGCGGCCGGCGCCGCTGCACATCGAGGCCCCCTACAGCAGGGAGCGGCGGGCCATGCTGGCGGCGGAGTTCCTGGCCTCCGACGCGGCCGAGCACCTGTCCGACCCCTCGGCCGCGTCCCGCTGCGCCGACCACATCATCGACTACGGCTGCGAGCAGGACTTCAACCGGCCGCTGCGGGTCAGCCCCACCAAGTGCGAGACGTTCCTGCTCGACTGGCTGCCGCGCAAGGTGATGCTGAGCGTGGCCGAGCAGGAGGCGATGCCGCACGTGCTGGCCGCGTGGGTGCGCTTCGCCGCCCACCGCACGGGGCTGCCCGAGCAAGGGCTGAAGGCCACGCTCGACGCGGTGTGGGAGGCCATCGGCAAGTTCCCCGAGGCCTACCGGGATCCGACCTCGTTCGGCCTCGACCGGCCGCTGCTGGAGCGCCTGCTGCCGGACGGCGACCTGTCAGCCCTGGCCAGGCGGGTCTTCGCCTTCCCCTTCCTGCAGGGCACGCACAACGGCGTCGACCTCGACCACCTCAACCCCGCCGACGAGGCCGACCGTCGCACGCTGCTCGAGATCGACCACGGCGGCGTGATCGACCAGGAGCACCTGGCCTGGCACGAGGAGATCGCCACCCGGCTGTGGGAGGGCGACCCGCCGCAGTTGTGGGAGGCCGCGCAGCGCCTGCTCGATCTCGGGCACGACCGCCACGACGTGCTCCACGTGCTGATCGAGATCGCCGAGCGGATCGGCGACGACCCGGAGGAGCTCGCCGCGGCTCTCGACGACATCGCCGACATTCCCGACGGGATCTAGCACGCCATAGAATTTCGTTCTATGGCGATGTACAGCCGCGTCGGCGAAGGCCGTTACCGCGCGTCCGAGCACACCCAGGGCCCGTGGGATCCCGGCTCGCAGCACATGGGTCCCGTCACCGCCCTGCTCGTGCACGAGCTGGCCCGCACGGCGCCGCGGCCCGGCCTCCAGCTGTCCAGGCTGGTCGTCGACGTGTTCGCGCCCGTGCCCGTGGCCGAGTTGCGGGTCGAGACCGACGTCGCCCGTGACGGCAAGCGTGTGCAGTGCCTGTCGGCGAGCGTCCACTCCGGCGGCCGCGAGTTCGCCAGGGCGAGTGCCTGGCGCATCCGCGAGGCCGGCACACCCGCCACCCCGGCGCAGAAGCCGCCCGCGCCGGTCCCGCCCCGTTCCGAGGAGCACGCGCGCTCGTGGCTGGGCTCCGGCTTCGGGTACGGCAGGGCGCTCGACTGGCGTTTCGTCACCGGCAGCCCCATGGCGCCCGGCCCCGCCACGGTCTGGGGCAGGCTCGGCATGCCGCTGGTCGAGGGCGAGGAGATCACCCCGCTGGAGCGCCTGGCGGTGTTCGCCGACAGCGGCAACGGCGTCAGCCTCGCCGTCGACTTCGCGACGCACCTCTTCGTGAACGTGGACCTGACGATCTCCTTGTTCCGGTCGCCCGAAACGGAGTGGATCTGTATGGAGGCGGCGACCGTGCTCGGCCCAGCCGGCCGCGGGCTGACCCGTTCGACCCTGTATGACGAGAATGGCGAGGTGGGGACGGCCACTCAGACTCTGTTCGTCGCACCGCGCCGGCCGTGAAGCGCCATGATGGTGCCATGGTGATCGACCTCAACGCGGATCTCGGCGAGGGCTACGGCATCTGGCGGCTCGGCGACGACACGGCGCTGCTCGACATCGTCACGAGCGCCAACGTCGCCTGCGGTTTCCACGCCGGCGACCCGGTGACGATCCGGCGCACGTGCGCGGCGGCCGTCGACCGCGGCGTGGCGATCGGGGCGCAGGTGTCCTACCGCGACCTTGCGCATTTCGGGCGCAGGGAGATGGAGCTCGAGCCGGAGGAGCTCTGCGCCGAAGTGCTCTACCAGCTCGCGGCCGTCGACGGCATCGCCAGGGCGATGGGCGGCCGGGTGTCCTACATCAAGCCCCACGGCGCCCTCTACAACCGGATCTGCCGCGACAAGGTGCAGGCAGGCGCGGTGATCGACGCGGTCGCCGACTACGATCCCTCGCTGCCGGTGCTCACGCTGCCCGGCTCGGTCGTGCACGAGGCGGCGGCCGCCGCCGGCGTGCCGACGGTGAACGAGGCGTTCGCCGACCGCGCCTACACCCCCGCCGGGATGCTGGTCTCGCGCAGGGAGCCGGGCGCGGTCATCCACGACGTCGCCGTGGTGGCGGCCCGTGCCCGCCAGATGGCCGTGGAGGGCTCCGTGACGGCCTCCGACGGGAGTTCCGTCCCGCTGACCGCCCGTTCCATCTGCGTCCATGGAGACACGCCTGACGCGGTCACGCTGGCGCAGGGGGTCCGCGACGCGCTGCTGGCGGCCGGGGTCGTCCTGCAGGCGTTCACGTGATCCGCAGGGCCGGGGAGCACGGGCTGCTCGTCGAGACGGGCTCGCTCGAGCTGTCGCACCGGCTGGACGCGGCGCTGCGGGCGGACCGGCCCGCCGGGGTGGCGGAGATCGTGCCGGGGCCCGCGACCGTGCTCGTGGTGGCGCCCGGGGCGGATCAGGCGTGGTTGCGCGATCGGCTGGCGGCGCTCGTCGCCGACGAGCGCGGCAGGGCCGGCGCCGGGTCGGCCGAGGGGCCCGTCGTGACGATTCCCGTGACCTATGACGGCGCGGATCTCGATTCGGTGGCGGCGCTGGCCGGCATCTCCGCGGACGAGGTCATCGCCCGGCATTCCGGGCGCGAGCTGGTCGTGGGGTGGCTGGGGTTCGCCCCGGGGTTCGCCTACCTCACCGGGCTCGATCCGGTGCTGGAGTCGCCCAGGCTCGACACGCCGCGCACGTCGGTGCCCGCCGGGTCCGTGGCGATCGCGGGCCCCTACTCCGCGGTCTATCCGACCGCCTCGCCCGGCGGGTGGCGGCTGCTCGGGCGCACGTCCGTGCGGGTGTGGGACGTCACGGCCGACCCTCCGTCGCTGTTCAGGCCGGGCATGCGCGTGCGGTTCGTACGCGAGGGAGCGCCGCCGTCATGAAAGGCGGGCTACCAGGGCTGCTGAGGAAGAGGGTGGCAGATGGCGACCGAGCCCGCCGGACGGAGTGAGGCCACGGGCACGTGATGATCGAGGTGCTGGCGCCCGGTCCGTACGCGACCGTGCAGGATCTCGGGCGGCCCGGCTACGCCCACCTCGGCGTGCCCCGTTCGGGGGCGGCCGACGCGCCGAGCCTGCGGCTGGCCAACCGGCTCGTGGGCAACGCGGAAGGGCTGGCGGGGATCGAGCTGACGTTCGGCGGGGCCTGGTTGCGCTTCCACGACGGCGGGTGGGCGGCGCTGACCGGCGCCCCGGTGGCGGTGGCGGTCGCCCCCGGCGGGGAGGGCACGGGTCCGCTCGAGGCCGCCAGGAAGGCGGGCGCGCGGGCAGGCATGGGTGTGCCGTTCTGGGTGCCCGCGGGGGCGGAGCTGCGTCTGGGGACGCCTGCCTGGGGGTTGCGCACCTACCTGGCCGTGCGCGGAGGGATCGCGGCCGAACCGGTGCTCGGCAGCCGGTCCACCGACTCGCTGTCGGGGCTCGGCCCCGAGCCGCTGCGGGCGGGCGCGCTGCTGCCGGTCGGCCCGCCGCGGGGTGACACCGCGGCGGGCACCGTGACCGGTATCGTCGCCGACCTCGCCCCCCTGCCGGGGCCCCGGCCCGCCGTGCTGCGCGTCCTGCCGGGGCCGCGCGACGACTGGTTCACGCCGGACGCGGCGGAGGCGCTGGGCGCGGGGCCGTACGTGGTGAGCCAGGACAGCAACCGCGTCGGCGTGCGCCTGAGCGGGCCCGAGCTGGTGCGGACCAAGGAGGGGGAGCTGCCGAGCGAGGGAATGGTGGCCGGGGCCGTGCAGGTGCCTCCGAGCGGGCAGCCGATCGTCTTCCTCGCCGACCATCCACCGACGGGGGGCTACCCGGTGATCGCCGTCGTGACGGCCGCGGACCTGCCGGTGGCCGCGCAGCTGAGGCCGGGTGACGAGGTCAGGTTCACAGGACGACCCGCCCGCTGACGCAGGTGACGACCGAGCCGCCCACCCAGACCTCGCCCTGCTCGCCGGTGGAGACGTGCACGCGTCCCGCTCGCCCGAGCGCGGTGCCCTGGCTGGCCACGTACGGCGCCGTGGCCCGGCCGGTCCGGAGCAGCCACTGTGCCAGCGACGCGTTCAGGCTGCCCGTCACGGGGTCCTCGACGAAGGCGTCCTGTGCGGGGGTGAAGGCCCGGACCTCGAAGGCGCACGGCGCGCCCTCCGGGTACGGTCCCACCACGCCCACGTCGTGCGGGACCGGTCCGGGGCTGAGCGCGAGCACCGCGTCGGCGTCGGCGAGCAGCACCGCCACCCAGCCGGGGCCGTTGTCGGCCCACTCGACGTCGACCATGTCGTCCCGCGAGATCCGCAGGCTCTCGGCGATCCGCTCGACGAGCTCGTCCTCGACGGGTCCCGAGCGCAGCAGCGGCGGCGCCTGGAACGCGAGCCCGGCGTCCGTCCCGCGCAACCGGATGAGCCCCGCCGCGCACTCCTGCGTGATCTCCCCGCCCTCGCGCGGCACTCCCCCGGCCTCGAGCCAGGCGTGGCAGGTGCCCAGCGTCGGGTGCCCGGCGAAGGGCAGTTCCCTGTCCGGGGTGAAGATCCGCACCCGGTAGTCGGCCTCCGGCGTGGCCGGCGGCAGCAGGAACGTGGTCTCCGACAGGTTGGTCCACGCGGCGAACCGCTGCATCTCCTCGGTGCTCAGGCCTTCGCCGTCGAGCACCACGGCCAGCGGGTTGCCGCGATAGGGGACGGCGGTGAAGACGTCCACCTGGCTGAATGCGCGCGTCACATGACGGAGTCTTGCAGGAGAGGGCTTTCCCCGTCGCCGTGCCACCCCCAGACTGGTCGGTGTGGCGGATTTCGATGTGGTGGTCCTGGGTTCCGGTCCGGGCGGGCAGAAGGCCGCGATCGCGGCGGCGAAACTAGGCAAGAACGTAGCGATAGTCGAGAAGCGGCACATGATCGGCGGCGTGTGCATCAACACCGGCACGATCCCGTCGAAGACCCTGCGCGAGGCCGTGCTCTATCTCACGGGCCTCAACCAGCGGGAGTTGTACGGCGCCAGCTACCGCGTCAAGGAAGAGATCACCGTAGCCGACCTCGGCATGCGCACGCAGCACGTGATCGGCAGGGAGATCCAGGTCATCCGCAGCCAGCTGGCCCGTAACAAGGTGGCGGTGCTGCAGGGCACGGGCCGGTTCCTGGACGCGCACACGATCGGCGTCGTCCACGAGGAGGGCAAGGAGACGAAGGTCACCGCCGAGAAGATCGTGATCGCCACGGGCACGTCGCCGGCGCGGCCGGCGAGCGTCGAGTTCGACGACAGGACGGTCATCGACTCCGACGCCATCCTGCACCTCGACCGCGTGCCGGAGACGCTCGTCGTGGTGGGCGCCGGGGTGATCGGCATCGAGTACGCCTCCATGTTCGCCGCGCTCGGCACGAAGGTGACGGTGATCGAGCGGCGCGAGCGCATGCTGGAGTTCTGCGACCTGGAGATCGTGGAGGCGCTGAAATACCATCTGCGCGACCTGGCGGTGACTTTCAGGTTCGGCGAGAACGTCGCCGCCGTCGAACGCCGCCCCGGCGGTGCGCTGACCCTGCTGGAGAGCGGCAAGAAGATCCCGGCCGACTGCGTCATGTACTCCGCGGGCCGGCAGGGCAAGACGGCCGAGCTGTGCCTGGAGGCCGCGGGCCTGGCCGCCGACGACCGCGGCCGGATCTCCGTGGACGGCGACTACGCCACTGAGGTGCCGCACATCTACGCGGTCGGCGACGTGATCGGTTTCCCCGCGCTGGCGGCCACGTCCATGGAGCAGGGCCGGCTGGCCGCCCAGCACGCGTGCGGCGAGCCGGTCGGCGACATGGACGACCTGCCGCCCATCGGGATCTACACGATTCCGGAGATCAGCTTCGTCGGGAGGTCGGAGGACGAGCTGACCCGCGACAAGGTGCCGTTCGAGGTGGGCATCTCCCGCTACCGCGAGCTGGCCAGGGGCCAGATCATCGGCGACTCGTACGGCATGCTCAAGCTGCTCGTGTCGCCGGAGGACCGGCGGCTGCTCGGCGTGCACGTGTTCGGCACGGGGGCGACGGAGCTGGTGCACATCGGGCAGACGGTCATGGGCTGCGGCGGCACGGTCGACTACCTGGTCAACGCCGTGTTCAACTATCCGACGCTGGCCGAGTCGTACAAGGTGGCGGCGCTGGACGCGATGAACAAGATGCGGGTGGTGGCCCGGCTGACGGCGGGGATGTGAGCCGGGTCAGCGGGTGAAGCTGATCTCCACCCTGCGGTTCCTGGCGCGGCCCTTGGGGTTGTCGCCCCCGTCGGGCAGGACGTTGGGCGCGACGGGGTCTTCCTCGCCGTGGCCGGCCACGGCGAAGTCGGTGTCCGGGACGAGCTCGCCGAGCGCGTCGCGCACCGCGTCCGCCCGTTCGCGCGACAACTCCAGGTTGTAGGAGTCGGAGCCCTTGGTGTCGGTGTAGCCGTCGATCTTCACCGGCTTGCCCGCCGCCTCGGCCTTGAGCAGCTCGGCGGCCTGCGCGAGCCGGCTCTTGGCCTTGCCGGTCAGCGTGGCCTTGTCGAAGGCGGACAGCACGTCGGCGGCCACCGTGATCGTGCGTTCCCTGCCGCTGGTCTCGTTGGTCACCGACTCGTCGAGGTTGGAGATCCGCTCGGAGATGTCGAGGATCTTGCCGCTGATGTCGAGCACCGGCGCGGTGGCCGGCTCCCCTCCTTCCACGGGCACCTGGACGGGCTGCGAGGGCGAGGTGGTGGGCGTGAGCGTCACGAGCAACGACAGGACGAGCGCGCTAGCTGATCGTCCACGGTCGGCCTGGGCGAGGGGACGGCCGAGAAGGCGTTGTTCACCTGCCACCCGAGCGGGTCTCCGCCCTCCTTCGTCACCGTGACGGTGAAGGTGAGGTTGACGAACCGCTCCCTGCGGATCAGCTGGACGATCTCCACCTTGAACGTGTGGCCGTCGAACGTCCCTTCCCGGCCGGCCAGGACCTGGTCAGGAGGGATGGTGGCCGGTGTGGTGGCCGGTGTGGTGGCCGGTGTGGTCGCCTGCTTGACCGGCTCGGACCTGGAGGGCGCGTCCTCCTCCGTGGATCGCGGCGAGGATGGCTGGCCGAGCTGGCATCCTGTGACGAGCACGGTGGCGAGCACGGAAGTGAGAACTTTCGTCAGCCTGATGCGGCCGGAATTATACCGATATTTCAGGTCGATGATCGAGAGGAACTCGCCGCCTCCCACATCCGCAGGTACGCCTCGGCGCCCGCCGCCATGTCCCGCACGATCTCGTCGCCGGCGATGATCCGCATGTCCTCGATCCAGTCGGGTACCAGGCCGTAGTTGGCGACCCCGTCGGTGTTGACATCCCACACCCGCTCGCCGGTGCGCAACCGGTCAAGGCGCTCGCCGCCGTCGAAGGTCGCGAACGGGTACGTCACGGGGTTACCGGAGTTGCCGGCCCTCGGCCCGGGCAGCCTCCCCATCCCGTTGACGTCCAGGCCGTAGCCGTAACCGGCGATCCGGTGCTCCCGCCGGAGCGGCTCGGTGCGGGCCCACTCGGCGACGAAGTGCTCGGCGTCGTGCCCGTACTGGGTGATCATGCCGCCGAGTGCGTAGACGCGCCCGAAGAAGTGCGGGTCGGTCCAGCTGTGGGAGGAGATCACGCCCGGGTACCGGGCGGCTTCGAGGAGGTCGAGCGTGCGTTCCGCGGCCTTCACACTCATGTGATCGATCTCGACCAGCATGCCGCGTTCGATCATGCCCTTGACCATGTACTCGCCGAGCTCGGTCAGGCCCCTCGTGTTGCAGTGCGGCGCCGGCGGATAGAGCGGGAGCGAGACGCCGGGCGGGAGCAGGCCGGCGATCGGATCGGGCAGGACGCCGCCCGGGTCGATCGGGTTGTCGTGCGCCGGGCCGGTGCAGGTGCGGGCCTGCCAGAACGACCCGCCGCTGAGCAGGTTGCCCAGGTTGACGATCGCGCCCTGCGTGCCGGAGTCGAAGCGCACGCCGCACAGCGCGTTGTCGTACTTGTGGCATACGAACATGCTGCGCACGCCGAGCGCGTGCATCTCGTCGAGCCCTCGGTCGATCTGTCCCCTGGTGCAGCGGGGGATGCCGAGCAGCGTGCGGCAGCCGAACGGCTCGGAGGTCTCGACGCCCAGGACGACCGCGAGCTTGCCGGCCTGGACGACCTGCCTGGCCTCGGCCGGGTCGCGCACGATGCGGAACCAGCCCTGCCCGGGGCCTCCGTGCTCGGCGTCGATGTGGTCCTGCAGCTCGCGGGCCCGCTCGGCCTGCCGCCTGATCGAGGCCATCTCGTCGCAGGCGTTCCGCTTCAGCGGGTAGATGACGCAGAGTTGCCGGTTGGCGACCAGGTGGTTGACCATGACGCGGAGCCCGCCCCGCCAGGCGCGTTCCACCCACGTGTAGTACGCCTGCTGGTGGGTCAGGGAGTCGTGCGCCGGCCAGTCGCGGAACGTGGGCCAGCCGACCGGGTCGTGGGTCCCGGTCGGCGACCCGGTGCGGGTGAGGTTCTCGTACCAGGCGAGCTCGCCGTTCGGGTGGTGGTCGGCGCAGTCGGTCAGGGCCTTCTCTACGCCCTGCGCGTGGAACGGCCGCCCGCACATCAGCAGGCCGCCGAACGCCTCGTAGGAGAACAGGTGGCTGTGGGCGTCGACGAACCCGCGGACCTCGGCCTCCGCCGCGGCGGGGCTGGTCCGCGGGATCGTCAGCGTGCCGGTCACGAGGAGCAGCACGGCGATGGCTGCGAGGGCTGAGCGGCGGGACATCACACCTCGCCAGGCTGGGGGGTCGCTGCCCTCCCAGCATCCGCCGCCGTCACCGCCCCCGCAAGGCCCAAACATGAGCGGGTCTCATGTGCCTAGGGTGATCGCGTCGAGGTTGAGGTAGTTGCCGGCCCCCAGCTCCATCCGGATCGTGTTGTGCCCGCGCGCCAGCCTGACCCCGTCGAGCACAGCGGTGCCCCACTGGCCCCAGCCCTGCGTGGCGGGGAAGCGCAGGTCGCCGGCCTGGGCGCCGTTCACCAGGACGCGGCGCCCCGCGGCGCCCGCCCCGGCGGCGTAGCGGAAGCGCAGCTGGTGGCGCCCGGCGCGGCCCACGTTCACGTGAATGGTCAGCGCCTGGTCCGCGGCGTTCCAGCCGGCGAGATAGCCCCTGCCGGTGAAGCCCGGCTGGCTGCTCTCCCCTCCGATGCCCTCGGAGCGCGCGTTCTCGGCCTCGTACACGCCGTTCTCCGGCTGGAGCCCGCCGTTGCCGTCGGGCTTGACGAGCTGGAGCATGCTGACGGGGGCCGCCGCCGTCAGGCTCTGCAAGAACGTGTCAGGCGCGGGCGCGGACCAGTCGGGGCCCATCAGGCCGTCGGAAGGACGCCGGTGCTGCCACGCCTGGGTGGCGTTGCGCTGCAGGAACGGCAGATACCTCGTCTGGCCGTGCCGGGTGACCAGCACGTTGAGATAGCGGACCAGCAGCGCCTTGAAGCCGCCACCGTCGTTGACGCCCTCGTGCAGCAGGGTGCCGCCGTTGGTGAGGTTGGCGGTGGCCCAGTCGGCGGCGGCGCGGGCGTCGGCGAGGTAGGAGGCCTCGCCCGTCGCCTCGTGGAGCGCGGCGGCGGCGCCGATGTAGGTGCCGAAGTTGTAGGTGAAGTCCCACTTGACGAGCGTGCCGTCGGCTTCGAAGTGGTCGTGGACGTGCCCGTCCTCCTGCAGGTTCTCCTTGACCCAGGCGAACAGGCCCCGCGCCCGCGACAGGTAGGAGGCCTCGCCCGTCGCGGCGTGCAGCTTCGTGGCCGTGATCGCCGCGGGGGCGTTGGTGGCGACGTTCTTCTGGTCGCGCACGTCGTTGCGCCACCAGATGCCGCCGCCGTGGGTGTCGTCGCGCTCGGCCCAGATCCGGTCGAACAGCTCCTTCGACCGGTTCAGGTACGTCTCGTCCCCCGTCAGCTCGTACGCCCGGGCGCTCGCCAGCGCCCACCACCCGAGGTCGTCGTTGAAGTCGTTGGCGAAGTCCGGGTAGTAGGCGACGAAGCCGGCGTACACGTCGTCGACCATCCGGCGGTACTCCGGGCTGCGGGTGCGCTCGTAGGCGTCCATCACCAGCTCCCACAGCTGCGCCTCCCACCAGAAGTCGGTGTAGAGCCCGTCCTCCGGCCCGTGGGCGTGCTCGTGCACGCGGTGGTCGCTGTTGGTGTAGAAGTACTTCTTCTCCGGGTCCCAGAAGGCGTCGACGAAGGCCGACATGGCGGCGTCGGCGTCCCGGGGGACGGTGGCGTGCGCCGGCTGGGCGGCGAGGCCGGCCTGCAGCAGGGCGAATAACGCCACGCAGGCGGCGGTCATGCGCGCTTTCACGATGCTCTCCTCAGTCGAGGTTGTTCTGGGTCAGGACGCGGTCCCCCTGCTCCTGGGCCTTGGCCAGGGACTGCTGGGCGGTGGCCTTGCCGCCGAGGAACAGCTGCAGGTTGGGGATGAGGGCGTCGTCCTCCATCGGCGGGTAGCCGGCGCAGGCCGGCCGGACCTTGGCGTACTCGAGCGTGTCGAGGATCGGCTTCCAGAACGGGTCGCCGGTGAAGAAGGGATCCTTCGCGGCCTCCACGTTGCCGGGGATGTTCAGGCTGGTCCTGGCCCACTTCAGCGCGTTGTCCTTCTCGGCCGTCCACCACTTGACGAACTCCCAGGCGGCGTCCTTCTGCTTGGCCGCGCGCGGGATCACCAGGCCGAACCCGCCCATGAGGCTGGCCTGGTCACCCTGCGGCCCCGCCGGCGGCGGCACGATGCCGAAGTCGAGGTCCTTGCCGTACTTGCGGTAGGTGGTGATGTTCCACGGGCCCGTGAAGATCATGGAGACCTTGCCGGTGGCGAACGCGTCGGTGCCTTCTCCCAGGCCGGTCTCGAACCCGGTCTGGTAGACGCCGCCCTTGATCATGCGGCTCCATAGGTCGAGCACCTGCGCGCCCTGCGGGCTGTTGAAGGTCGTGCGGGAGCAGTCGTCGGTGACCATCTGGCCGCCGGCCTGGCGCAGGTACATGCTGAACAGGCCCGCGTCGTCCATCGACAGCCCGGCGCGGACGAGCTTGCCGCCCTCCCGCCTGGTCAGCTTGATCGCCGCCTGCTCCAGTTCGGCCCAGGTCCGCGGCGGCTCCACCCCGGCCTCCTTCAGGTGGGCCTTGTTGTAGAACAGGGCCCGCGCGTCGACGGTCAGCGGCAGGCCGTACACCTTGCCGTCGTGGGTCAGCTCGCGCACCGCCTCGCCGTAGAACCGCTCGCGCTCGACACCGTCCTTCTTCATCCGCTCGTCGAGCGGCTCCAGCACGTTCTTGGGCGCGTACGTGGCCGTGCGCCAGCGGTCCCAGAACATGACGTCGGGCGCCTGGCCGGAGGTGGAGGCGGTGAGGAACTTGGTGAGCATGTCCTCCTGCACGACGTACTCGACCTGGATGCCGGGGTGGGTCTTGTTGAAGGCGTCGGTCATCGTCCTGAACTGCTGTTCGCCTTCGCCCGACCAGTCGCCCCAGAAGGTCAGCTCGACCACCCCGCCGGAGCCGGAGGAGTCGTCGGAGGACGGGGCGCAGCCGGTGGAGATCACGGTCAGGAGGGCGACGGTGGTGACGGCCGGCCGCCCGGGCAGAGTCCAGCGCATCGGCGGCTCTTTCCTTTCTCGGAGATCACAAGGGGTGTCACTTCGAGCCCGTGCCGGTGAAGGCCAGGCCGCGGGTGAGGTAGCGCTGTCCGAAGGCGAACAGCAGGAGTGTGGGCACCATGGCGACGATGGATCCGGCCATGAGCGGCCCGTAGTCGGTCTTCTGGTTGAAGGAGAAGGCGGCCAGGCTCATCTGGATCGTCATCATGTCGGGGTCGTTGAGCACGATCAGCGGCCACAGGAAGCCGTTCCATCCGGCGACGAACGTGAACACCGACAGCGTGGCCAGCGCCGGACGGCACAGCGGCAGGTAGATGCTCCAGAAGATGCGGAACTCGCGGCACCCGTCGACGCGTGCCGCCTCGCCCAGGTCCTTGGGCAGCGCCAGGAAGAACTGCCGCATCATGAACACCGCGAACGCCCCGACCGCGCCGGGCAGGATGACCGCCCAGTACGTGTTGAGCAGCCCGGCCCCGCCCTGGCCGGCGAGGTCGTTGCCGCCTGCCAGCGGCATGCTCCTGACGATGATGAACGACGGCACCAGCGTCACGACGGGCGGCACCATCATCGACGCCAGCAGCAGCCGGTTGCCGCGGAAGGCCAGCCGGGCGAAGCCGTAGCCCGCCAGCGCCCCGAGCAGCACATTGGTCGCCACGCCCGCGACGGCCAGCAGCATGGAGTTGGCGAAGTGCCGGGCGAACGGGACGGTGGTGAACGCCGACCAGTAGTGCTCGAAGGTGATCGAGCCGGGCAGCCACTTGACGGGCAGCGCGATGATGTCCACGTCCGGCTTGAGCGACGTGCTCAGCGACCACAGGAACGGCAGCAGCATGAACAGCCCCACCACGGTCAGGACGCCGTAGAAGGCCGTGCGGCCGAGCGCGAGGCGGATCGTTCTGGTGGTCCTGCTGGTGGTCATAAGCATCACTCCGGCACCTGGTCGCGGTTGACCCGCATGTTGATCACCGTGACGGCGACGATGATAATGATGAAGAGGGTGAAGGCCTGGGCCGAGGCGTAGCCCATCTGCAGCCGGTTGAAGCCGGTCTCGTAGATCTGGTAGACGGGCGTCAGCGTCGTGTTGCCGGGACCGCCTTTGGTCATCACGTACGCCTGGTCGAAGTGCTGGAACGCACCGATCAGCGACAGGGTCGTGACGAAGAACGTCGTCGTGCGCAGCGAGGGCCAGGTGATGTGCAGGAAGGACCGCCAGCGGCCGGCCCCGTCGAGGGCGGCGGCCTCGTACAGGTGGGCGGGGACGTTCTGCAGGCCGGCCAGGTAGATGAGCATGTTGGGAGCCGCCGGCTGAGCGCCAGCGCCAGCACCAGCGAGAGGGCGATCATGGCGGGCACGAACATGGCGCAGTAGTAGAGGATGTTCTTCAGCGTGGTGAAGAACGTGTCGTCCTCCAGGAGGCGGGCGTAGTTGGCCAGGCCGGCCCAGGACGGAGGCGTGAGCACGTCGTACGCGGTGAAGCTGAGGCCGAAGGCGCCGACCACGGCAGCACGGTGAAGACGAGGAACAACACCATCGCCGGCGCGGTGAACACCATCCCGGCGCGTGCCTGGTGGCGGCCCAGTGCCGAACGTTCGGGTGGCCGGCGGTGGGGAGCAGGCGGCGGGCCCGCGGATGTCCGGCCCTGTGGCGAGCGTCCTGGTCACGCGGTCTCCTTCGGGACTTCCCGGAGATGTCACTTGTGGGCTCTACGAGCGGATCATCGATTACGTGCTGGACGAGATCAGGCGGGGCGCCCTGGTCCCGGGAGACCGTGTCTCCTCCGAGATGGAGCTGGCCGAGCAGTTCGAGGTCAGCCGCATCACCTCGAAGCGCGCCCTGGAGCTCCTCAGGCAGGCGGGCGTCGTCGAGCGGATCCGCGGCAAGGGCTCGTTCGTCGCCGGGCGAGCTGCCCGACCTCGACCGGCTCGCGATCCCGGCCCAGGGAGCCACGGCCGAGCGCGCGGCACCGGGCGAGCGGGCTCCCGGCGCGATCGCGCTGATCTATCCCGACGCGTCGGAGGCGTACGGTCTCGAACTGCTCGCCGCCGTGGAGGAGCGCGCGATCGCGTCCATGGTGGATGGCGGCCTCGTCGACGGCCTGATCGTCTTCCCCGTCCACGGCGAGTACTACAACGCCCGCCTGCTGCGGACCATCCTCGCCGGCTACCCGCTTGTGCTGGTCGACCGCTATCTGGCGGGCATCCAGGCCTGCGCCGTCCACACCGACAACGTGGCGGCCGCCCGCACCCTCACGGACCGCCTGCTCGATCTGGGGCACCGGCACATCGGGTTCGTCTCGCCCCGCCGGAGAACACCTCGAGCATCGAGGAGCGGCTGGAGGGGTTCCGCACCGCCCTGGCGAGGCGCGGCCTGCCGCTCAGCCACCAGCACCTGCTGACCGGCCTGTCCAGCACCCTGCCCGGCGCCTTCAGCGCGGAGAACGTGCGGGCCGACGTGGAGCGGGTCCGCGCCTTCCAGGAGCGCGAACCCGAGGTCACCGCGTTCGTGGTCTGCGAGTACAACCTGGCGCGCGTGATGGACCGGGCCGTGGCGGCCCCGCCCGGCCGCGCCAGGCCCCTCATCGCCTGCTTCGACTCCGCCGGCGACCCCGTCGCCGGGCCCGCCTTCCTGCACGTGCGCCAGGACCAGCGCGAGATGGGCAGGCGCGCGGTCGACCTGCTGCTCGCCCAGACGCGCGGCGAACCCGTGCCCTCGCGATCCATCGTCCCCTTCACGATCGTCGAGGCCCACGACCAGCGCGAGCCGCGCTAGAAGCGGCCCTCTGACTCAAGGACCACCCGCAACGACGAACGGAGAACGCCTGGTGTCGCCCGAGCCCGATCCCCGCACCCTCTGGAACGACCGCGCCGACGTGGCGCAGCGCAGCCTGGATCACTATTTCGCCGCCCCCGGCCGCCAGCTGTACGACAACTGGCACCCGCTGGGTCCCGGCGACAACGACGTCTTCAACTACTGGTGGCTGGCGCACGCCCTGGACGCGCGGGTGGACGCGTACGAGCGGACCTCGGACCCGTCGTGGCTGGACCGGGCCAGGGAGATCCACGACAACATCCTCGAGCACAACGACGGGTCGCTGTTCAACGACTACTTCGACGACATGCTCTGGTCCGGCCTGGCGATCCTGCGGCTGGCCGACGCCCGCGGTGACGACGGGCTGCGCGCCGAGGCGGCCGCGATCTGGCGGCACGTGCTGGACAACGGCTGGAACGAGCACGAAGGGGGCGGCATCGCCTGGCGGGTCCCCCAGCCGTACTACAAGAACACCCCCGCCAACGGTCCCTTCGTGCTGCTCTCCGCCCGCCTGCACCGGCACACGGGCGACCCCGCGCAGCTGGACTGGGGGCGGCGGGCGATGGACTGGCTCGAGCGCGTGCTGGTGCGGGAGGACGGGTTCGTCCACGACGGCATCAACCGGCAGCAGGACCACGCCATCGACGAGCAGTGGCGCTTCACGTACAACCAGGGTCTGTACATCGGGGCCTGCGTGGAGCTGGCCGGCACTCTCGGGGATGACGACTACCTGCGGCGGGCCACCAGGACGGCGCGCACGGCCCTCGCGGAGCTGGCCCCGGCCGGGGTCTTCGCCGACGAGGGCGGCGGCGGTGACGAAGGGCTGTTCAAGGGTGTCTTCTACCGGTACGCCCGCCTCCTGGTGGACGCGGCCGACGTGCCGGACCTGCGGGACTTCATGCTGGCCAGCACCGAGCGGGTGTGGCGGTCGTGCGCCCGCGACGGCACGATCCTGGCCGGGCCGGTGTGGACGCGCGCGGCGGACGGCAAGGTGCCCCTGTCGGCGCAGCTGAGCGCCGTCATGGCCACCGAGGCCTGCGCCGCCCTCGTCTCCTCCCCCGTCGCCCCCGCCTGACCGGGCGGCGAGCCGTTCCCCGTCCCCGCGGGACCGAGCCGGCGGGGAGGGGTCAGTCGGAGGTGGTGGTGCGGCGGCCCCGGGCCGGGGGTTTCTTGCGGCCGGCCACCAGCGTGTCGCCCGGCGTCGGCGCCGGGTCCTCGCCGCTCTTCTGCTCACCGGAGCGCGGACGCGGGTGCGGCGCCGTGTCCTCCGTGGCCTGGGCGTCGGGCGCGGGTTCGGATTTGCCCGTCTTGGTGGGCTTATCCCTGGCATCTGGCTTGTCTGGCTTGGTGTCGGGTTCGCGGAGTGAGGCGATGACGTTGTCCGCCTCCCTGTCGGCGGCGAACTCGTCCGCCGCCTCCGACTCCCGCCGCCGGATCACCACCATGTGGTCCACCGAGGCCCGTCCCGCCCCCACCACGGCCAGCAGCAGGGACGCCGCGCCGAGGAGGATCAGCTCATTGAGGCTGATGGGGTTGAGCGGCGGCGCGACCAGGAAGACGGCGAGCGCCTCGGCGAAGAGGATCAGCCCGGTGACGGAGACCGCCAGCCCGGCGATCAGTAAGGCGCCGCCGATGAGCTCGGCCAGCATCGTGATCGGAGCCCAGGCGCCGGGGGCGGGGGCGCCCTGTTCCAGGAACTTCTCCCCGGTGATCTTCAGCCCGTCTTCCAGCTTGGCCCAGCCGTTGGCGAAGAAGATACCGCCCACGCCGATGCGGGCGACTAAAGCGGCAAGATCGCTCAAGGCCTGTCTCACGGTAATTGTCTGCCCTGATCGGGACATGGCACACCTCAATCACGGCTGAGCAACGTGGCCACCGCGACGGCGGTCAGGCTCAGCAGAACGACGCTCACGACCACGGTCGTGTGCAGGGCGTTGACGAAGGCCCACCGGGCGGCGTCGAGCAGCGCGCCACCGGCTCGGCCGCCGACCTCGTCCGCGACGTGCGCGGCCGAGGCGAGCGACTGCCTGGCCTTGTCCATGCCGCCCGCGGACACTCCGGGCACGGCGGGCAAGCCGGGGGCGTACACGATGGCGGTGATCGTGCCGAGCACGGCCACGCCCAGGCCGGCCCCCAGCTCGTAGGCGGTCTCCTCGATGGCCGCGGCCCCACCCGCCTGGGACTCGGTCGCCGACGACATGATCGTGTCGGAGGCGGCCAGGAGCGCCACCTGCACTCCGAAGCCGATGCCGACGAAGCAGATCGCCAGCATCACGGGATGGCCCTCGACCCCCCAGCTCAGTGTGGGCGTCAGCGCCAGCGCGACGAGGCCGAGACCGCCGCTCATCGTGGCCCGCATGCCGATCCTCGGCAGGATGTGGGCGGCGGCGAGCCCGCCGGAGATGGCGGAGATGACCAGCGGCAACATCCGGACCGCGGCGCGCAGCGGGCTGTCGCCGAGCACGAGCTGAAGGTATTGGGCGAGCATGAGCTGGAGCCCGACCAGCGCGAACACGCCGAGCAGCACGCCCGCGACCCCGGTGGCGAACTCGCGCCGCCGGAACAGTCCGATCTCCAGCAGCGGCGTCGGCAGCCGCGTCTGCCGCCGGACGAAGGCGGCCAGCAGCCCGAGCCCGGTCAGGAACACCAGCACGGACGCCCACAACGGCATCAGGCTGCCCGAGCCCGCCTCCTTCAGCCCGAACGCCAGCGCCAGGATCCCGAGCACGGAGAGCACGGCGCTCATCGCGTCCCACGGCCGGTCCTTGTGCTCGCGCGAGTCCGGCAGCAGCCGGACGGCGGCGGGCAGCAGCACCAGCAGGATCGGCACGTTGATCAGGAAGACCGCGCCCCACCAGACGCCGACGAGCACGCCGCCGACGAGCGGCCCGACGGCCGCGCCCGCGGCGGCGACCGCGCTCCAGACGCCCAGCGCGATGGCCCGCTCGCGCCGGTCGGTGAACACCTGGCGGATCAGCGACAGCGTGGCCGGCATGATCATCGCGCCGCCGACGCCGAGCAGCGCCCTGGCCAGGATGAGGGTCAGCGGCGTCGGGGCGAACGCCGCGCCCGCCGAGGCCAGGCCGAACAGCGCGAAGCCGCACAGGACCATGCGTTTGCGACCGTACTTGTCACCCAGCGTGCCGAACATGATCAGCAGGGGCGCGACCACCAGCGAGTAGATGTCGATGATCCACAGCAGCTGCACGGCGGAGGGTTCGAGCGCGGCCGTGAGCGCGGGCACCGCGATGTGCAGGACCGTGGCGTCCACGGTGATCAGCAGCAGGCTCAGGCACAGGAGCACGAGGATGGACCAGCGGTGGTCCCGGTGCTCCCGGTCCGCAGTCCGTACGAAAAGTGCGGCCTGTGTGACGGTCATGGGCCTCCTTGCAGGCCGATCCGTGTCCAGGGCCCGCACGTGCTCTCGGGTCGGCGCGTGGGATTGCGGCTCGGCACTCGCTCCTTCCGAGGCCTCGCGCCCGGCTCCTCCGCTCCGGCTTGCGTGGCAGCTTAGGCCATGTCAGGCACTTGTCGTAGCGGTATCGCCTGATCCAGGGTCACACACGAACCTCTCTAGAGAGATACAGCCATATGTCGGTATCTATCCAACGATCGTTCGCGAAGCGATCATGGGACCGTGGGGACCGATCAACATGGCAGAAAAGGCAATCTTCCCGACCGGTCCTCCCGCGAGTGGTGCGCCGAGGCCCTGGCCAGGCTGAACGCCGGCCGTCCCGACTCCGCGCTCGACGCCGCCCGGAGGGCGTCCGGCCTTGATCCGTCCGCCGAGTGGGCGCACCGGCTCATCAGCCTCGCCCACGAGCGGCTGGGCCGCGACGCCGATGCCGTGCCCGCCGCGGAGCGGGCCGTCGAGCTCGCCCGCGGCTCCTGGCCGGCCCGCCTGCGCCTGGCCTCGATCCTGCGCCGCGTGCCCGGCCGCTGGGGCGACGCGGCCGAGCACGCCACGCTGGCGGCGAAGTTCGCGCCCGAGGAGGCCGGCCCGAGGGTCCTGCTGGGCGATCTGGCCCTGCTGCGCGGCGATCACGCCGCCGCCGAGCGGTCCTACCGCGCCGCGCTCGCCACCGAGCCCGGCCACCCGCAGGCCCGCGTGAACCTCGGCCTGTCGCTGCTGCGCTGGGACCGCCCCCGCCCGCACCACGATCCCGCATGGCCGGTGCACCCGCGCGACACCGGCAGGGCGAGGCGGGCCCTGGAGGTCTGGTCCCGCCAGGCACGCCTGCTGGTCGCCCTGGCCACGGTCGCGATAGCCGCGGCCGCGCTGCTGACCGGCTGGGGCGCGCAGGCAGAGCTCGGCGGCTTCGCGGTGCTGGCCCTGCTGGTGCCGCTCACGGTCAGGCAGGCCAGGCGGGTGGGTCTGTGGCGGTACGTGCGGCCGATGCTCTGCCGGGACCCCTGGCTCGGCGCGCACCTCGTCTCGGCGGCGGTGTCGGTGGCGGCGTTCGCCGCCTGGCTGCTGCTGGCGGCCATGCCGGCGCTGCCGGCCGCGTTCGACCCCGTCTGGGCCGGTCTGGCGGGCATCGCGGTGCTGGGCTGGCCGGCGCTGGCCGCCGTACGCGCCCTGGCCGAGGCATGGCGTGGCCGCCCGCTGCGGGCGCTGGCCGCGTCGGCGCGGGCCCAGGAGAGCGAGCGCACCGCCAGGCGGAACACCGGCGTGACGCTCTGGATCCTGCTCGTCAGGACCTGGACGGTGCTCGTTCCGCTGCTCGGCGGGGCCCTCGCCGTGGAGCCCACGGCCGCGCTGGCGGCGGTCGCGGTGCCGTACCCGATGGTGCGCGGATACCTGCGCGCCCGGCACCGCGGAGACAGGTGGCTGCTCATCGCGACGGGCCTCGTCGTGCTGTCCGCCGTGGCGAGCGCGGCGGGCGGGCTGCTCGGGTCGGCGTGGGCGTGGCGGACCGGGCTCGGCGGCCTGGGCGTGGCGATGGGCGTGTTCCTGGCCCGCGCGGCGCGCGCGTGGTGGCGCGGCGGCGCCGGCCCGTGGCGGGCCTCCCTCCTGATGTGCGACCTGCCCATGGGCGCCGAACCGTCCGTCCCGCTCGACCCGGAGGTGCGCCGGACCTTCTCGTACGCCCGCAGCATCGTCCTGTCGTACGCCGACTCCCTCGGTCCCCGGGTCGCGGGCGCGGTGGCGTCCGTCACCTCGTCGGGCGAGCTGCGGCTGATCGCGGAGACGGAGGCCTGGGACGCCATCGAGGCCGACCCCAGGGTGGCGGTGTTCGCCACGGACCCGTTGCAGCGGCGCTTCTGGGTGGAGGTGCGCGGCATCGCCCAGGCCGACTCGGACGTCCTGCGCATCACGCCCAAGGAGGTGTTCCTGGGCGAGTTTCCCGGCCGCCACCAGCGCCGCCGGACCTGAGCGTGACCGCACGCCGATGGCACGCCGGCGGGACAGGGCGCGGCCCGCCGATCCCGCGTAGAATATTGTTCTATGGACGTCCTGCGCACGCCTGAAGAGCGCTTCGCCGGCCTGCCCGGCTTCCCCTACGAACCCCGCTACGCCGACGTCGCCGACGGCCTGCGCATGGCCTACGTCGAGGCGGGCCCCGCCGACGGCGAGCCCGTCGTGCTGCTGCACGGAGAGCCGACCTGGTCGTTCCTCTACCGGCACGTCATGCCGGAGCTGGCCGCGGCCGGGCTGCGCGCGATCGCCGTCGACCTCGTCGGATTCGGCCGCTCCGACAAGCCGGCCGACCTCGCCGCCCACACGTACGCCAGGCACGTGGAGTGGACCCGCGCCCTGCTGTTCGACGCGCTCGGCCTGAGCGGCGTCACCGTCGTCGGCCAGGACTGGGGCGGGCTGATCGGGCTGCGCGTCGCCGCCGAACACCCCGAGCGCGTCGCCAGGATCGTGGCAGCCAACACGGGCTTGCCGACCGGTGACATTCCCATGCCCGAGGTGTGGCACCAGTTCAAGGCCACCGTGCTCAGGGCCCCGGTCCTGGACATCGCCCGGCTCGTGCAGGCGGGCTGCAGGACGCGGCTGGCCGGGGAGGTTCGCGCGGCCTACGACGCGCCGTTCCCCGGCGAGGCGTACAAAGCGGGGCCGCGGGCCATGCCCGGCCTCGTGCCGATCACGCCCGACAACCCCGCTGCGCCTGCCAACCGCGCTGCCTGGCAGGTTCTCACCACCCTCGACCGGCCGTTCCTGGTGGCGTTCTCGGACGGCGATCCGATCACCGGCGGCATGGCGCCGATTCTGCTCAAATCGATCTCCGGCACCTCCGGCCTGCGGCATCCCGTGATCGAGGGCGCCGGCCACTTCCTCCAGGAGGACGCGGGCACCGAACTCGGCCGCCACGTCGCCGCTTTCGTGACCTCCACCTAGCGTGTCAGGACCGCCCAATCGCCCGTCCGGTGCGGTATAACCGGGGGCGGACCGGGGAGGCGTGATGCGTGAGTCCGACAGGGCCCAGGCGGCGGGGCGGGCCGCGGCGCGGGATCTGTTCGAGAAGGTGCGGCAGCGTTACTACCAGATTCCCCCCGCCGTGCGCCGGGTGCTCTACGTGGTCGTGCTGGTCGCCGCCATGGGCGTGGGCGCCGCACTCGGCTGGGACCTGCTGCGCACCTTCCCGCTCGTCCTCATGGCGCTCGCGTTCGTCGCGCTGACCATGCGCTTCCCGCGCGCCGCCGCCACCGCCCTGGTGGTCGCGGGCTGGGTCGTGCTGGCGCTGCCCCTCTTCTCCGGGCTGTTCCCGGCCGGCTCGGGCTCGGTGCACCTCATGGTCGGGCTGGCGCTGCCCGTGGCGGCCGGCGCCCATCTGATCCGCTGGGTGACGCCGTGGGTGAGCACGCTGGTGGCGCTCGCCCCCGCGGGCCTGCTCGCCGTCCCGCTCTCCTTCGCCTCCGAGAGCGTCGCCGTCTGGGTCGCGTACGCCGCCGCCCTCGCGGTGCTGATCCACCGCTTCCTGCTGGCCCGCAAGGCCAAGGCCGAGCGCGCGGCGGCCGAGGAGCAGCAGGTCCGGGTCAGGGTCCGCGAGGGGAGGCCGGAGTCGCCACAGGACAGATCCGCCGCGCCGCCGCAGATCTCCGTCGAAGAGGCGCTGGGCGAGCTGGAGAGCATGGTCGGCCTGTCGCCGGTCAAGGAGCAGGTGCGCTCGATCGCCGCCTCCATCGAGGCGTCCAGGCTGCGGGCCGAGGCCGGCTACACGACCGGCCGGCCCACCAGGCACTTCGTCTTCGTCGGCCCGCCCGGCACCGGCAAGACCAGCGTGGCCCGCGCGCTGGCCAAGATCTTCTACGCGTTCGGCCTGCTGGAGACCCCCTACGTCGTCGAGGCGCAGCGGGCCGACCTGGTGGGCGAGTTCCTCGGCGCCACCGCGATCAAGACCAACGAGCTGGTCGATCGCGCGCTGGGCGGCGTGTTGTTCATCGACGAGGCGTACGGGCTGGTCAACTCCTCCGACGGGCAGCCCGACAGGTTCGGCGCGGAGGCGGTGCAGACCCTGCTCAAGCGGGCGGAGGACGACCGCGACCGGCTGATCATCATCCTGGCCGGCTACGAGCAGGAGATGGGCTCGTTCCTGTCCAGCAACCCCGGCCTGGCCAGCAGGTTCGCCACGCGTGTGCGCTTCCCCGGCTACTCCCCCGCCGAGCTCGTCGAGGTCACCGAGCTGCTGCAGAAGCGCAGGGGCGACACGATGGGCGACGACACCAAGCGGGTGCTGCTCGGCCTCTTCGACGACGTGCACCGGCGCGGCCTGGTCGACGAGCTGGGCAACGCCAGGTTCGCGCGCAGCCTGGTGGAGGCCGCCGCGCAGGCCCGCGACGTGCGCGTGGTGGGCGCCGGCGGCACTCCGAGCACGCACGACCTCGTCACCACCACGACGCCCGACGTCACCAAGGCGTTCGAGGAGCTGACCGCGCGGTTCCGCGGCTACGTGGCCACGCCCACGCTGGAGGAGGCGCTGGCCGACCTCGACAGGATGGCCGGCCTGGAGCCCGTCAAACGGCAGGTGCACGCCATCGCCGCGCAGCTCCAGGTGGCCAGGATGCGGCAGGAGCGCGGGCTGCCCACCCCGCCGCAGATGCGGCACTTCGTGTTCGCCGGCCCGCCCGGCACCGGCAAGACCACGGTCGCCAGGGTCCTGGGCCGGGTGTTCGCCGCGCTCGGCCTGCTGGCCAGGCCCGACGTCGTCGAGGCGCACCGGGCCGACCTGGTCGGCCAGCACCTCGGCGCCACCGCCATCAAGACCAACGAGCTGGTCGACCGGGCGCTGGGCGGGGTGCTCTTCATCGACGAGGCCTACAGCCTGGTCAATCCCGGCTACCAGGGCGGCGACGCGTTCGGCGCCGAGGCCGTGCAGACCCTGCTCAAGCGCGCCGAGGACGACCGCGACCGGCTCGTGATCGTGCTGGCCGGCTACCAGCGCGAGATGGACTCCTTCCTGGCCACCAACCCCGGCCTGGCCAGCCGGTTCAACCAGCGGGTGGCCTTCCCCAGCTACTCCCCCTCCGAGCTGTCCGAGATCGCCGTGCTGCTCGCGGAGCGGTCCGGCGACTCGTTCGACGAGGAGGCGCTGCGCCGGCTCGACGAGGTGTTCGCCTGGGTGTGCGAGGAGCGGCTGATCGACGGGCTCGGCAACGGCCGCTTCGCCCGGTCGCTGTTCGAGCGCGCCGCCATGCGCCGCGACGTCAGGCTGGCCGCGCACGCCTCGCGTGGCGGTTCGGCCAGCTCCGCCGACCTGACGACGATCACGAGCGAGGACGTCCGCACCGCCGTGGACGAACTTTCCGGCCGGTAATCCACCACGACGCTCACCCTGTGTAGCAAGATGAGCACGACGGGTGGCTCGGCGTCGAAGGGGGAGCGATGGCGGGGTTCCTTGCCCGCAGGTTGCTCAACTACGCCGTGCTCGTCGTGGTGGCCGCCAGTCTCGCCTACCTTCTGGCGGCCACGGCCCTCGACCCCCGCTCCAACTACGCCGACCGCACGCCGAAGCCGCCGGCCGCCGTGGTCGACGCCCAGCTGACCGCGCTCAACCTCAACGACAGGACTCCCCTGCTGCAGCGCTACGCCACGTGGGCGGCGGGCGTGCTGCACGGCGACTTCGGCAGGTCCGTCGGAGGCACGCCGGTCAACGACGACCTCAAACGCCGCATGGGCGTGACCTTCCGGCTGGTCGTGCTGGGGCTGGCGTGCGGGAGCCTGCTGGGCGTGCTGGCCGGCGCGCTGGCCGCGGCCCGGCAGTACGGATGGTTCGACCGCATCTCGACCGGCCTGTCGTTCGTGGTGCTCGCCGTGCCGGTGGTGGTGCTGGCCAACATCCTGATCCTGGGGGCCACGTGGGCCAACGAACACGTCTTCGGCCGCCAGGTGTTCCTGGTCAGCGGCGAATACAGCGACGGCCTCGACACCGGGTTCTGGGGTCACGCGCTCGACCGGCTGCAACACCTGATCCTGCCGACCGTCTCGCTGTCGGTGGGGCTCATCGCCGTCTTCAGCCGCTACCAGCGCAACATGATGCTCGACGTGCTGGGCGCCGACTACGTGCGCACCGCCATGGCCAAAGGGCTGAGCAGAAGGAGGGCGCTCATCCGCCACGCGCTGCGGACCGCGCTCATCCCCGTGGCGACCTACTTCGCGTTCACGTTCGGGACGCTGCTGACGGGGGCCACGTTCACCGAGAAGATCTTCGGCTGGCACGGCCTGGGCGAGCAGCTGATCAACTCGATCTTCCGCAACGACGTCAACACCGTCGCCGCCATCTCCCTCCTGGCGGCCGTCGCCGTGTTGTGCGCCTCGCTGGCCGCCGACCTGCTGCACGCCGCGCTCGACCCGAGGGTGCGGGCACGATGACGCTGTCCGAGGAGGAGCTGGCCGAGGAGCTTCGCGACGGCGTCATGGCGGGCGCGCCGTCCAGGACGCGCCTGATCGCCGAACGGTTCTTCCGCTCAAAGCAGGGGCGGCTCGGGTTCGCGGTGCTCGCGCTGATGTTCCTGCTGGCTTTCGCGGGGCCTCTGGTCAGCCCGTGGAGCTACCTCGACAAGGACTTCACCGCGTTCCTGCAGCCGCCGTCGCCCGACCACTGGTTCGGAACGCTCCAGACGGGCGCCGACGTCTTCGCGGTGACGCTGCGCGGCATGCAGAAGTCGCTGGTCGTGGGGCTGCTCGCGGCGCTGGTGTCCACGGCGTTGGCGGCCGTGGTCGGGGCGTTCGCGGGCTATTTCCTGGGATGGACCGACCGGACGCTGACCTGGGTGAGCGACCTGCTGCTTGTGCTGCCCGCGTTCCTCGTCCTGGCGATCATGTCGCCGCTGTTCGGGTCCGGCCGGTGGCCGCTGTTCGTGATCACGCTGGCGCTGTTCCTGTGGATGGTGACCTCGAAGGTCGTCCGCGGGATGACGATCTCGACGAAGGAGCGGGAGTTCATCCAGGCCGCCCGCTACATGGGCGTGTCTCCCGTGCGAATCATCTTCCGCCACGTGATCCCCAACCTGTCGTCCCTGCTCATCGTGGACGCCACGCTCAACGTCAGCACCGCGATCCTCACCGAGACCTCGCTGTCGTACTTCGGGTTCGGCATCCAGCCGCCGGACGTCTCGCTCGGGACGCTCATCGCCGACGGCTCGCGCACGGCCGTCTACGCGCCGTGGACGTTCTGGTTCGTCGCGGGCCTGCTGGTGGTCACCGTCCTCGCGGTCAACCTCGTCGGCGACGCCCTGCGCGACGCGTTCGACCCCTCGTCGAAGAGGGCGCGATGAGCCCGGTGCTCGACGTGCGCGACCTCAGCGTGTCGTTCGGCGGCGTGCCCGCCGTGCGCGAGGTGAGCTGGGCCGTACGCCGCGGCGAGGTCCTCGGCATCGTCGGCGAGTCGGGATCGGGCAAGTCGGTCACCTCGGCGGCCGTCATGGGGCTGCTGCCCCCGGGCGCGCGCGTCACCGGGTCCGTACGCCTGCACGGCAGGGAGCTGATCGGCGCACCCGCGCGGGAGCTGACCTCCTGCCGCGGCAAGGCCATGTCGATGGTGTTCCAGGACCCGCTGTCCGCGCTGACGCCCGTCTACCGGGTGGGCGACCAGATCGCCGAGGCCGTGCGCGTGCACCAGCGGGTCGGCAAGGAGACGGCCATGGTCAGGGCCGTGCAGTTGCTGGACCTCGTCGGCATCCCGCACCCCTCGGAGCGGGCGCTGGCCTTCCCGCACGAGTTCTCCGGCGGGATGCGGCAGCGCGTGATGATCGCGATGGCCATCGCCAACGACCCCGATGTGATCATCTGCGACGAGCCGACCACCGCGCTCGACGTGACCGTCCAGGCGCAGGTGCTGGAGGTGCTCAAGAAGGCGCAGCAGAAGACCGGCGCCGCCATCATCATGATCACCCACGATCTCGGAGTGGTGGCCGGCTTCGCCGACCGGGTGCTGGTGATGTACGCCGGCAGGCCGGTCGAGGTGGGCGGCGTGGACGACGTCTACTACCGGACGCGGATGCCGTACACGGTGGGGTTGCTCGGCTCGATCCCGCGCGTCGACGAGGGCGGGCGGCGGCCGCTGACGCCGATCGAGGGCAGCCCGCCGTCGCCGGCCGCGCTGCCGCCCGGGTGCCCGTTCGCGCCGCGCTGCCCGATGCGGATCGACGCGTGCGAGGAGCGCGAGCCGCCGCTGTTCGAGGTGGGAGACGGGCACCGCGCCGCGTGCATCCGCTGGAAGGAGGTGGCCCCGTACGACGCGGGCGCGCCGGAGGCCCCCCGCGCCGCGCCGCGACGGCCGCGGCGGCCGCGGCGCGCGGTGCTGGAGGTGCGCGGCCTGGTCAAGGACTATCCGCTGCTCAAGGGGGCGCTGTTCAGGCGCAGGATCGGCACCGTGCACGCGGTGGCCGGGATCGACTTCGACCTGCGCCAGGGCGAGACGCTGGGGCTGGTCGGCGAGTCGGGCAGCGGCAAGACCACCACGCTGACACAGATCCTCGAGCTGGCCCCGCCGCAGCGGGGCAGCATCACCGTGCTCGGCCACGACACCGCCCGGCTCGACGCCGCGCGGCGCACCGAGATCCGGCGCGACATGCAGGTCGTCTTCCAGGATCCGCTGGCCTCGCTCGACCCGCGCATGACGGTGCACGACATCCTGGCCGAGCCGCTGCGCACCCACGGGCAGCGGCGTCCAGGACGGCGGATCGCCGAGTTGCTCGCGCTGGTCGGCCTCGACCCCTCGCACGCCGCCCGCTACCCGCAGGACTTCTCCGGCGGGCAGCGGCAGCGCATCGCCATCGCCCGCGCGCTCGCGCTGGAGCCCCGGCTGCTGGTGCTGGACGAGCCGGTCTCTGCCCTCGACGTGTCGATCCAGGCCGGCGTGATCAACCTGCTCGGCTCGCTCAGGGCCAGGCTCGGCCTGTCCTACCTGTTCGTGGCGCACGACCTGGCCGTGGTGCGCCACATCGCCGACCGGGTGGCCGTGATGTACCTCGGCAGGATCGCCGAGATCGGGCAGGTGGACGCCGTCTACCGGGCTCCGATGCATCCGTACACGCAGGCCCTGCTGTCGGCGATCCCGCTGCCCGATCCGGTGCGTGAGCGGGCGCGGGACCGGATCCTGCTCGAAGGCGACCTGCCCAGCCCGGCCGACCCTCCGACGGGCTGCCGCTTCCGCACCAGATGCCCGAAGTTCCGCGCGGAGCTCACCGGGGACGAGCGCAGGCTCTGCGTGGACGTCGAGCCCGAGGTACGCCCGCTGGGCGCGGACCAGGGCGCGGCCTGCCACTACGCCGAGCGGCGCGACGTCGTATGACCAGGAGGTAATCGCTCGATGAAAGCATCACGTCTTGTCATGGCCGTCACCGTGACAGGCTCGCTCCTGCTGGCTGCCTGCGGCGGCGGGGGCGGCTCGGGAGGCGGCGGCACGGCGGGGGACGACCGTGCGCCGAAGGCCTACGACGTCAACCCGCAGCCGCGCGACAAGGTCGAGGACGGCGGCACGCTGCGGTGGGGCATCAACGAGTTCCCCGCGCAGTGGAACAGGAACCACGTCGACGGCAACCTGGCGATGGCCGCCGTGGTCAGCAACGCGCTGCTGCCCTCGCCGTTCCTGTCGGACGAGAAGGCGGAGATCACGGTCAACGACAACTACGTGATCGACGCGAGGGTGACCGAGCGGCGGCCCCAGCAGGTGGTCACGTACACGCTGAACCCCAAGGCCAGATGGTCCGACGGGCGGCCGATCACGTGGGCCGACTACCGGGCGCAGTGGCGGGCGCTGAACGGGCGCGACCCTGACTTCCGCATCGCCTCGTCCACCGGCTATCAGGACATCGGGCAGGTGGCGCGGGGCAAGAACGACTTCGAGGTGGTGGTGACGTTCGACCGGCCCTTCGGGGACTGGCAGTCGCTCTTCTCGCCGTTGCTGCCCGCCGCCGCCAACCGCACGCCCGAGTCCTTCAACAACGCCTGGCTGAACAAGATCCCGGTGTCGGCCGGTCCGTTCAAGTTCGGCGGATTCGACCAGACGGCCAAGACGATCACGCTGGTACGGGACGAGACCTGGTGGGGTGACCGGGCCAAGCTCGACAAGATCATCTACCGGGCGTCGGAGCAGGACGCGCTGATCGGCGCGTTCGGCAACGGCGAGCTCGACGTCGTCGACCTCGGCCCGTCCGCCCCGGATCTCGCCCGCGCCAGGGCCGCCCAGGGCGCGCAGGTGCGGCAGGCGGCCGGCCCCGACTTCCGGCACTTCACCTTCAACGGGTCGAGCGAGCTGCTCAAGGACCGCGATGTGCGGCTGGCCGTGCAGCTCGGCATCGACCGCCAGGCCATCGCCCGGTCCGACCTGCAGGGGCTGGACTGGCCGATCGCGCTGCTGAACAACCACTTCTTCATGAACACGCAGGAGGGCTACCAGGACAACGCCGGCGCCCTGGGCGTCTACAACCCGGAGCGGGCCAAGAAGCTGCTGGACGCGGCCGGCTGGAAGCTCGCGGGCGCGGGCGGCACGGTCAGGCAGAAGGACGGCAAGCCCCTCGACCTGCGCTTCGTGGTGCCGTCGGGGGTGCAGCTCAGCAAGTCGGAGGGCGAGCTGGCGCAGAGCATGCTGGCACAGATCGGCGTGAAACTGACCATCAAGGCCGTGCCCAGCGACGACTTCTTCAGCAAGTACGTGATCCCCGGGAACTTCGACATCACGCCGTTCGCCTACATCGGCACACCGTTCCCGGTCTCGAGCAGCTACGGCATCTACGCGAACGCGCCCGACGGGAAGACCTGGAACGCGAACTTCGGGCGCGTCGGTTCGGCGGCGGTCGACGAGGCCATGAGCCGGGCCGCCCAGAGCCTGGACCCGGTGCAGGCCCGCAAGGAGACCAACAAGGCGGACCGGCTGATCTGGGAGCTGGTGACCGTGCTGCCGCTCTACCAGCGGCCGCAGATCGTCGCGACCAGGGAGACGCTGGCCAACGTGGGGGCGCGCGGCTTCTACGACCTCCGCTACGAGGACATCGGTTTCATGCGCTGACGCGCCCGGCCGGCCGCTCGCCCCGCCCCCGCGCCGCCGGTGGCGGTGGCGGCGGCCGCCGTCAGGTGGACGCGCCGGCCGTGACGCGGTCGACGAGGCCCTTGGTCCCCTCCTCCCGAGCGCAATGGGCGCAGCAGTACCAGTGCTCGCCCGACTGGACGCCGTGCCCGATAACCTTCGTACCGCAGTGCTCGCAGATGGGCGCCATCGCCTCGATCGCGCACTGGAAGCAGTCGAAGGTGTGCACGGCCCCTTGCGCGCGCACCTCGAACGCCATGTCGTAGTCGTTGCCGCAGGTCTCGCAGACAGCCATGATGATCCCCTTTGCACTGGATCCGCAGTTCGTGGGTCTCCTTTCCCCAAACAGCGGCCGTATTCCGGCCGTCCGTCACGGCCCGCGCACCACGAAGCGGCCTATCAGCGGCAGGCCGAGCAGCCCGAGAGCCGCCAGCGCGGCGGGCAGGCCGAGCCAGCCGCTGAGCCCGGCGACCAGCAGAGGGCTGGCCACGAACCCGGTGTACGAGATCGTCGACACCCACCACACCAGGGTCCCGCCGGCGTCGTCGGCGGCGGCCCGGCTGAGCAGGGCGGGCACCATGGGGCCGAGCGCCAGCCCGGCCAGCGCGAACCCGGCCATGGAGACCGGCACGCTGCCGCCCAGGCCGGCCAGCACGATGCCCGCGCCGCCGCCCGCCCCCGCCACCAGGTACAGCGCCCTGAGCGGCGTCCTTGGCAGCGCCTGCACGATGAGCCGCCCGGCCGTCAACGCCCCCATGTAGACCGCGGGCGCGGCGCTGGCCGTCAGCGGGGACGCCCCGCGGTGCTCCTCCAGCAGCAGCACCGACCATTGCTCGACCGAGTTCTCGATGGTCAGCACGCAGGCGGCGAGCGCTCCGAGCAGCGCCGCGGCCCCCACGAGGCTGCGCCGGTCGATCTCGGAGGAGGTGACCGGCAGACCGCGCCCCAGCGGCAGCGCGAGCAGCGTCAGCGAGGCGGCGATCACGATCAGGCCGATCGCCACGAGCACCGCACCGGCGCTGAGACCGAGCGAGCGGGCCAGCCCGGTGGCCGGCGCGGCGGCGATGACCGCGACGGGGAAGGCGGCGTGCACGGGCTGGAAGAGCCGGCGCCCGCTCTCACGCTCGGCCCGCCCCGTGGCCAGGTTGAGCGCGATGTCGAGCGCGCCGCTCGCCGCGCCGACCAGCAGGAGCGCGAGAGCCAGCTGCCAGGCCGTGCCCGCCAGCCCGATGCCCGCCACGCTCAGCGCGAACAGCACGGTGAACCCCAGCAGAGCCGCCCGCTCGCGCCCGCGCGCGAGCCTGCCGGCCAGCGCCATCGCGGGCAGCGCCCCCACCGGTACGGCGCTCAGCGCCAGCCCCAGGTCGCTCGCCGACAACCCCAGCTCGAGCTTGACGGCGGGCAGCAGGACCGACCACGAACCCCAGAACACACCCCACACCGCGCAGACCGCGATCAGCGGCATGATGACCAGCACCCCTTGAAATTTTGGTCAAGTCACAGTAAAGATCGACGATGTCCTTATTACCGCCTGCCGAAAGGACACACGTGCTCATCCGCACGGTCATCGCGACCGCCCTGGCCGCCACCGGAATCGCCGCCCTCCCCTCCGCCGCTTACGCCGGATCGGCCGCCTACACCCCCGAGCGCGTCTGCGGCCCCGGCTTCCACCGGGTCAAGGACGGCCACCGCGCGATGAAGACCCGCGCTGGAGCGGTGTTCGGGCACGTTTATCTGATGTATAGCAAGCGCAGCGGCAAGAACTGCGTCGCCGCGATCAAGACGGCGTTCAAGGGCGCCCGCACGGTGACCGGCGCCCACCTCGAGGTCCGGGGCGGCGGCCGGAGCGAGGACGTGCAGAAATACCGCTACTACGCCGAGACGGGCCACATCGACGGCGCCTGGAAGTGCGTGCGCTACTCCGGCTGGACCCGCGACTCCAGCAACCGCGTCGAGGCCTGGGGCGGACGCGCGGCTTGGGGCAACTGCAAAGGCTAGACCCGCCACCGTGTTCTGCGCGGTCTTCTGCGCGGCGGAGCAGCTCCTGCACGACAGCGAGCAGCTGCCTTCGTGCTGGTCAGGCTGCGTGCCGGCCAGGTCACCAGCTGCGGGTACTGTGTGGAGATGCACGGCCGCGACCTGAGGAAGGCCGGCGAAAGCGACGAGCGTCCATGGCCGGTGGCGGCCTGGCGCCAGGCCATCGGCTGCACCCCGGCGGAGCGCGCCGCGCTCGGGCCGGCGAAAGGCGGGCGCCTGAGACCGGATCGGGGTCGCCGCGCGGTTCACACCAAGCACCCGAGACACCTTCTCTGTCGGGAAATGCATTGAGCCGATCAGTGAGCCCCGGTTAGGTTGGCGCGCATGGCGGGTGACGAGCGCCCGGCATGCCGCCGTCAAGCGGCGCGGCGCATCGTCGCAGGAGACAGGGCACGCGTTCAGAAAGGGGGACGACCGTGAAACGCGTGAGAGTCGTGAAGTCGACCGCCAAACGGCGCCCGCGGCCGGCGGTGGAGCTGGACCTGCGCTCGCCTGCGGGTCGCACGCTTCCCTACTGAGCTGCTCCTTACGCCGAATTTACGGGGGTTTCTGTAGACACAGAAATAACAAGGACATCACGGGGGGCTCACGATGACGAGGCTGGTGGTGGTGCCGCCACACATCGCCAGGCACAAGGTCCGCTATATCCGCACAGCGGACCGCCGCAAGCCGCCCGCCGACCCCAAAGTGATCGACCTGCGGGCCTACACCGGCAGAAACGTGATCCGTTTCCCCGGCGGCCCCACCTCCGCCGCCTGACGGCCCTCCCGCGGCTCCGGCGTCAGCGGTACAACTTCTCGGCGTAGGCCTTGCCGTAGTAGGTCTCCAGCTCTTCCACGCTCTCCTCGACCACCTGCACCTCCTTGACCAGCCTGGCGTGCGAGGGCAGGACGTCGGGGCGCCAGGTGTCGGGCTTCCACAGCGCGGAGCGCAGGAACGACTTGGCGCAGTGGAAGAAGATCTGCTCGATCTCCACCACGAGCGCGAGGTGCGGCCGGTGACCCTTGACGATCAGTTCGTCGAAGAAGGGGGCATCGCGTACGAGCCTGGCCCGGCCGTTGATGCGCAGGGTCTCGTTGCGGCCGGGAATGAGGAAGATCAACCCCACATTCGGATTCTTCAGGACGTTGAGGAATCCGTCCGCCCGGCGATTCCCCGGTCGGTCCGGGATCGCGATCGTGGTGTCGTCGATGACATGCACGAACCCGGCGGGGTCCCCCTTGGGCGAGACGTCGCAGGCGCCCTTGTCGTCCGACGTGGCGACCAGGCAGAACGGCGAGGCCGCCAGCCAGTCGCGGTCGCGCTGGTGGAGGCGCACGCGCTCCTTGTTCGCGGCCCTCGGCATCACCTCGCCGAGGAGCTCGCGCAACTCGTCCTCGGACCCGATCTCCGCCCAGCTCATCTGATCTCCCTTCGAGGGTTTCCCCAATTTTGTCAGGGAATCGGGCCGAGCATCCTGTGAGCTTGCCCGCAGTACGAGCTCCGCGCCCGGGCTCGAACGGGCGGGCCGGGGCCGGCCGTGGTGGGACAGGAGGGCGGCCCCGGCGCGGTGCCGTTACTCGACGCGCAACGTGGTCCAGTGGGACGGCTTGCCTTCGTACATCGCGTCGTTGCAGTTGCAGTTGCCGCAGCCAGGGATCATGTCCGGTCCTTTCCTCGCCTTGCCGGATGAGGTCTCGTACCCGGCGTGACGGACGCGTACGCTGGCGTGCCTGCCAGAGTTCCGGACCCCGCGGGCCACATCACCACACCGCTACCAGCGCCGGGCGTGCGCCATCGCCGTCAAGTACGCGTCGCGCTCGGCCGCGAACCGGGCGGGGTCGATGCCCTGCCGCTCGGCCCGCAGGTGCAGCATGGTCAGCTCGGTCGCCGCCTGCTGGTAGTCGCTCATGGCCCGGCCGAGCCCCGCCTTCCTGGCCCACTTGCGCGCCTGCTTACGGCCGGGCAGCGTGCTGAGCATCCTGACGTCGGCCTCGGTGACCAGCCCGGTCGGCGCGTAGCCGGGCAGGTAGGCGCCCATCCTGGCGACGAGGTGACGGCGCTCGGCGACGGTCACGGCGATCAGGGCGACCAGCGCCACCATGATCACCAGGTAGGCCAGGCCCAGCCAGGCCAGCGATCCCGTGGTGGCGGCGCCGTTCCAGAGTGCGTGCAGGAAGACGGCGGCCAGGTAACCCAGCGGGATCGCAGCGTACCTTCCCGCGGTGCGCCGGGTGAGCGCGTACGCGACCCCCACACCGATCATGGAGGTGTAGACCGGGTGGCCGAGCGGGTCGATCAGGCCCCGCACGACGAACAACTGCACCGCACCGCCGGCGCCGTCCTCCGCGAACGCCAGCAGGTAGTAGCCGACGTTCTCCACGGCGGCGAAGCCGAGGCCGGCCATGGAGGCGTACACGATGCCGTCGGTCAGGCCGTCGATCTCCCTGCGCCTGCGCAGGAGCAGGAGCAGCGCCGAGCCCTTGAGCGCCTCCTCGATCACCGGGGCGAGCACGACGGCGCCCACGTCGTCGACGACCGCGGCGCCGAACCCGGCCCGGACGAACAGCTGCTGCCCCACGACCGTCAGCGCGATGCCCAGCACGATCGCCAGCCCCGCGCCCCACGCGAACGCGAACGCGAGGCTGAGCTTGGGCTCGGGCTCCAGCCGGTCGAGGGAGAGCACCGCGGCGAGCAGCACCGGCAGCGGCGCCACGGCCAGCAGCGCGGCCAGGCCGAAGCCGACGGGACCGCCCGACACCAGCATGACCGCCAGCACCAGCAGCGCCAGCACGCCAGAGACGACCAGGCCGATCAGCAGGGCCTTGCTGGGGCGCTGGGAGAGAATGCTCTGGGGCGGAGCTGTCATCGTGCTGCCTCACTTCCCGTTCGGTCCGCCCACTATGCGGGCCGCGCATCTACAGGCGCTTAACGGTCACTTGATTCGCGGTAATAGGGGTCGGCCACGACGGGCTCGCCGTCGGTGTACGAATACACCTCCCGGCCGGAGATGAACACCCTCCGCGCCCGGCTCATGACGTCCAGCGGGTCGCCGGACCAGATGACCACGTCGCCGTCGAGCCCGGGGCGCAGGGAGCCGACCCGGTCGTCGAGGCCCATGATCCTGGCCGGGTTCACGGTGATCGACCGCAGCGCCTCGGCCGGGTCCATCCCCTCCTTGACCGCGAGCGTGGCCTGGTGGACGAGGAAGTGGATGGGCACGACGGGGTGGTCGGTGGTGATGGCCACCTCTACGCCCGCCCGTGCCAGGATGCCGGGGTTGCGCAGCGAGCGCTGCCGCAGCTCGACCTTCGACCGGCTGGTGAACAGCGGGCCGATGATGACCGGAACGTTCCTGGCTGCGAGGGTGTCGGCCAGCAGGTGACCTTCGGTGCCATGATTGATCACCACCCGGTAGCCGAACTCCGCCGCCAGCCTGAGCGCCGTGGCGATGTCGTCGGCCCTGTGCGTGTGCTGGCACCACGGCAGCTCGCCGTCCAGCACGCGGACGAGGATCTCCAGCGTGCCGTCGCGGTCGAACGGCTTGCCCTCCGCCTGCGCGGCCGCCCGCCTGGCCCGGTAGTCCTGCGCCTTCATGAACGCGTCGCGGATCACCGCGGCCACGCCCTGCCGGGTGGAGGGCAGCTTCTTCTGGTCGCCGTACACGCGTTTGGGGTTCTCGCCCAGGGCGCTCTTGACGCTCACCGGCTCCCTGATCAGCATCTCGTCCGCGCTTCTGCCCCAGCACTTCACGGCGACCGTCTGCCCGCCGATCGGGTTGCCGGAGCCCGGCTTGATCACTGCCGTGGTCACGCCGCCCGACAGCGCGTCGGCGAAGCCCAGGTCGGCGGGGTTGATGGCGTCGAGGGCACGCAGGCGGGCGCCGTTCGGGTCGGTCATCTCGTTGGTGTCCTGACCGGCCCAGCCCTCCGCCTCCTCGTGCACGCCCAGGTGGCCGTGGGCCTCGACGAAGCCGGGCAGCACCCACCCGCCGCCCGCGTCCACCACGGAAGCCCTCTCCGGCACGGCCACGTCCCGGCCCACCGCGGTGATCTTCCCGTCCTCGATGAGCACGGTGCCGCCGTCGATGGGGTCTCCGTCGACCGGAACGACAAATCCGCTGATGATAGCGAGTTTCATGACCCGTAACTTACAGGTGGGCGGGTAGGGGCTCTGAATGACGATCTCCCACCTGTACAGGCGATGGCTGCTCGAGATGTGGAACGGCGACTTCGAGCTCGCCCACGAACTGGTCACCCCCGGCTTCACCGGGCACTGGCCAGGCATGGAGGTGTCGGGGCCGGGCGAGCTCATCGAGGTGCTCAGGCAGGGTTACGCCCCCTTCGACGACGTCGCGGTCACGCTCGACGTCGGCCCGATCCCGGACGGCGACCTGGTGGCGGCCAGGTGGACGTTCACCGGCGCCTACCGGGGCGGTCTCCCCGGCGCGACCGTGGCCGAGGGGACCAGGGTGGCCTTCAGCGGGCACGACATCCTGCGGGCCGAGGGCGACAGGTTCGCCGAATACTGGGTGATCTCGGACGCCCAGACCTTCAGCAGGGAACTGGGGATAGGCTGACATATCTCTCTATGTCGGTGCACCCTAGGTCGTGCACGCGGTACGTACAGGATGGTGCATGTCACAGGAGTACGCGCCCGAGGCGGGCCCGCCACCCCGCTCGCTGAGTGACGGCGAGCTGTCCCAGCTGCTGAGCGGTCAGCGATTCGGGGCGCTGGCCACCAACAAGAGCAGCGGCCACCCGCACATGTCCACCGTCCAGTACACGTGGGATCCCCAGCAGCGCGTCGTGCGCATCTCCACCATGGGCGAGCGGCTCAAGGTCAGGCACCTCCACAAGGACCCGCGCGGCGCCCTCTACGTGGCCAGCGACGACTTCGCCTCCTACGCCGTGGCCGAGGGCGAGGCGGAGCTGTCGCCGGTGACCACCGATCCGGGCGACGAGGTGGGACTGGAGCTCCTGGCCATGCAGCAGCACGTCGGCGACCCCACCACCTTCCTGCGCCGGATGGCCGATGACCGGCGGCTGGTGATCAGGCTCAGGGTGTCGCAACTGTACGGGACCGCTCTGGCCACGCCCGCCGGATAGCGCGGCGCCGGTTGTAGGCCACCGACGCGATCACGACCAGGACGAGGGCCAGGTCGACGGCCGCCGACCAGCGCATGGCCGCGACGTGGCGCCCGCCCTCCGCGACGGCGAAGAAGAGCGCGCCGATCACGGCCACGCCGCCCGCGCCCGCGAACTGCTGGGCGGTGCTCAGCGCTCCCGACCCGATGCCGGCCTGGTGGGGCTCGACCTCGACCAGCGCCGCCCCGATGAGTTGCGGCAGCACCAGGCCGTTGCCGGCGCCGACGAGCATGAGCGCGACCAGCACGTACGGCAGCCCCTGACCGGCCGCCACCAGGAGCAGGACCAGCCCGAGCACGACCACCAGTCCGCCCGCGATGACGACGATCAGCCCGCGCCTCCTGACCAGCCGGACCCCGAGCAACGAGGTGAGCGTGAACATCGCGCCCATCGGCGCGAATGCCAGGCCCGCCTCGAACGCCGTGAGCCCCAGCCCGGTCTGGAGCAGCAACGTCAGCGTGAACATGAACGAGGCGAAGTACGCCATGAAGGCGACGATCGACCCGACGCCCGCCAGGTAGGAATGGACCCTGAGCAGGGCCAGGTCGAGCACCGGCTGCCCGCCACGCGCTCCGAGCGCCCGCAACCAGCGCCAGGTCAGCGCGAACACCGGGACGCTCGCCACCATGCACGCCCACGTCCAGAGGGGCCAGCCCAGGCTGTTGCCGAGGCCCATGGACACCAGCAGCAACGCCACCCCGGCCGCCAGCCCGGCCGCGCCCGGCACGTCGAGCCGGGATCGGCGTTGCGTCTCCACCTCCGGGAGCAGCCGCCAGGCCAGCGGCACGACGACCAGTCCGACGGGCAGGTTGATGAGGAAGACCGCCCGCCAGCCGAGCCCGAGCACGTCGGCCGTCAGCAGCAGGCCGCCCAGCACCTGGCCGGCGATCGAGCCGAGGCCGCCCGTCGCGCCGTACCAGCCGATGGCGCGTGCCCGCTCGCCCGGCGGATAGACGGCGGAGATCGTGGCCAGCACCTGCGGCACCATGGCGGCGCCCGCCAGCCCCTGCAGCAGGCGGGCGGCGACGAGCTGGGCCGAGGTCTGCGCGACCCCGGCCAGCACCGACGCCACCGTGAACGCGGCCACTCCCCAGACGAACACGCGCCGGTAGCCGTACCGGTCGCCGAGCCGCCCGCCGGTGATCATTCCGGCGGCGTACGTGAAGGCGTAGCCGGCCACGATCAGCTCCAGGGCCGCGGGGCCGGCGTGCAGGTCACGTTCGAGGGAAGGGGCGGCGACGTTCACCACGAAGAAGTCGAACTGCGCCATGAACCAAGCCGAGAGAAGAACGGCCAACGCCCCGCGATAATGCACATTTCAGATTAAAGGGTCATGAACGTCGACGCTGCGGCAGGCCCGCGTGTCGGATGCTCACCACCAGGGCACCGCAGGGCTACTCTGCACTCAACTGCAAGTCATGCGATCTTGTGACTGTCGAGTCGTAGGCCTCTCCCCAGCAGAGGAGACCCATGTCCAGACGACTCGCCCTCATCATCGCGACCACCCTCGCCGCCCTGACCGCGCTCACCGGGACCGCGCCCGCAACCACCGGCCGGCCGGTGGCCGACGTCGCCCACCGAAGCGCCTCCGCGTACACCGGCCGGCCGGTCGCCAACGTCGCCCACCGGGGCGCGTCCGCGTACGCCCCCGAGAACACGATCGCCGCCTTCGAGCTCGCGGACGAGCAGCGGGCCGACATGTTCGAGCTGGACGTCCAGGAGACCAAGGACCACCGGCTGGTCCTCATGCACGACACCACCCTGACCCGCACCACCGACGCCGAGGAGGTCTTCCCCGGCCTGTCGCCGTGGAACGTCGGCGACCTCACCTACTCCCAGATCCGCGACCTCGACGCCGGCTCGTGGCTCTCCGGCGAGCACGCGGGCGAGCCGGTGCCCACGCTCGGCGAGGCGCTGCGGGCGATGAGCGGCTCGGGCATGGGCCTCCTCCTCGAGGTCAAGGCCCCCGACCGGTACCCGGGCATCGAGGCCCGCATCGCCGCCGAGCTGCGGCGCAACCCCCGCTGGCTGGCACCGGGTCGGCTGGTCGTGCAGTCGTTCGACTGGGATTCGATGCGGACGTTCCACCGGCTCATGCCCGGCGTGCCGATCGGGCTGCTCGGCACGCCGGCGACCGCGGAACTGCCCTCGCTGGCCACGTTCGCCGACCAGATCAACCCGCCGTACACCACGCTCACGTCCGCGTACGTCCGGCGCGTGCACGGGCTCGGCATGGAGGTCCTCACCTACACGGTCGACGACCCGGACGACATGCGCCGGATGATCTCGTACGGGGTGGACGGCATCATCACCAACAGACCCGACGTGCTGCGCGACCTGACCGACGCCTGACCTCCAGGCGACCCCCTTCCCACCGCCGGCCTCCCGGCCCTACCTTCCGTGCCCGACCGCCTGTCCCCTGACCGGCCCCGGAGCTGGTGGCCGTGCCGTGGTCAACCCGGATGGGCCCCGGCCAGGCGGTCGAGGATCTCGGCGAGGATGGGCTCGGTGGTGGCGAAGTTGAGCCGTACGTGGCCTGCGCCGCCGGGGCCGAAGTCCGCGCCTTCGTTCAGCCGTACGCCGGCCTCGCGCTCGAAGACCTCGGCCAGGCCCGGCCTGCCGACGCGCAGCCAGGCCAGGTACGTCGCCTCCGGCACCCGGTAGCCGAACGTCTCCGGCAGGCGGGCCGCGATCGTGTGCCGGTTGCGGTCGAGCAGGGCGAGGGTCCGTTCCAGCCAGGCGTCCCCGTGCCGCCACGCCGCGACCGTGGCCTCGACGCCGAACACGTTCGCGGAGCCGTACACGAAGGGCGGCTGCGCTTCCAGCGCCTTGCGGGCGCCCGGGTGACCGAGGTGGGCGACAGAGCAGCGGATGCCGCCCAGGTTGAACGCCTTCGTCGCGGACGTCAGCGTGACGGTGCGGTCGGGGAGGATCGTGGCGAACGGGATGTGGCGGTACGGCTCGTACACGAGGTCGGCATGGATCTCGTCGGCGAGGACCAGCAGATCGTGGCGCTCGGCGTGCTCGGCCAGCTCGGTCAGCTCCGCGCGGGTGAAGGCCCTGCCGGTCGGATTGTGCGGGTTGACCAGGAGGAGCACCCGGCAGCCCGTCAGGTCGGGCACCTCGAAGCGCCACGAGTCGCCGTCGGGTTCCATCTGGATGGGGCGGAGGGGGCGTTCCATGAGGTCCAGCGTCGACAGGAACGGGTGGTAGGCGGGGGTGTGCAAGGCGACGCCGTCGCCCGGCTCGGTGCAGGTGTGGAGGAACACCTGGAGCGCCTGGTTGAGGTCGTTGAACGAGCGTACGAGCGCGGGGTCGGCCGCCCAGCCGTACCTGACAGCCATGCGCTCGGCGAAGGCCTCGGCCAGCGGCCCCGCGGAGGGATCGGTCAGCCAGGCCGGATAGCCGAGGTCGCCGCCTGCCCGGCGCCGCAGCGCCTCGATCACCTCGGGTGCGGTGGGAAGATCCATGTCGGCGATCCAGGCGGGGATCACGTTCGGCTCGACCGCTGCCCATTTCAAACCGTCGTGTGTGGCTTTGACCCCTTCAGGGGTATATGCGTAATCCACCCACCCATTTTAGGATTCTCGAATGTTGATGAGGTGCTGCCGCCGGTTGTGGCAGGCTGGGCGGCCATGATGCCCCACTCGAAGATCGATGCCATTGTCGAGACCTACCTGTCGATCGCCGACATGGAGGCGCCCGGCTTGGTGGAGGGGCTTTACCTCGAGGGCTCGGCGGCCCTGGGCGACTACCGGCCGAGCACGAGCGACGTGGACTTCATCGCCGTCACGGCCGCCGCCCCGCCCGAAGACGTGCTGGAGCGCATCCACACCCGGCTCGGCGCCCACCCCTTCGACGGTGTGTACCTGACCTGGGACGACCTGCGCCGCGGCCCCGACGGCCTGGGCACCCGTCCGCAGGCGCAGCACGGCAGGCTCAACCGCCGGGGCGCGCTCAACCCGATCACCTGGCACACGCTGGCGCAACACGGGCTGACCTGCCGCGGGCCCAAACCGGACGAGTTCGAGATCTGGAACGATCCTGACGCGCTGGCCGCCTGGACCGACGACAACCTCGACCGCTACTGGCGACGGCTGGTGAGCCGGGCCTCCCGGCTGGCCACGCCCTGGGGCCTGATCTGCCTGGGCGGATACGGCACACTGTGGGTCGTCACGGGCGTCGCACGCCTGCACTACACGCTCGCGACCGGCGACATCACCTCCAAGACAGAGGCCGGGCGGTACGCGTTGGAGGCGTTCCCCGAGCGCTGGCACCGCGTGGTGAACGAGGCGCTGCGCGTACGCGAGGAGGATACCGCGGCACCGACGCTCGGCAGCCTGACCTCGGGGCTGGGTGACCATTTCGGCGCTCCCCGGCAGTCGCTCTACGGCTCTCCGTTCGAGCGCAGGAAGGACGTGCTGGGCTTCGCCGGGCAGGCGATCACGTCCGCGCACGCGTTGTACGCCGCCCGCTGACCGGCATCGCTGCACACGACCCGCAGGCGCTCGTCGCGGCGTTGGCGCCGGTCACGCCCGGGATCGCGAAAGGCCCCGACCGCGTGTCCCCGGAAACGACGCGATCGCGTACGCGTGCGCACGGGCAGTCCCGTGAACGTGCGCACCGGGGGTTTCGCCCGCCGGCCGGGGACTGCGGCGGGGGTGGAACGCCCGCGCTGAGGACTCTTCGAGGACGGGCCGGCGAGATGGCGACAAGCCCGGGAATGATGGGCCGTGTCGTCCCCCGTGGCATGTGTGCTGGTGGCGCGCGCCGTCATCGCGGCGCGTGCGGTTGGACGCGCGCCTGGTCACCCCGGCGGGCTAGAGCCGCCGGAGAACCGCCACGACCTTGCCCAGGACGCTGGCCTCGTCACCGGGAATGGGCTCGTAGTTGGGGTTGTGGGGGACGAGCCAGACATGGCCGTCCTTGCGCTTGAAGGTCTTGACCGTGGCCTCGCCTTCGATCATCGCGGCCACGATGTCGCCGCTCTCCGCCACCGGCTGCTGGCGGACGACCACCCAGTCGCCGTCGGCGATGGCCGCGTCGATCATCGAGTCACCGGTGACCTGGAGGAGGAAGAGGGTGCCCTCACCGACGAGCTGCTTGGGCAGGGCGAAGACGTCTTCGACGCTCTCCTCGGCCAGGATCGGCCCACCGGCGGCGATGCGCCCGACGAGCGGCACGTAGGCGGCCGTGGGGCGGCTCACCGTGGACTCGACGTCGGGGGCGGCGTCAGGATCGACCCACATCACGGGCTCACCGGGCAGCCGCACCTCGAGCGCGCGGGGCCGGTGCGGGTCACGCCTCAGATAGCCCTTGCGCTGCAACGCCGTCAACTGGTGGGACACGCTGGAGGTGCTGGTCAGCTGCACCGCCTCGCCGATCTCGCGCATGGAGGGCGGATAGCCGCGCTGTTGCACCGAGTCGCGGATCACTTCCAGGATCTTGCGCTGCCTGGGGGTCAGGCCCAGGGAATCTCGCCGTCGCACCGCGAGGTCGCTGACCCCGTTCGTGTCATCCCGCTCGGTCATGCTCTTCCTCCTCGCCTGGCGGCCCGCCTCACCGGCGAACCTCCCAGTCCGTGGTCTTGATGTCGCACACAGCGACCGTATCTCTGTTGAAGATCATCTTCAAACAATTGTTCGAGTCTTCCTCGAAAATATCGCGTGCGTGGTGTACAACATCGTACGGGAGTTCGATCGACATCGTGTTCGATTTGCTGATCTTTATTTGGCCTTTTCCTCGGGCCACACGGCAGGAGGTCATCCATGCGAACACCCACAAACATGGACACGACCAGCGAAGACGCCAAACAGCTCACCCTCATCGCCGATGCCACGCAGAGCAAGGATCGACGGGGAGACAATACGCGTACACAGCCCGTCGCCAGCGGTAATTCCGGCAAGAGGTTGGGGTCCCGTTCGAATAGCGAAGGAAGATCCCATTTGCGCCTCGTCCCGCCGCCCCGCACGGGCGGAGCGACCGACGACACCGTGCCGCCGGTCCGGTCCGCCGCCGACGGCGACCCGACCGTCTCCACCCGAAGACGCGCCGCGAACGCGGGCGCGGGAGCCGGCGGCAGGGAGAAGCGGGCCTCAACCGCGGCCTCGCGACGGATGGGGGCCACGAGCCGGTATGGGCCGAGAGGCTTGAACACGACAGGGGCCGAGCCCCCGGCAGGAGCCGGCCCTCTCACCGACGCGGAAACCCGGGCCCAAACGCACCCCAGGGCCGAAACCCGGAGGCTCGGGCCCCGGACCACCCAGACGAGAAGCCGGAGGACCCCTGCCGGGGCAGCCCAGACCGAAACCCGGAAGACCGCGCCCGGGACACCCCGGGCCGGGAGCCGGAGGAGCGGGCCCGGGACGACGCGAAACGGCGGCCGGAGAGCCCAGAGCGAGGCGGGAGGGGCCTCGACGAGGGCCGATATCGGGGCGAAGGGCGAGGCCCGGACGCGGAGGGAGACCGGAGCGAAGAGGAAGGCGGGGGCCGGAAAGTTGATCGCGCGGCTGCGGAGTCGCCGAGCGGCGGAACGGCGGCAGCGGCGGCAGCGGCGGCAGCGGCAGCCGGCCCCCGCCACGTTGCGCCGCCGGACCACCCCGCCGCTACGGCTGACCAGGCGCGGGCGGGTCGTGCTGGTGGTGGCGGCCGCGCTGCTGTCCCTGGGCGGGTTCTGGCTCGGTACGCGCACCGCCGGGCACGCCGCCGTCCACGTCATGATGCCGGCCCACGCGGGGTTGCCGTGGGTCGAGGTCCGTGAGGGAGACACACTGCGGGTGATCGCCGACGCCCTCTCCCGTGGCGGGGATCCCGCAGTCCTGGTGGAGGAGATCAAGCGGCTGAACGGCCTGCCCGATTCCCTCATCCGCCCCGGCAGCCGTCTCTACCTCCCGAAAGACGAGGCCACCTTACGCTGACCGCTGCCGGCCAGCTCTCCCGCCGCCCTCGTTCGGCCGGCTCACCTGCCGTCCACGCCCGGTGAGCTCACCACCGTCCCGCCGCGACCCGCGGACGGCGGCTGGTCGCCGGGAGCCCGCCGCACGGCGCCGCGGAGGCAAGGGCCCGGGCGGAGGCGACATGGGCGCGCAAGCAGGGGGCGTGGTGGTCGAAGTGACCTCCGGTAGCGTTGTGAGGATCGTTCGCCGAAGAGGCCGCGCACAACTCTTGTGACACGCTCAACTGGGCGAACGCCCCTCGCGAAGGCACGACACGCCCGGGACAGAAGAGGATGGCGGGCTGATCAGCGACTTCGGTGCGATGGAGTGGCTCAACTTGCGTTCATGGTCGCACGCTTCTACGGTTGGACCACAACATCTAGTAGTTACACCGATGTAGGTTCACCACACCTTGTGGTTATGCCACCGTTCCGTGGTCAGCCATGGAGCGTGCGCGAGCGTCCCCTCGTGCGGGTTCGGATTCGTGGTGAAGCAGGGGCCTTGGAGGCGAAAGAGTGCACTGCCCGTTCTGTCGCCACCCTGACACCAGGGTCATCGACAGCCGTTCGACGGACGACGGTGCGGCCATCAGGCGCCGGCGCACCTGTCCCGAGTGCGGGCGCAGGTTCACCACGCAGGAGACCGTACTGCTCATGGTGAGCAAGCGCAGCGGAGTGACGGAACCGTTCTCGCGGGAGAAGGTCGTCGCAGGCGTGCGGCGCGCCTGCCAGGGCAGACCCGTCAGCGAGGACTCGCTGGCGCAGCTCGGGCAGCGGGTGGAGGAGGCCATCAGGGCCAAGGGCGCGGCGGAGATCCCCTCCAACGAGGTGGGCCTGGCGATCCTCGGCCCGCTGCGGGAGCTCGACGAGGTGGCCTATTTGCGTTTCGCATCGGTGTATCGCGGTTTCGAGAGCCTGGCGGACTTCGAAGCCGAGATCTCACAGTTGAAGGCGGAGAAGGGGGAGTCATGACGGAGACGGCCAGCGGTTCAGTGGCGCGCGGGGGCAAGCGTCCGCGTAAGGGACTGAAGATGAAGCGCATCTTCACCAAGCCCGGTGTGCACCCGTATGACGAGATCCAGTGGGAGCGCCGCGACGTCGTCATGACCAACTGGCGCGACGGCTCGGTCAACTTCGAGCAGCGGGGTGTCGAATTCCCCGCGTTCTGGTCGGTCAACGCGGCCAACATCGTGACCACGAAATACTTCCGCGGCGCGGTGGGCACCCCGCAGCGCGAGTGGAGCCTGAAGCAGTTGATCGACCGGGTCGTCGGCGTCTACACGAGGACGGGCATCGAGCACGGCTACTTCGCCGGTGACGAGGACGCCGAGATCTTCGACCACGAGCTGAAGCACGCGCTCGCCCACCAGGTGTTCGCGTTCAACTCGCCGGTCTGGTTCAACGTCGGCACCCAGTCGCCGCAGCAAGTGTCGGCGTGTTTCATCCTCTCCGTGGACGACCAGATGGAGTCGATCCTGGAGTGGTACAAAGAAGAGGGCGTGATCTTCAAGGGCGGTTCGGGCTCCGGGGTCAACCTGTCCCGCATCCGTTCCTCCAAGGAGCTGCTCTCCAGCGGCGGCACGGCCAGCGGCCCGGTGTCGTTCATGCGCGGCGCCGACGCGTCCGCGGGGACGATCAAGTCCGGCGGCGCGACCCGCAGGGCCGCCAAGATGGTGGTGCTCGACGTCGACCACCCCGACATCGAGGAGTTCATCGAGACCAAGGCGCGCGAGGAGGACAAAGTCCGCGCGCTGCGCGACGCCGGGTTCGACATGGACCTGGGCGGCAAGGACATCGTCTCCGTGCAGTACCAGAACGCCAACAACTCGGTGCGCGTCTCCGACGAGTTCATGCGGGCGGTGGAGAAGGGCGGCGACTTCGGCCTGCGCGCCCGCCTGACCGGTGAGGTCATCGAGAAGGTCGACGCCAGAGGCCTCTTCCGCAAGATGGCCAAGGCCGCCTGGGAGTGCGCCGACCCCGGCCTGCAGTACGACGACACGATCAACGACTGGCACACCACCCCGGAAACCGGACGTATCACGGCAAGTAATCCCTGCTCGGAATACGTGCATCTGGACAACTCGTCCTGCAATCTGGCCAGCATCAACCTGCTGAAGTTCCTGAAGGACGACAACTCCTTCAACGTCGCCGACTTCGTCAAGCTGACCGAGCTGATCATCACCGCGATGGACATCTCGATCTCGTTCGCCGACTTCCCGACCGAGAAGATCGGCGAGACCACCCGCGCCTACCGGCAGCTCGGCATCGGCTACGCCAACCTGGGCGCGCTGCTGATGGCCACCGGGCACGCCTACGACTCCGACGGCGGCCGGGCGGTGGCCGGGGCGATCACGTCGCTGATGACCGGCGTGTCCTACCGGCGCAGCGCCGAACTGGCGGGCGTGGTGGGGCCGTACGACGGATATGCCAGGAACGCCGAGCCGCACAAGCGGGTCATGCGCAAGCACGCGGCGGCCAACGACGACCTGCGCACGGTGGGCTCCATGGACGCGAAGATCCACTCCGAGGCTTCGCGCCAGTGGTCGGAGTGCCTCAAGCTGGGCGAGAAGCACGGCTACCGCAACGCCCAGGCCAGTCTGCTCGCCCCCACCGGCACCATCGGCCTCATGATGGACTGCGACACGACGGGCATCGAGCCGGACCTGGCGCTGGTCAAGTTCAAGAAGCTGGTCGGCGGCGGTTCCATGCAGATCGTCAACCAGACGATCCCGCGGGCGCTCAAGCAGCTCGGCTACCAGCAGGAGCAGATCGAGGCCATCGTCGAGCACATCGCCGAGCACAGTCACGTCGTCGACGCGCCCGGCCTGCGACGGGAGCACTACGAGGTGTTCGACTGCGCGATGGGCGAGCGGGCGATCGCGCCCATGGGTCACGTGCGGATGATGGCGGCCACGCAGCCGTTCCTGTCCGGCGCCATCTCGAAGACGGTCAACCTGCCCGAGTCGGCCACGATCGACGACATCGAGCAGGTCTACGCCGAGGGCTGGCGCCTCGGCCTCAAGGCCCTGGCCGTCTACCGCGACAACTGCAAGGTCGGCCAGCCGCTGTCGGCGGGCAACGGCTCCAAGAAGGAGGAGCCGCAGGCGGAGCCCGAGGTCAAGGTCGTCGAGGTCAACCGGCCGACCCGCCGGCGCATGCCCAACCAGCGGCCGAGCATGACCACCCGGTTCACCGTGGGCGGCGCCAAGGGCTACATGACCGCCTCCTCCTACCCTGACGACGGGCTCGGCGAGGTCTTCCTCAAGATGTCCAAGCAGGGTTCGACGCTGGCGGGCGTCATGGACGCGTTCTCCGTGGCGATCTCCATCGGGCTCCAGTACGGAGTGCCGCTGGAGACGTACATGAGCAAGTTCGTGAACATGCGGTTCGAGCCGGCCGGCATGACGGACGACCCGGACATCCGGATGGCCACGTCGGTGATGGACTACATCTTCCGCCGCCTGGCGCTCGACCACCTGCCCTATGAGGAGCGGGCGGCCCTGGGCATCTTCTCGGCGGCCGAGCGGGCGGCGCAGCAGCGGGGCGAGGACCCCGCGGCGCTCCAGGAGCCGGTCGACCGCGAGGCGCTGGCCCAGTCGGCGCCCATCGAGACCAGGACCCAGCCCAAGGCGGAGCAGCCGGTCGCCGAGCTGACGCTGGAGAGCCACCAGCGCTTCACCGCGGACGCGCCGCTCTGCATGACCTGCGGCACCAAGATGCGCCCGGCCGGCAGCTGCTACGTCTGCGAGGGCTGCGGCTCGACCAGCGGCTGCAGCTGACCCGCGTCGGCCGGCGCGGGACCACGGCCGCGGCTGCGTCCCGCGCGGCCGGAGCCGAGCCCGACACCGCCCGACCGGGCGAGGCCCGGGGCGGTGCGGGCCGGGCGCGCTCGGCGGGTGGGCGTTGGGATTGATCACCGGTGGGGAGGGGCCGTACGGCCCCTCCCCACCGGTGTGCACGGTCAGCGGGCGGGAGGCAGGCTGGGGGGCGTGGCGGGCGGGTTCTCCTCCAGGGCGGCCATGGCCAGCTCGATGGCCTTGTCGAGCTGCGGGTCACGCCCCGCGACCCGGTCCTGCGGCGTGATCACCACTTCGACGTCGGGGTCGACCCCGTAGTTCTCCACCCCCCACCCAGGGCCTTCGATCCAGAACGCGTAGCGCGGCTGCGTCACGCGGGTCCCGTCGACGAGCGTGTAGCGCGAGTCGATCCCGATCACGCCGCCCCACGTCCGCGTGCCCACGAGCGGCCCGATCCCGCGGTTCTTGACCCCCGCGCTCACGATGTCCCCGTCGGAGCCGGCGAACTCGTCGGTGACGGTCACGATCGGCCCGCGCGGCGAGTCCTCCGGGTAGCGCATCGGCTCGTACCCGCGGACCAGCGACCACGCGGTGACCTTCCTGGACAGCTTCTCCAGCACCAGCTCCGACAGGTGCCCGCCGCTGTTCTCGCGGACGTCCACGATGAGCCCGTCACGGGCCATCTCGGTACGCAGGTCGCGGTGGAACTGCGCCCACCCCGAGGCCACCATGTCGGGCACGTGCAGGTAGCCGAGCCGGCCGCCCGAAGCCTGCCTGACGTGGGCGCGGCGGTCCTCCACCCAGTCGTGGTAGCGCAGCTGCGTCTCGTCGGCGATGGGGTTCACCACGACGCGGCGCGGCTCGCCCCCTGAGGCGGGGCGGATGGTCAGCTCGGTGGGCCGGTCGGCAGTGCCGGCCAGCAGGGCGAGCGGCCCGCGTACCGGGTCGACGGGGCGGCCGCCGACGGCGGTGATCGCGTCGCCGGGGCGGACGCCGACGCCCGGGGCGAGCAGCGGCGAGCGGGCGGCGGGGTCGGACGACTCGCCGGGCAGGACGCGGGTGACCCGCCACACGCCGTCGCCGTCCCTGGCCAGGTCGGCGCCGAGCAGTCCCTGGCGGCGGCGGGGGTCGTGGCCGCCGGCGTTGGCCACGGCGTAGGCGTGCGAGGTGCCCAGCTCGCCCTGGGCCTCCCAGAGCAGGTCGATCAGCTCGGAGTGGCAGCCGATGCGGTCGACCAGCGGCTCGTAGCGGTCGAGTACGGCCTGCCAGTCGACGCCGTTCATGTCCTCGCGCCAGAAGTGGTCGCGCATGAGCCGACCGGCCTCGCGGAAGCCCTGCCGCCATTCGGCGACCGGGTCGATCTGGACGGTGACGCGGTCGAGGTCGATGGTGACGACCTCGTCCCCCTCGGAGGCGGAGCGGGTCTGCAGGCCGTCCTTGCCGTTGGTGACGAGCCTGGCGCCGTCGCCGCTGACCTCGAACGAGCGCACCTCCTTGCCCAGCTCGGCCTTGGCGCGCTTCTTGAGGTCGTACCGTTCGAGCACGGTGTCGTTCTCGGACTCGGTGCCGTCGCCCAGGCGGCCGGTGAGGGGGTGGCGCAGCCAGAGGAGGGCGTCCTTGGCGGTGCGCAGGTTGCTGTAGAGCCCCGAGGGCACCGGCACCGGCACCACGCGGGAGGCGATGCCGTCGGGGTCCACCTCGGTGCACGGCGGCGCGTCGTCCTTCGCCCCGTCGTCCTTGGCGGCCTTGTCGTCCTCGCCGTTGAATCCGCGGCCCTGCAGCGAGGGGTCGAACGGCGACGGGGTGCCGGCCTGCAGCGGCACGAGGTAGGGGCGGCAGCCTTGGGGAAACGACAGGTCGAAGCTGTGGGTGTCGTAGACGGGGTCGAACGTCCGGATCGACAGGAACGCCAGGTGTTTGCCGTCCTTGGTGAAGACGGGGCCGTAGTCGGCGAACCGCATCGGGGTCACGTCGATGACGGAGGTCCCGTCGACGCGTCCGATCTTGATCTGTGACAGCGGCTCGTGGTCCGGATGCACCCAGGCCAGCCAGCTCGAGTCGGGCGAGAACGTCAGGCCGCTGACGTCTCCCTGCGTGGTGCGGTCGAGCTCGCGGAGGTTCCCGGTTTCGAGGTCGGCGACCAGCAGCCGCCCGTCGTGGGTGGCCACCGCCACGTGCTTGCCGTCGGGGGCGGCCTCCAGGTCGAGCACGCGGCCGAGCTGACCGGTGGCCAGCGTCCTGATCTCGCCTCCTGGCGTGCCGACCTCCAGCCCGTCCTCGCCGCTCGCGTCGGACACCCACACGGCCCGCCCGCCGGAGTCCAGGGCCTGCGGGAGGCGTACGCGGACGCCGGGCTGCGCGCGGAGCACGCCGGCGGGGCCGTCGCGGTGGGTCACCCAGTGGGCGGTGCCGCGGATCTCCACGGCGCTGGCCCGCCCGCTCGCGTCGGGCGAGAACGAGCCCGCCCGCAGGGGCGCCGGCCGCCGGGCCCGTCCTGGCCGCGGCCCGCCCAGCCGCACGTCCAACCGGTACGGCTCGGCGTCCAGGCTCTCCAGCAGCCACAGGTCGCCGGCGTGGCTGTAGATCACCCGCTCGCCGTCACCGGCGGCGTGGCGGGCGTAGAACTCCTCGTGGGAGCTGTGCTTGCGCAGGTCGGAGCCGTCGGGGCGAGCGGAGTAGAGGTTGCCGGCGCCGTCGATGTCGGCCAGGAACACGATCCTGTCGCCCACCCAGCCGGCCGACCAGTACTGTGCCGCGCTGTCGGCGAACAGCCTGGTGAACGCTCCGTCGCCGTCGGCGTCGACCCAGATCTTGCCGGCGGTGCCGCCTCGGTACCGCTTCCACTGCGAGGGCTCTCGCCACATCGGCGACACGGTCGCCACCTGGACGCCGTTGACCGCGACGTCGCTCAGCCACCCGTACGGCAGGCGTGTGGCCGGTCCCCCGTCGAGCGGCACCGCGTAGGCCCAGTTCCTGCTGGTCTCGCTCTGCCCGGCCGCGCTGACCGCGAGCACGTCGCCCTCGGGGGTCCATCCGCGTACGCCGGTCGCCGTGTTGCCCCAGTGGGTCAGCCGTTCGCCCTCCGGGCCGTCGATCTCGGCCGCGAACACCTCCGGAGCGCCCTCCTTGCCGCTGGTCCACGCGATGCGGCTGCCGTCGGGCGAGAATCTCGGATGCGACACCGATACGCGGTCCGCGGTGAAGCGCCAGGCTCTGCCTCCTGTCAGGGGAGCCAGCCAGACGTCGTCGTCGGCGACGAAGGTCACCATGTCACCGTGCAGGTGCGGGTGTCTGAGGTATGCGCCATTTGTCACAGATGCACACTAATGCGCGAGACCAAGGCCAGCCCAAGAATTCTCTCCCCAGCGAACTGACCCTGTCCTCGGAACGGCCAAGTCCGGGATGCGCCGGACATGCAGGGGAATGGTACGAATTCCGGCTTCTGCATCCTGTGAGGCACCATGAAGATCCTCGCCCGCCCGCACCAGCTCCCGCCCCGGCTGGCCGCCGCGGCCGTCATCCTCAACTCCGGGCTCAGCAAGTCAGGCGCAGGCGAGGACACCGCCGCGAGCCTGCACGGCATGGCCTCGGGCACCTATCCGTTCCTGCACAGGATGAGCCCGCTCACCTTCACCAGGCTGCTCTCCAAGGCGGAGATCACCCTCGGCGTGGCCCTGCTGGTGCCGCTGGTGCCTTCACTCCTGGCGGGGGCCGCGCTGACGGGCTTCGCGGCGGGCCTGCTCGGCCTGTATCTCAAGACGCCCGGCCTGCGGCAGGATGGCAGCCTGCGGCCCTCCGAGCAGGGCGTCGCGATCGCCAAGGACGTCTGGTTGCTGGGCATCGGCCTGGGCCTGGTGGCCGAGGAGATGCGCGACCGCTGCCGTTGACGATCTCCGGTTCCTGGACGCTAATCCCGGCTGACAGGGGTAGCCGGGACGCATGGTACACATCGGCTACACCCTGATGTCCGAACAGACCCCAGCCCGCGAGCTGGTCGACTACGCCGCGGCGGCCGAGCGGATCGGCTTCGACTACGCGGTCATCTCCGACCACTACTTCCCGTGGCTGGAGGAGATGGGGCACTCGCCCTACTGCTGGTCGGTGCTCGGCGCCGCAGCCCAGGTCACCGAGCGGCTCCCGCTCATGACCTACGTGACGTGCCCCATCATGCGCTACCACCCGGCCGTGGTCGCGCAGAAGGCGGCCACGATGGGCGTGCTGAGCGGGGGCCGGTTCACCCTGGGGCTCGGGGCGGGCGAGAACCTCAACGAGCACGTCATCGGCGAGGGCTGGCCGCCGGTCGACACCAGGCACCGCATGTTCGCCGAGGCCGTACAGATCATCAGGGAGCTCTTCAGCGGCGAGTACGTCACCCGCCAGGGCGAGTTCTACGACGTCGACTCCGCCAAGCTCTACGACCTGCCGGAGCGGCCGGTGCCGATCGGCATCGCCGCCTCCGGCGGGCAGTCCGCCGAGCTCGCCGCCGAGTACGGCGACGTGCTCGTGGTCAACGAGCCGCTGCCGGAGGTGGTGCAGCAGTTCCACGCGGCGGGCGGCCACGGCAGGCCCGTCTACGGCCAGCTCGCCCTCTCCTACGACACCGACGTCGAGGCCGCCAAGGAGCGCGCGCACACGTTGTGGCGCTGGGCGGCCACCGGCGGCTGGAAGGTCATGGCCGAGCTGCCCGCGCCGGTGAACTTCGCCGCCGCCGCCGGCACCGTGCGCCCGGAGGACGTGGCCCAGAGCGTGCCCTGCGGCGACGACGTGGACGCGGTCGTGCAGGCCGCGAGGAAGTACGTCGACGCGGGATACACCCACATCGCGCTCGTCCAGATCGGGCACGACCGGCAGCAGCCCTTCTTCGACTGGGCGGAGAAGGAACTGCTGCCGGCCCTGCGCTCCCTCTAAGGGACGATGTTGACCAGCTTGGGCGCCCGGACGATCACCTTGCGGGGCGCGTTCTGCAGGTAGGTGGCGACCTTCTCCGAGGCCAGGGCCAGCGCCCGCAGGTCGTCCTCGCTGATGCCGGGCGGGACCTCCAGGCGGTCGCGGACCTTGCCCGCCACCTGCACCACGCAGGTGACCGACTCCTGCACCAGCAGCTGCGGCTCGGCCACCGGCCAGCCGGCGAAGGTGACGGGACCGGTGCGGCCCAGCCGCTCCCAGCCCTCCTCGGCGGTGTAGGGGGCCACCAGCGACAGCATGACGGCCAGCGTCTCGGCGGCCTCGCGCACCGCCGGGTCGGCCGGGCCGGGGCCGGAGTCGACGGCCTTGCGCGTGGCGGAGGTCAGCTCCATCATGCGCGCCACCGCCACGTTGAAGCGGTAGGACTCGACCAGCCTGGTGACCTCGTCGATCGTGCGGTGCGTGACCTTGCGCAGCTCCACGTCGCCGCCCTCGAACGCGACGCCGGGCTCGCTGGTCACCTCGGACATCACGCGCAGCACGCGGGCCAGGAACTTCTGCGAGGCGGCCGGTGAGAGGTCGGCCCAGTCGATGTCGTCCTCAGGCGGACCGGCGAAGATCATCGTCAGGCGCACGGCGTCGACGCCGAAGTCGTCGATCTGCTGGCCCAGGTCCACGCCGTTGCCCAGGGACTTCGACATGGACTTGCCGCCGTTGATCACCTGACCCTGGTTGAGCATGCGGACGAACGGCTCGGTGAAGTCGACCATGCCCATGTCGTGCAGGACCTTGGTGAAGAACCGCGAATACAGCAGGTGCAGCACCGCGTGCTCGATGCCGCCGACATACTGGTCGATCGGGCCCCACTTGCGCACCTGCTCGGGGTCGAACGGGCCGTCGGTGTAGCCCGGCGAGCAGTAACGCAGGAAATACCACGACGAGTCGACGAAGGTGTCCATCGTGTCGGTGTCGCGCTGGGCGGGACCGGAGCACTTGGGGCACTCGACGTTGACCCACTCCGTCGCGCTGGCCAGCGGGGAGACGCCCTTGGGCGCCAGCGCCTCGCCCCGCATGTCGGGCAGCGTGACCGGCAGTTGCTCGTCGGGGACGGGCACCTCGCCGCAGTCGGGGCAGTGGATGATCGGGATCGGCGTGCCCCAGAACCGCTGCCGGGACAGCAGCCAGTCGCGCAGCCGGTAGTTGACCGCGCCCGTGCCCCTGCCGTCACGCTCCAGGACCTCGATGATCCTGGCGATGGCCTCGGTCTTGCTCAGGCCGTCGAGCGGCCCTGAGTTGACCAGCGTGCCCTCGCCGGGCGTGGCCTCGCCGGTCTCGCCCGGGTCGGCCAGGCCGGTGTGCACGACGACCTTCACCGGCAGCCCGAACTTCACCGCGAAGTCCAGGTCGCGCTGGTCGTGGGCGGGCACGGCCATGATGGCGCCGTGGCCGTAGTCGGACAGCACGTAGTCGGCCGCCCAGACGGGGATGCGCTCGCCGTTGACCGGGTTGATCGCGTAGCGGCCCAGGAAGACGCCCGTCTTCTCCTTGTCGGTGGCCAGCCGCTCGATGTCGCTCAGCTTGGCGACCTCGGCGCGGTAGGCCTCGAAGCGGGCGCGGTGCTGGTCGGTGACGATCTCGTCGGCCAGCGCGGCGTCGGCGGCGACCACGAAGAACGTGGCGCCGAACAGGGTGTCGGGCCGCGTGGTGTAGACGTGGACCGGCTCGTCGCGGCCCTCGATCTCGAACAGCACGTCGGCGCCCTCGGAGCGGCCGATCCAGTTGCGCTGCATGGTCAGCAGCCGCTCGGGCCAGGTGTCCAGCTGGTCCATGTCGTCCAGCAGCCGCTGCGCGTAGTCAGTGATCTTGAAGTACCACTGCGTCAGCTCGCGGCGGATCACGTCGGCGCCGCAGCGCTCGCACTTGCCGGCCACGACCTGCTCGTTGGCCAGCACGGTCTGGTCGTTGGGGCACCAGTTGACCAGGCCGCCCTTGCGGTAGGCCAGGCCGCGCTCGAAGAACCGGTTGAACAGCCACTGGTTCCACCGGTAGTAGTCGGGGTCGCTGGTGTGCAGGCGACGCGACCAGTCAAAGGAGACGGCGTAGCGCCGGAACGAGGTGGCCTGCGTCTCGATGTTGGCGTAGGTCCACTCGGCCGGGTGGGCGTTGCGCCTGATCGCGGCGTTCTCGGCGGGCAGTCCGAAGGAGTCCCAGCCGATCGGGTGCAGGACGTTGTAGCCCTGCTGCATCCAGAAGCGCGCGATGACATCGCCGATGGCGAAGACCTCACCGTGGCCCATGTGCAGGTCGCCCGACGGGTAGGGGAACATGTCGAGCATGTAGCGCCGCTCGCGGGGGTCGGCCGGGTCTTCGCTCGCCCGGTAGGGGTCCTGCTCCTCCCATCGCTGCTGCCACTTGGCCTGCAGCGCCTGCGGATCGTACTCACTCACGGCTACTGTCCTTTGAATTGACTCGGACCCATAAGAAAACCCCCCGTGCACACAACGAGGGGTGGAGCCGCGACGGCGAGATCTTCAGGGCCGTCGCGGCCCGATAAGAAGCAGGGTCGCGGAACGCATGTGTCAAGCCTAGCGCACGTCTTCGGCTGAATGCAGATACTCGATCGAGGCCGGCGGGCACAATAGATCCTTCAGGTCCAGCGAGACCTGATGGTGATGTATCCGTTGTGACCTCATTCGTCCCAGAAGAATAGCCTTGTCGCCGTGGTGTACCCAGCTGAGCCTGATCGTCCGGAAGCCGACCTGCCGCTCCAGGATCCGCCGACCGATCCTGACGGCTTCGCTCGTTTCGCTGCGGAACCGCCTGCATCTCCTGGAAAATCCCATGAGATCATGCCTCGGACGTCAAATCCGGATATAAGGGCGAATCCGGACACTACATCGGGAGGGCCGGCCATGGCAGCGGATGATTCCGGATCACACCTGCCGTCCTGGCCCGACGCGCCGCGACGCGACGGATCCGGCACGCGGTCGTCCGGCTCGCACGCCGCCGACGTTCCCACAGCGTGGCCCGAGGCACCGGTGCCCGCCCACGGCGACCCCGCCTGGCCGGAGCCGCCGCGCAAGGACGACTCCTGGCCCGAGCCGCCCCGCCGCTCACGCCACGCGGCCTCCCCGCAGGACACGACCGGCCCGTCCTGGCCCGAGCCGCCCCGGAGCACCGCCCCTGGCGCCTCCTCCTGGCCGGACCTCCCACCGCAGGACCGCGCGGGGCCCTCCGCATGGCCGCCCGGCTCCGCGCAGAACCCCGCCGCTCCCTCCTCCCGGCCCGACGCACCACACCAGGACGTGCCGGTCTCGTGGCCCGAGACGTCCTCCGAGGTGCCCATGTCCTGGCCGGAGGCGTCCCCCCAGAGCACGGCCGGACCACCGCAGGCCGCCCCGGGCCCCTCCTCGCGGCTGGACCGGCCACCACAGGGCGGCACGAAGGCGCCCCAGCACCCCGAGCAGCCTCAGGTCCCCGACCCCGTGCCCGCGTGGGCGCAGCCGCCGGCCCCGGCTCCCGGCGCGTGGCCGGACGAACCGGCGCCACGGGGCAAGCGCCACGCGGCCGAGTCGCCGGAGCCCACGCCCTCGCACCGCCAGTCCGCCCCGAACAACACCCCGCCGCACGACGGCCCGTCCACAGCCCACCCTCCCCCGTCCTCCGTCCCCGCCTCCGAGCGGACGATCACGTACGCCAGACACTCCGAGAACCTGCGAGACGATCGCGCGGTGCCCTCCTCCCCCATGGACTCCCCCCACACTGACACGCCCCCCGGCGAGGACCACGCCTCCCGCCCCGGCTCGAACCTCAACCGTGATCCCTCCGACCCCGACCGCCGCTTCGTGACGGCGGGCCAGATCAGCGGGTCGCGCACCCCGCCGCCCGAGCGCCAGCAGGAGCTCTGGAACACCGTCTTCGGCGACAACTACCAGGCCATGGGCGGACAGGACGCCCTGGAGGAGGAACCGGGCAAACCTGTCTGGATGTACGCCCTCGGCAGTTCGGTGGCGGTCGCCCTGGTGATCGCGCTGATCTGGGCGTTCCTCGCGGGACCGCTCGCGAGCGAGGACCCGGCGAGCTCCAACGTCGCGGCGCAGCCGTCCGCCTCGAAGAAGCCGCGCGCCACCAAGACCTCGTCGTCGATCGGCCCGCTGCCGAAATACTCCGGCAAGCCCTCCCCCGTCATCGGCAGGATCCCGGACGCGCCGGCCCGCATCTCGGTCCCGCGCCTCGGCGGTGACTGGCGGCTGGACCAGCGCGCCACGGTCAAGGCCACGTACGGCTTCGACACCCGGCAGTACGTCCAGGTCGCGCCCGAGCGCTACGCGCAGCTGATGACGGCACCGCTGTCGCAGCGGCTGGCCTCGTACTACGAGCCGGACGACCTGGAGCCGGCCATCAAGCAGGTCGTGCTCTCCGCCCGCAGGAGCTACTTCCCCAAGGACAACAAGGTCCGCAAGATCGCCCAGCAGGCGATCAAGGTGGGCGACTCCACGGGACGGCTGATCGCGTACTCGCTGACGTCGCAGACCGAGAAGGCCACGATCGTGACGATGGCCGTCAACACCGGCGGCAACGTCCCGGCCATCGTCTACATGTCGATCCCGGCCGAGAGCAAGCGGCTCCTGCCCGACGTCCGCACGGTCATGAACCAGATCAGGTTGGCCTCCTGACCCGGGGCGTCGACGGCTAGAAGGCGCACTCCATGTGCTTGATGCCGTTGATGAAGCTGGAGTGCAGGCGGTCCGGCTTGCCGCCCTCGATGTGCGGGACGCGGCGCAGCAGCTCGCGGAACATCACCGTGATCTCCCGCCTGGCCAGGTGGGCGCCGAGGCAGAAGTGCGGGCCCGGGCCGCCGAAGCCGACGTGCGGGTTGGGGTCGCGGGTGATGTCGAAGCCCAGCGGGTCGGCGAACACGTCCTCGTCCCGGTTGGCCGCCCAGTAGAACAGGACCGCCTTCTCGCCCTTGCGGTAGAGGTGGCCGTTCATCTCGTGGTCGCGGGTGACCTTGCGGCGCATGAAGTTCACCGGGGAGGCCAGGCGCACGATCTCCTCCACGGCTCCCGGCGCGCGCCCGTCGATGTCGTCCAGCCAGAGCGCGCGCTGGCCGGGGTTCGTGGTGAGCAGGCGCAGGCCGTACGAGATGGCGTTCCTGGTGGTCTCGTTGCCGGCCACGACCAGCAGGATGAAGAACGAGCCCAGCTCCTGCATCGTCAGCCGCTCACCGTCGATGTTCGCGTTGACCAGGGATGACGTCAGGTCGTTGGTGGGGTGGTCGGCGCGGTGGGCGGCCAGGTCCTGGACCAGCTGCTGCAGCTCCATGCCGGCGGTGAGCAGGCGGTCGGCGATCTGGGTGAGGTCGCCGCCGGTGTATTCGGGGTCGAAGCCGCCGAGGATGATGTTGGAGCGGTCGAAGACGAACCGGTAGTCGTGCTCGGGAATGCCCATCATGTCGCAGATGATCTTCAGGGGCAGGCGCGCGGCGACCTCGGTGACGAAGTCGCAGCCGGACCCCTTGGCGATGAGGTCGCCGACGATGGCGCCCGCCGCCGCCTCGACGTCCGCCTCGAACTGCTTGATCATCTTGGGCGTGAACGCGCGCGAGACGATCCTGCGGAGCCTCGCGTGCCGGGGGTCGTCCATGTTGATCATCGAGCCGAAATACTCGGTGAACTCGGCGGGCATGTCGGGAATGTTCGTCGCGCCGCCCTGACCGGAGCTGAAGACCTCGGGATTGCGGCTGGCCTCGAGGATGTCGGCGTGCTTGACCAGCGCGTGGTAGCCGGGCCCCTTGGGCGCGAAGGAGAGCTCCATCTCCTCGAAGAAGGCGGGCGTCTCGCGCGAGCGCAGCCGCTCGAACGCCCTCTCTCGCTCGTCCATGGGCCTGGCCCAGAACTCGGGGTCCGACAGATCGAAGTCGAGGACGCTCATGTGGCCATCATTCGGAAAGCGGCCACTTACGTCAATGGTCCGGACGTACACCGTACGTATCTGCCGGGCATCCGGGGTGGCAGGTGCTCAGAAAGGCCCGGAGCCGGGGTTGAAGCCCATCGGGCGGATCTGGGTCAGCTCGGCCGAGGACGCCGGGCCGAGCCAGTCGAGGATGAGCCGGTTGACCTCGACGGGCCGTTCGAGATGGAGGAAGTGCCCGGCCCCCGCCACCTGCCGCACCCGCGAGCCCTCCGGCAGGAGGCCGGGCGCGTCGCGCGTCAGCTCGGCGCTCAGGCAACCGTCCTGGGCGCCGTGCAGGTAGAGGACGGGCCCCGTCACCTTGGACTCGACCTCCGGATAGCGGCCGGAGGGCGGCGTGGTGCCGAGCATCGAGCGGTAGTAGCCGATGGCCGCGCTGAGGTTGGCGGGCGCGCCGATGCTGCGCCGGACGAACTCGAGGTCCTGGCGCGCGTCGTAGCCGGGCGACCAGTCGCGCCAGAGGTTGTCGAAGAAGCCGGGCCTGGAGGCGGCGGCCTCGGCCATGCCGGTCTGGAAGAGGAAGACGTAGAACGAGCGCTTGAGCTGGTCGTAGTCGAGGAAGCTCGAGCCGAGCACGCCGGGCGGCGGCACGGCGAGTGCCACGGCCCTGCGGAAGCGGCCGGCGGTGAGGTAGACGGGGAAGGCGCCCCAGTCGTGGCCGACGACGACCGCGTCGGCGTCGCCGCCGAGTTCCTCGTGCAGGGCGCGCACGTCGGCGACCAGCGCGGCCTGCTCGTACGCGCCGTCGGCGGGCACCTCGGTGGGTGCGTAACCGCGCATGAACGGCGCGACCGCGCGGTAGCCGCGCTCGGCCAGCGCAGGCATCAGGTGGCGCCAGGTGTGGGCGGTGTCGGGGAAGCCGTGCAGGCACAGCGCCAGCGGCCCCTCCCCCATCGTCAGGTACGCGAACTCCACCCCGTTGGCGTGGACATTCCTGATCTCCATCAGATCCTCCCGAGGGGACCGTCGTCTTGAGTCGACGGGTGAATCGGGAGCGGGAGGGCCGTCAAGGCCCGAGTGTGCCCTGACCTGTCACATCTGCGCATCACGGATGTCCTTCCTGATTTTGTCGGCGCCAGCCAGTATCGTGGTGATGCCGTTACCGAACGTGATGGGAGGTGGGGTGTGCGCAGGTCGTTCCGATTCCTGCTGCGCCCCACCGCCCGGCAGGCGGCGGCGCTGGCGGCGTGCCTGGAGGACCACCGCCAGCTCTACAACGCCGCTCTGGAGCACCGCCGCACCGCCTACGCCAAGGCGGGCGTGAGCGTCCGGTACGGCGAGCAGTCGGCCGAGCTGAAACACATCCGCGCCGACGACCCGGACGGGCAGGCGCGTTGGTCGTTCTCCTCCCAGCAGGCCACCCTGCGACGGCTCGACAAGGCGTTCGCCGCGTTCTTCAAGCGGGTCCGCGCGGGTCGCACCCCGGGCTTCCCGCGGTTCAAGGGGCGCGGCCGGTTCGACACGGTCGAATGGCCCAAGGACGGCGACGGCTGCCGGTGGGACTCCCAGCCCGGCCACCCCACCACGACCTACGTGCGCCTCCAGGGGGTCGGGCACGTCCGCGTCCACCGGCACCGGCCCGTGCGCGGCCAGGTGAAGACGATCAGCGTCAAGCGCGAGGGCTCGCGCTGGTTCGTGGTCCTGTCGTGCGACGACGTGCCCGCCGAGCCGCTGCCCGCCACCGGCGCGGTCGCCGGGATCGACATGGGCGTGGCGTCCCTCGTCACCACCTCCGACGGACAGCATCTGAGCAACCCCCGCCCCCTGGCCGCCTCCGCTGACCGGCTGGCCGCCGCGCAGCGGGCTCTGGCCCGCAAGAAGCGGGGCTCCAAGCGGCGGCGTAAGGCGGTGGCCCGCGTGGCCGCGCTGCACACCAGGGTGCGCAGGCAACGTCTGGACGGCGCGCACAAGGCCGCGCTCGCCCTGGTCCGCACCTATGACGTGATCGTGCACGAGGACCTGCGGATCGCGAACATGACCCGCTCGGCGTCCGGCACGACCGAAGCTCCCGGCCGCAACGTCGCGGCCAAGTCCGGCCTCAACCGGAGCATCCTGGACGCTGGCTGGGGGGTGTTCCTGACGATCCTCGCGCACAAGGCTGAAAGCGCCGGTCGCAAGCTGATCGCGGTGAACCCCGCCGCCACCTCCCGCACCTGCGCCCGCTGCGGGCACAACGCGAAGGAAAACCGCGTCACCCAGGCCGACTTCGCCTGCACGGCGTGCGGACATACCGCACACGCCGACGTCAACGCGGCGGTCAACATCCTCAGGGCAGGGCTTGCCCTTCGCGAACCTGCGGAAGCGGCTTAGCGAGAAGCCGCCTCCTTCAGGGGGCGGAGGAGTCACGACTGCGAAACCTAGCATTATTCGGCCCGCCGCCGGAGCACCCGCCGCGAACGCGGTCGCGCTCCCACCAGGCCTGCGTGCCCGGATCACCGGCGTCGAGGACGATCCTGCGGGCGAGGTGGCGCGCCTACGTCATCCCGCGTTCCTGATCAGGTCGGCCGCCTTCTCCCCGATCATGACGGCCGGGGCGTGGGTGTGGCCACGGTTCAGTGTCGGCATGATCGACGCGTCCACGACCCTGAGCCCTTCGACGCCGCGCACCCGCAGCTCGGGGTCCACGACGGAGGCGTCGTCGACCCCCATGCGGCAGGTTCCGACGGGGTGGTAGAGGGTCTCGGCGCGCTCGCGCACCCACTGCGCGAGCTCCTCGTCGCTCTCCGGCCCCCAGTACGGCGCCATCGGGCCACCCGCGTACGGCTTCATGGCGGCGGTGGCGAACACCTGCTTGGCCGCCTTCAGCCCCGCCACCAGGCGCCGGAGGTCGGCCTCCGCGGTCAGGTAGGCGGGGTCGATCACCACGTCCCTTCCGCTCAGCCCGACCCTGCCGCGGCTGTCCGGCTGCAGCAGCACCACCCCGACGGTGAGCCCGTGGCCGGCCGGTTTGGACAGGCCGTGGTCGACGAACGGCACGGGCGCGTAGACCAACTCGATGTCGGGCGCGGGTTCCTCGTCCGAGGTCCTGATGAACGCCACGGCCTCTCCGACGTTCGTGGTGAGCATGCCGGTGCGCAGGACGAGATAGCGCAGCAGGTTGCCGATCGACTCGGCCCTGGACAGCGTCACCGGCTGCCGGCACTCGACGAACACGCCGGTGGAGAGGTGGTCCTGCAGGTTACTGCCGACCTCGGGCAGCGCGCGCACGACGGGCACTCCGGCGTCGCGGAGCTCCTCCGGCGCGCCCACGCCGGAGCGCATGAGCAGGTGGGGTGAGCCGATCGTGCCGGCGGACAGGATGACCTCGCGCCTGGCCCCGATCCGCCCGCCGCCGTACTCGACGCCGGCGGCCCGGCGTCCGTCGAACAGCACCCGCTCGACGGAGACCCCGGTGATCACATGGAGGTTGGGCCGCTTCGTCGCCGGGTGCAGGTAGGCGTCGGCCGCGCTCCACCTGCGGCCCCTGCGCTGGGTGACGGGGGTGGGGCTGTAGCCCTCGTTGGAGCGCCCGTTCAGCTCGCCGAGCCGGGACAACCCCAGCTCGTCGCAGGCCTGGAGGAACGCGGCGGTGGTGACGTTGGGGCTGCGCAGCTCGGAGACGTACAGAGGGCCCGAGGTTCCGTAGACGCCGCCCTCGTTGCTGCCGACGCGGCGCTCGGCCCTGGTGAAGTACGGCAGCACGTCGTCGTAGGTCCAGCCGGGCACGCCCCACTGGTCGTAGTCGCGCTGGCAGCCGCGCACCCACATCTGGGCGTTCATGGAGGACGAGCCGCCGATCACTCTGCCCCTGGGCCAGTAGAGCTCGCGGCCGGACAGCTCGCCCTGCTTGGCGGTGGTGAAGTTCCAGTCGTCGCCGGTCTTGAACAGCTTGGAGAAGCCCGCGGGCATCCGGATCTCGAGCTTGTCGTCCCGCCCGCCCGCCTCGACCAGCGCCACCGACACATCCGGATCCTCCGAGAGGCGGCCGGCCAGCACGCAGCCCGCCGACCCCGCCCCGACGATCACATAGTCGTACTCCATGCCCCTCCTTGGGGAGTGTTTGCTTACTGCTTACTCCAGGCGCGGGGGCACGTCCATATCCCGAGGTGACCCCCGGAACCTGCGGCGGGCCGCGTCCGGGGCGCCGCAGCGGGAGAAATCACGATTTTGCCCTACCGGCCGGTATGTTGCCCCTGCGAAGATGGCGCCGAAGCCTGCTGAGAGGGAGGAAGGCGTCATGCTCAATCTGTCGGTCGTCCTGGAGGACAGCGCCAGGAACACCCCCGACGGCACCGCGATCGTCTTCGGCGACATGCGGCTGCCGTACTCCATGATCGACACTGTCGCCAACCAGGTGGCCAACCTGCTGGTGTCGCGCGGGATCGGCAAGGGCGACAAGGTCGCGCTGGCGTGCCCGAACCTGCCGTACTTCCCGTTCGTCTACTTCGGCATCCTGAAGGCCGGCGCCACGGTCGTGCCGCTGAACGTGCTGCTGCAGTCCCGCGAGATCGCCTACCACCTCGACGACAGCGACGCCAAGGCCCTGTTCTGCTTCGAGGGCACGCCCGAGCTGCCGCTGGGTGAGCGCGGGAAGGCCGGGTTCGAGGCGGCCACCGGCTGCGAGCACTTCTTCGTCCTCCCCGCCACGCCGCTGGCGACCGAGTCGGAGCACGGCGAGTCGATCTGGGCCGCGCTCGGCGGGATGGCGGGCGAGTTCGCGACCCTGCAGACCGCGGCCGACGACACCGCGGTGATCCTCTACACCTCGGGCACCACGGGCCAGCCGAAGGGCGCCGAGCTCAGCCACCAGAACATGCTGATGAACGCCATGGTCAGCGACACGATGTTCCCCGACAGCGAGGGCGGCGACGTCTATCTGGCGGTGCTGCCGCTCTTCCACTCCTTCGGCCAGACCGTCGTCATGAACACGGGTTTCCTGCGCGGCTCGGCGATCGTGCTGATGCCGCGCTTCGACCCCGGCGAGGCGCTCGCGCTCATGACGAAGGAGAACGTCACGTTCTTCGCCGGGGTGCCCACGATGTACTGGGGTCTGCTCTCCAAGATCCACGCGGACGGTGTGGAGGTGCCGCGCTCCCTGCGCGTGGCCGTGGCGGGCGGCGCCTCCTCGCCGGTCGAGGTGCTCAAGGACTTCGAGCAGACGTTCGGGGTCGGCATCCTGGAGGGGTACGGGCTGTCGGAGACCTCGCCGGTGGCCAGCTTCAACCAGCCCGGCCGGCCCGCCAAGCCGGGCACCGTGGGCACGCCGATCTGGGGCGTGGAGATGAAGCTGGTCGACGGCGACTGGAAGACCGTCGAAGGGGAGGGCCCCGGCGAGATCGCCATCCGCGGCCACAACATCATGAAGGGCTACTACGGGCGCCCAGAGGCGACCGCGGAGGTCATGCGCGACGGCTGGTTCAGGACGGGCGACATCGCGACCCGCGACGCCGACGGCTACTATGCCATCATCGACCGCTCCAAGGACATGATCATCAGGGGCGGGTTCAACGTCTACCCGCGCGAGCTCGAAGAGGTGCTGATCACCCACGAGGCCGTCTCGCTCGCCGCCGTGGTCGGGGTCGCCCACGACTCCCACGGCGAGGAGATCAAGGCGTACGTCATCCGCACCCCCGGCGCCACGATCACCGAGGACGAGCTGATCGCCTGGTGCAAGGAGAACATGGCGGCCTACAAATATCCGCGCATCATCGAGTTCCGCGACGAGCTGCCGATGACGGCCACGGGCAAGATCCTCAAGCGGGAGCTGCGCTAGGCGCGACGTGCCGGGCGCGTGCCTCCCGCGCCCGGCCCTCACCGGCGGCCTTCCTGCCACCACCGAGAGAAGGGGAACGCTGCCGCATGCCCGAACACCACGACCGCTACATCGTCATCACCGGAGGACCAGGCTCGGGGAAGAGCACGCTGGTCGAGCACCTGGGCGCCCAGGGGTTCGCCACGCGGCCCGAGGCCGGGCGGGCGATCATCAAGGACCAGGTGGCGATCTCCGGGCGCGCGCTGCCCTGGGTGGATCCGGAGTTGTTCGCGGAGCTGATGGTGTCGTGGGACCTTCGCTCCCACCGCACGGCCGCGGGGCGGGGACCGGTGGTGTTCGATCGGGGGCTCGTCGACACCATCGGCTACCTGCGGATGCTGGGGCGTCCGGTGCCGCCGCACCTGATCACCGCGGCCGAGACGTTCCGCTACCACCGGCGCGTGTTCGCCGCCCCGCCGTGGCCGGAGATCTACGAGCAGGACAGCGAGCGCAAGCAGAGCCTCGATGAGGCCGAGCGGACCTATGAGGCCGTCGTCCGGGCCTACGCCGACCACGGGTACGACGTGGTGGCGCTGCCCAGGGCGCCGGTCGAGGAGCGGGCCGCGTTCGTCGCCGGCGCGGCGCCCCTCTCGTGAAGCCGCCCGCGTTCCCGTCACGACAAGGAGACCCGATGCTGGCGCTCTTCGACCTGGACAACACGTTGATCGACCGGCTGGACGCGTTCCGGCGGTGGACCGCCGAGTTCGCCTCCGAGCGAGGGCTGGGCGAGGGCGCGGCCTCCTGGATGGTGGAGCTGGACGCGAACGGCTCCGTGCCGATGGAGACGTTCTTCGAGCTCGTACGCGAGCGTTTCCGGCTGCCCGAGCCGGCCGGGGAGTTGTGGCGGGCCTACCGGGCACGGTTGCCGCAGCTGGTGTCGTGCCGGGCCGAGGTCCTGGCAGGGCTCGACCGGTTGCGCGCGGCCGGCTGGGCGGTGGGCGTCGTGACGAACGGGAGGGCCGACAACCAGACGGGCAAGCTCGAAAGCACGGGGCTGGCCTCCCGGCTGGACGGGTGGGCGATCTCAGGCGCGGAGGGCGTGAGCAAGCCCGACGTGCGGCTGTTCGAGATCGGCATCCGGCGGTGCGGGGCGTCTCCGGCGGCCGGCGGCTGGATGGTGGGCGACGATCTCACGAACGACGTCGGCGGCGGGCGGGGGGCGGGCCTGCGGACGATCTGGGTCGACCGGGGCACGGTGGCGGAGCCGTCCGGGGGCGGAGCCGACCATGTCGTCACGGACGTCGTCGCCGCCATCGACTGGCTTGTTGACGGGAAATCGCCTGGTTCGTACCGATAGCGTGGGTCGCGTGCGAGATCGGCCGGAGGACTTCCACGAAGGGCTGCTGCGTCCCGCGCTGCGCGCGTGGGACGTGCGGGCCACCACGCTCGACTACGCGCCCGTCGGGTTCGGCGACTATCACTGGGTCGCGGGCGACGGGGGCGGGCGGCGGTGGTTCGTCACGGTCGCCGACGTGCGGCGCCGGACGTTCGACGGGCTGGGGCTGGCCATGGACACCGCGGCGGCCCTGCGGGAGGAGGCGGGGCTCGGTTTCGTGGTGGCCCCGCTGCGCGCCTCGGACGGCACGACGCTGCGCCGGCTCGACCGGCACCGCTACGCCATGAGCGTCTTCCCTTACGCCGCGGGCACCGCGGGGCATTTCGGCGACGAGCTGTCGCCCTCCGATCGCGGCGCCGTCATCGACCTGCTGGCCGGGTTGCACGCGACACCGCCTCCGCTGTCGGCTCCGCCGCGACCGCCGGAGCTGGCCGGCCGGGCCGTCCTGGAATCGTGCCTGGGCGAGCCGGACCGTCCCTGGCTCGGCGGCCCGTTCTCCGAGCCCGCCGGGGAGCTGATCGCGGAGCATGCGGGCACGCTGCGCCGGAGGCTCGCGGAGCTCGACCGGTTGGCGGGCGTCCTCGGCGAGCCGGTGGTGACCCATGGCGAGCCGCATCCGGGCAACCTGCTGTGCGCGGACGGCCAGTGGTCCCTGGTCGACTGGGACACGGTCGGCCTGGCTCCGCCCGAGCGCGACCTCTGGCTGGTGGCCGTGGAGCCGGGCGACCTCGCCCGGTACGCCAAGGCCACGGGCCGCACGCCCGACCCGCGGGCGCTGGCGTTCTACCGGCTGCGGTGGGCCCTCGACGACGTGGCCGAGTTCGTGGAGTGGCTGCGCTCGCCGCACGGGCGCACGCCGGACGCCGAACAGGCCTGGACGTCGCTGGCCGGCACTCTCGAGGAGCTGCGCGCGACGTCCTGACGGTAGCCGAAAGTTTCAGGCCGGCGCCGCCCTCCGCCGGCCCTTCCCGGCAGCTCAGCACGTGTCGGCCGCGCGGGTCCGTACCGGGAAGATTGCCAGATTGAAAGTTTCTCTTCACACTCGCAATGTTTCAGCCGCGTGGGAGAGGAACTTGATGAACCTGAGATCCCGGATAGCAGGCGCCGTGACGGCCGCCGCGGCCCTCGTCGTCGCCGGCCTGATCACGGCGGCCCCGGCGTCCTCCGCACAGCTGACGGAGGTGACCGGCTTCGGCGCCAACCCCAGCAACCTGCGCATGCACCTGTACGTCCCCGACGGCGTGCCCGCCCGCCCGGCGGTCCTGGTGGCCGTGCACTACTGCACCGGGTCCGGCCCCGCCTTCCACTCCGGCACGGAGTTCGCCTCGCTGGCCGACCGGCACAAGTTCGTGGTCATCTACCCGTCGGCGACCAGGAGCGGCTCCTGCTTCGACGTCTCCTCGCCGCAGGCGCTGCGGCACGACGGAGGCAGTGACCCGGTCGGGATCGTCTCCATGGTCAGGTACGTCCAGCAGCGCCACGGCGCCGACCCCGACCGCACCTACGTCACCGGGGCGTCGTCCGGCGGCATGATGACCAACGTCCTGCTCGGCGACTACCCCGACGTGTTCAAGGCCGGGGCGGCGTTCATGGGGGTGCCGTTCGGCTGCTTCGCCACCACCGACGGCTCCAGCTGGAACAGCGCCTGCGCCAACGGGCAGATCAGCAGGACGCCGCAGCAGTGGGGCGACCTGGTGCGCGCCGCCTATCCCGGCTACAGCGGCCCCAGGCCGCGCATGCAGATCTGGCACGGCACCGAGGACGGCACGCTGCGCTACCCGAACTTCCAGGAGCAGATCAAGCAGTGGACCGACGTCCACGGCCTGAGCCAGACGCCCAGCCTCACCGACCGGCCGCAGCCCAGCTGGACCAGGACCAGGTACGGAGGCACCGGGACCACCCCGCCCGTCGAGGCGATCAGCATCCAGGGCGTCGGCCACAGCCTGCCCCAGAGCGGGATGGCCGCCGCGGTCATCGACTTCTTCGGCCTGTCGGGCGACGGCGGCCCAACCACCTCACCGACCACCTCGCCGACCGTCACGCCGGATCCGGAGGGCGCCTGCCGGGTCACGTACACCATGAACAGCTGGAACACCGGCTTCACGGCGGCCGTCACGATCACCAACACGGGCTCGTCCCAGGTCGGCTCGTGGGCCCTCGCCTTCACGCTTCCCCCGGGCCAGACGGTCACCTCCGCGTGGAACGCCACCGTCTCGCCGGCCGGCGGCCAGGTCACGGCCACGAACGCCCCCTACAACGGCACGATCGCCCCGGGCGCGTCGGCGACGTTCGGCTTCCAGGCCACCCACGGCGGCGACACCGCGGAGCCGGACTCCTTCACCCTCAACGGCGCGGATTGCACGACCTCCTGACGGGAGAGCGGCTCCACCCGCACGCCATCGGCAGCCGTCCGGCCGCCTGAAGGGGCGATCAGGGTGGGCCGGCTCCCCTGGCGGCTCTTGACGGCGCGTGTAAGGTTTCCGAAGTGCTTGATCGGCATCCGCGACAAAGGTGAGCTCATGTCATACCCCTCGCACGATCGCTACGATCGCCGCCCTGGCTCGGCCGGACCACGGGTCAACCCGGCGCGAGTGTGGGGAGGAGGGGTCGCCGCAGCCGTCGTGGCCGCGCTGGTCGCGGTGGTCGGCGTGATGATCAGCAAGAGCCTGCTCGGCATCCGCGTGATCGCCCCCGACGGCGATCCCGTCCACGGCAGCGCGGCGATCACGGGCTACGCGATCTCGGCCGCCGCCGCCGCGCTCGTGGCCACGCTGCTGCTCTTCGTCCTCATGCTCTCCACGCCCGAGCCGGCCAGGTTCTTCAGCTGGATCGCCGGGCTCTTCGCCGTCATCATCACGATCCTGCCGTTCATGCACTCCGCCGATCTCCTGGAGCAGATCGCCACGGCCGCCATCAACCTCGTCATCGGCATCGCCATCGCCTCGTTGCTGACGTCGATCGGGCGCACGGCCCTGGAGGAGGCGCCGGAGCCCGAGCCGCACCCGTACGAGCAGCGGGGCTACGATCCGCGCGGCTACGAACAGCCCCGCGGCTACGACCGGCCGCACTACGAGCAGCCCCGCCACGACCCGCGAGGTTACGAGCAGCGCGGTTACGAACAGCGCGGCTACGAGCGCCGCGACCACGATCCGTACGACTGACGGAGCCCGTCACGCGGGAGGACCGGCGGGCCCTCCCGCGCGGGCCGTCACGGCCAGTCGACCGCCGGCCGCAGCGGCACCCCCGACCGGCCGTTCCGGTCGAGTTTGACGCCCAGCACCTGGTGGAGCTGCACCTTGTTACGCTCGAAGCCCACGATGCAACCCGCCATGTACAGGGCCCACACCCGGGCCGTGCCCATGCCGACCTCCTGGACCGCGTCGTCCCAGTTGGCGTCGAGGTTGTCGCACCAGTGCCGCAGGGTCTTCGCGTAGTGTTCCCTGAGGTTCTCCTCGTGGCGGATCTCGAAGCCGAGGTCCTCCATCTGTCTGATCAGCAGGCCCACCGACTCCAGCTCGCCGTCGGGGAAGACGTAGCGGTTGATGAAGCCGCCCTTGTTGAAGGTCTTCTCCTTGCCGGTCGGCCGGGTGATGCAGTGGTTGAGCAGGCGCCCGCCGGGCTTCAGCTTCCCGTTCAGGAAGGAGAAGTAGGCCTGCAGGTTGGCCTTGCCGATGTGCTCCGTCAGGCCGATCGAGCTGACCGCGTCGAAGCCGCTCTCCTGGACGTCGCGGTAGTCCATGAAGCGGATCTCCGCCAGGTCCTCGAGGCCGGCGTCGGCGATGGCCTTCTGCCCCCACTCCGCCTGCTGCTTGCTCAGCGTCACGCCCAGGGCCTTGACGCCGTAGTGCTGGGCGGCGTGGATGACCATGCCGCCCCAGCCGCAGCCCACGTCGAGCAGGCGCATCCCCGGCTCCAGCCCGAGCTTGCGGGCCACCAGGTCGAACTTGGCGAACTGGGCCTCCTCGAGCGTGGAGCCCTCGGAGGGGAAGACGGCGCACGTGTAGGCCATGGACGGGCCCAGCACCCACGCGTAGAAGCGGTTGGAGACGTCGTAGTGGTGGTGGATGGCCTCGGCGTCGCGCTGCTTGGCGTGGCGGGAGCCGAGCCTGGCCAGGGCGCTCTGGCGCATCTCCTGCGGGGGCGGCGGCACGCGCATGAGCAGCGGCTTCATGCCGAGAGCCCGGACGGCAGCGAGCTTCTCCGACGTCGTGAGATCGTTGGTGGTGATGTTCCACATGCGGTCGAGCAGGGTGTAGAGGTCTCCCTGCACGTCGATGTGCCCGGAGACGAACGCCCGGGCCAGGCCCAGCTCTCCGGGAGCCTGGGCGAGGTAGGCCACCGCGATCGGGGACTTCACCTCGATGGCCAGGTCTGCCCCGTCCGGCCCGGCCTTGCTCCCGTCGTAGGCCGTGAACGCGACGTTCGCGTCCGTGCCGACGATCTTCTCGAAGATGGTTGCCAGCGCCATCCGTGTTTCACCTTCCCCGTACACACTTTTCGTACAGGTCCAGCAGGCGACCGTTCGGGTCGTATTCCCGCTTGACCGGCCGGTAGGCCTCGCCGTTGTACAGCTGCCAGAACTGCTCCGGGGCGTAATAGGAGGTCGAGTAGAGCGACTTGTGCCCGTCGAGCTCGTGGACCGACCGCTCGATGAGCCGGTTGTAGTAGCCGTCGAACTGCCCCCGCGGCAGCGGCACCATGCCCCAGAATCCGAAGTTGACGTACAGCTTGCCCGGCTCCAGCGGATAGAGCGGCCAGCGGGAGCCGGCGCGGAGCGGGCACATCCACACAGGTGTCATGCCCACCTTGTCGTGGAAGAAGTCAAGGAACTCGGCGCCGCGCTCGACCGGGACCTCGACGTCCTGGATCACCGACTCCTGCACGGGCTGGTCGCGCCACCGGTCGACACGGGCGGTCAGGCCGTACTTCCGGTCGAGCGCCACCAGCTTGCGGTAGACGTCGGAGCGCATGTAGCGGCGCGGCATGAGCGAGCGGATCATCGGCTGCTGCACGCCGAAGGCCCGCGAGCACCAGAACCAGTCGGTGTCCCAGCGCCACAGGTAGTCGCGGACGGTCAGCCAGTCGCGGCTGCGCTGCCGGATCGACTGGTAGTAGATGCGCATCCCGGTGTAGTCGGACACGTAGGGGGCACGATCGGCGAACCGGCCGAGCGTCAGGTACATCTCCCCCGGCGTGAAGAAGACGCCGTCCACGAAGTCGACGTTCTCGCCGTCGTGGACCATGCTGTCGCAGATCTCCTGCATGGCCAGCATGCACTTGCCCGCGTCGGTGAACCTGACGTGCGTGAGATGCACGTACGGCCGCACCTTGCGGAGCTTGATCCGGATGCGCAGCGCGTAGCCCAGCGTGCCGTACGAGTTGGGGAACGCGCGGAAGAGCTCGCGGTGTTCGTTGTCCTCGCGGGCCACGACGACGCGCCCGTCACCGGTGAGGATCTCGAGTTCCTCGACCGACTCGTGCGGCAGGCCGTCGCGGAAGCTGGTGGACTCGATGCCGAGCCCCGTCACGGCGCCGCCCAGCGTGATGGTCTTGAGCTGCGGGACGACGTAGGGCATGAGCCCGTGCGGCAGCGTGGCGTCGACCAGGTGTTCGTACGTGGTCATGCCCTGGACCTCGGCCGTCATGGTCTCCGGGTCGACGCTGATGACCTCGTCGAGATCGCGGGCCGAGAGCTTGGCCGTGCGGCCCTGGTCGCGGAACCTGAAGAGGTTGGACGTCGATTTGGCCAGCCGGGGCGCGGCCCCGCCCGGGATCTCGGCGTAGGACCGCCGGATCTGCTCTACTGCCCGCTGGTGTGTCGACATCGTCGTCGTCACGGAAGCACCCCCTTGAGCCGGTAGAGATCGCCGGTAAGACGTTATCTCTCGCGGGCGGCCCGAACCAGACCGGGGTCGTTAAAGACACGAAAACTGTTTATCGTGCCAGGTGAACCTCCTGCGTGGTAGGCGATTACGTAAACTTTCTGGAGATCAGCGGCGCGACACCGTTCAGCACGGCGTCCACCTTTCTGCCCTCGACCGCCGCGGCCAGGTTGTCCAGGGTGGCCGTGAGAAGGCGGCCGGTGGCCTCGGGAGTGACGCCCGCGACGTGCGGGGAGAGCAGCACGTCCGGCAGGTGGCGCAGCGGATCGCCGGGTGGCAGGGGCTCCACGTCGAAGACGTCGAGTGCCGCTCCGCCCAGGTGCCCGGAGCGCAGCGCCTCAGCGAGCGAACCCTGGTCCACGACTCCGCCCCTGGCCGCGTTGATCAGCAGGGCGCCCCGCTTCATGCGTGCCGGATCGACGAGGCCACGGGTCTCGTCCGACAGCGCGATGACGACGACCACGACGTCGGCGGTGGCCACGAGCGCGTCCAGGGCCTCGAAGCCGGGGTCGGGGCGCGGCGTGCGGGTCCAGTAGGACACCTCGCAGCCGAGCGCGCGGAACAACGTGACGCACTCCGCGCCGATCGGTCCGTAGCCGACCACGCCGACGCGGCGGCCGCGCACTTCCTGGGGCTGCAGGCCCTGCTGCGGCCACTCGCCCGCGCGCACGGCCGCGTCGGCGGCGGCCAGCTTGCGCGACAGCGACAGCGTGGCGGCCAGGCACCACTCCGCCACCGCGACGGCGCTGACGCCGGGGGTGTTGGCCAGGGGCACCCCGGCCGCGGCCAGGGCGTCGAGGTCGTGGCCGTCGACGCCCACGGACGGCTGCTGCACGAACGCCAGCCGGGGCGCGGCGCCGACCGCCTCGGCGTCCAGCGCGAGCGTGCCCGTCCAGTCGCCGAGCACGATCTCCGCTTCCGGGAGCGCCGCCAGGAGCGCTTCGCGCTCGCGAGCCGCGGGAACGCGCACGGCCACCCGGTCGCCGAGCGGCGCGAGCAGGCGGCGCATCACCTCTTCTGGGAGCGGCGGCAGAGCGAGCAGGTTCCAGGGTTTCATGCGCCTACGGTAAAGCTGCTGATCACCTGCCGCATCAGCTCCCTGTTGCGGCGCCACTGCCCCTCGGTGACCGTCCAGGACAGGATGTAGGCGGTGTCGCCGATCGCGACCGCCCTGCGCACCTCGCGGTAGCGGACGCCCGGCCGCACCCAGCGCGCGTCGCCCGCCTCGCCGGCCGTCCAGGAGAACTCCCACTCCACGGCCTTGACGCCCTGGTGGGTGACCCTCCTGAGACCGCGGTCGACGACGTTGACGGCGTTCTGCTTGAACGTCTCCTCGGAGTCGCGGATGATCTGGTGCGGGTCGAGCTTGGCGTAGACGGCCTCGACCCCGAGGTGCGCGCTCCTGTCCCTGCGGGTCCACTCGGTGTACGCCTCGGCGAGCGCGCCCCGCCAGCCCGTCGGCCGCATGATCGACCAGCCGTCCCGCGACTTCCACGCCCGCACGATCGGGACGGCCCTGGTCGCGCTCGGCGTGGGCGTCGGCGAGGCGCTCGGCCGCGTCGCCGTGGCGACCGGCGTGAGCGGGCTGCTCACCGCGGCCGGACGCGTCGTGGTGCGCGGCGTGCCCTCCGCGGGGGCGGCGAACTCGAGGTAGGCCACCGTGCCGCCCGCGATGACCAGAACCGCCGCGGCGCCGGCCGCGAGCAGGGCCCGGCCGCGGCGCCTGCCCGGCTTCCTCTCCTCGACGTGCTGGTCGTCGTGCGTGGGCCGGTTCGCGATGATGGCCGCGAACAACCGGTCGGCCTCCTCCGCGTCGATCCGGTCCTCGGGCTCCTTCTGCAGCAGGCCGCGCAGCACCTCGTGCAGGGCCGGCGGGATCCTGCGGTAGTCGGGCTCCTCGTTGAGCAGCGCGTTGAGCGTCGCCATGGGCTCACCGCGCTCGAACGGCGAGCGCCCCACCATGCAGGCGTACAGCGTGGCCCCCAGCGACCACAGGTCGGAGGCTGGTCCGGCGTCGGCGGCGCGGACCCGCTCAGGAGCGAGGAAGCTCGGCGACCCGGTGACCATGCCGGTCTGGGTGAGCGACGCGTCGCCCTCGGCGGTGGCGATGCCGAAGTCGGTGAGCACGGCGCGGCCGTCGTCGGCCAGCAGGATGTTGCTGGGTTTGACGTCACGGTGCAGGATGCCGGCCTCGTGCGCGGCCTTCAGCGCCGACAGCACCTGCCGTCCGACGCCCGCCGCCTCGCGCACGGGCAGGGCGCCGGTGGTGAGCACGACCTCCTCGAGCGACGGGTGCCGCACGAGCTCCATCACGATCCACGGCCGGCCACCGTCCTCGGCCACGTCATAGATCGCGACCACGGACGGATGGTTGAGCTGGGCCGCGGTGCGCGCCTCGCGGGCCGTACGCAGGAGCTGCCGCTCCTGGTCGGCGGGCGAGAAGCCCTCGGGCAGCAGCAATTCCTTGACGGCCACCTGCCGATTGAGCAAGGTGTCGCGGCCTTCCCAGACCACGCCCATCCCCCCGCGGCCCAGTTCGCGCAGCAACTGGTAGCGACCTGCGATGAGGTGGTTGCTCTCCGAAACCATGTCCTACCCCTGTAGCGGCGAGCGCCTGCCACGGGACGACCGCTGGACGCGGGAGTCCGTGGAGACGCGTACGCCTTCTGCAGACGGCCGTCGTACGCGACCGCCTGTAGACCATCCGAACAGTGGGCAAGTTTCCCATACCTCCCCCAACTTCGCGGGAAGGTCGCGAAGGTCGCGAGGCTCGGATGGGCGGCTTGCCACAGGCGACCGAAGGTTGTTCTACTGGAGCTGGGCTCACACCGAGGAGACGTACATGCCTGATGATCGCCGTGGCCCGCTGGCCGGAGTGCGCGTGCTGGAACTCGCCGGACTCGCTCCAGGGCCGTTCGCCGGGATGATGCTAGCCGATCACGGCGCGGAAGTCCTGCGTGTGGACCGTGTCAAGGCGGTTTCCGACCGGCCGCGCACCGACGTCATGGACCGCGGCAAGCACACGGTCGGGCTGGATCTGAAGACCCCGGAGGGCGTGTCGGCGTTCAAGGAGCTGGCCCGGCACGCCGACGTGGTGATCGAGGTGTTCCGGCCCGGAGTGGCCGAGCGGCTCGGCATCGGGCCGGACGACCTGCACGCCGTGAACGAGCGGCTGATCTACGGCCGGATGACCGGCTGGGGGCAGGACGGGCCGCTCGCCCCCACCGCCGGGCACGACATCGACTACGTCGCCGTTTCCGGCGTCCTGTCGATGCTGGGCCGCGAAGGTGACAAGCCGACGCCGCCGATCAACATCCTCGGCGACTTCGCCGGCGGCGGGCTCATGCTCGCGTACGGCGTGCTGCTCGCCCTGTTCGAACGGGAGCGCACCGGCAGGGGCAGGGTGGTCGACGCGGCCATGGTCGACGGCGCGGCCATCCTGTTCTCCATGTTCTACCAGGCCGTGCAGAGCGGCCTCTGGGGGCCGCGCGGCACGAACCTGCTGGACACCGCCGCCCCGCAGTACGACACCTACGAGACGGCCGACGGCGGGTACGTCGCCGTGGGGGCGCTGGAGCCGCAGTTCTGGGAGGCGATGGTGACCCTGATGGGCCTGACCGACCTGCCCGACAGGAACGACAGGGCGCAGTGGCCGGCGCTGAGGGCCCGCCTGGCGGCGGAGTTCAGGACGCGGACGCGGGCCGAGTGGGAGGCACTCTTCGAGGGTTCGGACGCGTGCGTCTCCCCCGTGCTGTCCATGGCGGAGGCCGCCGCGCACCCGCACAACGTCGCCAGAGGCTCGTTCGTCGAGGTCGGCGGCGTGACCCATCCCGTGCCCGCGCCCCGCCTGCTGGGCGTGCCCGCCCAGGACCTGTCACCCGCCACCCGCCAGGCCGACCTGTCGGGCTGGGGCCTGTCGCCGGAGGAGGCGGAGAAGCTGCGCGCCCAGGGAGTGCTCGCCTAGCGTGCCGTCGCCACGGCGTGGGCCGAATAGTCCTTCAGCGTGATCGAGTCGTGCAGGCGCACCCCCTTGGCAGCGCCGATCTTGCTCGCCGCCCTGGTCACGGCGGCCGGCAGGTGATCGATCAGCCGCGCGGCCTGGACCAGCGTCCACACCTCGAACCGGCTGCCGGGCACCAGGCGCCTGGCCGCGGCGACGGCGAAGGCCCGGCTGCGGCGCACGTACGCGCCGATCTCCGCCTCGTAGGCGGGGAAGGCCCGCGTGTGGTCGCCGCCGTGGGCGGCCAGCTCGCCCGCCAGGATGTACGCCCCCACAACCGCGAGGCTCGTGCTGCCCCCGACGGCCGGGCCCGGGCAGTAGCCTGCGTCCCCGACCAGCGTCACCCGGCCCCGTGACCAGGTGTCCAGGCGGAGCTGGGTGATCGAGTCGAAGTAGAAGGCCGGCGTACGGTCCAGCTCCTCCATGAGCCGCGGCACCTCCCATCCCGCGTCGGCGAAGTGCTCTCGCAGGCATTCCTTCTGGCGGGCGACGTCCCTGTAGTGGTAGTCGAGCGGCTCCGGGGTCCTGAACAGGAACACGGCCCGCGCGTCGGCCATGTGCGCCGCGCCGTAGAGCGCCGCCATCCTGCCGGCCCCCGTCACGCCCTCCATCCGGCCGTCGAGCCCCAGGTGGTTGGGCACCGAGGCGACGGCCAGGTAGGCGCCGATCCACGAGGTGAAGCGCGACTCGGGGCCGAAGACCAGGCGGCGGACGTTCGAGTGCAGGCCGTCGGCGCCGATCACCAGGTCGTACGCGCCTGTCCTGCCGCTGTCGAAGACCACCTCCCCGCCGTCGGAGATCGAGGCGATGGAGTCGCCGAAGACGTAGCCGGCGTCGTGCCGGGTGGCGTCGTAGAAGATCTCGCTCAGGTCGTCGCGCATGATCTCGACGTGCCGGTCGGAGACCGCCGCCATGAGGCGGCGCACCTCCACGTTCACGGGGCGCGCGTGCCCCTCCCGGTAGATCGTGAGCACATCCGTGCCGGTCCTCCTGTCCAGGACCTGACGCAGCACGCCCATCTGCTCGACGATGTCCATGGCCGGCCTGAACAGGTCGATGGCGTGGCCGCCCGTCTTCCGCAGCGCGGAAGCGCGTTCCACGACGGTGACCTCGAAGCCGTACCTGCTGAGCCAGTACGCCAGCGCCGGTCCCGCCACGCTCGCCCCCGAGATGAGGATTCGCACCGCACTCTCCTTACTTAACGGATGGTAAGTGCGACGCTAGCACGGCCCCTTACTTAACGATAGGTAAGGGATAGCCTTGGCTCATGCCCAGTGACACCAAGGCCCGCATCCAGGCGGTCGCCCGCGAACTGTTCGCCGAGCAGGGCGTGCGCAACACCAGCCTGCGCCAGATCTCAGACCGGCTGGGCATCACCAAGCCCGCGCTCTATTACCACTTCGCCTCGCGCGACGACCTCGTGCGCAGCATCGTCCAGCCGCTGATCGACGACCACGACAGATTCGTGACGGCACGAGCGCCCGGCGACCCGCGCGAGCTGCTGGATGACTATTTCGAGATGATCTGGCGGCATCGCCAGGTGCTCGTCATGGTGCTCACCGACCTGGCCACGCTGGGCCAGCTCGACCTGACCGACCGCTTGTTCGACTGGCGGCGCCGGCTCGTAGGCCTGCTGCTCGGCGCCGACGTCACGCAGGAGCAGCGCATCCGGGCCACGGTGGCGCTCGGCGGCATGTCCGACTGCACGGTCGAATACGCCGACCGGCCGATCGAAGAGGTCAAGCCGACGGCCGTCAAGGCGGCGGCCGCCGCGCTCGGCCTCTGATCCACCCGTGTCCGGCCCTCGCTAGAGGGCGATGAACAGGTCGGCGCCGTCGCGGTGGTGCACCTCCAGATCCGTGGTGAACGCGCGCGCCGGCGAACCGCCCGACTCGGTGTAGTGCCACACCTGCTGCCACGCCTCCACGAGGGCCTGCGGCATCGAGCCGCGGGCCTCCAGCTTCAGCGACTTGGCCGCCGGCACCCGGACGGCCACCATGCCCTCGGGCAACCGCGGCACGGTGCGCACGCCGATGCCGACGATCTGCGTGAAAGCCCCGTTGTGGTCGCTCTCGTAGTCCGTCAGGACGGCGTAGAGGTTCTCGTCCACGCGTCCCGGCACGTGCGCGAAAGCCCCCGGCGCACCCGCTCGCTTCCAGAGCGCGGGCAGCTTGGCGCGCTCCGGATCCTTCTCGTCGGCGTTCGTGGTACGTACGGCGAAGCCGACCACGGTCAGCTCGGCCCGTTCGGTGACGTCCACAGGCCCTCCCTCCCCCAAAAGTGTCCCGGCCGATCATAAGCCCCCGAGAAAGGGGGAAACCCTTGGCACACCCTGTCACCACATAAGATGGATGAACGTGAAATTTCTCAATGACCTCGAGCCTCCGTACGATCTGACCTACAGCGACGTCTTCATGGTCCCGTCGCGGTCCTCGATCGGCTCGCGGCTCGCGGTCGACCTCTCGTCCAACGACGGCACCGGCACCACCATCCCCCTCGTCGTGGCCAACATGACCGCGGTCGCCGGCAGGCGCATGGCCGAGACCGTGGCGCGGCGCGGCGGCATCACCGTGATCCCGCAGGACATCCCGCTGGACGTCGTGGCCAACGTGGTCGACTGGGTCAAGAAACGCGACCTCGTGCACGACACGCCGCTCACCCTCACCCCGCACGACACGGTCGGCGAGGCGCTGCAACTGCTGCCCAAGCGGGCGCACAACGCCGTCATCGTGGTCGACTGGGACAACCAGCCCGTCGGCGTCGTGACCGAGGCCGACTGCGAGGGCGTGGACATGTACACCCAGCTCTCCGAGGTCATGTCGAGCGAGCTGCTGACGCTGCCCGCCGGGCTCGACCCGCGCACGGCCTTCGACCGGCTGCACGAGGGCCGCCACCGGCTCGCGCCCATCGTCGACGCCGCCGGGCGGCTGGTCGGCATCCTCACCCGCATGGGCGCGCTGCGCGCCACCCTCTACCAGCCCGCCGTCGACCCCCAGGGCCGGCTGCTCATCGCGGCCGCCGTCGGCGTGAACGGCGACGTGGCCGCCAGGGCCGCGGAACTGCTCGACGCCGGAATCGACTGCCTGGTCGTGGACACCGCCCACGGCCACCAGGACAAGATGATCTCCGCGCTCCGCGCCGTCAAGGCGCTCGACGCCCCCGTCCCCGTCGCGGCCGGCAACGTGGTGACCGCCGAGGGGGTACGCGATCTCGTCGCCGCCGGGGCCGACATCGTCAAGGTCGGGGTGGGCCCCGGCGCCATGTGCACCACGCGGATGATGACCGGGGTCGGCCGGCCGCAGTTCTCGGCCGTCGTCGAGTGCGCGGCCGAGGCCCGGCGGCTGGGGCGGCACGCGTGGGCGGACGGTGGCGTGCGGCACCCGCGCGACGTCGCCCTGGCGCTGGCCGCCGGCGCCTCCAACGTGATGATCGGGTCCTGGTTCGCGGGCACGTACGAGTCGCCGGGAGACACCCGTACGGACGCCAACGGGCGCAAGTACAAGGAGAACTTCGGCATGGCCTCCGCGCGGGCCGTGCGGCTCAGGACGGCCGACGACTCGGCGTTCGAGCGGGCCAGGAAGGCCGTGTTCGAGGAGGGCATCTCGACGTCCCGGATGTACCTGGATCCGAAACGGCCCAGCGTGGAGGACCAGATCGACGCCATCGTGGCCGGGCTGCGCTCGTCGTGCACGTACGCGGGGGCCTCCAACCTGGAGGAGTTCCACCGGCAGGCGGTCGTCGGCGTCCAGAGCTCGTCCGGCTACGCCGAAGGCATGCCCCTGCACCAGAGCTGGTGACCGCGCGTCCCCGGAACAGCGGTCGGCCCGGGTCGGGAATCGGCGGAGTCACGAACGACGACGATGTCCCGAGCGCATAGAGTCGTCGGGTCAGTTCTCATCGTCAACAGGAGCACTACGTGGCACTCGAGAAGCCCGAGATCGACTTTCCCGGAGGCAACCCGCCCGCCGACCTGGAGATCGTCGACCTGACCGTCGGCGACGGCCAGGAGGCCAAGCCCGGCCACAACGTACGCGTCCACTACGTGGGCGTCGCGTTCTCGACCGGGGAGGAGTTCGACGCGTCGTGGAACCGCGGCGAGGCGTTCGAGTTCCCCCTCGGCGGCGGGCGGGTCATCGCCGGCTGGGACCAGGGCGTCGCGGGCATGAAGGTCGGCGGCCGGCGCAAGCTGGTCATCCCGCCGCACCTCGGCTACGGAAGCCGCGGAGCGGGCGCCCGCATCAAGCCGAACGAGACGCTCATCTTCGTCGTCGACCTGCTCGGCGTCAGCTAGCGTCTCCCTCCTTCCTGGAGGGCCTGCCCGGTCACCCGGTCGAAGCCGGTCCCGAAGGCCACCTTCCGACACCACCAGCGGAGCCATCCTTCGGGCCCGGCGCGCAAGCCACCACCTGGCCGGGGTTGCGGAAGCCGCCACAGGCCCGGCGCTCGGCGGAGCGGTTCTCCTGCGCCCGAGCGCTCGCGTCGGTCGCGCACCGGGCGAATCACTGAGAATGCTTGCACCCGGTGGACGGAAATGTCGGCCACGTGAGGCACCATGAACGTGTGCTTCTGATCGACGTGGTCCGGGTGTCCGAGGCGGTGACGCGCACGTCCGCCAGGCTGGGCAAGATCGGTCATCTGGCGGAGCTGCTGGGCCGGGTCGGCCCCGGCGAAGCCGAGATCGCCATCTCCTATCTCTCGGGCGAGCTGCCCCAGCGGCAGGTGGGCGTCGGCTGGCGCACGCTGGAGGATCTCCCCCAGCCCAAACTGGCCGCCACCGCCACGCTGACCGCCGTCGACGCGTTGCTGAGCACGATCAAGGCGGTGTCCGGGCAGGGCTCGCAAACGGCGCGCAAGACGCTGGTGGCGCAGCTGTTCGCGGGGCTGACCAGCCAGGAGCAGCAGTTCATGAGCCGGCTGCTCCACGGCGAGCTGCGGCAGGGCGCGCTCGACGGCGTGATGATCGAGGCGGTGGCCAAGGCGTCCGGCGCTCCCGCGAGCGACGTGCGCCGCGCGCTCACGCTGCGCGGTTCGCTGCCCGCCGTCGGAGCTGCCGCGCTGGCCGGCGGGGTGGCGGCGTTGCACGCGTTCCGGCTGGAGGTGGGGCGGGCGGTCTCGCCCATGCTGGCGGGCAGCGCGCCCAACGTGGCGGCCGCGCTCAAGAAGGCGGGCACGCCCGCGGCGCTGGAGTGGAAGCTCGACGGGGTCAGGGTGCAGGCCCACCGCGCGGGCTCGGAGGTCAAGGTCTTCACCCGCACGCTCGACGACATCACGCCGCAGGTTCCCGAGCTGGTCGAGGCCGTGCTCGCGATGCCCGCGGACGATCTGGTGCTCGACGGCGAGGTGATCGCCCTGCGCCCCGACGGGCGGCCGCACCCGTTCCAGGTGACGGCGAGCCGGGTGTCCAGCAAGACCGACGTCGCGCGGCTGCGCGAGCGGACGCCGCTCAGCGTGTTCTTCTTCGACGCGCTGCGGGTCGACGGCGCCGACCTGCTCGACCAGCCCTACGCCCGGCGCCAGGAGGCGCTGACCCGCCTGGTCCCCCAGGGTCTGCTGACCCCGCGGCTGATCGCGGACGAGGTGACGGAGGCCGAGCAGTTCTTCACCGACGTGGTGAAGGCCGGCCACGAGGGCCTGGTGGTCAAGTCCCTGGCCTCCCCCTACGCGGCGGGCCGCCGTGGCGCCGGCTGGATCAAGGTCAAGCCGCGTCACACGCTCGACCTGGTCGTGCTGGCGGCCGAGTGGGGTCACGGGCGGCGCCAGGGCAAGCTGTCCAATCTCCACCTGGGGGCCAGAGACCCCGATGGCGGGTTCGTGATGCTCGGCAAGACCTTCAAAGGCATGACGGACGAGTTGCTCGCCTGGCAGACCGAGCGTTTCCTCGAGCTCGCCGAAGGCCCCACCGACGGCTGGACGGTCAGGGTGCGACCTGAGGTGGTCGTGGAGATCGCCTTCGACGGGGTGCAGCGTTCACCCCGCTACCCGGGCGGCATGGCCCTGCGCTTCGCCCGCGTCCTGCGCTACCGCCCCGACAAGCGGGTCGAGGACGCCGACACGGTGGAGACCGTACGCGCGCTGATGTTGTGATCCACACGGCCTCGCCGCCCACCGGCGACGGGCCATGGAGGGCGTCGGTACGAGCGCGCCCCTCGGGCACGGACCGGCACGCCCCGCTCGCGGCCGCGGGACGCGCTCTGCGCGGATGGAAGCGTCGCGGAGTCTTCCGGCCCGCCAGTCGCGGCCGGCGTCGCGAAAGACGGATGTTGCCTCGCTCCCCTCCGCCCTGCCCGACCGCGCCGCTCCCCTCCGCCGGCCGCGCCCCTGCCCCGCGGTCCCGTCCGCCTCGGGCACCGGATCGTCCGGCCCGATCATGCCACACCGCCTCCGGCGCGAGCGGCGTCCTCGATGACGTACACGTGCCGCTCCTCGGCCGGCTGCCACACCGCTGGGGCGAGCCCGTGAGATGAGTCACTTAATGTCCCATTAAGTTGTCTTTACTCGCCGTTTGTCGCATATGTTCGTCCTCGTCGCGCGGGACCCCCAGCCCGCCCGCGGATCGGCCGCCGTACGCCCTCGCCCCCTCGCGCCCGGCCCTTCCTAGCCCTATCCCCTATGTAGGACCCGTGGTTTACGTTGGGCCAGCATTCCCGCAAGCCGTCTCCGCATGACCGCAAGCTCTCTCCCGCCAAGCGGTGGACCGCCGTCGCAGCCGGCGCCGCCGTCGTCTGCGCCGCCTCGACGACCGCGTGGGCCGCCTTCGGCGACGACGACCCCTTCCGGCGCTCGATGGGCGCTCCCGGCCAGGCCAGCACCCCCGGCGAAGCCGCCCGCCGGAACAGCCCGCAACCGTCCCCCTCTCCAGGACCCCGGCGGCCCACCCGAAGACGACGACATCCCCTGAGTCCGGTGGTAACACCGGCTCCCAGGGGTCCGGGTCGGTGACGGCGACCCCCGGCCCTGGCGCGCGGCGTCCGGGCGCGAAGATGGAGTCCCAGGGGACCGGGGCGAAGGCTGAATCCCGGGGACCGGGAGCGAAGACCGAATCCCAGGCGACGGCGAAGCCCGGATCACCCGAGCCGAAGACGCGTTCCTCGAAGCCCAAGCTCCGTGTGCTGTCGTCCGGCAGGTGCGGCGCTTCCTACTGTGACTCCTCCGCTCCCTGAAGGAAGCGGCTTCTCGCCCCGCTTACGCGGGAGACGACGGCCAAGCCCTGACCGATGCCCGAAAGCACAAGCACCATCCTATCCGCAGGAGGCGAAGGTGTCCGAGGTTCCGCCACAGAACGCCCGGGCCTTGGCGGCCCTCCCGCTCCCGATTCCCCCATTGCCTGCAGGCGACGGTCCCCTCAGGAGGCTCTAATGGCGACCCCCAGATGACGGCCAGCGGCGAGCGTTTCAACCCCTCGGCGATGACCGCCGCGCACAAGACCCTCCCGTTGGGCAGCAAGGTCCGCGTGACCAACCCGGCCAGCGGAGAGACGGTCACGGTTCGCATCAACGACCGCGGCCCGTACATCGGCGGCCGCTGCCTCGACCTGTCCAGAGCCGCCTTCGCCGCCGTCGGCAACACCAGTGCCGGTGTGATGAAGGTCAAGTATCAGGTGCTGGCCCGCTGACCCTGGCCACAGCCGGCCAGCGGAAGAACGGCGGTCGGCCGTGCACCGGACGGTTGGGGAGCTCGGGAGCGGGCGTGTGCGGGGAAGGACGCGACGCGCCCCGCGGAGGTCAGGGCCTCGGCGGGGCGTACGCGAAAGAAGCGGGACGAAACGTCGTGTCACTTCACCAGGCGGAGCGTCATCGGGTAGCGGAAGTTGCCCTCCGTCAGGGCCGAGACGCCGCCGACGATCGCGAGGACCACCGCCACGACCCAGATGATCGGCACCAGCACGACGCCGATGATGGTGAAGGGCAGCAAGATCGACGCTCCTACGAGCGTGATCTGGAAGTTGAGCGCCTCCAGCGCCTGCCGGCGGATGTAGGGGGAGGTCTTGCCCCCGGTGAGCAGCAGGATCAGCGGAGCCACGATCGGTACGCCGAGCAGCAGCACCATGTGGCCGAGCGCGGCGCCGAGGCGTTCGTTGCTCTCCGGCGCGCGCTCGTGGCGGACTTCGGCCGCGGAAGGAGGGGCGAGCTGGGGCACGGCCTGGGTGCCGTAGATCTCGGTCATGATGGGCATCAGGTCACCGTGCGTGCGCGCCGTCATCGCGCGCTCCAGCCGGTCGTCGAACTCGAGCTTGTCGAAGCGGCCCTCAGCGTAGGCGGCCTTGACGTGCTCCACCACGTGCTCTCGGTCCTGGTGGGTGACGCGCAGTTGAGCTGGCGGCACCTGTCCCGGCCCAGGGGTTGTCGGTACCCCAGCCATCATCGCCATGCCTCTCCTCGGTGAGAATCGAACGGTCTCCCCCCATACTGCGTCTTCGAAGGCCCGGGTGCTATCCGGAGAATCCCCGATCCGTCCCTTAGATCATCCCCCGGCGCGGAGCCCTCAGATCGTATAAAAAGGATTCATGAGATGGCGCGACCGCTACGGCCTGCGTCGGCTGCGCGGCCCCAAAGTCGCAAAGTTCGACCGAGAGGCGACAGACGCCGACATCGAAGCGCTCATCGCCTTTGCCCGTTCGCGGCGTGGCGTCGAGTTCTACGTCGAGCCAGAGACTTTCGCCACCGACACGACCGCTGTGGCGGTGGCCGACGACGGCGAGTGGACCAGGCGGAGGGTCGGCTCACCGGCCGTCATCCGCAAGGTCGCTCGCAATCTTGCCCTGCCGGTGTACGACGTTCAGCTCACCGGATATCCGCGGCGGATGCGCGATTACAACGAGCGCCGCCGCCGCGAGGAGGACACCCTCTAACCCGGACACCCGGAATTCGGATATTCCCCCGTGCGATTTGCCAGACGGCCGAGGGTCATATCCCTTCACCGCGCACGGCCCTCAAGAGTATGGACCATGGTAAGACGGCTATTCGAGAGGTGGCGGCGGTGCCTCGTCGTCGAGCAGGTTGACCAGGGGCAGCAACCACACCGCGTGGACGGGGCCCATGGCGGCGTCGAGCTCGGCCGGGGTGGGGAGACGGTCTCGCAGGACGCTCGGTGAGAGCAGGTTCTGCAGGGCGTGCATGAGGAGATTGGCCATCGAGTAGCCGGGGTCGACGGTCAGGGCGCGCTCGAGGGCGATGGTGGCCTGGACGTTGTTTCCCGCCCGCCAGGCCGCCATGGCCAGGAGGGAGGCGGCCGGTGGCGTGAAGCGGGGCTCCAGCCTGCGCGTCAGATCCTTCCACAGGGACGCGTGGGATTCGTCCATGAGGGTCCAGGCCTCATCGCGGACGCGGATGACCGCCAGGTCCAGGCCGAGCCTGGCGGCCTCGGCGTCGTCGAGGCGGCCGCCCCCTGCGTGGGTCCGCACCGCCGACCGGACCCTGGCCAGGCCCTCCGAGACGAACTGCCGGGCGTGGGCGTCGAGGTCGGGAGTGGCGGTGAGCCCGGCCCTGACCTCCGCGACGGCGTCGGACGTGGCCCGCCGCATCGCCATGCGCACCGGACCCGTGACAGGGGCCAGCGTGTGCTCCAGCGCCTCGCGGTCGGGCAGGGCCACCAGGCCCCGGACCGTCGCCTCCGCGGCGATCCGGCTGGTGGACGGGTCGTAGGGGGTGCCGTCCGCAGGGCAACATCTGGGGACGTCGCAGACGTAGGACCAGTAGCGGCCCTCATGGGCGCGTAGTGCCTCCCCCACGCGGACGCCGGCCCGTGGAGCCAGCCGCCTGACCTCGTCGACCGCGGGGGTGACCACCTGGCCGGGACCGTAGCCCACGATCACGATCTCCGTGACGCTCTCCCGCTGCAGGAGGGGGGCCAGCGGGTCGAGGGTGCCGGGCTCCAGCGGGAGACCCCATCGGGCCACGACCTTGGTCGTGCCGTGGTCGATGCCGATCACCACGAGGGAGGTCTTCGGGTGGAAACCCACCAGGTAGGGGACGGCTGCGAGGACGTCGGAGGGGCCGGCCAGGGTGAGGCGGGGCTCGTCGGTGAAGGCGGGAGCGGGGGTGGAGCTGTCGGTCGTCATGGGCCCCAAGGGTGCCGAGGGCGGGCGGGGGCCGGAAGAACCGAAAGTCGTTCTGGGGATGGAGCGAGGGGGCGGGCTGAGGCTGTGGACAACCCGGCAGCCGGCACATCTCCACCCTGCTGCCGGGGTCAGACATCCCGGCTCCAGGGATGTCTAATGGGAGCTACCGAGTCTGCCCGATCAACCGACCCGGTAGCTCCCATTAGCCGGCGAAGGGCTCGACGGCGAGGCGGCCCCAGGCGACGAAGGCCGCGAGCGCCAGGTAGACCGCGTTCAGCGCCACGAGCGGGTATTCGCCGCGGCGGCCGTGGGTGATCCCCGCGCCGATCATCAACAGGATCCAGCAGACGGCGGTCACCGGCACCATCACCGGGGCGATGCCGAGCGCGGCGGGCAGGATGAAGCCCGCCGCGGCCAGGACCTCCAGGATGCCCAGGGTCTTGACGAAGCCGGCGCTCACCTCCCCGGTCCATCCCCCGCCATGGGTCGCGGCCAGCTTTGCCTGAGGGACGAAGGTCTTGGTGAAGCCGCCGAGCAAGGCCACGGCTGCCAGCAGTCCGGCGGCGATCCACAAGGTGAGGTTCATCAGCTACTCCTGAAACGAAAGGGCGTGCACCTCCCATGACGAGAAGCCACCTCGGGCTGTGACATCGGCGAGGCCGCAGGTCAGCCGGGGGGCTGAGGACGTGGCGCACCTCACGCGCTCGCGAACCCCGCATCGGGGCGACCGGCGTCTCCTGGCGGCCACCCGACAGTCACGCGACGGCGGCGCACTCGATCAGCCGACGAGCTCGGCGAGGTCCTGATGCTCCACGTGGGGAGAGGTGAGCCCGGGCCCCGCGAAGCACCTCAGGGCGCCGGGTCGGGGGTGGAGGCCGGGGCCAGGCGGGTGCGTACGAGGAGGGCGGCGCCGGCCACGGCGGCGGGCATGGCGATGACCGCCACGAACGGGATGAGGAAGAGCAGGAACACGGCCACTCCGAACCCCAGCGTGCCGGCCTTGTTGGCGCGGAGGAGGGCGAAGCGTTCCTTGCGGGCCATGCCGCGCCGTTCCAGGGCCAGGGTGGTGAGCTCCACTGTCATGAAAAATCCGGAAACGGCTGCTCCCAGCACCGGCACCACCGTCTGCCCCACCACGGGTACGAACCCGAGCGCGAACAGCGGAACCGTGAAGAGCAGCACGTAGAACAGTGTGACCAGGCTGTCGCGGATGGACCGCGGCAGAGTGCGCCACCAGGGCTGCTCGTCCTCCGTCTCCAGCACGTCGACCGCCGCCGACAACTTCTCGTAGAACGGATCACCGATCGCCAGCGTGAGCGCGGCGAAGGTCAGCACCGCCAGCGCCAGACCGCCCAGGAACAGGGCGACGCCCACGAGCGCGCGGAACGCCTCCCGCCAGCTCCACGAGTCGGCGAACGGCGTCAGGAACGCGGCCAGATCGGTCGCGTTGGTGCCGAGGAAGATCAGCGCGACCACGTAGACGGCGAACGCGATGAGCGCCGGGATGAGCCCGAACAGCCACCAGCGCCCGTTGCGAGAGACCCAGCCGAACCCCTGGAGGAAGAAGCACACGCCGGAGAAGAAGTCACGCACTGATCGCATGTCCGGCAGGCTAGCGCCAGAAAGCCGTCACCGCGTAGCCGAGCTCCGCGAACAGGTCGCGAAGGAGCGGCAGCGAGATGCCGAGCACGTTGCCGTGGTCGCCCTCGATCCCTTCGACGAACCATCCGCCGCGCCCTTCGATGCTGAAGGCTCCGGCCAGGGAGAGCGGCTCGCCCGTGTCGACGTAGGCGGCGATCTCCTCGGGCGAGGGCCGGCCGAAGTGCACCACGGTGGTGGCGGTCTCCGCCGCCTGCCGGCCGGCGACGACGTCGATGACGCAGTGGCCCGTGACGAGCCGCCCCGTGCGGCCCCGCAGCAGCCGCCACCGCTCCAGGGCCTCCTCGGGCGTGGCCGGCTTGCCGTAGGGGCGGCCGTCGAGCTCGAGGATCGAGTCGCAGCCGATGACCAGCCCTTCGTCCAGCCCGCTCGCGACCGCCTCGGCCTTGGCCTTGGCCAGCACCAGGCTGAGCGCCGCCGGTGAGTAGGCCGAATAGGCCTCCTCGTCGACGCCGCTGACGATGACCTTGGGGTCGAGGCCCGCGCTGCGCAGAAGAGCCAGGCGGGCGGAGGAGGCTGAGGCCAGAACGATCACTCGCACAGCCTACCGGTCACCAGTCGGGGGTCGCCGTGCCCGGTGTGATCTCACGGCTGCCCGCGCTCCTGCGGCCGCGGGTGAGGGCCGCCGTGTCGTACGGGCTGGTCCGCTGCGCGGGCGTGCCGCCGAAGATGCCGTCGAGCAGGGTCGTCACCAGGTCGCCCAGCTTCGCGGGAAGGGTGGACCGTTCGTGGTCGAGCTCGTCGGCCAGGGCGCGCGCGTCCAGGTGACGCCCGGCGGCGCGGTCGGCGAGCAGCGACATGATCATGGGGGCGACCAGCGGCAGCAGCTTCATCATGGCCCCGGGGTTCACCGCGGCGAGCTGCGACAGCCCGGCCGCCGCCCGCTCGGTGCCCTGGCCGCCGAACACGTGGCCGAGGATGTTGTGGCCGTCGCGGGTCAGCGAGGCCACGTCGCCGTTGAACGGGTCGGTGTCCTTATGGTCGTCCAGCGCGCTGAGCAGGGCGTCGGCACCGTCAAGGTGCTCGGCGTCGCGGGCCATGCCACCGATGATCGTGCCCGCGACGGCCTGGGTCACGATGCGGGCCGTGGCCGGGTCGGTGCCGAGCATCCCGGCGACCTGTTCCAGCCCTGAGTCTCCGAGCTCGGCGAGAAGCTCGTCAGTCAGTGTCACGACAAGTCCCCCGATCGTTGTCGGAACATCTGCCCCGACCACAATCGGCGTCAACGTCCGGATTGCCTAATTCTCGGAAAATTCCCTCGGCCGGCTCCCGGCGGTGTCCGCGGACCGGCTCAGCAGGCCCGCGGCGGCGTACGCACCGGCCTCGTCGAGGGTTTCGTGCTCCAGCAGCGCCTCCACGATCGCGTCGAGCTTGTCGCGGTTGTCGCTGAGCACCTGGACCGCGCGCTCGTAGCACTCGTCCACGATGCGCCGCGCCTCCTCGTCGACCATGGCGAGCGTGACAGGCGAGGCCTGGGGCTGCTGGCCGTCGTTGGGCAGGATGGTCAGCGGGCCGATCTTCTCCGACATGCCCCAGCGGCCGACCATGCCGCGGGCGATCATCGTGACCTGCTCGAGGTCGTTCTCGGCGCCGGTGGTGATGACGCCGAACACGACCTGCTCGGCCGCCATGCCGCCGAGCGCGCCGGTGATGCGCCCGCGCAGATATTGCTCGTCGTAGGCGTAGCGGTCGCTGTCCGGGGTGGACAGCGTGACGCCGAGCGCCCGGCCGCGCGGGATGATGGAGATCTTCCTGACCGGGTCGGCGCCCGGCTGGAGCATCCCGAGCAGCGCGTGCCCGGCCTCGTGGAAGGCGGTCCTGGTGCGCTCGTCCTCCGGCATGACGATGCTGCGGGCCGCGCCAAGCTGCAGTTTCTCCAGCGCGTCGGTGAAGTCGGCCGTCGAGACCTTCTCCTTGCCGCGCTTGGCGGCAAGGAGGGCCGCCTCGTTGACGAGGTTGGCCAGGTCGGCGCCGGTCATGCCGGGGGTGGTCTTGGCGAGCTGGTCGAGGCCGACCTCGGGGTCGAGCGGCACGCCCCTCGTGTGCACCGCCAGGATCGCGGTGCGGCCGGCCGCGTCGGGCAGGCCCACCTGCACCGTACGGTCGAAGCGCCCAGGACGCAGCAGCGCCGGGTCGAGGACTTCGGGGCGGTTGGTGGCCCCGATGACGATCACGCCCTCGGCCCCGGAGAAGCCGTCCATCTCGGTGAGGATCTGGTTGAGCGTCTGCTCGCGCTCGTCGTGCCCGCCGACGCCGCCGGCGCCGCCCCTGGCCCTGCCGATGGCGTCGATCTCGTCGATGAACACGATCGACGGCGCCACCTTCCGCGCCTCCTCGAACAGGTCGCGCACGCGCGAGGCGCCCACGCCGACGATCATCTCGATGAACTCGGAGGCGCTGGCCGAGAAGTAGGGCACCTTGGCCTCGCCCGCGACCGCCCTGGCCAGCAGCGTCTTGCCGGTTCCCGGCGGGCCCGCGAGCAGCACGCCTTTGGGCAGCTTCGCGCCCAGCCTGCGGTATTTGTCGGGGTCTTTGAGGTAGTCGACGATCTCGACGAGCTCGTTCTCGACCTCGTCGATGCCGGCGACGTCGTCGAACGTGACGCGCACCTGCCCGGCCTCGACCGGCTTGGCCGCCTTCGACTTGCCGAGCCCGCCCAGGCCGCCGCCGCCCATCATGCTGGCGCCCCGCCGCATGACCCAGATCCACAGGCCCGCCAGCAGCAGCACGGGCAGCAGCGAGAACAGCAGGTTGGAGAAGAACCCGCGCGTGATCGGCTTGGAGGTGATCTCGACCTGCCCGTTGGCCAGCTGCTGGTCGAGCTGGTCGGTGTTGGCGAAGGCCGGGATCTCGGTGGCGAACTTGGTGTAGGACTCGTTGCTCTCGGGGTTCTTCGCCGCCGATCTGAGGTCGCCCTCGACCGAAAGGCCCTCGGCGTAGATGTCCTTGACGTTCTTCGCGTTCACCTGCTTGGTGAACTCGGTGTACGAGATCGTCTCGACCGAGCCGCTGTCGACGAACGACGAGACCACGAAGAAGGCCGCGTACACGATCAGAAGGGTGACGGCGAACCGCCACCAGTTGATCTTGGGTCGCCCTCCGGGTGTGCCGGGCAGGCCTTCCGAGCGCCAGGGCGGCTTGCCCTTGCCCTTGTCGGATGGCTGCGGCGCTCCAGAGCGTTCCACGGCGTCACTCCCCCATATCGCCGCATTCAATGATCTTTCTAGCCTAGGACACGTACCCCTGCGGCCACGCGGCCGACATCGGGCCAGTGCTTGCGCTGCGTGTCAGGCACTGTGACGAACGCCAGGCCGGGCTTGCTCATTCCCCCGTCCATGACGACGACGGCCGCCCGGGAGGAGTGTTTTCCGTACTTCACCCGATAAATCAGCATCCATCCGCGCTTGACCGGTTGCGCGGCCAGCCAGGTGATCCGGGAGCCCTTGGGGTGGTGGTTGAGCGTCCAGCGGGCGGCCAGCAGCGCCGTGTCGCGCCGCGACTTCTGCTCCATGATCGGGAGCGGGCAGGTCACGAGGACCCCGCGCAGGCTCGTGCCGCGCTGCCTGGGCAGCACCTGCTTGGTGGTGTACGGCGCCGGATTGTGCGCCTTCCACGGCCGGCCCAGCCTCGGCACGGCCAGCCCGGTGCGCCGGTCCTTGAGGACCCGCCTGGCGGGCGGGCGCACCTTGACCCTCCTGACCTTGGAGGTCAGCTTGGGGACGCGCGGGTCGGCGTACAGCGCCTCCATGGCCGTGTAGCCGGGCGCGAGCGAGGCGCCGGGAGTGGGTGACGCCTTCGCCGCCTCGACGGGCTCGCCGGCCGCGCGGGAAGGTGCGGGGCCGGACGAGGACGGTGCGGCCGGCGGCGCGGTTACCGGCCCCGCCGCGACCTCGTCCGGCCCTGACGGGAGCACCACCACGACCAGCGCCACGGCGACGGCCACGACGGCGGCGGCCACGGCGAGCCCCCGGTACACCACCCGCATGCGGAGATCACCGATGCGGGAGCGTTTGGGCGGAGAAGCAGGGACCCAAGGTCTGGAAGCGGTTCTCACGCGGGAACCCTTGATCTCATCTTCCCCATCGAGCACGAGCGGAGCGTACGACATATCCCGCCATGGCGTCCTCGAAGCGACCGAAGTGCAATCATGGCGTCGTGGAACAGGTGGAGCTGCGCTTCGATCAAGCCTCCAGAGCAGCCCAAACCCATACAAACCTCTCAGCGATCAGGCCGAGCGCGACCGGCCTCTGGATCGCCGGCGACGAGACCGCGACGTTCGAGCACCTGGCGTGGACGGGCGACCACTTCGGCGCCCAGCGCACGTTCGAGCTGGCGGACCACGTCGACCTCCCGGCCGGCCCCGTCGACGAAGCCGACATCGAGGGCCTCGCCCGCGCCGACGGCCACCTCTGGCTGGCCGGCTCGCACAGCCTCAAGCGCAAGAAGGTCAAGTCGAAGGACCCCGCCAAGGCCGCCGACCGGCTGGCCACGGTGGTCAGGGAGGAGAACCGCTTCATCCTCGTACGCCTACCGCTCCTCGACGAGCGGACCCCTGGTCAGGGGGCGATCCTGTCCGGCGGGCAGGGCCTCACCACGCACCTGCGTGACGACCGGCACCTCGGGGCGTTCCTCGATCTGCCCGGCAAGGACAACGGGTTCGACGTCGAAGGCATCGCCGTCGTGTCCGAGCAGGTCTACCTGGGGCTGCGCGGCCCCGTGCTGCGCGGCTGGGCGGTCGTGCTGGAGCTGCGGCTGGACGACGCGGGCGGCGGGCGGCTGCGGTTGCGCGAGCCGTACCGCAAGCACTTCCTGGACTTGGACGGGCTGGGCGTGCGGGACCTGTGCCCCGACGGCGACTCGCTGCTGGTGCTCGCCGGGCCCACCATGAGCCTCGACGGGCCCGTACGGGTGGTCCGCTGGCGGCCGGGCCGGCGCAGGGACGTCGTTCCGGCCGGCGAGCTGGAGACGGTGCTGGAGTTGAAGTACGGCGCCGGCTGCGACCACCCAGAAGGGCTGGCGCTGCTGGCCGGTGGCCGGCTCATGGTCGTCTACGACAGCCCGTCGCCCGCGCGCGTCACCCCGGCCGGCGGCGTGCTGGCCGACGTGTTCACCCTCTGAAGACGCGCCCGGCGAGCCAGGGCGCGTCCGCGACGAACGTGCACGAACCCGGCTCGATCTCGGTGAACCCGGCGTCGCGCACGACGGGCAGCCCGGCGGCCGCCCTGGCGTCGAAGTCGTCCTGCGCGCGGGCCCGGCGCACCGACACCGCCATCCCGCGCTCCCGCCAGGCGGCACGCTCGCCGGCGTCGCTGGCCCACCACGCGAGCTGGGCGGCGTGCCCGGCCTGCGCCATGGCCTTGCCCGCGGACATCTCCAGCCTGGGGTTCTCCCACAGGATCGGGGGCTCGGCGGGAGGCGGCTCGGCCGTGTCGGCCAGTTCGGTGCCCGACACCTGCAGCCGCGCGAGGTCTCGCGGCCAGTCGTCGAGCGGCACCGGCGGATGCACGCGCACCTCTGCCGTGCGGTGCCCGATCGTGCGCCCCGGCAGCGCGAGTGCCCGCCGCCACTCGGCGCCCCGCGCCCGGCGCACGACCTTGCGGATCTTGCCGGTGGACTGCCAGGCGTGCAGTTCGGCGGCCCACTCGCCCGGATCGGCCAGCAGGCTCAGCACGGCCATGGCGGCGGCTTCCAGGGCGTCGGTGCGCTCGGGGGGCGCCGCCCGCTCGATCCTGACGACCAGCGGCAGGACGTACAGCTCGGTGTTCATCGCTCTCCGAGGTTCATCGCTCGCTCGGGTTCGTCGCCTCCCTAGCATGCCCGATCGCCAGGGACATGCCGGCGGCCACCAGGCAGAGGGCGCCGGCGGCGTACCAGGCGAGGTCGTAGGCGCCCAGGTGGTCGCGGGTGAGGCCGGCTCCGAACGCGGCGATCGCGGCCCCGACCTGGTGCGCGCCGAACACCCAGCCGAACACGACGGCTCCGTCGGCTCCGTAGACGCGCCGGCACAGGGCGACCGTGGGCGGCACGGTCGCCACCCAGTCCAGGCCGTAGAAGACGATGAAGATCAGCATGCTCGGCTCGGTCGTGGCCGCGAACAGGCCGGGCAGCACCATCAGGGAGAGCCCGCGCAGCCCGTAGTAGACGCCGAGCAGCATCTTCGGGTCGATCTTGTCGCTCAGCCAGCCGGACGCGACCGTGCCCACGACGTCGAAGATCCCGATGACCGCCAGGAGGCCCGCGGCGACGGGCTCGGCCATGCCGTGGTCGTGCGCGGCGGGGATGAAGTGGGTGCTGACCAGGCCGTTCGTGCTGGCTCCGCAGATCGCGAAACCGCCCGCCAGCATCCAGAACGGCCGGGTCCGCGCCGCCGCGGCGAGCACGGTGACGGCCCTGAGGGTGGCGTTGGCCGTGCTGGGCGCCGTACGCACCGCACCGGGCCGCGCGCCCAGCGCCGTGGTGCCCACGTCCTCGGGCCGGTCGCGCAGCAGCCACCACACGAACGGCACCACGGCCAGCGCCGCCACGGCCACGGTCAGCGAGGCGAAGCGCCATCCCGAGCCCTGCGCGAGATGCGCGAGCACGGGCAGGAAGACGAGTTGCCCGGTGGCGCCGCTCGCCGTCAGCACGCCGGTGACCAGTCCGCGGTGGCGGACGAACCAGCGGTCCACCACCGTCGCGGCGAACACGAGCGCCATCGACCCCGTGCCGAGCCCGACCAGTACGCCCCAGAGCAGCAGGAGGTGCCAGCTCGCCGTCATCAGCACGGTGAGCCCGCTGCCGCAGGCGATCAGCAGCAGCGCCACGGCGACCACGCGGCGCATGCCGAAGCGGTCCATCAGGGCGGCGGCGAAGGGCGCGGTCAGGCCGTAGAGCACCAGGTTGATCGAGACGGCCAGCGAGATCGTGCCGGCCGACCAGCCGAACTCCTCCCGCAACGGGGTGATCAGCACACCGGGGGTGGCGCGGAACCCGGCCGCGCCCAGGATCGTCACGAAGGCCACGGCCGCGACGTACCAGGCCCGGTGCAGCCCGCGACGGGTGGGGGTGGTGCTCAAGGTCATGCGCCCATCCTGGTCGAACTCCCCAGGTGGTCACGAGTGGCCCAAAAGCCAATATCTGCAAGAATCCGGCCATGACCCATAGGATCGCGGTCGTGGTGCTGGACCGATTCGCCCCGCTCGACCTCGGCGTGCCCGGCCAGGTGTTCGGGAGCGCCCGCGACGCGCACGGCGAACGGCTCTACGAGGTGGTGACCTGCTCCGAGGGCCGCATGCCGGTGCGCTGCTCGGCCGGCTACACCGTGCAGCCCGACCACGACCTCGACGTGCTCGGCACGGCCGGCACGGTTCTGGTGCCGGGCATCCACGGAGGCCGGGCACTGGTGGAGGGCACGATCTCGGAGGGGTTGTCGGCGGCCCTGCGCGCCGCCCGGCAGGGGCCGACCCGCACGATGTCGATCTGCACGGGCGCGTTCGTGCTGGCGGCCGCGGGGCTGCTCGACGGGCGGCGGGCCACCACGCACTGGCTGGAGGCGGCGCGCTTCGGCGCGCTGTTCCCGCAGGTGAAGCTCGATCCCGACGTGCTCTACGTGGACGACGGCGACCTGCTGACCTCGGCCGGGGTGGCGGCGGGGATGGACCTGTGCCTGCACGTGATCAGGCGCGACCACGGCAGCGAGGTGGCCAACCGCGCCGCCCGCCGCTGCGTCATGCCGCCCTGGCGGGAGGGGGGCCAGGCTCAGTACATCGACCGGCCGCTTCCGGACGGCGACGGCGACGGCACGGCGGCCACCCGCGCCTGGATGCTGGCTCACCTCGACGCCCCGCTCGATCTCAACGTGCTGGCCGCGCACGCGAGTATGAGCGTGCGCACGTTCACCCGGCGCTTCCGCGAGGAGAGCGGCATGAGCCCGGCCAAGTGGCTCAACCGGCAGCGCATGCAGCACGCCAGGCATCTGCTGGAGACGACGGAGCTGGGGGTGGAGGAGGTGGCCAGGCGGGCCGGCTTCGGCACGGCGGTGTCGCTGCGCCAGCACCTGCGCGCGGCCGTGGGTGTGGCTCCGCTGGCCTACCGGCGTACCTTCCGGCGCATCTGATCGGCCGCTCGCCGCAGGGCTCCGGGATCCCGGCCTTTCCCCGCCTAGAATCGGCTCAAAAGATCTACGTCCCGAAGGGTCGTGACATGGCCGAGGTTGACCGCTTATCTTCAGAGATCAACCCTCACGTCCCCAGCGTCGCCCGCATGTACGACTACTATCTCGGCGGCCGCGACAACTTCCCCGCCGATCGCGAGGCGGCCGAGAAGATGATCGAGATCGGCCGCCGGATGGGCAACGACACCCGGCAGATCGCGCTGGCCAACCGCGCCTTCCTGCGCCAGGCCGTGCGCGTGGCCGCCGAGGCCGGCGTGCGCCAGTTCGTCGACATCGGCGCCGGGCTGCCCACCCAGGACAACGTGCACCAGGTGGCCCACCGGCACGCCCCCGGCTCCCGCGTCGTCTACGTCGACAACGACCCGATCGTGTTGTCCCACGCCCGCGCGCTGCTGGCCAGGGACCCCGACGTCGTCGCGGTGGAGGGCGATCTCAGGGACCCCGACGCCATCCTGGACGACCCGCGCGTCACCGGGCGCATCGACATGTCGGAGCCGTACGCGGTCCTGCTCGTCGCGGTGCTGCACTTCGTGCCCGACGACGACGAGGCCGCCGGGATCGTGGCCCGCGTCAGGGAGCGGCTGCGGCCCGGCGGCCATCTGGTGCTCTCGCACCTGTACGCGGGCAACGCCGCGGCCGACGTGACCGACGCCGGCCGGTCGGTCTACCGAGGCACCACCTCCGGCGGCCTGGCCGGCCGCGACCGCGGCCAGATCGCCGCCTATTTCGACGGTCTCGATCTGATCGGCCCCGGTGTCGTCCCGGTCGCCGACTGGACGCCCGACGCCTCCCCCGACGGCACGTACGACTACGTCAGGCCGGGCATCCTCGCCGGCGTCGGCCGCGCCTGAGCCGGGCCGCTCAGCGCTGCTCCTGCGCGTACGGCACGCCCGCGCTCCGCGACCTGAGCAGGATCACCAGCGCCTCGCCGAGCAGGCCGACGCCGATCGACATCGGCATGGACCTGGCCTCGGCGTTCATCCCGGACGCCACCGCCAGCGCGCCCACGCCGAAGCCGGCCACCAGCGTCAGCGCCCACACCACCAGGGTCTTGCCCGTGTAGCGCTGCCACAGGACGCCGCCCTTGGGGAACACCTCGGTGGTGGCGGCGCGCATGGCCCCGAAGGCGACGCCGAGCAGGGTCGTGACGGCGAGCCACAGGAGGTCCGTCGCCGACAGGTCGATCGCGCGCAGCCCGTGGATCCCGATCCCCACCATGATGACCGGCGGCACGTAGACGTCCTTGGCGACGAGCGGATGGCCGGCCATCCGCCTGGCCACGACATAGACGACAAGACCGATGAGCAGGCCGATTCTTAGCACATCCATGCCAAATAAATTAGCAGGGCCGTGCTATAAAGGGGAACATGCCGAAAGTCGTGGATCCGTCCGCCCGCCGGGACGAAGTGGTGGAGGCGGTGTTCCGCGTCGTGCGGCGCGCGGGCTTCGAGCAGGCCTCGCTGCGCAACGTGGCAGAGGAGGCAGGGCTGGCCATCGGCTCGGTCCGGCACTATTTCGACGGCCACACCGACCTGATGACGTTCGCGATGCGCGCCTCGATCGACCGGGTGAGCAAGCGGCTCATGGAGCGCCTCGGCCCGCTGCTGGCCGCGACCGGCCGCGACGAGCGGGCGGCCAACGTGGAGCTGATGTTGTCGGAGCTGCTGCCGCTGGACGAGGCCCGGCGCGACGAGGCGGCCGTCTGGCTGGCGTTCACGACGGCGGCCCGCACCCGGCCCGAGCTCCAGCCGCTGGCGCTGGAGGCGTACGACGGCACGCGCAGGCTCGTCAGGCGGATCGTCGACGGCGTCGCCCGGCACCGGCCGCCGGGCATGGACGCCGCGGTGGAGACCGAGCGGCTGGCCGGGCTGATCGACGGGCTCACCCTGGCGGGCGTGCTCCACCCCGAGCGGATGACGCCCGAGCTGATGCGCGACGCGCTACGCCGCCACCTCCAGGCTCTCGCCGAACCACGTCCTTAGCGCCTCGTCCAGCGACTCGCCGGGCGTGCCGGCCCAGGCCACGTAGCCGTCGGGACGTACGAGCACGGCGTCGGGGCCCTCGCCGGCCACCACGTCGACCCGCCCGTGACGCACCCGCAGCCGCCCTTCCGGGTCGAGCAGGACCGGTCTGGCACGGGCGGCGGGCCCGGCGGGCAGGTCGGGCAGGAAGCGTCCGAGCAGCGGATGCGGCGGCGCGGGCATCGGATAGACCACGTCGGAGCCGGCCAGCAGGGAGGCGATGCGGCGCCGGGCCGCCTCGTCGTCCAGCAACTCGCCGAACACCGCGCGCAGCGCCGTGACCTCGGCGCCGGGAGCGGCCAGCGCGAGCTGCGCCCGCGTGTGCAGGGCGACCCGCTCGGCGGCCGGGCGGCGCTCGGCCTCGTAGCTGTCGAGCAGCCGCGGCGGCGCCCATCCGCGCACCTCGGCCGCGAGCTTCCAGGCGAGGTTCACGCAATCCTGCAGGCCCAGGTTGAGCCCGGGCGCGCCCATGGCCGAGTGGACGTGCGCGGCGTCGCCCGCCACGAACACCCTGCCCGCGCGGTAACGCTCGGCCACCCGCGTGTGGCGCCCGTTCAGCCGCCTGAGCAGGTGAGGGCCCGCGCCACCGGGGCCGGCCAGCGGCACGTCGGCCCCCGTCACGCGGGCGAGGCTCGCCCGCAGCTCCTCGACGGTCATGGGCACGTCGTCGCCGGGCGCGCCGGACTCCCACTCCATGGCGCTGATCAGCAGCGTCCCCGGACCCACCGGCATGATCGCGTACGCGCCGCGCTCGGTGCGGTGCCAGGCGTAGAGCCCGAAGGTGCCCGCGCCCGGCACGTTCAGCTCGGCCCGCTCCATCCGCAACACCGCCCCAGGAACGCTGACATGGGCGGCGCGGCTCACGACGTCGGCCGTGACCATCCCGGGGAAGCCGATGCCGGCGAGCTTGCGCACCGTGCTGTGCGCGCCGTCGCAGCCGACCAGATGGCGGGTGCGCACGACGTAGGGGCCCGCGGGCCCTTCGAGGCGCACCGTGACGCCCGCGGCATCCTGGTCGAAGCCGGTCAGCTCGTGCCCGCGCCGGATCTCCGCGCCCAGCTCGAGCGCCCGCTTCTCGAACAGCTCCTCAAGTTCGGGTTGCTTGATCCCCATCCCGTGGAGCGGGTTGTCGTCGAGCCCTGACAGGTCCAGCGGCAGCGCGCCGAACACGAACGTGCTTACCGGCGCCTCCTCGGCGGCGAGGCCACGCCGGCGCAGCAACCGCACGACCTGACCGACGATGCCGTTGGCCTTGGGCTGGTCGCTGCGGTGCGGCAGGCGTTCGACGACGAGCGGCCGGACCCCGGCCAGGCTCAGCTCGCAGGCCAGCATCAGCCCGTTGGGGCCGCCGCCGACGATGACGATGTCGCTGTCGCTGTCGGTGTCGGTGGGGGACTCGATGTCACTGTCCATGTCACGGGCTCCTCAGGTGGACGGGTCGGGAAGCCCGGCCGCCAGCGCGCGGAGGGCGTCGCGCAGCAGGGGTGCGAGCGGGATCGGCGGGTCGGCGCGCAGCCAGTGGCCGACTGCCGCCTGGACGGCCGCGGTCGCGGCGCCGGCGACGAGGTGGGGGTAGAGGTCACGGGAGCCGTCGGTGCCGGCGCGCTCGGCGATGGCCGCGGCCAGGGCGCCGTCGGCGGCGAAGGCCACCCGCAGCGACTCGGCCCGCAGCGCGGGCTCCCTGGACAACATCCGGATGCTCGCCAGCAGCTCCGGAGGCGGCGGCGAGTGCGCGTCGCCCGCGTGCTGCTCCCACGGCTCCACCATGGCCTCCGTCAGCGCCTCCCACAGGGGCTCTCCGGGCGGCCGCGCGCGCAGCACCGCCACCGACCGCTCGATCCGGTCGGTGTGGCGGGCGGCGATCGCTTCGTGCTTGCCTGCGAAGTAGTTGTTGAACGTCCGGGGCGAGACGCCGGCCTCGGCGGCGATGTCGTCGACGCGAACGCCCTCCAGCCCGCGCTCCAGCGCGAGCCGGAGCGCGGCCGCCATCAGCGCCTCACGTGTGGCACGCTTTTTCCGCTCCCTCAACCCGCCCATGAGAGCAGCTTAGACAAATGTGCGGAATGCGCAATTTTTCGGTTCACGCAAAATTCAAGGAGAGACGAGTCTCACAACAGCGGATCCGTGACGGGGACCGCGCTGTAGTCCTCTCCCGCGACCGGGCGGATCTCGCCCCAGTGCACCCATCGGGCCCTGCGCCCGCGCGACTGCGGGGGCTCCAGCAGGAACCCCCAGCGCGCACCCCTGGCGTCGTCACCCCAGGCCAGCAGATAGCGCCTCTCACCAGCACGGATCGTCGCGGCGTGCTCCACGATGGGCGGCCTCCAGAGCTCGGGCAGTTCTTCTGGGGTGAGATCCATGGAGGCCATTATACGAACTCGTGTTCTATAAGCCTAGGAGCCGGCTCCCCGCCTTCAGCACAACGTCCCTCCAGAACCCGGTACGGTGCGCAGAACACGTAACATCGTCGGACCATCAAAGTCAGCCTGAGAAGTCATGCTCAATTAATGAGAACCCGTTTAGCGTGTGGTAAGGCTGGTTAGCTGCAAGCTGCGGACACCCCGTAGGCGACACACCGACGCAGGGCCGCGGGATGCGGATGCGTCTACAACAAGTCAGGATGGATTTATGCGGATCTTGGTCCTCGGCGGCGACGGATACCTCGGATGGCCGACGGCTCTCCACCTGTCGCAATGCGGTCACGAGGTGGCGGTCGCCGACAACTTCGTACGTCGTCAGTACGACCTGGAGCTCGGCGTGGACAGCCTCGTTCCGATCGAGTCGCTGCACACCCGCGTCACGGCGTGGCAGGAGCGGACCGGCAAGACCATCGACATGTTCATCGGCGACCTCACCGACGCCGACTTCACGTACGCCATGATCCGCGACTTCCGCCCCGACGCCGTGGTCCACTTCGCCGAGCAGCGGGCCGCCCCCTACTCGATGATCGACCGCAAGCACGCGGTCTACACGCAGACCAACAACGTCGTCGGCACGCTCAACCTGCTCTACGCGATCGCCGAGATCGACCCGGAGATCCACCTGGTCAAGCTCGGCACGATGGGCGAATACGGCACGCCCAACATCGACATCGAGGAGGGCTGGCTGGACCTGGAGCACAAGGGCCGCAAGGACCGTGTGCTCTACCCCAAGCGGCCCGGCTCGTTCTACCACCTGTCCAAGGTGCACGACAGCCACAACATGGAGTTCGCCTGCCGCATCTGGGGCCTGCGCGCCACCGACCTCAACCAGGGCGTGGTCTACGGCCAGGAGACGCCCGAGACCACGCTCGACGACCGGCTGGCCACCCGGTTCGACTACGACGCCGTCTTCGGCACCGTGCTCAACCGGTTCGTCATCCAGGCGGTGCTCGGCCACCCCCTGACGGTCTACGGCTCCGGCACCCAGACCCGCGGCATCATCGACATCCGCGACACGGTCCGCTGCATCCAGCTCGCCTGCGAGAACCCCGCCGATCGCGGCGAGTTCCGGGTGTTCAACCAGATGACCGAGTCCATGTCGGTCAGAGACATCGCCGCCACGATCTCCGAGTCCTTCCCCGGCGAGGTGACCATCGACAACCTCGACAACCCCCGCGTCGAGAAGGAGGAGCACTACTACAAGGTGACCCACACGGGCCTGGTGGAGCTCGGCCTGGTTCCGCACCTGCTGTCCGACACGCTCATCACGTCGCTGTTCGACGTGGCCAAGCGCCATGTCGACCGGGTCCGCGAGGAAGCGCTCATGCCGGTCGTCAACTGGCGCAGCCCGGGGGCGGAGCGGACCAGTGAGCGCTGACGAGGGAGCCTTCGCCCGCGCCACCGGCCGTACGGCGGAGCGCGAGGACGGCGGCCCCGACAAGCCCCGTTACCGCCGCTACCAGTACGACCTGATCGCCCCCCATTGCGGGCGCAGCGTGCTGGAGGTCGGCGCCGGGCTGGGCGAGTTCGCCGCGCAGTTCACGGGCCTCGACCGGCTGGTCGTCACCGACGTCGACCCCGACGCGGTGGCGCTGCTGAAAGAGCGTTTCGCCCGCTCCGCCGAGGTCGAGGCCATGCAGTTCGACCTCTCCTCCGGCGCGCAGCTGGAACGGCCGGTCGAGACGGTGATCGCCATCAACGTGCTCGAGCACTTCGAGGACGACGCCGCGATCCTCACCCGGCTGGCCGGGTCGGTCGCGCCCGGCGGCACGATCGTGCTCTGGGTGCCCGCCTACATGAGCCTGTACGGCGAGTTCGACCGCAAGGTCGGCCACTTCCGCCGCTACACGCCCGCCACCCTGCGCGACGCGGCCCGCCGCGCCGGGCTGGGCGTGACGCTGGCCAGGCCGGTCAACCTGCTGGGCGGGCTCGCCTGGTGGGCCGCGGTGCGCATGGGCAAGGCGGGCTCGCCCAAGGCGGGCGCCGTCGGCCTCTACGACAAGGTCATCGTGCCGGTCACCCGGGTGCTCGACCGGGTGCTGCCGATCCCCTTCGGCCAGTCGGTGCTCGGCGTGCTCCGCGTGCCGCACGACGGGGAGCGCACCGGCCGTGATTGACCTCCGCCGCTTCCTCCGTGGCGCGCTGCCACGCATCTTCACGCGCTACACGCTCGGCTCCGTCGTCGCGGCCGTGGTGAGCGAGGTGACGCTGCTGGTGGCCTACGGTCAGGAGCTGCTGGGAGCCCAGGCGGCCGCGGTGGCCGCCTGGGCCCTGGGCGCGGTGACCAACTACGTGCTCGCCCGCCGGTGGGCGTGGCGGCGCAGGGGGCGCCCCAGGGTGCTGCGCGAGTTGCTGCCGTTCTGGCTGACGTCGGTGACGGGGCTGCTGCTCACCACCTGGGCGACCGGGGTCGCCCACGATGTGGGGCCCCGGCTGTTCGCCACCGACGGAGCACGCGTGCTGTTCGTGGGCGCGGTCTTCCTCGGGGTCTACGGCGTCCTGTTCCTGGCGAAGTTCTGCTTCTTCCACTACTTCGTCTTCGCCGACCCCCGAGCGGGCTCCGCAGGCGAGGCGGACGAAGAAGGCGAGGCGGACGCGGACGGCGCTGAGGCCCCTGACGGCGCGGTGCCGCGGCGCTCCCGGAGCCAGGTGCCCAGCACCACGCGCAAATAGCGGTAGCCGTAGACCAGGTTGCCGCCCTTCTTGGTCGTGCCGGCGACCCGCAACCGCATCGTCGCCGGCACCTCCAGCACCTTGTAACCCCGCGAGATGACGCCGATGAGCAGCTCGGACGACTGGTACTGAGGCTGCTTCAGCGTGACGGCCCCGGTGACCTCGGCGCGCATCGCGCGCATGCCGAAGGAGGTGTCGGTGATGCGCTGCCCGGTCAGCAGGCTGATCATCCTTGCGAAGACGTGCACGCCCAGGCGGCGCACGCGGTCGTAGGTCTCCTGGCGCCCCAGCACCCGCGAGCCGGTGACGAAGTCGGCCTCCCCCCTCAGCACGGGAGACAGGATGCGCTCGATGTCGGCCGGGTCGTACTGCCCGTCGGCGTCGGTGGTCACGATGTAACGGGCGCCGCCCGCCCTGGCGATGCGGTAGCCGAGCCGCAGGGCCGCACCCTGCCCGCGGTTGACGGGGACGTCACAGACCAGCGCGCCGGCCTTGCGGGCCACGGCCGCCGTGTCGTCGGATGCGCCGTCGACGACCACGACGGTCGCCGTCTCGTGCCCGGCGATGACGGCCGGGATCGCGCTGACCACGTCGCCGATGCCGCGTTCTTCGTTGTAGGCGGCGACGACGATCGCGATGGGAGGAAGGTCGCCGCCGTGCTCGGCGGTGAACTCCGCCATCGCGGCGGCGTCGATCCGCGCGTCGGTCTTCGCCATGTGATCGGCGGTCATGCCAGGCCCTCCACACCACCCGGCACGAAGTCCGGCCACACGGTCGGCAGGCCGGTGGTCAGATCGTGCCGCGGTTCGTACCCGAGTGTCTTGGCCAGCGACGTGTCGAGCACGACCGCCGGCATCTCTCCTTGCTTGGCGGCGACGTGCTCGACCGGGATCGGCGCCCCGGTGACCGCGCGGGCCGCCTCGATCAGCTCGTTCACGCTCACCGAGCGCCCCGAGCCGACCACCAGAGGGCCGTTGTGGCCCGTGTGCCAGGCCACCTGGACGGCCTGGACGATGTCGTCCACGTGGACGTAGTCGCGCAGCTGGGTGCCGTCGCCATAGACCTGGACGCCGGTGTTGTCGGCGGCGGCGCGCATCAGCCGGGGCACGAAGCTGTCCTTGTGCCGCATCCCCTGGCCGTAGACGTTGGCGAAACGCAGCGCGCAGGTCTGCATGCCGTAAACGCCGGAGTAGGCGCTCAGCAACATCTCGGCCGCGGCCTTGGTCGCGCCGTAGGGGGTGAGGGGGCGCAGCGCCAGCCATTCGGTGATGGGCGCGCTGCCCACGTCGCCCGTCACGGCGTTGGTGGACGCGAAGGTGAATCTGGGCACCTCGCGCTCGCGGGCGAGTTCGAGCAGCCCCGCGGTCGCCGCGACATTCACCTCATAGGTTCCGGCGGGGTCCTCGACCGAGCGCAACACCGACGTGACCGCCGCGAGGTGCACGACGCCGTCGAGCCCCGCGGACACGGCCTCACCGCAGACCGCAGGGTCGCGCAGATCTCCCACCACAGATCGCACCGCGGGGTCGGGATGGGCGTTCAGATCGGCCACCACGACCTCGGCACCTTCTGCGAGCAGAGCCGCGACCAGGCGCCTGCCGATGAAGCCTGACCCTCCCGTGACCAGCACACGAGCTCCGGCGAACTCCGACATTCGCCGCTCCTTTCGCTTGACGTTCTGGAGACCCTACCGGCGCAAGCTGTAGATTCGCTCAATCCGGCTGCCCACGTTCGGGGTGTTCAGACGCGTCACACGGAGCCGTCGCGCACATAACCTAGGCTACGGTTTTCCTCATCCTGATCGTGACAGCCGAGATCGGAGCAACCCCATGGAGTGCCGGTGACCCCCGAAGTGATGTTGGGGCCGCCGTTGGCCGTCGGTTTCGCTCTGGCGGTGCTCGCCCAGCGCAAGGGCTGGGCGCCGCCGTTGTGGGCGGCGCTCTGCGCCGGAGCGGTGCTGCGCGTGCTCACCATGCTGCTGGCTCCCCACACGGCCGTGCAGCCCTACGACTTCGAGCACGACTTCCGCGACGCCGCCAACGCGGTGCTCGACGGGGTCAACCCGACGATGCACCTGCGTGAGGGGGGCTGGCATTTCCTGCCGCTGCTCGCCTACGTGCTGGCCGGGCAGCAGGAGCTGGGAGAGACGCTGGGCCTGTCGTGGGCCGTCGCCGGCCGGATCGTCCCGGTCGTCGCCGACCTCGCACTCATCCCCCTCATCAGCAGGCTCGCCGCCGAGCGCGGTGCGCTGCGCGGCTTCCAGTACGCGTGCCTGCCCGTCGGCGTCCTGGTGAGCGGGCTGCACGGGCAGTTCCCGCCGATCACGCTGCTGTTCGGCGTGGCCGCGCTCCTGGCCGCCCGCAGGGGCCGCGTCCAGCTCGCGGGGCTGCTCATCGGCCTGTCGGTGTCGTGCACCCACTGGTCGCTGCTGCTGGTGCCGGGCGTGGTGCTGGCGGTGCCCGGGCTGCGCCGGCGGGTCACGGTGCTCGTCTGGACCGCGGTGGCGCCCCTCGCCATGCTGGCCAGCAGCACGGTCTTCCTCGACACCGCGGTCACCGAGCTGCCCGCCCTGGTGCGCGCCATCATGTCGACCCGCCCGGTGGTCGGCGACTGGGGCTGGACGGCCGTGGCGACCGGCGGCGAGCAGATCGTCTCGCCCGCCTTCGGCCGGGTCGGCCTGGTCATCCTGGCCGCCGCGCTCCTGGCCGCGCTCTGGTGGTGGCGGCGGGCCGAGCCTGAGGTGCTGACCCTCGCCCTGCTCCTGGTCTTCCTCATCGTGACCTACCGCCTGGGCGCCCAGTATCTGCTCTGGCCGCTGCCCTATCTCCTCGTGCGGCCGCCGCGCGGAACCTGGGGCGCCATCACGCTCACGAGCCTGTGGGTGACGGTCGGCTACCTGCACCTGCTCTACTTCATGGCGGGGCTGGAGTGGGGGGCGGCCCACCGGCTGTGGGTGCTCTCGTCGCTCGCCGTCATCGCCGCGCTGGTGTACACCCTGCCCTGGCGTGAGCGGGGCTTGCCCGCGACCGGTCCGGCGGCCGGCGTGCAGGGGCTTTCGGACGGTCATGAGCCGGCGGCGAACGGCCGCCGGTGACGCCCGGACCGGTCAGCATTCACACAGTTTGCGCGCACCGGAACCGTGCATAATGCGGCTCCTTTTTGAATCACGAAGTTGCCGGGCGTTCCGCGCGGCGTGACGGATCAGGGTTTAGCATCTCTGCATGGACGCCCACCCACCCGCCGAAGGTGGCGTAAAGCGAAAAGATGCCTTCATCGTCGGAGTGGTTCATCTCCTTGCGATTCTCCTCGGCATAGCGGCAGGCCCAGGCTGGCTGGATCTGGACCTGGCCGCTCTGTTCGTCGGATACGCCGCACTGGCCGCCGCCGTGCTCGTCATTATTCGTAAACCGTTGCTGGATCCGCCTCCCGCGACCCTGGCCATCGTGATCTTCACTGTCGTCACCCCGGCCCTGGCCGGTCTGACAGCCCACGGGATCGTCCAGGCCGTCACCGGCGCGCAGGGCCACGCCGTGGCCGTGAACTGGTCCCCCAACCCCCTTGACGCCGGTCGCACGGCCGAGGCGGAGGTTCGCTTCGAACCTGGATATACGCGGCTGCGTGTTCCCGTGTCGTACACAGACCCCGCGAAGGGGTTGGGGTCCTGCCCGCACAACCGGGTCGATGTCCTGATGGACGGCCGTCAGCCGAACGAGAAGAAGGAGGACTTCGGCAATGGGGATTTCGCCGAGTTCGAGATAGCCGAGAACACGAGCCGGGTCACCGTGTCCATGGAGCTGATCTCCACACAGAACTGCTCGATATCCATCAACACGAAAAACGTCACACTCCATCGGTGAGGTCCAGATGAAGTCCGGTAAGCCCTCACGGAGGGTCAGCATTCTCGCGGCGGCGCTTCTCCTCGTGACCGCCTGCGGGGCTGCGGCGCCTCCTCCGCCCCTGGACGCCGACATCGTCTCGGTGGGCGTCAAACTGTACCCAGGTCTGTCTCCGGTGAACAGCCACCTTCCGGTGGGCTTCGAGGCACAGGCTCGGAGCAAGATACTGAAGCACGCGGGCGTCCGGGAGTCGGCACCCACTCCTGTATGGACGAGCAACTGGGAGACCGCGCTGAGCAACGGGAAAGTCCACATGGTGATGGGGATGATCTCCGACAGCGACCTCAGGGCGGTCAAGTTCCGGCTTGCCCGCTCCTATCTGCGGACCGACATCGGGCTGCTGACCCTTGCCGACGCCGAACCGGTCCACAAGGTCCCCGACCTCGCCGGCAAGACCATATGCACGGTGGAGGGCACCACGGCCGACGAAACAATGAAGGTGCTGCAGAACTCCACCGGCCTGCATCTCACCTCCGTCTCGACCCCGGAAACGTGCATCGAGAAGGTCAGGAACAAGGAGGCCTTCGCCTACAGCACAGACCGGATCATCCTCATGGGATTCACCACCCAGAGTGAGAACGTCAGCAGGGAGACGGGAAAATCCCTCTTCCGGGTGCCCGACCTGCCGTTAGGAAGGCAGCAGCACATCTCGATAGCGCTGCACAAAGATCATGGCGAAGCGTGCCGGCGCCTGGTGAGCGCCATCGACACATATGTCAGGAGCAACGACTGGCTCGCCGACCTGCGAGGCCAGCTCATCAATGAATATCTGAGACTGGCGCCCGGCAACCCTCATCTGACCGACGAACAGATCAGGGAAAAGTTCGAGCCGAAGACGATCAACGCCGACCGTTGCGCCGACGGGAACACGCTCGCAGCCCCCGCCTAGGACGATGTGGGTGGAGCTATGGGGATTCGAACCCCAGACCTCCTCCATGCCATGGAGGCGCGCTACCAACTGCGCCATAGCCCCTTGTCGCGTGTACGAGTGTAGCCGACTTCCCGACCGCCCAAGCACGCATACATCCGGCAGAACCGGGGCCGGCTCGGCGCGCGCCCGTGACGCCGAACCGGCCCCGGGTGGTCAGCCGACCGACCTGGCCTTCTCGATGAGCGTGGCGAGCTCCGCCACCATCGGGTCCTCGGAGTCGGTGGCCAGCCGGGAGGCGTGCTCCCCGAGCGTGGACAGGTCCAGGCCGAACGCCTTCTTGTCCCGCAGGTAGCCGGCGAACGCGGCGACGACCACGTCCACCTGGAGCCGGACCGGCGCCTCTTCCCACACGGACCCGGCCAGGTCGTTCGCCCGCAACGACGCGCTCTCCTCGGACGCGGCCCTGGTGTCGGGGTCCTGCCAGCGCACGGTGGCCTGGGCGAGCTGACCCTTGGCGCCGGGCTTGAGCCGCAGCGCGTACAGCGCGGTGACGGAGTGGCCCGGTCCGATCTCGCCGCCGTCGCGGGTGTCGTCGCGGAACTCGTCGGCGTCCAGCGCGCGGTTCTCGTACCCGACGAGCCGGTAGCTCTCCACCACGGACGGGTTGAACACGACCTGCGCCTTGGCGTCGCGCGCCCGCAGCTCGATGGTGGCGGGCAGCTGCGTGGTGAAGATCTTGTCGGCCTCCTCCTGGGAGCTGACGTAGACGGCCATGCCGTCGCCGTTGTCGGCGAGCTGCTCCATGAGCTCGTCCCCGTAGTCCCTGCCGACGCCGACGGTGAGCAGCGTGACCTGCTTGCCCGCGTGTTCCTCGACCCGGTCGAGGATGGCCCGCCACTCGGTGCTGCCCTGGTTGGCCAGGCCGTCGGAGAGCAGGATGACCCGGTTCGTGGCGGCGGTCCTGAACGCCTTGGACGCCTCCTCGTAGCCGGCGACCAGGCCGCTCTCCAGGTTGGTGCCGCCGTCGACGGCCAGCTGGTCCACGGCCTCGCGCAGCTCCTCCCTGGCGGTCAGCGGGGTCATCGAGGCCAGCACGGTGGCCTCGTCGCTGAACGCCACGATCGACACCTGGTCGCCGGGCGCGAGCTGGTCGAGCAGCTTGTTCAGGGCCGACTTGACGAGGTCGAGCCTGCCCGGTTCGGCCATCGAGCCGGACACGTCGACGACGAACGTGAGGTTGGCGGGCCGCCGCTGGGCGGCGTCGGTGCCGCGTGTCTGCAGTCCCACGCGCATGACCGCCTCGTCGCGGGACGGCAGCTTCGCGCCGTCCACGTGCACGGTGAAACCGTCGCCTGACGGCTGCGCGTAGTCCTGCCTGAACGCGTTGACCCACTCCTCGGGACGGATCTCGGCGGGCGCGGGCCAGCGGCCCTCCTGGAGGGTACGGCGGGCGTAGCCGTACGACGCGGTGTCCACGTCCAGGGCGAACGTGGAGATCTGCGCCGTGGTGGTGTCCTTGTCGCCGTCCTCCTCGGCGTTCGCCGTCTGTGTCGCCGACGGGGCCGGCCGCCGGTCGGCACTGCCCACCGGTTGCGCCGCCCGTTCCCCGTCCGCCGAGCCGCCTGGGCCACCGCAGGCGGCGAGCGTCAGTACGGTCACCAGCCCGACGCCGGCCACCAAGGGACGAAACTTCATCACTTCCACCTCCGCCCCGTACGACGGAATCGATCCAGCAGTGGCCGGGCCAGTGACGTAAGCGAGCGCAAACCGCGACCGTCGCGTGATCAGTTGTGACAAATGGTGCATTTGAGGTAGGCATGACGCCGTGCGCGTGTATCTGGCTCTGGCCGCGAAGCGACATGACATTTCCGCTGATGTCCTGAGCAGGGTCCGGACCGTTGTCGAAACGGCCTTTCCGGTGCCCGCCGACGTCATCCGCGCACGGGAATGGCACGGCAGAGGCGTGTCGCTGCTCGCGTGGACGAACGAACCCGACGACACGCGGCAGCCGCCGCTGATCTCCCAGCACGACGGCCGGGTCATCGGGCTGAACGGCCACCTGGCCGATCCGGCCGACGTGACCAGGCTGCCCGGCGACGGCGTGGGCGGCTGCTTCTCCGCGTGGATCGCCCGCGACGGCGAGCTGACCGCGAGCACCGCCGTCAACCGGGTGTGCCCCGTCTTCTACGCCGAGACGCCCGACCTGCACGTCGTCGGCAGCCGCGCCCTGCTCGTGCACCTGGCCGCCCAGCCGGTCGACCGGATCGAACACGACGTGCTCGCCCTGCAGTCCATGATCAGGCAGGGGTTCTTCCTGTCGGACGAGACGCCGTACAAGGGGGTGACGGCGCTGCGGCCGAACGCGCGGCTCGACGTCCGGGACGGGCGGCGCACCATCGCCGAGGCCCCGCTGCCGGAGGCGGCGCCGGCGCCCGCGTCGGCGCGGGGCAAGCGGGCGGCGATCGGCGAGCTGGCGGAGGCGCTGCTGGCCACCGTCGCGCCGCTGCGCGACCTGGCCGAGCCGGTCAACCTGGCGCTGACCGGCGGGCGCGACACCCGGATCCTTGCGGCGCTGCTGCACGCGGCGCGGGTGCCGTTCCGGGTGACGACGAACGGGCTCGACACCCACCCCGACGTGATCATCGCGCGGCAGATCGCGGCCCGGCTGAAGGTCGAGCACACCGTCATCGCCCCCCAGCAGACCGCCCAGAAGGACGCCGTGCTGGTGGAGCACCCGCTGAGCCGGGCCTGGGAGACGCTGCGCACGTGCGAGGGCATGACCTCGGCGTACGAGTCGATCGTCAGCTACCTGCCGTATTCCGGCAGGCCCACCATGTCAGGGCAGAGCGGGGAGACGCTGCGCGCGGGCAGCCTGAACCTGCTCCAGACCGACCTCGGCGACAGGGCGCTGCAGCGGCGCATCACCACCACCTTCGCCAAGGACGAGAAGATGTTCACGGCGGAGGCCAACGAGCACGCGCGCGAGCTGGCCAGGCCGTGGCTGGCCCGGCCCGACCGGCTGGAGGCCCTCGACCACATCTACATCTGGTACAAGGTGGGCCGCTGGCAGGCCAGTGCCCGCGCGGGGTCGCTGCGGCGCGGCGACCCGGTGCGGCCGTTCCTGGACAACCGGGTGGTGGGCGCGGCGCTGAGCTTGGACCAGAACTGGCGCCTGTCCGAAGAAGTGATCTATGACCTCATCCTGCGATTCGCCCCTCAGCTGCGCGATGTGCCGATCGAGGGGAAACCGTGGCGGTTCGCGGAGGGGATGACCAAGCGGTGGCCCTGGTCCCGCCTGCCCGCCGGGCACATGCCCACCGCGAAGACCGGCGGCGGGTGGAGCTGGCGCACCAGCCCCGGACCCGCACTGACGGACATCCTGCGCACGCAGGTCCTCGGCAACCTGGACGCCCTGACCTCCGTCGTGAACCCCGACGAGGTGCGCGCGCTCTTCGCCGACCCCGTGGTCAGGAAACCGGCCCAGGCCTGGCACCTCTACACCGTCAGCACCCTGCTCACCGGCCTCTATCCCGGCAAGGAGCCCGAAGGGCTGGAGCAGATCACGGTTTCCAGGCCGGATCCCGCCCGATGACTCCGAGGAGACGGTCGAACGCGGGCGCGCTCTCCGGCACCGGCACCTCCTCACCGAACACACCGCGCTCGCGGCCCGTCGGCGCCATCTGCCGGGAGAAGCCCAGCAGCGCGGCCGCCGTCTCCCCCTCCACCTCATAGGTCCTGCCCGTCGCGCGGGCGAGATCCCACCCGTGGGCCACCAGGTCGGTCAGCGCCATGGTGGCCAGGGCGCTCTTCGGCAGGCCCATGCCCTGGCTGACGCCCTCCCACGACTCCGGTCGCTCCCAGACGGCCAGCATGCGCTCGACCCGCTCGGGGAAGTCACCGGTGTGCTCCTTCTGCGGGGGGAACTCGCCGTCCTGTGCCAGCGACTCGAACAGGGTGGCGACCCACTCCAGGTGGTTGATCAGCGCTTTCACGTCGTAGTCGGCGCAGGGCGTGGGGAGCGCGAACTCGTCCTCGCCGATCTCGGTGACCAGCTTCGACGTGCGCTCGGCCGCGCCACGCAGCATGGTCAGCGTCTCGTTCATCGGATACCTCCAGAAACCCCCGCCTTGCGGGCGGAGGAGAAGTCGAACTCCTGCGGGGCAGGACAGGGGCAGGCGATTGGCCGCCAGACGGACCACGATATCGAACATTCATCCTAGTCCGCCCGGCCCCCGGCAAGGCCCTGCGGGAGCGCGCCCGCGCACCACGACCAGGCGATCGGCAGCGGATACGCGATCACCAGTGCAGCAGGAGCAACTCGGCGGAGAACCCCGGGCCCAGCGCCATGAGCACGGCGGGCGTGCCGGGCCGGCCGCGAGTCTCCTGGAGGACGTGGAGCACCGACACCGACGACAGGTTGCCGTGCTCGCGCAACGACCGCCACGTCACGTCGAGCGCCCTGGGCGGCAGGCCGAGGGTTTGCACGATCTTGTCGATGACCCTCGGACCGCCCGGGTGGCAGACCCAGGTGGCGACCTGCTCGGGGGTCAGGCCGTAGTCGGCGAGGAAGGCCTTGATGTCGGCGGCCAGCACCTGCTCGACGAACCCCGTCAGCTCGGGGTCCAGCACGATCCGGAAACCGTGGTCGCCGACCGTCCAGCCCATGAGGTGCTCGGTGCCGGGATAGAGCCTGCTGCGGGTGGCGACGACCTCGGGGCCCTGCCCGCGCCCCGTCGCCACGACGGCCGCCGCTCCGTCGCCGAAGAGGCCGCTCGCGACCAGGTTCGCGATCGAGGTGTCGTCGCGCTGGATCGTCAGCGAGCACAACTCCACGCACACCAGCATCGCGACGTGGTCGGGCCAGCCGCGCAGGTAGTCGTACAGGCGGGACAGGCCGGACGCGCCCGCCGCGCAGCCGAGCCCGAACACCGGCGTCCGCTTGACGTCCGGCCGCAGTCCCGCCCGCTGGGCCAGCTTCGCGTCGAGCGAAGGGGTGGCCAGGCCGGTGGTCGAGCAGAACAGCAGGTGGTCGATCTTCTCAGGGCGCAGGTCGGCCTTCTTCAGCGCGGCCCGCATCGCCTGCTCGCCGAGATCGAGGGCGGCCTCGACGTACGCGTCGTTCGCGCGGGAGAAGGAGTCGAGCTTGGGATAGTCGGCCAGCGCGAGCGCGAGATTGCGGCCCTCCACACCGGTCGCGGCGTGGAAGCGCCGCAGCAGCTCCTCATCGCACTCCGTCAGCCGGGAGAACGCCTCGGTGATCTCCGCCTGCTCATAGCGGTGATCAGGGAAAACGGTCTGTACCCCCGAAATATGCATGGATATCTCCTGCCGCTGAACAGCCCTGGCTAACATGCCGGCCCGCTCCCGCCGCCTCCTTCAGGTCAGCGGGGTCAGCCGCCACAAAGAGGTCACCTCGGCGGCGCGGGCCGCGTGCAGCGGGTCGTCCTCGTCCATCGGGCGGTCGTGCCGCGGCGCGACGTCCATGCGGTCCACCACGCGCAGACCCGCCTCCTCGATCCAGGCCAGCAGGGCGGCGCGCGTGCGCAGGCCCAGGTGCTCGGCGAGGTCGGACAGGACGAGCCAGCCCTCGCCCGCCGGCTCCAGATGCCCGGCCAGGCCGTCGAGGAACCCGCGCACCATCCGCCCGCCGGGGTCGTAGACGGCGTGGTCGAGCGGGGAGACCGGCTTGGCGGGCAACCACGGCGGGTTGCAGACGACGAGCGGGGCGCGTCCGGGCGGGAACAGGTCGGTGCGCACGATCTCCACCTGCTCGGCCAGGCCCAGCCGGGCGATGTTCGCGGCGGCGCACGCGACGGCCCGCTCGTCGAGGTCGGTGGCGACGACGCGGCGGACGCCGCGCCTGGCCAGCACGGCCGCCAGCACGCCCGTGCCCGTGCCGACGTCGAACGCCAGCCGGTCGCCGGGCAGCGGCGCCTCGGCAATGAGATCGACATATTCGCCCCTGATCGGGGAGAAGACGCCGTGATGGGGGTGGATGCGTGCGCCGAGCGCCGGAACGTACACGCCCTTCTTGCGCCATTCGTGGGCGCCGATCACGCCGAGCAGCTCGCGCAGCTGGCCGACCGCGGGAGAAGCGTCTGCGCCGTACGCCTCGGTGCACGCCTCCCGCACGTCGGGCGCCCGGCGCAGTGGCACCACGTGGCCGGCGGCGTACGGGATGAGCACCATGCCGAGCGTGCGGGCCCGCTGGGACTGCGCCTGGCGGTAGCGGTGGAAGCCGCTGCCGGGCGCGGCCGGCTTGCAGCGGCGGCCCATGGCGCGCAGGAGCTGCCGGGCGTTCTGGAAGTCGCCCTGCCACAGCAGCGCGGTGCCCTCGCAGGCCAGCCGGTAGGCGGTGTCGGCCTTCATGCGGTCGTCGGCGACCACCACGCGCGCCGGCGGCGGCGCGCCCAGCGCCGTGCGCCACGGCGCCGATCGTTCCTGCCCCGCCTCACTCCAGTTGATCATCAGAACCCGACCGTCTCACGGACCGCGCCCGCGCGGCCACCGTTTCCGTGCAGGAGCCCTCTCACCAGCGCGCGCACCCCCTGCTCGTACGTGTCGCGCGCGGTCAGCTCGGCCCACCTCCCCCCCACCTCGCCGAGCCGCGGGAACTCCCGAGCGTCCAGCTCGGCGAACACGCGGTCCCTGTACGTCATGTTCCCATCTTCGCGCCTCCTGCCCGCCGCCGCCCGCGCGGCGATCTCGCCCGCGGTGTAGTGCCAGATGATCCGGTAGGCGTCCACGGCCTGCTCGATCGTCAGCCCCGCGCTCATGGCCGCGTCGATGATCTGCTCCGGGTACCACAACGCTCTGACCGAGAGCAGGTCGTCGGCCCGGATCACCTCGACGACCCACGGCCACCCCGCCAGCCCTTCCCGCAGGGCCAGGGCGGCGGCCACGATCCGGTCGCGCGGGTCGCGGGGCAGCTCCGGCCTGGCCATTCCCGCGGCGTAGTCGTCGAGCAGCAGCAGGAGCAGCTCGTCCTTGTCGCGTACGTGGTGGTAGAGCGCCATCGGCGTGCTGCCCACCTCGCGGGCGAGCCTGCGCATGGTCAGGCCGGCCACGCCGTCCTCTTCGATGACGCGGTGGGCGGCGGTCACGATCTCCGCCCTGGAGATCCTCGGCGGTCGTCCGGTACGGGAGGGCATCCTGCCATGCTACTTTTTATACGTGTATAAAAACTCAGCGGTCGTAGGCGTGCTGGCCTTCGCGGTGGCCGTCGGGACCCTGCAGATGACCGTGGTGGTGCCGCTGCTGCCGCTGCTGGGGCGGCGGCTCGGCGAGCCGCTCACCTCCGTCTCGTGGCTGCTCACGGCTGGGCTGCTGTCGGGCGCGGTGGCGATCCCGCTGCTGTCGAGGCTCGGCGACATGTACGGCAGGCGCACCGTTTCGCTGGCCGCGCTCGCGCTGCTCGTGGCCGGCTCCGCGCTCAGCGCCGCGTCGACCGCGCTCGTCCCGATCATGGCCGGCCGGATCCTGCAAGGGGCCGCCGCGCCGCTGCTCCCGCTGGCCATGGGCCTGGTCAGACAGGCGCTGCCCGGTGATCGGCTGCCGGCGGCGATCGGCGTGCTCAGCGCGACCATCGGGGTCGGGAGCGGCGGCGGCATGATCCTCGCCGGGCTGGTCGACGGCGATCACCGGGCCGTGTTCTGGATGCTGACCGGGCTGGGCGTGCTGAGCTTCGTCCTCGTGGCGGCGGTCGTGCGCGAGCCGCCGCCGGCCCGCGGGCCCGGACGCCCCGACCTGGCCGGGGCCGCGCTGGTCTCGATGTGGCTGGTGTGCCTGCTGCTCGCGCTCAGCAAAGGGGGCGCCTGGGGGTGGACGTCGCCGGCGACGCTGGGACTGCTGGTCGCGGCCGTGGTGGTGGCGGCCGTCTGGGTCGTCACCGCCCGCCGTACGACGGCTCCGCTGATCGAGATCCCCATGCTCCTGCACCGGGGGACGGTGGGAGCGACGGTGGCGTCGTTCCTGCTCGGGTTCGCGCTGTTCGGGGCCATCACGACGGTGTCGGCGGTCGCTCAGGGCCCGCTGGGTGCCTCGGTACTGCAGGTGGGGGTCTACCTGCTGCCCACGACCGTGCTGATGCTCGTGGTCTCCGTGCTGGCCGGACGGCTCATGCGCCGCTTCCCCGCGTCCACGCTGGTGGCCGCGGGGTCCGCGCTGGTGACGGTGGCCGCGTTGTGGCTGGTGCTCTCCAGGGACACGGGCGCCGACCTGTACGGCGCCGCGGCAGTGCTGGGCCTGGGGATCGGGCTCGGCTACGCCGCGCTCGGCACGATGGCCGTCGAACACGTCGAGCCCGCCAAGACCGCGGCGGCCGGAGGAGTGAACGCGCTGGTCAGGGTCGTGGGCAGCAGCCTGGCCGGCGCGGTGGGGGCGGCGGTCCTGTCGAGCGGGGGCGCCGGATGGAGCTTCGGCATCGCAGCGGGCGCGGCCCTGCTCGCCACACTCTTCGCCACCATTTACGGCAATTGTCCGCGAAAGGAACTGGCATGACGGATCAACAGCGACTGGTCGCCTGGGGCGACGAGCTGATCAAGCTGCACGACGGCTTCCGGCGCGACCTGGCGGACCTCCGCCGGTCGCCGCGCGGGACGGACCTGCGTACGCACTGCCTGGCGTTCTGCGACGCGCTCCACCTCCACCACGCGGAGGAGGACCGCCGGCTCTTCCCGCACCTCGGCGGCGAGCACCCCGAGCTGGCCGAGGTGTTCGCATGCCGGGGCGGCCACGTCGCCGCCGCCTCCCGACGCTCCCGCGAGACCAGATCGCAGGGCCGGATCTCCGTTCGCCTGCGCCGCTTCTTGAGAAAATCGGCGGGATGTCCCGGCTTCTCGCGGTCCGGCAACCAATGATCGTACTCTTCGGGGCATGAGCTTCACCGGCACGCCCCGGCCGCGCCCGCGCTGGCACCACGCGCAGACCGAGCTCGACGACTTCGCGATCATCAGCTATTCCGTGGACGCCGGCGCGCTGGCGCGGCATCTGCCTGACGGCTTCGAACCGATGAAGACGGCCTTCGCCGACGGCCCCGGCGCCCTCGTCTCGGCCGTGGCCTTCCGCGACCGCGACTTCCACTTCCGCTTCCTGCCGCCGGCCGCCATCAGCTGCGGGCAGATCAACTACCGCACCTACGTCACCGCGTACGGCAAGCCGGGCGTCTGGTTCTTCGGCACCAGCCTCGACCACCCGGTGGTCGCCGTCCCGCAGCACGTGTGGGGCATGCCGTGGCGCCGCGATCGCATCCGCATCGAGGCCGACTGGGTCGCCGCCCCCGCCCGCTGGCGGCTGGAGGCGGGAGGCGCCCACTGCGAGGCCGCCGAGTCACCGGAGCCGCCCGCCACGCTCGACGGCTTCGATGGAGAGTCCGACTGGCTGGAGCGCCTGACCCACCCCACCCAGGGCTGGTATCTGCGCAGGGACGGGAGGATCGGCGCCTACAGCATCTGGCACCCGGTCATGCGGCCCCGCCACCTCTCCGCCACCTCGGCGAGGTTCCCGGTCTTCGAACGCCTCGGCCTGATCACCCCCGGCACACGTCCCCACTCGGTCCTGGCCCAGCCCCATCTGCACTTCGACATCCACACCCCGCCCCGCCGCCTCCGCCTCCGGTGAACCGGGCGATCAGGAGCCCGGCTCGCGCGGTCGTCCCTCTCCCCCGCCCGGACGGCGCCGGGCGAGCCGCGTCCAGACGGCAACCAGGATGCGCAGGGCGGATCAGAGCCGGTAGTCGAAGGTGTAGGAGTGGCCGCCGTCGGGGGCGATGACGATGGCCATCTCACCCCGGAGGCCGCGCAACTCCCCCGTCGCCGAATCGGGCACGACCGTGATGCGCAGCGACTGCTCGCCCGCGTCGCTGACGGCGTCGTGCTGGACGACGAAAGTGCCCGAGCGCCCGTGCAGGGTGCCCTCGATGCGTTCCAGCGCCACGTACGAACGCGAGTCCTCCACGGCGGTGGTGGCCACCATCATGGTGACCACGCTGGTGCCGATCAGGTCTCCGTGGAAGGTCTTGGCCAGGGTCACGAGCCCGAGCGAGACGCCGTCGCGCTCGTCGAAGGGGGGCTCGGCGTCCCAGCCGGCGGTGTCGAAGGTTCCCTTTGCGGTCATGGGCTCAGCGTGCCGCACATACCTGCCAGGTCCCGTCAGGTACCGGCGAGCCTTTCGACCACGGGCGCGAAGGCGTCCATGCACTGGGCGTTCACCGTCACGTACGAGATGCCGAGCCTGTCGCGGCGGCGCCGCAGGACGTCGGCCATCTCGTCGACCGTGCCGGTGAGGATCCCGCTGCCGGTGCGCCCGAAACGGCCGAGCAGCCGGCCGGGCGGCTCGCCGCCGGCGACCGCGAGGTTCATGCTGAGCTCCAGGTCGTCGTAGCGGTCGCCGGCCAGCTCGTACAGCTCGTCCAGCTTCGCCGCCACCTGCTCCTCCGGGTGGTGCGGCGGCACGCCGATCGCGACCGTGTCGGCCTTCCTGGCGGCCAGCCTGAGCAGCTTCGTCCCGGCCGCGGCCACCAGGACGCGCACGTTCTTGACCGCGTCGATGGTCCTGGAGATCCGCTCGATGCGCTGGCCCGGCGTGCCGAACCTGACGCCGAGCGCGGCCGCGTCCTGCTCGGCGCCCGGCCGGCCGGCCCCGAGACCCAGCTCGAACCGGCCGCCGGTGAGCGTGTGCAGGGTCGCGGCCTCCCACGCGACGGCCTCCGGCGTCCGGTACGGGGCGCTCACGACGTACGTGCCGACGCGCAGGGTCGTCGTGGCCGTGGCGGCGACGGCGGCGGCGGTGAAGGGCGAGAGCGTGGCGATCGTGTCGGGCACCAGCAGCGTGGCGAAGCCCAGGCGCTCCGCCCGGCGGGCCAGGCCGGTCCACGAGGCGGCGTCGGGCGCTTGTCCGGCGACCGCGCCGAAGCGGAACGGGAGATGGTTCATGGTCCAACGATCGAGGACGCCCGTGCCCGGCGCATCGTCCCCCGGACCCGTGATCCGCTACATCAGGGGGCGCAAGCCCCGGCGGCTTCCTACTCCCGCAGCAGTATCCGGGTGAAGTCGTTGGCGAACTTGCCCTGCGGGTCGAGCCGCCCCACCAGCGAGCGGAAGCCGTCCGGGCAGGACGGCCACGCGGTGAACAACTTGCCCCAGTGGGGCCGCGGCTCGAACGGCGCCAGCGTCTCCTCCACCAGCTTCAGCACCGGCAGCACCGCGGCGACGTCGCGCACCCAGGTGAAGTGGATGCCCACGCTGTCACGGCCGTGGAACGGGCTGAGCCACAGGTCGTCGGCGGCGACCGTGCGCACCTCCGAGATGTGCAGGACGGGCCGGATCCGGTCGCCGATCGCGAACAGCTCGCGCAGCGCCTTGACCGCGTGTTCCCTGGGAAGCAGCAGCTCCGACTGCAGCTCGTCGCCGGCGCCGCTCGGCTCGTGGTCGGCGCGGAAGTGCGGCAGCCGGTCGTGCCACGGGCCGGGCACTCCGAGCTGGGTCGTGCAGTTGTCGGCCGGCATGGACGGCAGCGGGTGGCGGGGGCCGTCAGCCGGGCGGGTGGCGTACCAGTCGGGGCTGGTCAGCTCGTCGGCGCGTTTCAGCCAGACGCGGGTGTCGCGCCAGTCGGTGAAGAGGCTGACGCTGTAGCCGCTCGCCATGATCTCGTCGAAGTCGCCGAGCGCGTCCGCGGGCAGCCCTTCGCGGACGTACTGGCGCAGCTCGAAGGCGGGCACGAGGTCGAGCGTCAGCGACGTGACGACGCCGAGCGCGCCGAGCGCCATCACCGCGCCGGGGAAGCCGGCGTCGCCGCGGGAGAGCGTCAGCACCGAGCCGTCGGCGGTGACGAGGTCGAGCGAGGACACGGCGGCGGCCAAACCGGGGATGCCCTCCCCCGAGCCGTGGGTGCCGGTCGCGACGGAGCCCGCGACCGAGATGTGCGGCAGCGAGGCCATGTTCGCCAGCGCGAACCCGGCCTGGTGCAGCACGGGCGCGAGCCGCGCGTACGTCATGCGTGCCGGAACCCTGGCCTGGGCCGCCGCGCTGTCGATCTCCACGGCCTCGGGCATGCGGTCGAGGACCACGAGGTCGCCGGTGGCGTCGGCGACCTCGTTGAAGGAATGAGCGCTGCCCAGCGCCCGCACCCGGTCGCTGGCGGCGACGAGCCGCTGGAGCTCGTCGAGGGAGGTGGGATGGTGCACGTCTCGAGCGCGGAATGCGGTGTTGCCCGCCCAGTTGGTCAGCGTCACGGCCCTCACCTTGCCACAGTCGTCCTCTGTCGATCCTGCCGGGGTTCGCCCCGCCCCGGCGGGCGGCGGCGCCGAGGAGGCCGCCGCCCGCCGGCCGGTCAGAAGCCCTGGGCCAGGCGGTAGTACGCCTGGTTCCAGCGCAGCTCCTTGGCGAACCGCTCGGTGGTCGTCCCGGCATCGATGATCACGAGCTCGACGCCGAGCATGTCGGCCAGATCGGTCAGCTCGTCCCGGCCGACGGCCGTGGACAACACCGTGTGGTGGGGCGCGCCCGCGGTGAGCCACGACTCCGTGGACGTGCGCAGGTCGGGATGAGGGCGCCACACCGCGCGGGCCACGGGCAGCTTGGGCAGCGGCTCGGGCGGGGCCACGACGTCGATCTCGTTGGCCACCAGCCGGAACCTGTCACCCATGTCCGCCAGGCCGACCACGATGCCGGGGCCGGGCTCGGCGTCGAAGACGAGCCTGACCGGGTCCTGCCTGCCGCCGATGCTCAGCGGGTGGATCTCGCAGGACGGGGTGCCGGCGGCGATGGACGGGCAGACCTCCAGCATGTGCGCGCCCAGGATGAGCTCCTGGCCGGGCGTCAGATGGTAGGTGTAGTCCTCCATGAACGAGGTGCCTCCGGGCGCCATGGCCTTGAGGGTACGCAGCAGCACCGACGTCTTCCAGTCGCCCTCGCCGCCGAAGCCGTAACCGTCGGCCATCAGCCGCTGCACGGCCAGGCCGGGCAGCTGGCGCAGGCCGCCGAGGTCCTCGAAGTTGGTGGTGAACGCCTTGAAGCCGCCGGTTTCGAGGAAGCCGCGCAGGCCCAGCTCGATCCTGGCCGCGTAACGCAGCGACTCGTGCCGCTCGCCGAGCAGCTCGGGGGCGACGGTGTACTGCTCGGCGTACTCCTTGACCAGCGCCGTCACGTCGGCGTCGGCGGCGGCGTCCACGGCCTCGACCAGGTCGTTGACGCCGTAGGTGTTGACGGACACGCCGAAGCGCAGCTGCGCCTCGACCTTGTCGCCCTCGGTGACGGCCACGTCGCGCATGTTGTCGCCGAAGCGCGCCAGCTTCAGCGTGCGCACCTCGGCCAGGCCGCGGGCGGCGCGGACCCAGGTGAGGATGCGCCCAGCCACGGCCGGGTCGCTGACGTGCCCGGCCACGGTCTTGCGCGGGACGCCCAGGCGGGTCTGCACGTGGCCGAACTCGCGGTCGCCGTGGGCGGCCTGGTTCAGGTTCATGAAATCCATGTCGATGGAGCTCCACGGCAGCTCCACGTTGGCCTGCGTGTGCAGGTGCAGCAGCGGCTTGCGCAGCGCGTCGAGCCCGGTGATCCACATCTTGGCCGGCGAGAACGTGTGCATCCACGCGATCACGCCCCCGCACGAGTCGTCGGCGTTGGCCTCGAGCATGATGCGCCGGATCGCCGCCGCGTCCGTGAGCACGGGCTTCCACTCCACCGGCATGGGCAGCTGCTCGGCGATCCGCCGGGACTGCTCGGCCACCTGGCGCAGCGTGTCGTCGCCGTAAAGTCCCTGGCTGCCGGTCAGAAACCAGATGTTCAACGCGGGCTCCTCTGTCCGTAGACGTTCTGGTAGCGGTCATAGAGGCGGTCGATGTCGTCCTGCGGAATGGGCAGCGGCTCGCCGAGCTGCCTGGCCACGTGGACGGTGCGGGCCACGTCCTCGCACATCACCGCCGCCTTCACGGCGGCCTTGGGATCCTTGCCGATGCTGAACACCCCGTGGTTCTGCATGAGCACGGCCTTCGAACGGTGTCCCTTGAGCGTCTCCACGATGCCCTTGCCGATCGAGTCGTCGCCGATCAGGGCGAACGGGCCCAGCGGGATCTCGCCGCCGAACTCGTCGGCCATCGCGGTCAGCACGCAGGGGATGGCCTCGCCGCGGGCGGCCCACGCCGAGGCGTAGGTGGAGTGGGTGTGCACGACGCCGCCCACGTCGGGCATGTTGCGGTAGACGTACGCGTGCGCGGCGGTGTCGCTGGACGGCGAGTGCGCGCCTTCGACGAGATTGCCGTCGAGGTCGCACACGACCATGTTCTCCGCGGTCAGCTCGTCGTAGGAGACGCCGGACGGCTTGATGACGAACAGGTCCTCGCCGGGGATCCGCCCCGAGACGTTGCCGGCTGTCCAGACGACCAGCCCGTAGCGGACCAACTCGGCATGCAGGCCGGCCACCGTCCTGCTCATGGCCTCACTCCGTTCGCCGGCTCGGTCGCCAGACGCCGCCGCCCTCCCCCGCTCAGGTCGCTGCGCTCCCGCCGCTCCTCCGGGCGACGGCACTCCCACTCCGCTCATGGCCTCACTCCGTTCGGCGGCTCGGTCGCCAGACGCCGCCGCCCTCCCCCGCTCAGGTCGCTGCGCTCCCGCCGCTCCTCCGGACGACGGCACTCCCACTCCGCTCATGGCCTCACTCCGTTCGGCGGCTCGGTCGCCAGACGCCGCCGCCCTCCCCCGCTCAGGTCGCTGCGCTCCCGCCGCTCCTCCGGACGACGGCACTCCCTCGCGGGTCATGGGTGGGCCTCGTTCCTGATGGTGCGCAGGGTGTGCAGCATGTGTCCGTCTCCGAAGAAGTCGTGGAGCTTGCGGTATTCGGCGTAGAGCCGGTCGTAGGCGTCGGCGCGGGCCTGGTCGGGCACGTACGCGGCCTCGGTGCGCTTGCCCATGGCCGCGGCCGCCTCCCCGATCGAGGGGTAGGCTCCGGCCGCGACGGCGGCGTGGATGGCCGAGCCGAGCGCGGGCCCCTGGTCGGAGCCGATGGCCGACAGGGGGCGGCGCAGCACGTCGGCGTAGACCTGCATGAGGAAGGGATTCTTCAGCAGGCCGCCGGCGACGACGAACTCCTCGACCGGCACGCCGGCCTTCTCGAACGTCTCCACGATCATGCGGGCGCCGTACGCGGTGGCCTCGATGAGCGCGCGGTAGACGTCCTCCGGCCTGGTGGCCAGCGTCTGGCCGACGATCACCCCGGAGAGGTTGTGGTCCACGAGGACCGAGCGGTTGCCGCCGAACCAGTCGAGCGCCACCAGCCCGTGCTGCCCCACGGCCTGCTTCTCGGCCAGCGACGTGAGCTGCTCGTGCCCGTCCGCGCCGAAGGAGTCGACGAACCAGGCGAAGATGTCGCCGACGGCGGACTGCCCGGCCTCGTAGCCCCACAGGCCGGGCACGATGCCGTCCTGGACGACGCCGCACATGCCGGGCACCTCGGCGAGCTGGTCGCTGGGCATGATGTGGCAGGTAGAGGTGCCCATGATGGCCACCATCTGGCCGGGCCGCACGGCGTCCGCGGCGGCGGCGGTGACGTGGGCGTCCACGTTGCCGACGGCGACGGCCACGCCCTCGGTCAGCCCGGTCCATCCGGCGGCCCGCGCGGTCAGCCGGCCGGCGAGGCCGCCGAGCGGGGCGAGCGTGACGCCGCCGGCCCCATCTCCGATCTGGTCGCCAACCTGGCCGGTGGCGAGCTTGGCGGCGAACCCGGCGAATCCGGGGTTGAGCGCGGCGAGGAACTCCTCCGACGGGTAGTGGCCGTCCTGGAAGACGCCCTTGTAACCGGCGGTGCAGATGTTGCGGCTCTCGACGCCGGTGAGCTGCCAGATGATCCAGTCGGCGGCCTCGATCCAGCGCTCGGCTCTGGCGTACACGTCGGGGGCCTCTTCGAGGACCTGCAGGCCCTTGGCGAGCTGCCACTCGGAGGAGATCTTGCCGCCGTAGCGGGGCAGCCAGCTCTCGCCCCGGCGCGCGGCCAGGTCGTTGATCCGGTCGGCGTGGGGTTGCGCGGCGTGGTGCTTCCAGAGCTTGGGCCAGGCGTGCGGCTCGCCGGGCGTCTCGAAGCACAGCGGCGTGCCGTCGGCGGTGGCGGGCAGCACGGTGCAGGCGGTGAAGTCGGTGCCGATGCCGATCACCTGCTCGGGCGCGACGCCCGCGGCGGCGACCGCCTCGGGCACGGCGGTCCTGAGCACGTCGATCCAGTCCTGCGGCGACTGCAGCGCCCAGTCGGGGCCGAGCCGTACGCCGGAGCCGGGCAGTTCCGTCTCGATGACGCGATGGGCGTACTCGTGAACGGCGCTGCCCAGCTCGGCGCCGTCGTGCACGCGAACGACCACGGCACGCCCTGAGAGGGTGCCGAAGTCCACTCCGACCACGTAGGTGTTAGCGTTCACATTGGACTCCAGGGGTTATCCGGGGGCATCCCCATCATCTACCGAGTTGGGGCGGTGCTCGACCTGACGACGAAGGCGGGCCGCACGACCAGGCGCTCGTACGCGGCGGGCCTCCCGTCGATGGACCCGCCGATCGGCCCGCCGGCCTGCCCGTCGATCTGCCTGAGCAGCACCTCGATGCAGTGCCTGCCCACCACGTCGAAGTCCTGCCTGACCGTGGTGAGCGGCGGCGAGAAGAACGCCGACTCGGGGATGTCGTCGAAGCCCACCACGCTGATCTGGTCGGGGACGCGCACCCCCGCCTCACTGAGGGCGCGCAGCACGCCGAGCGCCATCTGGTCGTTGGCCGCGAAGACGGCGGTGACGCCGCCCATCCGCGCCAGGCTCTTGCCCGCCTCGTAGCCGGCGCGCGGGCTCCAGTCGCCGGCCAGCGGCTCGGGCACGTCCCGGCCGGCCTCCTCGAGCACGGCGCGCCAGCCCTGCATCCGGCCCTCGGTCTCCAGCCAGTCGGACGGGCCGCTGACGTGCCACACGGTCTCGTGGCCCAGCTGGAGCAGGTGGCGCGTGGCGAGCCTGGCGCCCTCGATCTGGTCGATGCACACCACGGAGACGTCCGCGCTGTGCGTGCCCTCGACCGCCACGGCCGGCATCCCGGACGGCAGGTTCTCCAGGGCACGCGCGGCCGAGCGCTGCGGGGCGACCACCACCACGCCGTCGACACCCTGCTCGGCGAGGTAGTCGATGGCGTCGCGGACGCCGGCCGCGTCGATCGACTTCAGGCTGACGATGCTGACGAAGTAGCCGGCGCTCCTGGCCGCCTGCTCGATGCCGTAGATCGTGCTGGCCGGGCCGTACAGCGTGGTGTCGAAGCTCACCACGCCGAGCGTCCTCGACCGCTTGGTGACCAGGGCGCGGGCGACCAGGTTGCGCCGGTAGCCCAGCCGGGTGATCGCCTCCTCCACCCGGGCGCGGGTGTCGGCCCGGACGTTCGGGTGGTCGTTGAGCACCCGGGAGACCGTCTGGTGCGAGACGCCCGCCTCTTTGGCCACGTCAGCCATGACCGGCAGACGGCGCTTGGGGGTCGTCACGGTCTCTCCTTTCACTCGGCCGGGCAGGTCGCTGCTAGCGCGCGGCGCCCGCCCTGCGCTTGGTCCACACGTCGAAGGCCACCGCGGCGAGGAGGACGGCGCCCTTGACGAGCATGACCCGCTCGCTCGGCGAGCCGATCAGGGACATGCCGTTGTTGATGACAGCCATGATCAGTCCGCCGGTGATCGCGCCGACGATCTTACCGACGCCGCCCTGGACGGCCGCACCCCCGATGAACGCCGCCGCGATGGCGTCCAGCTCGAAGGCGTTGCCCGCCGTGGGGCCCGCCTGGTTGAGCCGGCCGGCGAAGATGATGCCGGCGATGGCCGACAGCACGCCCATGTTCACGAAGATCCAGAAGACCACCGACTTGACGCGTACGCCGGACATGACCGCCGCCTGGAGGTTGCCGCCGATCGCGTAGATCTGCCGGCCGAACACGGTCCTGCCGGCCATCAGCGAGTACGCCAGCACGAGCACGGCCAGCAGGACCAGCACCCACGGGAGGTTGTTGAACCGGGCCAGTTGCACCACGAGGAAGAGGATCAGCGCGGCGCCGGCCGCCATCTTCACCACGAACAGCGCCATCGGGTCGACCACCTGCCCGTACCCCTGGCGGGCGGTGCGCGAGCGCCACTGGGCGGCGACCATGCCGGCGACGGCGAAGAGGCCGACCAGCAGGCTGAACAGGTCGGCGCCGTCGAGCGGGCCGAGGCCGATGTTGCCGAGATAGCCGCTGGTGAAGCCGTTGGCGAGCGTGCGGACCTGGTCGGGGAACGGGCCGATGCCCTGGTTGCCGAGCACGGTCAGCGTCAGCGCCCGGAACAGCAGCATGCCGGCCAGCGTCACGATGAACGCCGGGATGCCGAAGTAGGCGATCCAGTAGCCCTGCCACGCCCCGATGAGGGCTCCGGCCACCAGCGTGATGAGCAGGGCCAGCGGCCACGGCACGCTCATGTTGACCATGAGCACCGCGGCCAGCCCGCCCGTGACGGCGACCACCGAGCCGACGGACAGGTCGATGTGCCCGGCGATGATGACGAGGATCATCCCGATCGCGAGGATCAGCACGTAGGAGTTCTGGACGATGATGTTCGAGATGTTCTGCGGCGTGAGCAGGGCTCCGTCGGTCAGCACCGAGAACAGCGCGACGATCAGCGCGAAGGCGATGTAGATGCCGCTCGATCGCAGGTTGAGCGACAGTCCGCCGAGCGACACCCGGCCCGGCTGCCGTGGCGATCCTCCGTCGCCCTTGGCGCCGACCTCCACGTCGGCGGGCGTGATGCTGCTCATGTGAGCTGCTCCTGTCCCTTGGTCATGAGGTGCATGAGGCGTTCCTGCGTGGCGTCCCGGCGCGGCACCTCACCCGTGACGCGCCCCTCGGAGAGCGTGTAGATGCGGTCGCACAGGCCCAGCAGCTCAGGCAGCTCGGAGGAGATCACGAGCACGGCCTTGCCCTGGTCGGCCAGGCGGTTGATGATCGTGTAGATCTCGTACTTGGCGCCGACGTCGATGCCGCGGGTGGGCTCGTCGAGGATGAGCACGTCGGGCTCGGTGAGGATCCACTTGGAGAGCACGACCTTCTGCTGGTTGCCGCCGCTCAGCTGGCCGACGATGCTCGACACGCTGGGCGCCTTGATGTTCATGCTCTTGTGGAACTCCTCGGCGACGCGATATTCCTCCATCTCGTCGACCCAGCCGCGCTTCGACATCCCGCGCAGCCCGGCGGCGCTGATGTTGCGCTTGACGTCCTCGATGAGGTTGAGCCCGTACCTCTTGCGGTCCTCCGTGGCGTAGGCGATGCCGTGCCTGATGGCGTCCTGGACGTTGCGGATCTCGACCGGCTTGCCGTCCTTGAAGATCTTGCCGGTGATGTGCACGCCGTACGTCCGCCCGAAGACGCTCATCGCGAGCTCCGTGCGGCCGGCGCCCATCAGCCCGGCCAGGCCGACGATCTCGCCGCGGCGCAGCGCGAGCGCAGCGCCGTCGACCACCTTCCTGTCGGGCTGGTTGGGGCTGTACACCGTCCAGTCCTCGATGCGCAGCACCTCGTCGCCGATCACCGGCTCGTGCGGCGGGAACCGGTTGTCGAGCGCGCGGCCGACCATGCCGGAGATGATGCGGTCCTCCGTGACCTGGTCGGTGGCCATGTCCAGGGTCTCGATGGTGCGGCCGTCGCGGATGATCGTGACGGAGTCGGCGATCGCGGTCACCTCGTTGAGCTTGTGCGAGATGATCACGCAGGTGATGCCCTCGTCGCGCAGGCCGCGCAGCAGGTCGAGCAGGTGCGCGGAGTCGTCGTCGTTGAGCGCGGCGGTGGGCTCGTCGAGGATGAGCAGTCTCACCTCCTTCGCCAGTGCCTTGGCGATCTCCACGAGCTGCTGCTTGCCCACGCCGATGTCGGCGATCGCCGTGGTCGGGTTCTCCCGCAGCCCGACCCGCTTCATCAGCGTGGCGGCCTCGTAGTTGGTGCGGTTCCAGTCGATGAGCCCGCGCCTCGCGCGCTCGTTGCCGAGGAAGATGTTCTCGGCGATCGACAGTTGCGGGCTCAGCGCCAGCTCCTGGTGGATGATGACGATGCCGGCGCGCTCGCTGTCGCGGATGCTCCCGAACTCGCACCGCCGGCCCTCGAAGGTGATCTCGCCCTCGTAGCCGCCGTGCGGGTAGACGCCCGACAGCACCTTCATCAGCGTCGACTTGCCGGCGCCGTTCTCACCGCAGATGGCGTGGATCTCGCCCCGCCGGACGGACAGATTGACGTCCTGCAGCGCCTTGACGCCGGGGAACGTCTTGGTGATCCCGCTCATCCGCAAGATTTGCTCGGTCATTACGCCCCTCGCTCGCAGGCGGGCAGGCCCGGGGACCTCGCCGGCCCCCGGGCGGCCGGCCCTACTTGAGCTGGTCCTCGGTGTAGTAGTTGCCGCCGATGATGACGTCCTTGTAGTTGCTCTTGTCCACGATCACCGGTTCGAGCAGGTACGAGGGGACGACCTTGTTGCCGTTGTCGTAGTCCTCGGTGTTGTTCACCTCGGGCTTGCCGCCCTTGAGCACGGCGTCGGCCATCTTCACGGTCTGCTCGGCAAGCTCGCGGGTGTCCTTGAAGATGGTGGAGTACTGCTCGTCGGCGATGATCGACTTGACCGAGGCGAGCTCGGCGTCCTGGCCGGTCACGATCGGGTACGCCTGGCCGCTGCGGCCGTAGCCGGAGCTCTTGAGCGCCGACAGGATGCCGATGGACAGGCCGTCGTACGGCGAGAGCACGCCGTCGACCTTGGCGCCGCCGGTGTAGGTCTTGGTGAGGATGTCCTCCATGCGCTTCTGCGCGGTGGCCGGGTCCCAGCGCAGGATCGCGGCGGTCTTGAAGTCGGTCTGGCCGCTCTTCACCACGAGCGTGCCGTCGTCGATCTTCGGCTGGAGCACGGACATGGCGCCGTTCCAGAAGAACGTGGCGTTGTTGTCGTCGGGCGAGCCGCCGAACAGCTCGACGTTGAACGGGCCCTTCTCGCCGTCCTCGACGCCGAGGCCCTTCAGCAGCGAGGTCGCCTGCTGCACGCCCACCTTGTAGTTGTCGAACGTGGCGTAGTAGTCGACGTTGGGGCTGTTGCGGATCAACCGGTCGTAAGCGATGACCGGGATCTTGTTGTCGGCGGCCTGCTGGAGCTGCGACGTGATCGCGGTGCCGTCGATCGAGGCGATGATCAGCAGCTTGGCGCCCTTGGTGATCTGGTTCTCGATCTGGTTGGCCTGCGTGGGGATGTCGTTCTCCGCGTACTGCAGGTCGACCTTGTAGCCCAGCTTCTCGAGCTGCTCCTTGACGTTGTCACCGTCGTGGATCCAGCGCTCCGACGACTTGGTGGGCATCGTGACGCCGACCAGGGCGCCGGCGTTGCCGGCCGCGGCGGAGGCGGATGCCTCGGCGTCGATCGTCTTCGTGCTCGAACCGCAGGCCGTCATGGTCACGGCGAGCGCGATGGCGGACACCACGCCCCCGATTCGTCCCAACCTCATGTCATCTCCTTGCGAAGGGGGTCGCGGCAGCGCTGGACGTGGCGGCTGCCGATAGAGCGGTGATTCCCATCACAGAACGTGACGAATAACAACAAATTCCGCGTTCACCACCGCCCGATTGTTATCGTTAACAAAGCCCTTGTCAACGGTCGCCCATAACTGACAGGTAACTTTCCCGAAACGTCTCCTCGCAGGTCAACGGCTTGAGCGGGCCGAGAACACCCGCTGCAACAGGATGAAGACGAACAACAGCAGGCCGATGAAGATCTTCGTCCACCACGAGGAGAGCGTGCCCTCGAAACTGATGATCGTCTGGATCAGACCGAGCACGAGCACGCCGAGCACGGTGCCGAGCAGGAAACCGCTGCCGCCGGTCAGCAGCGTGCCTCCGATGACCACCGCCGCGATCGCGTCCAGCTCCATGCCCACGGCGTGCAGACCGTAGCCGGAGAGCATGTAGAACGACAGCAACACCCCGCCGAGCGCCGAGCAGAAGCCGCTGATCGTGTAGACCGCGATCTTCGTCCGGCCCACGGGCAGGCCCATCAGCATCGCCGACTGCTCGCTGCCGCCGGTGGCGTAGACCGAGCGGCCCAGCCGGGTGTAGTGCAGCACGTACGCCGCCACGACCACCACCACCAGAGCGATGACCACGCTGGGTGAGATCCACAGATCGGCGAACAGGTCGATCCTGGTCTGCGCGAACGCCGTGAACGTCGCGTCCTCGATCGGGATCGAGTCGGTCCCGATCGTGTAGCACAACCCACGGGCCAGGAACATGCCCGCCAGCGTCACGATGAACGGCTGGATGTCGAAGGCGTGCACGATCGCGCCCATCACCAGCCCCAGCCCCGACCCGATCGCCAGCACCAGCGGGATCACCACGTACGGCGGCCATCCCGGCCCCGCCATCAGGCTGGCCGCGATCATCGTCGACAGCGCCACCACCGAGCCCACCGACAGGTCGATGCCCCCCGTCAGGATCACGAACGTCATCCCCACCGCCACGACCAGCAGGAACGCGTTGTCGATGAAGACGTTGAGCACCACCTGCCCGCTGGTGAACCCCTCGTAGCGGATCCCGCCCGCCACGAACATGGCCGCGAACAGGCAGCCGGTCACCAGCACCGGCAGGTACTTCGCGGGCACGGCCCGGCCCAGCGTCATCGTGCTCATGCTCATCGCCTCACTCCGTCCGGCGGGCTCGGCCGCCATGCGCCGCCACCAGCTCATGACCTCACTCCGTCCGGCGGCGCTCCCTCGCGCACCGGCGCCGGCGCCTTGGCCACGGCACCGGGCGGGGCGGTCCTGCCCCGCCCGCCGAACACCTTCGCGCGGAAGGACGGCGACTGGATGAGGCAGACCGCCGTCACGACCAGCGCCTTGAACAGCAGCGTCGTCTCCGGCGGCACGCCGATCGAGTAGACGGTCGTGGTCAGGGTCTGGATGATGAGCGCGCCCAGCACGGTGCCGCCCAGCGAGAACCGGCCGCCGGCCAGCGACGTGCCGCCGATCACGACGGCCAGGATGGCGTCCAGCTCGATCCACAAGCCGGCGTTGTTGCCGTCGGCGCTGGAGACGTTCGAGCTGATCATCAAGCCGGCCACGCCGGCGCACAGCGCGGCGAACGCGTACACCATGAGGATGATCCCGCGCGACCTGATACCGGCCAGCCGGCTCGCCTCGGCGTTGCCGCCGACCGACTCGATCAACATCCCCAGCGCCAGCCGCCGGGTCAGGAACGCGGTGATCCCCAGCACGGCGAGCACGATCAGGACGCCGAACGGCACGGTCAGCCAGTAGCCGCCGCCGATCACCTTGTACGCCTCGCTGTTGACGGTGATGATCTGCCCGCCGGTGATGAGCTGGGCCAGGCCGCGCCCGGCCACCATGAGAATGAGCGTGGCGATGATCGGCTGGATGCCGATGCCCGCGACGAGGAACCCGTTCCACGCTCCCAGTGCCAGGCAGAGCCCGAGCGCCAGCGCCACCGCCGTGAACGCGCCGGCGTCCTGGCTGATCTGCAGGCACGCCAGCGCGCCCGAGATCGCCACCACGGAGCCCACCGACAGGTCGATGCCGCCGGTGGCGATGACGAGCGTCATGCCGAGCGCGACCAGGATCAGCGGAGCCCCGAACCGCAGGATGTCGATCAGGCTGCCGTACAGGTGACCGTCCCTGACCTGGATCGACAGGAAGCTCGGGGTGAAGAGCACATTGAGCGCCAGCAGCAGCACGAGGACCGCCACCGGCCAGAGCAGCCGTCTCATGAGTCCCGGCCTCCGCTCGCGATCGTCTCCATGAGCAGGTCCGTGGTCAGCTCGTCGCCGTTGGGCAGCTCCGCCACCAGCCGCCGATCGCGCAACACCTCGACCTTGTGGCTGAGCCGCAGCACCTCCTCCAGCTCGGCCGAGATGAACAGCACCGCCACGCCGCCGTCGGACAGCTCCGCCACCAGCCGCTGGATCTCGGCCTTCGCGCCGACGTCGATGCCCCGGGTGGGCTCGTCGAGGATGAGCAGGCGCGGCTCCAGGATGAGCCACCTGGCCAGCACCACCTTCTGCTGGTTGCCGCCGCTGAGGTCGCGGACGAGGTGCTCGGGGTTGGGCGGGCTGATCCGCAGCGCCTTGACGTACCTGCCGACCAGTTCGTCCTGCTGCTCTCTCGGCACCGGTCTCGTCCAGCCCCGGGTGGCCTGGAGGGCCAGGATGATGTTCTCGCGCACGGTCAGGTCGGGGATGAGCCCGTCCTCCTTGCGGTTCTCCGAGCAGAACGCGATCTTGTGATGCATGGCCGCGCGCGGCGTGCGCAAGGACGCCGGCGATCCGCCGACCGCGATCTCGCCCGTGCCCGCGTGGTCCGCGCCGAACAACAACCGCGCGATCTCCGTACGGCCGGAGCCGAGCAGCCCGGCCAGGCCCACGACCTCGCCCTCGTGGATGGTGAGCGAGAACGGCTCGATGGCGCCCGCCCTGCCGAGCTCGCGCGCCTCGACCAGCGGGCGGTCGAAGACCCTGGCCTCGCCGTGCAGGCGTTCGAGCGCGTCCAGTTCCTGGCCGATCATCTTGGCGACGAGGTGCACCTGGCTGAGCTCGCTGGTCAGGTATTCGCCGACGAGCCGGCCGTTGCGGAGGATCGTCATACGATCCGAAATTTCGTAGATCTGGTCGAGAAAGTGGGAGACGAAGAGGATAGCGATGCCCTCCTCCTTGAGCCGCCTCATCACCATGAACAACTGCTCGACCTCGCCCGCGTCCAGGCTGGACGTGGGCTCGTCGAGGATCAGCACCCTCGCGTCGACGTCGAGCGCCCGCGCGATCGCCACCATCTGCTGGATCGCCAGCGAGTACGACGACAGCGGCGCCGACACGTCCAGGCTCAGCTCCAGCCGCGACAGCAGTTCGGCGGCCCTGGCCCGCATCCGCTTCCAGTCGATACGGCCCAGGCGGCGCGGCTCCCTGCCGATGAGGATGTTCTCGGCGACCGAGAGGTTCGTGCAGAGGTTGACCTCCTGGTAGACCGTGCTGATGCCGGCCTGCCGCGCCTCCAGGGGACTGCCGAACGCCACGGCGGCGCCGTCCAGTTCGATGGTGCCCGCGTCGGCGGGGTAGACGCCGGTGAGCACCTTGATCAGGGTGGACTTGCCCGCGCCGTTCTCTCCCATGAGCGCGTGCACCTCTCCGGGTGACAGTCGCAGGTCCACGCCGTCCAGGGCTTTCACGCCGGGAAACTGTTTGCCGATCCCGCTCATCGTCAGGACCGGCGCGGGTACGGCCATACGCCTTTCCCCTTCGCAAGTGACGGCCGGGGCCGGGGCGGCCCCGGCCGGGCGGTCAGTACTGGCGGGTGGACAGGACCTGCTTGGCCTGCTCCTGGGTGAACGTCGTCTCCTCGGTCACCACGCGGGTGGGCACCTGCTCGCCCTTGACGACCTTCTTGGCCAGGTCCATCAGCTGCGGGCCGAGCAGCGGGGAGCACTCGACGATGAAGTTGATCTTCCCGTCGGCGAGCGCCTGCATGCCGTCCTTGACGGCGTCCACAGTGATGATCTTGATGTCCTGGCCGGGCGTCTTGCCCGCGCCCTCGATCGCCTCGATCGCCCCGAGGCCCATGTCGTCGTTGTGCGCGTAGAGCACGTCGATGTCCGGGTTCGACTTCAGGAAGGCCTCCATGACCTCCTTGCCCTTGGCCCTGGTGAAGTCACCGGTCTGGGAGGCGATGATCTTGAACTTCGGGTCGGCCCCGATGACCTCGGCGAACCCGGCCTTGCGGTCGTTCGCCGGCGCCGAGCCGGTCGTGCCCTGCAACTCGACGATGTTCACCGTCTCGGTGGCGTCCTTGTACTCCTCCACCAGCCACTGACCGGCCTTCTTGCCCTCCTCGATGAAGTCCGAGCCGAGGAAGGTCTTGTACAGGGTCGTGTCCTTGGAGTCCACGGCGCGGTCGGTCAGGATGACCGGGATCTTCGCGTTCTGGGCTTCCTTGAGCACCGTGTCCCAGCCCGACTCCACCACCGGCGAGAAGGCGATGACATCCACCCTCTGCTGGACGAAGGAGCGGATGGCCTTGATCTGGTTCTCCTGCTTCTGCTGGGCGTCGGAGAACTTGAGCGTGATGCCCGCCTCCTTGGCGGACTCCTGGACGGACTTGGTGTTCGCGGTGCGCCATCCGCTCTCCGCTCCCACCTGGGAGAAGCCCATGGTGATCGAGCTGTCCGCGCCACCCGAGCCGTCCGCGCCGTCCGTGCCGGCACTGCCGCTGCCGCCACTGCCGCACGCCGCCACCGACATCGCGGTGAGCCCGGCGAGCACCAGCGCCGAGATCCTCTTTAACACGTGGGGGGTCCCTTCCTATGTGAGCGCTAACATACTGAGGTGGACGCCAGCGCCTCCTACCTTCCTGCCGGCCACCTTCTCCTGCTCGACACATCACGAGCGGCGGCCGGAAGCCGCGCTCCTTTTCGGTATGGCCCCGACTGTGAACGTTAACAAAGGGTCTCGTCAAGGGCTCGCCGGATTACGGTCAGGTCACGCGAACCGCCATGTACACCCTGCGGCACTGTCCACCACGTCGGCGCAGCGCGCCCTCGCCGTCCCGACCGCATACGTCACCATCAACTACTCAAATGCCCACGTCACCTACTTCTGGACCCCCAGAACCGAGGCAGGCGCTCAAGCGGCGCGGCTTTTCGTCCATTCCCGTGAACAGTGCGGCGATGCGTTCTGCACCATCCAGGAAGGAACCCCGGGGCGCTACCACATCTGGCGATTCAGCGGGTGCGGACGTTTCACGCTGCAAAACTTCAAAGGAGAATGGGACACACATAATCACGGATCGCTGACCGTGAACCTCCGCAACCAGCAAAGAGAGATCATCGCAAGGTACGCGGGCGGCAGGAGCACCAACGTGGTCTGGGACCCGTACTGGCATGTGTCGACCTGCAACCGGTGACGCGGGACACAGAGCCTCAGCGCGTCACCCACCCCTGACGTGACCCGCGCGGTGCGGCTAGGGGACGAGGCGGTAGTGGGTGGTCATCCGGCCCTCGCCGTCGAGCACGTGGAACGCGAGCGCCGGCGGCAGGTCGTAGTCGATGCAGGTGTCGAACGTCGTGCCGCCCTCCCACGGAAGCCGCACCGTGGACACGACCCCGGGAGCGACCAGCAGCGGGCGTCCGGCGAACGTGGTGGCGGCCGGCATGTGCGCATGGCCGACCAGCACGGCCGGCACGTCCGCACGGCCGGTGAGCACCTCCTCCAGCCGCTCCGGCCGGTGCAGCCTGATCCCGTCCAGCGGCGGGCTCTGCAGCGTCACCGGCGGATGGTGGAAGGCCACGAACACCGGGCGGTCGGCGCCGTCCAGCACTCCTTCGAGCCAGGCGATCGTCTCGTCCTCCAGCCGCCCGGCGTTCTCGCCGGGGATGGACGAGTCGCACATGGCGTAGATCGCGCGGCCCGTGCGGAGCACCTGGTTGACGGGCCCAGGCCGGGATCCGTCGCCGGCGCGGACCATTGGGTGCCGCTCACCGAGCAGGACCCGGCGGAACTCCCCCCGCACGTCGTGATTGCCGGGCCCGGCCAGTACGGGGTGACGCGAGGTGAGCACCTTCCCGGCCTGCTCGTACTCCTCGGCCAGCCCGTGATCGGCGATGTCGCCGGTCACCAGCACCGCGTCGAGGTCGTACGGCAGCGCGTCCAGGTAGCGCATCACCCTGTCGGCGCGCGCGACGGCGTCGGGGGTGGCGCCGATGTGGATGTCGCTCAGGTGGGCGATCACGATCATGAGCGCGGATCCTTACGATGGTCACGGCCCGGCGGGAGGAACCCCGCGCGCGGCCCGGTCGTTCTTCCGGATGAGCGTACGAAGCAGGAGGAGGGGCATTGGGCTGGCACTACAGAAAGTCGATCAAGGTGGGGCCGTTCCGGATCAACCTGTCGCGGCACGGCGTCGGCCACAGTTTCGGCAACCGGCGTTTCCGGGTCACGACCGGCCCCGACGGCCGCCGCCACGTGTCCGTGCACCTGCCGGGCGGCTTCCACATAGGCAAGACGCTGGGGTCGCGGAGACATCACCACCGGCACTACTGAATCGTATCCCGCTCCCCCGCGCCCGGGCCGGGGTCGACGCCTCCGGCCCGAACGCCTGGCTCGCCTCACTCATGCGCGCACTCGGGCGAGGTCGTTCGCCGTAGCGCTCGACGAGATCCGCGCCGATCCTGGCCGGCTCGGCCCTGACCGGCGCCGGGCCCGCCCTCCCGGCGAGCTCTCCTCGCCCTCGCAGTGGCGCCCCTAGTGGTCACGCAGGATGGGCGCGAACCTCTCGGCGACCAGCACCGTCGCCGACGTCTGCGAGCGCCGCTGCTCCATCTCCGCGACGACCCGCTCCCACGCCCGCGCCAGCTCGAAGCCCTCCGGCCGTTCTAAGGGCAGGTCCGTCACGGTGGCGGAGACGATCCGGTCCCCCCCGGAACGTACGCTGACCCCCGCTCGGTCCCGGCCGCCACGTACCAGATGCCGTCCTTGTCCACGAGCCCTCAGGGATCGGCCAGCCGCTGCGTGCGCTCGCCGGCGCGGCGCTCGTACACCGGCCTGACGCCGCGGGCCTGCATGAGGAGCAGGGCGGCGACAAGTCGGTCGGCTCGCATGACGTGCGGTCTGAAGTGCTCAGCCGGTGCGCACTTTGACCGGGGAAGCGCTCAGGCGACGATGGCCAGCAGCGTGGCGACCGACGCGGCGAGCGCCGGGTCACCCGTCATGTCGGCGCGCTCGCGGGCCTGATCGGGGGTGACGCCCCTGGTGGCCAGGCGCCAGAAGGTGTCCTGGTCCATCGAGACGCGGGCGGCGGGCTCCGCACCGGCCTGGGACATCCTCCACCGGCCCGCGCCTCTGGTGGCGGACCACCGGCCGCCGGCGGGCCCGGTCACCTCCAGCACGACCGTGGTCCCCTCCGGGCGCTCCTCCGAGCGGAGTGTGTACGGCAGGGCCCGGGCGAAGACGTCCAGCACCGGCCCCATCAGGGCGGGCTCGTCGGCCCCGGGAGCGGAGACGGCGTCGCGCACCTGCTGCTGGTGCACCCAGAACTCGGTGTACTCGCGCCCGATGTCGAGCCACGCCGGGCTGCCGACGTCCGTGGCGGCCCAGGACACGTCCAGGTCGGCGGGCCCGCCCAGGTCGCGGGCCGCCCACAGGTCGTCGAGCTGGCCGCCGAGCCGGCCGAGCAGGTCGATCATCACCTGCGGGCTGATCTGGCGCAGCGCCTCGGCGAACTGGCCGTTGACGCGGGCCAGGTAGGCGGGCAGCGTCTCGTCGTCGGCGAAGACGGCACGGCCGTAGCCGTCGCGGCTGCCCGACAGCCGCCGCATGTAGTCGTTCAGCACGTGGGCGACGACGTCGTGGACGTCCCATCCGGGGCATACCGTCGGCCTCGACCAGTCCTCCGGCGCGAGCCCGCCGAGGAGGTCCAGCAGGGCCCGCCGCTCGCGCGGGAACAGCGGGCGTACGTCGATGGCAGGGCCGAAGATCGTCATATCGCCAACATTACGCAACCGGCGGAAAGTCAGCCTTCTCCGACTCTCAGCCCGAACGCCGACAACTTCTGCTCGTGGTGCTCGATGAGGCCGAGGCGCCGGTAGAAGGCGTGGTTGGCCACCCCTTCCGGCGTGGACTCGTGATCGGTGGTCAGCATGAAGTAGCGGCAGTGCGCGTAACGTTCCTTCAGGTGCTCCAGCAGCCGCCGCCCGATGCCCCGGCCGTGAAACTCCTTGTCGACCAGCAACTCCTGGACGTAGCAGATCATCTCGTCGTCCGACACCGTCCGCGCCAGCCCGAGAAGCCGCCCCTCCTCGTCCCTGGCGGTGATGACCAGGTGCGAGTTCGCCAGGCTCCGGCAGACTTTGGCGATGTCACGTGTCCACGGCCCCCAGCCGACCGAGTCGTAGAGTGCGAAAACCTCGGCTTCGTCGAACGACCGCTCCGGAGCGATGACCACCACTGATGAGACTCCCTGCCCTCTGGGTCAGAAAGGATATCTCCGATGGTGCGGGGACCGCGGACAGGCCCCCTGGCGACGAGGCCCGCGGGCAACCCCGGCGGCCCTGACGGCGGGGCCCGGAGGCTTCGCCGGCCGTCCCGGGCCTCGCGAACGGCGGCAGGCCTCGTCCGGAAACGGAACCGGCCCCCGTCATCAGACGAAGGCCGGAGCTGAACGATGTTGTGGAGCTATGGGGATTCGAACCCCAGACCTCCTCCATGCCATGGAGGCGCGCTACCAACTGCGCCATAGCCCCTTGCGATCACCAAGTGTATAGGAGATCCGGAGCCCTCGTGTCACACCGGGGCACTCGTGATACGTCTTAGACGTCATGTCGACGTTTGAGGAGCACAGAAGCCTGCTGGCCGGGGTCGCGTACCGGATCCTCGGCAGCGTCGCCGACGCCGAGGACGTCGTCCAGGAGGCGTGGCTGCGCTGGTCAAGGGTGGACGAGGCGGGCGTCGACGACGCCAAGGCCTATCTGGTCAGGGTGACGTCGCGGCTGGCCGTCGACCGGCTGCGGTGGGCGAAGTCGCGGCGCGAGTCGTACGTCGGGCCGTGGCTGCCCGAGCCGATCAGCACCGCCCCGGACGCCGCCGAGCACGCCGAGCTGGCCGAATCCGTGGAGATGGCGCTGCTCGTGGTTCTGGAGACGCTGTCGCCGCTCGAGCGGGCCGTGTTCGTGTTGCGGGAGGCGTTCGACCTGCCGTTCGCCGAGATCGCGGAGATCATCGCACGCAGCGAGCCGGCCACCAGGCAGCTCGCCCGGCGGGCGCGCGAGCACGTACGCGAGAAGCGGCCGCGGTTCGACGTGGACCGTGAGCAGCGCAGGCGGATGACGCAGCGGTTCGTCAGCGCCGCGGCGGAGGGAGACCTGGACACGCTGATCGCGATGTTCGCCGACGAGATCACGATGGTCACCGACGGCGGCGGCAAGGCCAGGGCCGCGCTGCGGACCATCACGGGGGCGGAGAACGTCGGCCGCTTCCTGCTGTCGATCAGCCGCCCCGTGAACTTCGCCCGCTTCCTGGCCTCGGTAGGCGTGGCGCGGTCGGAGGGGATCTCGTTCGGCTCCGCGGTGCTGAACAACGCCCCGGCGATCGTGCTCTCGGCGGCCGGGCGGGTGGTGTCGGTCATCTCGCTGGAGGTCTCGGAGGGGAGGATCAGCACGATCTACCTCATCGCCAACCCGGACAAGATCGCTCATCTGGAGCCGGCTGGGAGCGAGGCCGGCTGACCGGTCAGGCGGCGCGGCGGGTGGGGATGCCCGCCTCCCGTACGAGCGCCGGCAGGTCCACGCCCGCGCCCGCGAGGATCGCGGCGGCGCCGTTGGCGGGGTCGGCGAGCAGGCCCCACAGCAGCCGCTCCCCCGTGACCGGCCCCGGCCGCCACGCCGCCACCTCGATGACCTTCCTGGCGTGCATGGCCAGCGGGAGCTGCCCGAGCGGCCCGTACAGGGTGACGCGCAGCGGGCGGACCCGCGAGCGGCGCAGGCTCCACAGGCCGGGTTCGTCCGTGCCCGCCCTGGTGCGGCGGTGCACCGCGTCGAGGTCGATGCCGATCGTGGCCAGCAGCGCCCGCGGGTCGCCCGCGCCGACGCGCTCGCGCACGTCGGCGGCGCGGGCGGTGAACGACGCGAGCGCGAACGGGCGTACCTCGGCCAGTCCCAGCAGCAGCTGGTCGGCGCCGAGCGTGGGCCGCCCGGCGTCGAGCGCGAGGATCCCCGCCCGCACCACGGCCCTGCGCGCGTCTTCGGTGAACCTGGCGAACACGTCTTACCTCCTCGTCCTGCGGGCGTGCTTGCGGTGGACGGTCTGCCGCCGCACTCCCAGCGCGTCGGCGATCCGCTCCCAGGACCAACCTTGGGCGCGGGCGCTGGAGACGTGCGCCGCCTCCAGTTCCTCCAGCAGGGCCCTGAGAGCGGCCACCGCCGCCAGCCCCACTTCGGGGTCGCGGCCGGCGGCCCTTCCGGCCACTTCGGTGACGTCCATGGCGTCAGCATATGCTGACAAGCGCCCGCGTGTCAGCATATGCTGACGACGCATCGGTGTGGGCCTGGCTAGGCGCAGGTGGTGCGCATGGTCAGGGCCGCCTCTTCCAGCGTGAACGCGACCTCGACCCGCCCCAGCTCCGCCGTGGTGCTCACGTGCGTGCCGCCGCACGGGATGGACGCCTCGCCCTCAGGCAGCGAGCACCGCCACGTGCGCCGGGCCGTCAGCTCCGGCCCCGGCACGTCGACGGCGACCGGCGCCCCGGCCTCCACCCAGGCGGCGAGCTGCTCGTTCACGCGCCAGGTGAGCTGCGCCAGGTCCAGCCCTTCCGCGGAGAAACCCTTCTTCCGCAACGACTTGCCCAGACGGTAGACGTCCACGCTGCCGCGGGGCACGATCCGCGACGAGGCGATCGCCGCCTGGTCGAAGTCGGGCCGCCCGAGGCCGTCGAGCGCCGGCTCCTTACGCCAGCGGTCGGCCAGCACCGCGTTGAGGGCGAGCGCGGCCAGGTGGCAGGCGGTGTGGCCGGCCGAGAGCCCCGCACGGAAGCCGGCGTCCACCTCCAGCTCCACCTCGGCCCCCACGGGCAACGGCGACTCGGTGAGGTGCAGGACCAGCCACTCCCACCCCTCGGCGCCGCGCCGCACCGGGATGTCCTCGCCGGCGAACACCTCACCGGTGCTCGACTGGGCCCCTGTCACGCAGTCGAGAACCGGCAGGCCCGCGAGCGTGCCCCGGTCGGCGGGCTGGTCGGGCCAGGCGTGGTCGAGGGGGTGGAAGGGCGTCTCGACGACGACCAGGCCGTGCCGGTCCCCCACCGGCACGGCCCCCTCGATCGTCGAACGGCCGCTGACCCGGCCGGACGGGAAGGTGACGACAGTGGATCTCATCCGCCGATCTTCCCAGCCGTGGCGGGCGGCCGCTCGTCCTCCAGGTAGCGGTCGCGGCCCGCGTACAGGCCGGTGCAGAGCTGCGCCACGAGAACCAGGAAGATCATCGTGTACGGCAGCGCCCACCCGCCGGTGGCCTCGCGCAGCACGCCGACCAGCAGCGGTCCCGCACCCGAGATGAGGTAGCCGGCGCTCTGCCCGAAGGCCGACAACCCGGCCGTGGCCTCCGGCGTGCGGGTGCGCAGCGCCAGCATCATCAGCGCCAGCGGGAACGAGCCCATGCCCACGGCCACCAGCACGATCCAGGCCGGCGCCATGGACGCGGGCCCGAACCACAACCCGAGGAACCCCGCCGCGTAGAACGCCACGAGCCCCACCACGACGGGTCGCTGGTCGCGGAAGCGGGAGGCGACCATGGGCGTGGCGATGGAGACCGGGATGTTCAGCGCGGTGAACACCCCCAGGATCAGCCCGGCCTGCGACGTGGTGTAGCCGCCGTCGACGAGGATGGTGGGAAGCCAGCCGAACATGATGTACGCGATCATCGCCTGGGTGCCGAAATAGATCGCCACCGTCCACGCCAGCCGGCTCCTGACCATCCGGCGGATGCCCGCGTCCCCGGCGCCCGCGTCCCGCTCCGGTTCGCTGCGCAGCAGCGCGAGCCATGGAACAGCGGCCACGGCGGCCAGGGCCGCCCACACGCCGAGCGCGATGTGCCAGTCGCCTGACGCGCGTTCGATCGGCACGGTCGCGGCGGCGGCGAGCATGGTGCCGGCGGCCAGGGCCGTGGTGTAGACGGTGGTCATGATCCCGGTGCGGGCCGGGAAGTGCCGCTTGATCAGCGTCGGGATGAGCACGTTGCCGACGGCTCCGCCGGACAGCGCGACCGCGCTGCTCAGCAGGAATATCTCGGCGGAGCCCACCATTGACCTGATGAGCATGCCCACGCCGAGCGTGACGAGGGCGAGCAGCAGCAACCGGTGCTCGCCCACGCGCCTGGCGAGCGTGGGGGTGATCGCGCCGACGCTGGCGAAGGCCAGCACGGGCAGCGTCGTGAGCACGCCGGTGCCGACGCTCGTCATGCCGAGCGCGCCGGCGAGCTGGTCGAGCAGCGGCCCCACGCTGGTGACGGCGGTGCGCAGGTTGAGCGCGGCGAGCACGATCCCCAGCACGAGGAGCCACGCGAGAGGGCTGGTACGGCCTCTGGACTCCCGGGCGAGCACGCTCATACGCCGGAGGTCCTCCGTTCATCAAATCATGGGACGAATAATCAGCCTAACAGGAGTTAAAGGCCGCTTTATTCCTGACCCATGACAAGCCCCCGAGCCTCGCGGGGCCCGGGGGCGATGCCGGTGGACGATGCTCCGGTCAGAGAAGGGGACGCGGCGGCCCCTCGGGGGGCTGGCCGTGCGGCGGCACCGGCCCGGGAGGCGGGAGCGTGCCCCCGGGAGGCGCCCCGCCGCCGCCGACAGTGCCGGGCGGCACGGACTGCTCCCCGCCGTACGTCGAGCCGCGCTGGTGCGGCCCCGGCACGTCGCCGCGCCAGCCGCCCGTCTCGCGGCCTCGCGACTCGATGAACTCCTTGAAGCGGTTGAGGTCGTTCGTGACGCGCATGCGGACGATCTGCAGCCAGTCGCCGGCGGTCTCGACGAGGCCCTCGGGGTCGTACTCCATCTGGAGCGTGACCTTGGTCCTCGCGTCGTCGACGCGGTGGAAGGTCACCACGCCCGCCTGGTGCGGCTTGTCGACCGAGCGCCAGGCGACGCGCTCGTCGGGGTGCTGCTCGGTGATCTCGGCCTCGAACTCGCGCCTGACCCCGGCGATCTCCACCACCCACGCCGTGCGCGTGTCGCCGATCTGCTTGACCGACTCCACGCCCTGGCGATAACGCCGCCGGGGCCGCCGTCACCGACGGCGCAGCAGCCAGTAGAGGCCCACCAGCGGCAACACGAGCGGGATGAACAGGTAACCCCGGCCGTACGCCGACCAGACCGTCTCGTCGGGGAACGCCGACGGATCCACCAGGCTGGCGGTGCCGATGATCAGCACGCCGGCCAGCTCGATGCCGAGCGCGGCCAGCGCCAGGCCGCGCGCTCCCCGCGCGAGCGCCACGGTGAGCACGATGTAGACGAGCGCCGCGAAGGCCGACAGCGAGTAGGCCAGCGGCGCCTCGGAGAACCGGCCGGCGATCTGCACGGCCGCCCGCGCGCCCGCGGCCAGCGAGAACAGCCCGTAGACGGCGATCAGGGCGCGCCCGGGCCCGGAGCCGACGGTGGCGCTCACGCCACGCCCTGCCAGATCTGCAGCAGCCGCCCGTTCATCACCGCGATCGCGAACCCGGCCACGACCAGGATGGCCGGCCCCCACCTGCTCCGCTCGGCCAGCGCCAGGAACACCCCGGCGGGCGGGATCAGCACCCCGCCGCCGATGTAGCCGAACAGCGTCACCTTGTCGCCGGGCCCCGCTCCGCCGGCCACCGCCGCGATCACGAGGCCGGCCTGGACGAGCAGGGCCACCTCGAGCAGGGCGAACCCGGACAGCAGCACCATGCCCATCGGCCGGTTGCGGATCGCGACGACCAGGCTCACGAGCATGAGCAGCAGGGAGCCGGCGATGACGATCGTGGAGACGACGGTGTTCATCGCAGGTAAGGCTATCGCCCGTGCAGGCCGGCCTCGATTCCGTCCAGCACCCAGGAGAGCCCGCGCTCGAAGTTGTCGTCGTCGCCCCGCACGCCCTCCTCGATCATCGGCGCCAGCCGGGGGAACTCGCCGCCGTCGATCAGCTCCCTGATGTACGGCTCGGCGGCGGCGGCCCGCTCGGCGTCGTTGATGCCCTGCCGCCTGGGCGCGCGGCGGTCGGTCGCCTCCCTGATCACGAACCCGGTCATGTAGTCGGCGAACGCGGCCAGGATCCGCCAGGCCGTCAGCCGGTCGATCCCGAGCCCGTCGAACACGGACAACTTCTGCTCCACGTGACGCAGCCCGTTGGGCCCGACCTCGATCCGCTGCGAGATCAGCTCGACCCGCCACGGATGGCGCAACACCATCTCGCGCTCGCGCCGGGCGAGCAGCAGCAGCGCCTCCCGCCAGTCGTCCGGCAGCGGCTCGTCGACGAGGACCTCGGCGGCGATCGCGTCGTGCATCAGCGCGAGCAGGTCCTCCTTGCGCTCGATGTACGAGTAGAGCGTCATGGCGCGCGCGCCGAGCTCGGCGGCGACGCGCCGGATGGAGACCGCGGCCAGCCCTTCCGCGTCGGCGATCGCGACGGCGGCGGTCACGATCGCCTCCCTGCTCAGCGCGGGACGGCGGGGCGGCTCGGGGCGGGACCAGAGGGAACTCACAAGCCTGATTCTAGACACCGTACGGAATTGATACGCTGTACGGCATGCGATACGCCGTACGAAACCCCCTCCGCGCCACCGGCCTGGTCGTGCTCATGGGCGTCATCATGACGATGCTCGACACCACGATCGTCAACGTCGCGCTCGGCGCCCTGGCCCGCGACTTCCACACGACGCTCGCCACCATGCAGTGGGCGGTCACCGGCTACCTGCTGGCGTTGTCGATGACGGTCCCCGTCACCGGCTGGGCGGTCGGCAGGTTCGGCGGCAGGAACGTCTGGCTGCTCTCGCTCGTGCTGTTCGTGACGGGATCCGCGCTCAGCGCCGCCGCCTGGTCGGTCGGCAGCCTGGTCGCCTTCCGCGCGGTGCAGGGGCTGGGCGGTGGCCTGCTCCTGCCGGTGGGCCAGGCGCTGCTGGCCCAGGCGGCCGGGCGGGAGCGGATGGGCCGCGCGATGGCCATGATCTCGGTCCCGGCGATGCTCGCGCCCGTGCTGGGGCCGCCGCTCGGCGGAGTGATCGTGGAGGGTCTCGGCTGGCGCTGGCTGTTCCTGATCAACGTGCCGGTCTGCGCGGTCGCGCTGGTGGCCGCGTACGTGCTGCTGCCCCGCGAGCCGGGCGCGAGCCCGCGCAGCCTCGACGTGGTGGGCCTCGCACTGCTCTCGCCGGGCCTGGCCGCACTGGTCCACGGGCTGTCCGAGGTGGGCAACGGCTCGTCGCCCGCGCACCCCGCGCTCTGGATCGGCGTGGCGCTGGTCGCCGCGTTCGTGCTGCGCTCGCTGCGGGCCTCAGGGGCGCTGCTGGACCTGCGGCTGCTCGCCGACCGATCGTTCGCCGCGGCGGTGTGCGCGCTGGTGTGCTACTCGGCGGCCCTGTTCGGCTTCACCGTGCTCGTACCCCTCCACAGCCAGCTCGCCGAGGGCGGCAGCGCCCTGCAGGCGGGCCTGCTGCTGGCTCCGATGGGCGTCGGCGCGGCGCTCACGATGCCGCTGGCGGGCAAGCTCACCGACAGCCGGGGTCCGCGTGGAGCGGGCGCCGCGGGCGTCGTCGTGGCGGTGACGGGCATCATGGCGTTCGTCCTGCTCGACGCGGGCCCGGTGGCGATGTTCTGGCTGGGGCTCGGGCACGGGCTGGTGTCCACGTCGGTGATGGCCGCCGCGTTCAGGACGCTGGAGCAGGCCGCCATCCCGGCCGCGACCACGCTCAGCACGATCGCGGTACGCCTCGCCGCGCCGTTCGGCGTCGCGGTGCTCACCGTGGTGCTGCAGTCGTCCACCAGGGGCGGCACGGCCCAGCCGTTCGCGCACGCGTTCTGGGTGACCACCGCGCTGGCCGCCGTCTCGCTGGTGCCGATCGCGCTCATAGGATCGAAGTCGTGGAAAGAATCCTCGTCAGCGCCTGCCTGATGGGGCGCAGGGTGCGCTACGACGGCGGCGCGAAGACCAGCTCCGACGCCTTGCTCGCAACATGGCGGGCGGAGGGGCGGCTGGTGCCGTTCTGCCCAGAGGTCGAGGGCGGGCTGCCGGTCCCGCGCCCGGCCGCCGAGATCGAGGGCGGCGCGGGCGGCGCGGCCGTGCTCTCGAGCGCCGCGCGCGTGCTGGCGGCCGACGGCTCCGACGTGACGGCCGCGTTCCTGTCAGGCGCGCGGTCGGCGCTCGCGCTGGCGCGCTCGTCCCGGATCCGGATGGCGGTGCTCAAGGAAGGCAGCCCCTCGTGCGGCGGGCTGTCCGTCTACGACGGCACCTTCGAGGGGCGCCGCACGCCGGGTCAGGGCGTCACGACGGCGTTGCTCGAGCTCGACGGCATCCGCGTGTTCGGCGAGGACCGGCTCGACGAGGCCGCCGCCTACCTGCGCACGCTGGAGAAGTAAAAGGCTCCGGCGAGGCCCGCGGCGAGCACGGCCGCCATCGAGCCGTGATACCACGTGAGCAGCGCCGAGCCGGCCCCGCCGAGCGCCGTGGCCAGGATGCCCAGCACCACCCCGCCCAGCGCCGCCGCGTGACTGTAGATCAGCCCGTTCCAGGCCCAGGCGCGCCCGGCCAGCGCGCCGCGGGCGCCGGCGAGCACGGCGGCCACGCACAGCGTCTCGACGACCGCGGCCGGGATGATCACGGGCTCGCCCATCAGGCCGGGCACGACACCCCAGTGCGGCAGCGCGAACGACAGGAAGACCAGCGCGTAGCAGGCGGACAGCCAGCCCAGCGCCCTGCGGAGAGCGTCCATGCGGTCCACGCTCGCACCGGTCGCACGCCGTGTCGTCGTCCCTAAGGAGACGGCTCGGATACGCCGCCGGAGGTAGGGAGCAGCCGTCTCACCAGGCGGATCACCTCGTCGATCGTCAACCTGGCGTCCTCGCCGCTCTCGCACGCGGCCACCTCGCGGCCCGCTTCGCCCATCATGGTCGTGAGCAGCACGACGAGTACGTGGCTCTCGCGCGTGTCCGCCAGGCCGAGCAGGCGCTTGTTGCCGCCGATCCAGTCGCGGCCGCGCTGCCGGCGCAGCGTGACGAACTCGGCGGGGCCGTCGTTCTCCAGGAACAACCTGGCCACCTCGCGGTGCTCCCACGAGCCTTCCAGGTAGGCGCGGGCGCCGGCGAGGAACCGTTCGGCGGCGCCGTCCGCGGCCCTGGCCGCCTTGGAGGTGCGCTCCTCCTGCCCGCGCACGAACTGCTCCCACAACGCCAGGAACAGGCCGGGCTTGCCGCCGAAGTGGTGGTAGAGGCTGCCGACGCTGATGCCGGACGCCTCGACGATGTCGGCGACGGTCGCCTCGGCGTACCCCTTGGCCAGGAAGACCTCGCGGGCGGCGCGCAGCAGCGTGTCGCGGGTGCCGCTCGACCGGCCCCACCGTCGGCTCTTCATCGGATCTCCTTCGCCGGTGCCGGGCGGTAGCGACGGCCCACAGTACCGCCGGGCGGGCGGGTGAGCAGAAGGATGTACGCCGGCTTCGCTCCGTCGGAGGAGGCGGCGCCCGGCCGCGCCCGCGAGGATCGACGATATGACGATCGGCCTGCTGCTCACCCTCGCCGCCCTCGCGGTCGTCGACAGCACCAGCTTCGGCACCCTCGGCATCCCCGTCTACCTGCTGCTGTCCTCGGGCAGGTCGCGGGTGTCGGGGCTGCTGATCTATCTGGCCACCGTGGCGGGCTTCTATTTCCTGGTGGGGGTCGCGCTCATGCTGGGGTTGTCCACGGCGATGGACGCCTTCGGCGACGTGCTGCGCAGCGGCCCCGCCTCCTGGGTGCAGCTCGCGCTGGGCGCCGGCTTGTTCGCGCTCAGCTTCAGGTTCGACCCGAAGCGGCGCGCGAGGCTCGGCAAGCCGGAGCGCCGGTTCGAGCCGCGGGTGGGCGGGCCGCGCACGATGGTGTTGCTGGGGCTGACGGCCGGAGTGCTCGAGTTGGCCACGATGGTGCCGTACCTTGCCGCGATCGGCGTCATGACGACCTCCGGGCTGGCGGCCGGGCAGTGGGTGCCGCTGCTGGCGGCGTACGTGGGGGTGATGATCGCGCCACCGCTGGCGCTCATGGGCCTGCGCGGCGTCGCGGGTGCGTGGCTGGAGCCGAAGCTGGAGCGGCTGCGCGCGTGGCTGGCCAGGCATGCGGCCTCGGCCCTGAGCTGGGGGCTGGCGATCGTCGGGTTCCTGCTGGCGCGGGACGCGGCGGTGGTCCTGTTCTTCCGGTGAGCGCGGCCGCGTGGGCCCCGCGGCCCAGTCGGACGGCCCAGTCGGATGGCCCGCCGGACAGCCCGCCGATCCGCCGCACGGCCCGCCGGCAGGGTCCGGGGCCGGGCAGCTCGAAGGCGGTTTTCCAGGCACCTTTAGGATCGGACACCTGGAGGTGAACTGTCATGTTGCGGGCGTTTCTGAGGACGGAAGCGGGCAGCACGACCGTGCTGCTCGCCGCCACCGTGCTCGCCCTGCTGTGGGCGAACTCGCCGTGGGGCGACACGTACGAGGCCTTCTGGCACATACCGACAGGCATCTCCTTCGATGACGCGCTGTTCTCCCTCGACCTGCGGCACTGGGTCAACGACGGCCTGATGGCGGTCTTCTTCTTCCTCATCGGCCTCGAGGTGTCGTACGAAGTGCGGCTCGGGCAGCTGCGCGACCGCCGGCTGCTCGCCGTGCCGGCCGTGGCGGCGCTGGGCGGCATCCTCGTCCCGGCCGGGATCTACCTTTTGCTGAACTTCGGCGGGCCAGGAGCCGTCGGCTGGGGCGTGCCGATCGCCACCGACACCGCGTTCGTGCTGGGCGTGCTCGCCGTCGTGGGGGCCCGCTGCCCCGATCCGCTCCGGGCGTTCCTGATGACGCTGGCCATCGTGGACGACGTGCTGGCGATCCTGGTCATCGCGCTGTTCTACACGGACAGCCTGTCCGTTCCCGCGCTCCTCACCGCGTTCGGGCTGCTCGCCGCCATCCTGACCCTGCGCAAGCTGAAGATCTGGCGGGCTCCCGCGTACATCGTGCTGGGCTTCGGGCTCTGGGTGGCCACGCTGGAGAGCGGGATCCATCCCACGCTGGTCGGCATCGCGCTCGGCGTCCTGGTCTTCGTCTACGCGCCGACCGACCAGAAGCTGCTGCTCGCCGGCGAGGCCGTGCACTCGTTCACCAGCTCGCCGAGCGCGCAGGCCGCCAGGGAGGCCACGGTGCGGGTGCAGCGGGCCGTCTCCGTCAACGAGCGGCTGCGGCTGCGGTTGCAGCCGTGGAGCTCGTACGTGATCGTGCCGGTGTTCGCGCTGGCCAACGCCGGGGTGGTCCTGGACGGCGAGGCCCTGCGGGCCGCCGTCACCTCGCCCGTGTCGATCGGTGTGGCGCTGGGGCTGCTGCTGGGCAAGTTCGTCGGCATCTCGCTGGGCACGTGGGTGCCGCTGCGGTTCGGGTGGGGCAGCCTGCCGGGCAACCTGGTCTGGGGGCAGTTGTTCGGCGGCGCGGCGGTCTCCGGGATCGGTTTCACCGTCTCCCTGTTCATCGTGGACCTGGCCTTCGACGACCAGCCGGGCATCCAGTCGCAGGCGAAGATCGGGATTCTGGCGGGGTCCCTGCTGTCCGCGGCGTTGGGATGGTTGATCTTCAAGCTGGCGTGGGACCGCGGCGGGGTGTGCGCGCCGCCCGACGCGGAGCCCGAGGAGGAGTTGCCCGAGCTGCTCTCGGTGCCGGTGGGGCCCGGCGACCACGTGCGCGGGCCGGCGAAGGCCAGGGTGACGATCGTGGAGTACGGCGACTTCGAGTGCCCCTACTGCGGACGGCTCCACCCGGTGCTGGACGAGCTGCTCAGGAAGAACCCGGACGTGCGCGTGGTGTTCCGGCACTTCCCGCTACGCACGCTGCATCCGCGGGCCGCCTCCGCGGCGGTCGTGGCCGAGTCCGCGGACGACGCCGGACGGTTCTGGGAGATGCACGACATCCTCTTCGACAACCAGCGGTTCCTCACGGACGCGGACCTCGAGCACTACGCCGCCCAGATCGACGTCGAGCCCTGGACGGACGTCTCCCGCCACACCGCCAGGATCGCCATCGACGAGAGTTCGGGCCGCGACAGCGGCGTGCGCGGCACCCCCACCCTCTTCCTCAACGGCGTGCGCTATCAGGGCGCCCTGGATCTCGGCTCCATCGGCAAGGCGGTGGACGAAGCCCGCCGATCCACTACCGTCGTTGAGACCCCGCAACCCCCGGAGAAGGCCTAATGCTCAATGTGATCACGATCATCTTCCCCCTCGTCATGGTCGTCGTGCTGGTGGGCGGCGTCATCGTGACCGCCATGAACCGCCGCGCCCATGGCCGCGGCGCGACGCTGGGCATGGCGGGCTGCGCCGTGCTGCTCGTGGGGGTGCTGGTCAACGTCGTCCTCGGGTTCATCGCCACCTCGTTGTACGACGCCCTGGGCGCGGGCGGCGCCGCCATGCTCATCGGCGCCCTCGGCATGCTCTTCAACGCGACCGGCACGGGCCTGCTGATCGCGGGCGTGATCGCCCGGCGCGACCCGCAGCAGCCGCACCACCCGCAGCCCGGCCAGGCGCAGGGCTGGCAGCAGCAGCCGATCCAGCACCAGCAGCCCCATCCGCAGCAGACTTACCCCCAGCAGCCCCCGCAGCAGGGCTGGCAGCAGCCGCCCTACGGCGGCGGCCAGGGTTAGCGGCCGCCGGCCGCTCTGTCGCACGGCTTCCGTCGTGTCATGTAGACGGAATATCCCCCGGAAGTGTGACAATGTGGGCCTTACTCACAAGCGCGTGGGGGGATCATGACGCGAGAGCAGCCAGACGGGCAGGAACCTGATCCCAACCGGACGATCAGGCATCGCTTCCCGCACCCGGTCCCGCCGCCCGGCCCGCCCTCGCAGGGCCCGCCGGAGTCGCCGTACACGCAGCGCCTGCCCTACACCCCTGACATGCTGCCCGACGTTCCCGTCTACGAAGCCAGGCCGCCCAGGTCCGGCTGGTGGTGGGTGATCGTGGCCGGCGGGCTGGTGCTGCTGATCGCGGCGGTGGCCGTGGCGGCGGTGTTGTGGGTGCGGAGCGACGCCGGCGCCGGGCCGCGGGCCCTCCAGCCGGAGACCGCCGTCACGCGCGCGTGAGGTCCATGACCGGGTCGTCTCCCAGGTCGGCCCGGGTCGGTGTCAGGCAGGGCTGCTCCATCCGGGCCCGCGCGCCTGGTTCACCTCGCGCACGACCTCCCAGGCGTCCGCCACCGGGCCCAGGTGCCGCAGCTTTTCGGGGTTGAGCACGGCGCGGATCGTCTGGACCTGCCCGTCGAGGATGTCGAGCGCCAAGGTGTTGACGATCTTGCCGTCCCGGTCACGGAAGATCGCGCCCGGCTGGCCGTTCATCTCGTGCGGCTCCAAGACGCCGCCGATCCGTGCGAACGGCGTAGCGATGCCGCCCAGCATCCGGGCCACGCTCCCGGCGTTGAAGACGCCGTCTCCCCACAGCGGCGCCTTGCTGCCGCTGTCGCCGACCATCCGTACGTCGCCGGCGAGCAGCACGCGCAGCCCTTCCACGTCTCCTTCTCTGAAGGCGTGGAAGAAACGCCCGGCGAGTTCGTCACGCTTGCGGCGATCCGCCTCGAACCGGGCGCGCCCGTCGTCCATGTGGCGGCGCGCCCGGACGGCGAGCTGGCGGCACGCCGCCTCCGAGCGCCCCACCGCGGAGGCGACCTCACCGAAGCCGAACCCGAACACCTCGCGCAGCACGAAAACCGCGCGCTCCAGCGGGCTGAGCCGTTCCAGCAGCAGGGCGGCCATCGACAAGGAGTCGGCCAGCTCCGCCGACCGCGCCGGGTCCGCGTACGGGTCGGTCAGCAGCGGCTCGGGGAACCACGCGCCCGCAGCCAGGTCTCCTGGACCGCGTCCTCTGCCTCGCTCACGCTCCCGAGAATCCGGTAGGCGATCGAGAACAGCAGCGGCCGCAGCTCCTCGAACTCCTCGGCCCGGTTCACGTCAGCTCCTCCTTGAAACCCTGCCGCCAGGAGGGGTGGCGCAGCCGCCAGCCGAGCTCCCGTTTGGCCTTGGCGTTGGAGAAGCCGCGTCCCTCGGTCATCATGGTGACCGCCGTCTTCCCTGCCAGCGGCCGGGCCAGCCATGCGGGGATCCGCATCGGCGGCTTCGCGCCCGCGCACGCCGCCAGATGGGGCAGCCACTCGCCGGCCGGGGCGGGCTCGTCGTCAACGATGTTGAACACGCCTCTGGCCTGGTGCTCCACGGCCAGGACGGTGGCGGTCGCGGCGTCGTCGAGATGCACCCACGAGCTGTGGCCGCCGCCGTCGCCGATGACCGGGTACTGCCGCTTGCGCACCAGTTCGACCTGGTCGTCGGTGGCTCCCGGCCCGTAGAACGCGCCGTAGCGCAGGACCGCGCCGCCCGCCCTGACGACCACCTCCTCGAGGTGGCGAATCGCGTGCGCCCCCTGGCCTGTGCTCGTAGGGTCCAGCGGGTCCTCTTCCACCTTCACCCATCCGCCTGTACGGATGCCGTTCCAGGCGCCGTAGCTCTGGGCGACGAAATGGGTCACGCCGGCCGCTTCCGCGGCGGTCAGCAGGTGGTCCGTCCCTTCGACGCGTAGCCGGTTGGTGGTGGCGAACCAGCGGTCGAAGTGCTTGATATCAGGTTTGCCGGAGATGGCGGTCATCTGGTGCACCATCGTGTCCGGCCTGGCCCGTGCCACCGCCTCCCCCACTGCTATCGCGTCCAGGCCGTCCATCACGACCCCGTCGGCGCCCAGTCCCTCCAGCAGGCCCAGCTTGTCCGCGTTCGTCGTCGTCGCCGTCACCTGATGGCCACGCGCGACCAGTTGCGGCACCAGCCGCCGCCCGAGCACCCCGGTACCGCCCGCCACGAATACCCGCATGAATCCTCATCCGTCCCGACGTGTATGTCTTTCACCCGGGACGAGACAGCCGGGTCGTTCCGTGACATGGAAGGAGAGAGCTCCGGGAAAGACCTCGTGGCTCCGTCCGGATCCCGGGGAGAGACCGGCTCAAACCGGCCGTCCCGTTTTCCGTGTCACAGAACGGCCGGGCTGTCTCGTCCCGGGACGGACCGACTCACGCGAGACAGGAGCTCGGCCATGAACGACAACCAGAAACTGGCTTTGATCACCGGGGCGAACAAGGGAATCGGCCGGGCGACCGCCGACCAGCTCGCCGCGCTGGGCATGACGGTTCTGATCGGCGCGAGGGACGCGCGGCGCGGTGAGGAGAGCGCGGCTGCGGTGCGGGCGGAGGGCGGCGACGCGTACGCGGTCGTCCTGGACGTCACCGACCCGGCCACCGTCCAGGAGGCCGCGAGATGGATCGGGGACAACCACGGCCACCTCGACGTGCTGGTCAACAACGCCGGCATCACCGGCTCGGGCCAGGTCTCGCCCGCCGACGCCGTCGACCGGATCCCCACCAGCGTGGACCTGGACATGGTCCGGGCGGTGTTCGAGACCAACGTCTTCGGAGTGATCGCGGTGACCAACGCCATGCTGCCCCTGCTGCGGCGCTCACCGGCGCCGCGCATCGTCAACGTCAGCAGCGACGCCGGGTCGCTGGCCCTCAACAGCGACCCGGCGGGCCCGATGACAGGGCTGCCGGCGTCGGCCGCGTACTCGCCGTCCTAGACCGCGCTGAACGCGCTGACCGTGCAGTACGCCAACGAACTTCGCAAGGACGGCATCCTGGTCAACGCCGCCGCCCCCGGCTACGTCGCCACGGACAGCAACGACCACAACGGGTTCCCCACCCCCGCGCAGGGCGCCACGGTCCTGGTACGCCTGGCCACGCTCGGCGCGGACGGGCCGACCGCCGGGTTCTTCAGCGCGGACGGCCCCGTGCCCTGGTAGCAGTGCTCTGGCAGCCCCGGTAGGACATCACCGCGCCACGGGCTCCGGCGTCTCCGCCTGCCAGCAGTGCGTCCAGCGGCCCTCCCCCAGTTCCGTACGTCCCGGCGCCTCGCTCGAGCACACGGGCAGCGCCACCGGGCAGCGCGGATGGAAACGGCACCCGCCGGGCGGGGCGATGAGGCTGGGCGGCTCGCCGTGCCGGGTCGCGTCGGGCGGGGTCACCCGGTCGGGGTCGGGCGCCGACTCCAGCAGCAGCCGCGTGTACGGGTGCCGGGGCGACTGGGTGACCGCCTCGCTGGGCCCGCTCTCGATGAGCCGGCCCGCGTACATCACGGTGATGTCCTCGGCGAAGTAGCGCGCGCTGGCGATGTCGTGCGTGATGTACAGCAGCGCCAGCCCGCTCTCCTTGGCCAGTTCCTCCAGCAGCCGCAGCACGCCGAGCCTGATCGACACGTCCAGCATCGACACGGGCTCGTCGGCGATCAGCGCGACGGGCTGGACGGCCAGCGCCCGTGCGATGGCCACCCGCTGCCGCTGCCCGCCGGACAGCTCGTGGGGCAGCTTGTCCATGAACTGCTCCACCGGCGTGAGGCTGACGCGTTCGAGCAGTTCGGCGACCATCTTGCGCTCCTGCTCGTCCGAGCGGGCGTGCCCGTGGATGCGCAGCGGCCTGGCCAGGTGGTAGCGCACCCGGTGGAAGGGGTTCAGCGAGGAGAACGGGTCCTGGAAGATGAGCTGCACCTGGCGCCGGTAGTCGCGGAACGCCGCCCCGCGATGCGCGCGCACCGGCTCGCCGCGCAGCAGCAGCTCGCCCGACGTGGCCGGATAGACCTGCGCGAGCAGCCGGGCCACCGTGCTCTTGCCGCAACCGCTCTCTCCCACGAGCGCCGACACGGAGCCGGCGCGCAGGGCGATCGACACGTCCTCCACGGCACGCACGGGCGGCCGCCTCCCGAACCGTTCCCTCGGCCCGCGGGCCGAGGTGAAGTGCTTGGTGAGGTTACGGCCCTCAAGAACGATCATGATGCTTCCTCCACACCGCGGCCGCCGTTCAGCAGGCACGCCACCTCGCCGTCCGCCCCGCCCGAACCACCGGTCAGCAGGGGCAGCCGCGTGGAGCACTCCTCCATGGCCCTCCCGCAGCGCGGGTGGAAGGCGCAGCCGGGCGGCAGCGAACGCAGGTCGGGTGGGGTGCCGGGGATGCCGAGCAGCTCCTCGCGGGGCCCGTGCAGGCGAGGGAACGAGCGGAGCAGGCCCAGCGTGTACGGGTGCCGCGGCGCCCTGTGCAGCGCCGCGGCGGTGCCGGTCTCGACGACGCGGCCCGCGTACATGATGGCGATCCTGTCGGAGATCTCCATGAGCAGCGACAGGTCGTGCGTGATGAACACGACCGCGAAGCCGTACTCCTCCCTGAGTGCCCTGATCTCGTGGAGGATGTCGCGCTGCACCACCACGTCGAGCGCCGTCGTCGGCTCGTCCATGATGATGACCTCGGGGTTGAGGGCGAGCGCGATCGCGATGGCGGCGCGCTGCCGCATGCCGCCCGACAGTTCGTGCGGGTAGGACCGCCGCCGGTCGGCGCTGATGCCGACGCGCTGCAGCAGTTCGACGGCCCGCTCCGTCCGGTCGTTGCGGGGCATCTTGGGGGCGTGGATGCGCAGGACGTCGTCGATCTGGGCGCCGACCGTGCTGACCGGGTTGAGCGAGTTCATGGCGCTCTGGAAGACGACGGCCAGTTCCTTCCAGCGGAAGGCGCGCAACTCGTCCCGCTTGAGGGCGAGCACGTCCACGGCGGTGCCGTCCTGGCGGTGGTAGACCACCGAGCCGGAGGTGATCGCGGCGGGCGGGCGCAGCAGCCGGGCGACGGCGTTGGCCAGCGTGGACTTGCCGCTGCCGCTCTCCCCCGCGAGGCCGAGGATCTCGCCCCGCCGCAGATCGAGCGAGACGTCGGCGACGGCGTGCACGGCGCCGGTCTGCGACAGGTAGTCGACGCCGAGGTCGCGGATCTCCAGGACGTTCATGTACGGGCCTTCCGGACCTTGACCTTGACCGTGCGCAGGCGGGGGTTCGCGATCTCGTCGATGCCGAAGTTCACCAGCGCGAGGCCGGTGCCGATGAGCGCGATGCACAATCCCGGCGGGATGAACCACCACCATGCCCCGATGAGCAGCGCCTGCCCGTTCTGGGCGAAGTAGAGCATGCTGCCCCAGCTGACCGTGGACAGGTCGGCCAGGCCCAGGAACGACAGACCGGCCTCGGCCAGGATCGCGGCGACCACGGTGGCCAGGAAGCTGGTGGCGATGACGGGCAGCAGCACGGGCATGATCTCGAAGAAGATGATCCGCAGCGGCCCTTCGCCGCTGGCCCTGGCGGCCTGGACGAAGTCGCGCCGCCGCACCGAGAGGGTCTGGGCGCGCAGGACGCGGGCGCCCCACGCCCAGCCGGTGACCGCGATCACCACCGCCACGGAGCCGACGCCGCGCTGCGGCAGGTAGCCGGCCAGCACGATGATCAGCGGGAGAGCGGGCAGCACCAGGAAGATGTTGGTGAGCACGGACAGCACCTCGTCCACCGCGCCGCCGAAATAGCCGCCGACGAGGCCGACCAGGATCGCGAGCAGGTTGGCGATGACGGCCGACAGCACGCCGACGCCCATCGAGATGCGGGCCCCGTACACGATCTGGGTGAGGATGTCCTGGCCGGTCTGCGTGGTGCCGAGCCAGTGCTCCGCCGACGGGCCCTGGAGCCCGTCCTCGCTGGTGGCCGCGGGGTCGGCGCCGATGAGCAGCGGCCCGACCAGGGCCATCAGCGCGAAGAAGACGAGGATGCCGAAGCCGATCTTGATCTTCATTCGGACTCCTGCCTGGTTCGCGGGTCGAGCACGACGTACGCCAGGTCGGCCAGGAAGTTGGCGACGAGCACGGCCAAAGAGATGACGAGGAAGATGCCCTGCATGAGCGGGAAGTCCTCGTTCTCCACGCCCTTGAGGAGCATCGACCCGATGCCCGGATACGAGAAGACGATCTCCGTCAGCACCGAGCCGCCCACCACGAAGCCGAGCGAGAGAGCGAAGCTGGTGATGTTGGGCAGGATCGCGTTGCGGGCCGCGTACGCCCACATGACCCGCCGCGAGGTCAGCCCTTTCGCCTCGGCCATGACCACGTAGTCCTCGCCCAGCGTCGTCACCATGACGTTGCGCATGCCGAGGATGCGGTCGGCCATCGACGCGATCACGATCGTGACGGCGGGCAGCGCCGCGTGGTAGAGCACGCTCGCCGCGAACTCGCCGGTCATGCCGGGCATCACGTCCAGCCCGTACGCCCTCGACACGGGGAACCACTGCAGGGTCACGCCGAAGACGAACACGAGCGCCAGCGCCACCCAGAAGTACGGGACCGCGTGCATGAACGTGGCCGCGGGCAGCACCCCGTCGAGCCAGGTGCCGCGCTTCCACGCCATGAGCACGCCCAGCGAGGTGCCGATGAGGTAGCTGATCAGGGTGGCCACGCCGACGAGCCCGACCGTCCACGGCAGGCTGTCGGCGATGACCGTGGACACCTCGGTGGGGAAGAAGGTGATCGAGCGGCCCAGCTCGCCGCGCGCGAGGTTGCCCAGGTAGTCGAGGTACTGCTGCCAGAGGTTCGCGTCGCTGATGCCGAACGCGCGGCGCATCGCGTCGATGGCCTCCGGTTCGACGTTGCCCTTCATCCTGGCCACGAGCAGTTCCACCGGATCCCCCGGCATGAGCCGGGGGATCAGGAAGTTGAGCGTGATGGCGGCCCAGGCCGTCAGGAGGTAGAAGCCGAGCCGCCGAGCCAGGAACCTCACTTGGCGGCCGGCTTCAGATGCAGCAGCACCACGGCGGCGTCGGGCGAGGTGTAGGGCGACGGCATCGCGTACGGGTCCTGCTCGGACGGCCAGCCGACGTACTTGTTCGTGCGGTACTGCGCCCATGACGGGCTGTAGAACAGCGGCAGCGTGGGCAGCTTCTCCACCATGATCTTGCCGAGCCCCTGCGTGGCCTTCTGCTGCTCGGCCTCGTCCTCGGTGGCGGCGTAGTCCTCGATCAGGCGGTCGGTCTCGGAGTCCTTCCAGCGCTGGTAGTTGCCGGTCGCCGACTCGCCGACGGGCTCGGCCAGGCCGCCGAAGAGCATCGAGCGCATCTGGTAGTAGGGGGTCGGCCCGGACGCGGTGGCCCTGATCGACAGCTCGTAGTTGCCCTTGCCGACCTTGGACACCCAGTCCTGGAACGCCACGCCCCTGGTGTCGACGGTGATGCCGATCTTGGCGAGGTCCTCCCGGATGAGCTGGGCGGCGTTGACCCAGTCGGTGAACGGTGAGGGCACCAGCAGCGTGAACTTCAGCTTGGCCGGATCGACGCCCTTCAGCAGTTCCTTGGCCTTGGCCAGGTCCACCTTGAACGCGGCGTCCTTGTACTCGGGCGGCACGTACGCCTCCCCGCCCGGCATCGGCACGCCGGTCGGATGCGCGACCTTGGTGTAGCCGCGCTCGGCCACCCGGACGATCTTGTCACGGTCGATGGCGAGGCTGATGGCCTGGCGCACCTCCGGCTTGGACAGGATCGGATGGGTCAGGTTGGGCAGCAGCGTCACCACGCCCTCGGGCGGGAAGAAGAACTTGTTCTGCTCCGGCTTGCCCTGCACGTAGATCTTCTGGATGTCCGGCACGAACGCGCCCGCCCAGTCGACCTCGCCCTGCTGGAGCGCCGTCTGGACGGCGTTGGCGGTGTACGCGGGGAAGCGCAGCACCGGCACCTCGGGCTTGCCCGGCTGCCAGTAGGACGGGTTCTTGACCATCTCGTACAGCTGGGCCGAGAACTTCGACAGCGTGTAGGGGCCGGTGCCGACCGGCTTGGAGTTGGTGAAGGTGACCGGGTCCTTCTGCTTCTCCCACAGGTGCTTGGGCACGATCGGCGAGTTGCCGGCGATGTTGAACAGCTTGGCGTAGGAGGTGTTCTCGAAGTCGATCCGCACCTTGTCCGGCGCCAGCGCCTCGGCGCCGGTGATCTCCAGCGCGTTCCTGTTGAGCTCCGGGTTGTCCTTGAGCATCTGGAACGTGAAGGCGACGTCGTCGGCGGTGAACGGCTTCCCGTCGGACCACTTCACGCCCTGGCGAAGGGTGAAGGTGAGGGATTTGCCCTTGTCAGACCATTCGTGCTTCAGCGCCAGCCACGGCGTGATCTCGCCGGGCTTGAGCTTGTTGAAGTACATGAGGGTCTCGTGGATCATCCCGCTCGTCCCGAAGTTCACGCCTTCGAGGTGGTACGGGTTGAAGTCCTCCTGGAACGTGCCCGCGTCCACGGCGTGGATGATCAGCGGCGGGGCGTTCTCACCTTCACCGCTCCCGCCGGAGCCTCCGCCGCCGGAACAGCCGGCGAGGGTGAGGGCGGCGAGCACCGCCAGCAGACGTTTCACGGGGGGCCTGATCATTGGGGGGCTGCCTTTCCGAAATACTTCGTCCGGAGGACGCGCGAGCCCTTCGGGGCGGCGAACGCCTGCGCGCGGCCGTATCCGGCTGGTGCACCGCGCACGACGGTCAGCGCGCGGTAGTAGTCGACGTAGGGGAAGCCGTAGGTCTCGCCCCTGGCGTAGGCGTAGCCGGTGATGGCCTGTGACCAGATCCCGTACGCCTCCTCGCTGAGCTCGACGAACACGTCGGGGGCGTAACCCTCGGCGTCCTCCCAGTTGTCGGCGTAGTAGAGCTCGCTCGCCCAGTAGGCGGGCTGCTCGCGTTCGAGGGTCTTCAGCCCGCCGTAGAAGCGGGCGTCCTCGACGATGCGGTGGGTGCGAGCGTGATCCTTGTGGATGGACGCGCCCCAATGGGTCAGGATGACGTCCGGCCGCAGCTCCCTGATCTGGTCGCCGACGCGCATCTTGACCTCGTCGTCCTCGGGGAGCAGGCCGTCCTCGTAGTCGAGGAAGCGCACGCCGGCGCCGATCCGCTCGGCGAACGTCTCGGCCTCCTCGCGCTTCTGCTTGGCGTAGTCGGCCACGGACATGCGGGGATGGCCGCGCTCGCCGAGCGTCAGGTGCAGCAGCGTCGCGCGGTCGCCGCGCAGGACGTGCTGGGCGAGCACGGCGCCCGCGGTCAGGTCGAGGTCGCCCGCGTGGGCGCCGATGGCCAGAACGTGCGTCATGCTTCTCGCCTCATCACGTGGAACCGCCTGGTGATCTCATAACCGGCCTTGGTGTAGAGGTGGCCGGCGGGGCTGGTCTCGCCGGTCCACAGGAACCACGACGAGTGGAGCCCTTCGGCCCGCATCATCGTCATGGTGAGATGGAGCAGGATCTTGCCGAGGCCGGTGCCGCGCTGCCCCGGGTCGACGCCGAAGGGGCCGAACCGCTCGGGGATGCCGCGGTAGGCCGCGTAGAGGGCGAAGCCCACGATCCCGTCCTTCTTCGCGATCACGATGCGATCGGGGTCGCGGTGGTGGCGGATCGCCTCGCCCCAGTCGGGGTTGAAGGCGTCGGCCGCGAAACGGATCAGCTCCGGCAGCTCGCCCACGGCGGGGTTGCGGAAGACGTACCCCTCGCTCTCGCGCCTGGCGCGCAGCTCGTGCACGTCCTCCGGCGTCACGTAGCCGACGAGCGTGCGGTCCATCGCGACCGGCGAGTACAACGTACGGAAGCCCAGCGACTCCAGCAGCCGGAAGCCGGCGGGATAGAGCTCCGGGTCGGCGCCCGGCAGCACGTAGTTCGGCGTATAGGACGAAAAATCCACCCGCGTTCGGCCGGCGCCCTCCAGAAACGCCAGCGCCTCCCCCACCAGCCGCCGCCCCAGCCCGCCGCCGCGATGCTCCGGCGCGACGAAGAAGAACGGGATCCAGCCGGTCTCCGGCTCCAGATCGGTGCCGGGGGCAAGGGGCGTCAGCCTGCGGACGGCGTACGCGCAGCCCACCACCTGCCCGTCCACCACGGCCACCCGCAGGCCCTCGGGGTCGAAGTTCGGGTCGAGCAGCACGCAGTCCCGCAACCATCCGGAGGTGGTGGGATCTCCTGGCATGCTCCTGTTCCAGGCGTCCACCAGGGAGCGTTCGTCGCCGGGCGCGAACGCGCGGACAGTCACCATGGGGGTCCTTTCACGCTGCTGCTGTCCCGCCACAGCTTTCCCAGTGTTAACCGCCCAGGTCAAGCGATGTAGGAAGAAATTTTCCATCTCGCAGTAAATGTGGAAAATTAGTTTCGCGTGCGGTAACTATGGACGGTTGCCCATTCGCCCTGCTTGTCCCAGCCCTCACCCGCCCGGGTGACCGGACCGCGCACCGGTTCCAGGCGCCGCGCCCGCGTGAGGAATGCGTGCTGGAGGGGCCGCGCCCCTCCAGCACGCTCCCCCGCCGGGCGGGCAACCCCCTGTCCGCCCGGCGAGCTCGTGACCTCGGCGGTCAGCCCCGGGCGCCCCCGAACGGGCGCCCGGGCCGCCGCCCGCCCGCGGCGCCGGACCCCTCCGCGCCGCCGGTCATTTCAGTCCGGCGAGGAACGTCTTCGCCACTTGCGTCACGGCGGACTTGGCGACCGCGGGCTCGAAGACCGGCTTCTCGTAGTCATCGGCCTCGACGATGCCGCCGCCGGCCGTCGTGCCCCTGAAGGAGAACTCGACCGTACGCTCGCCGGACAGAACCTTGATCAGCAACTCCTGCCGGGGTTCTTCGTCCTGCTCGCCCGGCGTGGTGGTCGAGGACACCACGGCGAACGCCTTCTCCCCGAGCCCCGGGAGCTCCTCCCTGGGCCCGTACGTGGTGTGGCTCACGCTGTTGCCGATGCCGCCCTTGGCGCGGTAGCGGTCGTACTTCCTGGCATCACGATCGAACTGGAAGTCCGACCCGCTGCTGCCGTCCTTCCCCCAGTCGACGACGTGGACGCGCAGACTTCCGCCCCTGGTGGTGTACTCCTGGCCCGGCTCGTGCTTCACCGCCTCCTGGATGGCCCAGGTGCAGGTGGTCTGCTTGATGCGCCCGTCGTTGTCGCCCACGGACGGCCCCGTGACGGCGGGGAAGAACGCCGACTGCACGTCCGCGACGCTGAGGATCCCGCAGGGCCCGCCGACCTTGACCTTCGAGGCGTCCTTGGCCATCTCCGCGGTGATGCGCTCGGCGACCTTGCCGGCCGCGGCGCGCACCTCGTCGCCCGACGGGTACTTCCGGCCGGAGCGGTTGCTGCCGCCGTACCGGACCTTGATCAGCCACGGCCCCTGCCGGACGTACACCTCGGCGGACAGGCCGCTGTGCCCGATCGAGCTCTGGCTGTACGAGGCGTCCCCGTGGTCCAGCTTGATGGTCTCGCCAAACGACGAGCCGGAGGTCTTCCCGTCGATCCGCTGCCCGTCCCGTACGTTGACGCGCCCTTCGTGCGTCTTCCTGTCCCGCTCGAAGCGGTCCTTGGCGTACGCGATCGCGTTCCGGGTGTCGGAGCTCCTGGCCTGGACGGAGATGTTCAGGCTGCGATGGCCGATGACGCCGCCGCCGACGTCCATCTTGTTGTTTCGCCACCCGCAGCTCGCCTGCTTGTCGTCCTCCGCGGCGGCCCCGGTGGACGCGTCCCTCCCGCCGTACTTGCCGTCGGTGACGAGGCTCTTGCGCAGGGCGTCCGGGATGGCGTCGCAGAGCTGGGACCCGGTGATCGGCCGCAACTTCACCGCCTCGGCGGCCGGGGTCGCCGAGGGCGTCCGCACCAGTCTGGGCCGCTTGCCGGACGGGTCGGGCGGCGGCCCTGGTCCGTCGCTGAACTGCTGGATGAGCAGCCACCCTCCGGCCGCCCCGCCGATCAGGACGACGGCGAGCACGGCCACGATGGCGATCAGCGGCCCCTTCCCACCGCCGTTGCGCCGAGGAGGCCGCCCCGGACCGCCCGGCCACGGCCCTCCAGGACCGCTCTGACCTGGCCCGCCCGGCCAGGGACCTCCACGACCGCTCTGACCCGGCCCGCCGGGACCGCCCGGCCTCGGACCCTGCCCTCCGGGCCCCATCGGCGGGAAGCCACCGCCCTGTTGCCCCGGCATCCCCTGCGCGCCAGGCCCGTACGGCGGCCCTGAGGGGCCGTGCCCCGGAGACGGCGGGAATGGGATGGACATCAGCGACCCTTCACAGCAGAGCGGCAGAACCTTGACCGGGTGGCCACACCAGCCGAAAGGCCGTGTCCGACGGAGCACGAGGGGTGCCTGCCGTCCTTCGGCGGCCAGGCATGCGTCCGCCCCCGCGCTTGAACCGTGGCCGGGTCCGAGCCTACGGACGGCCCGCACGCGGGCGTGTCAGGCGAACACCCGACAACCCGGTCACGGTTCGGTCGAGCCGGGTGCACGCGCGACCTCCGTCGCCGGATCGGCGCCCCGGCCGCACATACGAACAACGGCGGAGCCCCTGAAGGACACCGCCGCTCTCATGCCAACCCCGCGGGTGGAGCTATGGGGATTCGAACCCCAGACCTCCTCCATGCCATGGAGGCGCGCTACCAACTGCGCCATAGCCCCTGATCACCGCTCCGAGCACACCCGTTGCGGCGCTCGGAGAGCATATAGCCATCCGCCGCGATTCTCCTAATCGCGCGGGCACACCGGAGCGCTGCCGTACGGCCCCCGAGCCGTACGGACCTCAGGCCACGGCCTCCGGCCGATCGTCACTGTTGACCGGCTCCGGCAGGGTGCCCGCGTTGTGTTCCAGCAGCCGCCAGCCCTTGCGCCCTTCCTGCAGCACGGACCAGGAGCAGTTGCCCAGCCCGCCGAGCGCCGGCCACAGCTCCTCCGGCAGCCCGAGCAGCTCGCAGATCCCGAGCCGCAGCGCGGCCCCGTGCGAGGCCACGACGAGCAGCCCGTCGTCGTCGAGGCGGCCGGCCCACTTGCGCATCGCGGCCGCCACCCGGGCGGCCACGTCACCGACGGGTTCTCCGTCCGGCGCCTCCCAGGCGGCGTACTCGTCGGGCCAGCGCGCGGCGATCTCCTCGCGCGTCAGCCCTTCCCATTGACCACCGCCGCGCTCGCGGAAGTCCTTGTCGACCGCCACGTCGAGCCCGACGACCCGCCCGAGCGCCAGCGCGGTGTCGTTGGCCCGCTGGAGGTCGGAGGAGACGATCAGGGTCGGACGCAGCGATGCCAGCAGCGACGCGGCCCTGGCCGCCTGCGCCATGCCGGTCTCGTCGAGAGGGATGTCGGAGTGGCCCTGGAAGCGCCGCTCGACGTTCCACAACGTCTGCCCGTGACGCAGACACACGATCCTTTTACTCAACTGCGGGCCCGCTGCAGATTGGCCTGCATGACGCTCTCCGGCAGCGTGATGGCCGGGCAGTCCTTCCAGAGGCGCTCGAGCGCGTAGAACGTACGGTCTTCCTCGTGCTGGACGTGCACGACGATGTCGATGTAGTCGAGCAGCACCCAGCGGCCCTCGCGCTCGCCCTCTCGGCGCACGGCCTTGGCGTCGGCCTCGGTGCGCAGCCGCTCTTCGATCTCGTCGACGATGGCGCGTACCTGACGGTCGTTGGTGGCGGAGCAGAGCAGGAAGGCGTCGGTGATGACGAGCTGTTCGCTCACGTCGTATGCGAGGATGTCATCGGCCAGCTTGTCGGCCGCGGCCTCCGCGGCGATGCGCACGAGCTGGACGGATCTGTCAGATGCGGTCACGATGCGGGTCTGTCCTCCTGTGTCGGCAGCAAGCCTTATGTTGAGCGTACCCTTCCGGGCCGAAACCCCTCACCCACAGCGTGACGACCTTCAGCCGGTGGCGTGATAGAGCCCGCGCTTGTTGATGTACTGCACGATCCCGTCAGGCACCAGATACCAGATCGGTTCGCCCTTGGCGACCCGCTGGCGGCACTCCGACGACGAGATGGCCAGCGCGGGGATCTCCAGCAGCGTCACCTTGCCGTCGGGCAGGCCGGGGTCGTGCAGCGTGTGGCCGGGGCGCGTGCAGCCGACGAAGTGGGCCAGCTCGAACAACTCGCCGGCGTCCTGCCAGCCGAGGATGGCGCCGAGGGCGTCGGCGCCGGTGATGAAGAAAAGGTCGGTCTGCGGACCATAAACGTCCGATACATCACGCAATGTGTCGATAGTGAAGGTAGGGCCAGGGCGATCCACATCCACCCTGCTCACGGAGAAGCGGGGGTTCGACGCCGTCGCGATGACCGTCATCAGATAGCGGTCCTCCGCCGCCGAGACCTCACGCTCGGACTTCTGGTACGGCCGTCCGGTCGGTACGAAGACGACCTCGTCGAGATGGAAATGGTGGGCCGCTTCGCTGGCCGCGACAAGGTGTCCATGATGGATGGGATCGAACGTCCCGCCCATCACACCTACTCGCCGCTTCCCCTGGATACCAGGCGCGTTCATCATGAATCGGACCTTACGCGGACGACCTACGACAACATGATGGCACCCCCCTGAGTGATGTCCGCGCATCGCTTCGGTTGCGGACGTAGCATGCCGGGCATGACGACCACCCCGGACCGCAACCGCGTCCAACTGCCCGGCATATCGTCCCGAGCCTACGAACACCCCGCAGACCGGTCCGCCCTGGTCGCTCTGCGTAAGTTGAGTGGGTTCGACACAGTTCTCAAGCAGATGTCCGGCCTCGTCAGCGAGCGCCGGTTGCGCCTGATGTATCTTGCGTCGGCCGTACGCGTGAGCGAGACCCAGTTCCGCTCGCTCTACGACATGGGCCGCGACGCCGCCTACACCCTCGACCTGCACCGGATCCCCGAGATCTACGTCCAGCAGGACCCGCAGGTCCAGGCCAAGGCCATCGGCTTCGACGACCCGTTCATCGTCGTGACCACCGGCCTGCTCAACCTCATGAACGAGGAGGAGCAGCGCTTCGTCATCGGCCACGAGACCTCGCACATCCTGTCGGGGCACGCGGTCTACCGGACGATGCTCGACATCCTCACCCGCCTCGCCACCCGCGTCGCCTGGATCCCGCTCGGCTACATCGGCCTGCGCGCGATCGTCGCGGGTCTGGAGGAGTGGTACCGCAAGTCCGAGCTGTCCTCCGACCGCGGCGGCCTGCTCACGGGACAGAACCCCGAGGCGGCCAAGCGCGCGCTGATGAAGCTCGCCGGCGGCGACTACACCCACGAGATGAACATCGAGGCGTTCCTCGCGCAGTACCAGGAATACGACACCGCGGGCGACCTTCGCGACGGCTTCCTCAAGGTGCTCAACCTGCTCGGCACCACCCACCCCTTCGCGGTGGTGCGCGTGGCGGAGCTGGACAAGTGGCAGCGCAGCGGCGAGTACGACCGGATCATCGGCGGCGACTACCCGCGCAGGGAAGACGACGCCAACGCCCGGGTGACCGACGAGATGAAGGCCGCGGCCGAGTCCTACCGCGCCTCATGGCAGCAGTCGCAGGACCCGTTCATCGGCGTCCTGCGCGACGTGGCCGAGGGCGCCGTCAACGCCGGCGAGCGCATCTTCAACCGCTTTTCCCGCCGCGACGGCGGCCAGGGCTGACGGGAGCGCCGCACGCGGCCGATCAGCGTGATCCACCGCGTGATCCGCCGCGCACGGCGACGGCGGATCAGAGCAGCAGGGCGATGGCGCGCACGGCGGCCGCGCACAGGGCGACGAACCCGCCCAGCACGGCCAGTGCGCGCAGCCCTTCCCTGCGCAGATCGGGCAGGCGCTGGCCGATGCGCTCGATCTCGCGCCCGGCGAATCCACCGCACAACATGCCGAACACCACGCCGGCCACGGTCACCGGCGCCGGCTGCTGCCACCAGTCAGCGTCGATCTGACCCCCGCCGGTCGCCCAGAGCGCCCCGCCCGACGCCACCGCGACGGGCACGCCGGGCCACACGGCGGCCGTCGTCGCCGCCGCCGCGAGCGCGAGCGGGAAGAGCAGCACGCGCAGGGCCACGCGCGTGGCCCGTGAGCTGCGGTTCCTGACCAGCCAGTGGCTCATCCAGAGGGTCCTGGTCAGCACCACGAGCACCGTCGTGATGGCGATGGAGGCGATCGGCCAGATCACCGAGGTCACCACGCACGGCACCGCCAGCGCGGCGAGCAGCAGCAGGGCGCCGTTGCCCGCGGGCAGCGTGGTGGACGATTCGGAACGCAGGCCCGTCTTCCGCTTGTCCTGCGGTTTGGTCGCGGCCCTCGCGCGTACGGCCGCCGTCGTCCGCTGACGTGGCGCGGTCACCTTGGCGCGCGGCCCCGTGACCTTGCCGTCGACGCTCGCTCGGCTCCGCGGCGCGGGCACCTTCCCTTCGGCCTGGAGACGGCTCCGCGCCGCAGCAACCCCGTCCGTGCGGTTCCGTGCGGCGGCTCCATCCGTGCCCGCCCGGTTCCGTGCGGGCCCGTCCGTACTCGTCCTGTTCCGCGCGGCCCCATCGGCACCCGCCCGGCTCCGCGCGGATCCATCCGTACTCGCTCTGTTCCGTGCAGCCCCGTCCTCGCCGGTCCTGCTCCGCGCGGAACCGTCCGTACTCGCCCGGCTCCGCGCCGCGGCCCCGTCCGTGCCCGCGCGGCCACGAACAGAGGCACCGTCAGCGCCTGTCCGGCCGCGCGCGGCGGAACCGTCCGGGTTCGCGCGGTTGCGCGCCGCGGGACCGTCCCCGGCCGCCCGGCTCCGGACCGCCGCGCCGTCCGCGTTGCCACGGCTGCGCGCCGCCGCGCCCTTGCCGTCGGCGCTCGTACGGCCCCGCGGCGCGGGCACCTTGCCGTCCGCACCCGTGCCACCGGCCCGTCCGCGCGCCGAGTCCTCCGTCGTGCGGCTGCGTACGGTCGTGCCCTTGCCGGCCTCCTCGGCCGCCTCGACGGCCCGCCCACCGCTCGCCGCAGGCTCTGGATCGGCCCCGCTCGCCGCCCTGGCCAGCCGCGACAGCCGATCGGCCAGCAACGCCGCCGTGGGCCGCTTGCCCGGCTCCCTGTTGAGCGCCGCCCGCAGCAGGGGCAGCAGCTGCACGGGCACGCCCTTGAGGTCGGCCTGCCCGTTCAGCACCGCGTACATCTGCGCCTCGGCCGTGCCCCGCCCGAACGTCGGCCGCCCGGTCGCCGCGAACGCCACCGTGGCCGCCCACGCGTGCACGTCGGCGGGCGAGTCGACGTGCTCGTCGGCGAAGATCTCCGGCGCGGTGTAGCCGGGCGTGCCGAGGAACGTGCCCGTCATGGTGAGCCGGGTCGCGTCGAGCACCTGGGCGATGCCGAAGTCGATCAGGACCGGCCCGCCGGCGCCCATGATGATGTTGCCAGGCTTGAGATCGCGGTGGACGACTCCGGCCGCGTGGATGATCGCCAGCGCCGCCGCGATGCCCTGGGCGAGGTCGACCAGGTCGGCGTCGTCGAGCGGGCCGTTCTGGCGTACACGGTCGAGCAGCGTGGCGCCCTCGATGTGCTCCATGACCAGGTAGGGGCGCGCGCAGCCCAGGTCCGCGTCGAGGACCTTGGCAACGTAGGGGCTCTCGACCCTGCGCAGCGCGCGGACCTCGCGCTCCAGCCTGATGCGCGAGGTCTCGTCCTCGGCAAGGTCGTGCAGGACCTTCAGTGCGACGTGCTCGCCACGACGGGTCGAGGCGAGATAGACCTCTCCCATGCCGCCGCGGCCGAGCCGCTCGACCAGGGTGTACGGCCCCACCTTGCCGAGCTTGCTCACCGTCCCTCCCCGCCCGGCGCGCCCATAAGGGACACAACCCTAGCGCCGTGACGCGAGTCACCGCGTGAGGCACGCCGAAGGTTAATGGCGCGCGTGAGTGGCCGGCCCGCCGGACAACATGCTGTCGAGCTCGGCTGTGGGCGCCTCGGACAGCCGCCTGCGATTGTTCCTGCGCCAGTTGACCCGGCCACGGCTCTCCAGCCGGAGCAGCAGCCGGTCGGCGCCGAACAACACCGCGGCCATGAGGGCGAGGGCGACGACAATTTCCATGTCCCCAGTCAAGCCGCGTGGTCAGGCGCCGGCCATGCCGACACGCCGGTTAACCGGCCACCACCGTACCCTCCGACGTGCGCAAATGCCCCTCACCGGTGTAGATCCACTTGGTGGACGTCAGCTCGGGCAACCCCATCGGGCCGCGCGCGTGCAGCTTCTGTGTGGAGATGCCGATCTCCGCCCCGAAGCCGAACTCGCCTCCGTCGGTGAACCTCGTCGAGGCGTTGACCGCCACGGCCGCCGAGTCGACGAGCGCGACGAACCTGCGGGCGGCCCCCTGCGACCTGGTGACGATGGCGTCGGTGTGGCCGGAGCCGTAGCGCCTGATGTGGGCCACCGCCTCCTCCAGCGAGCCGACGACGGCGGCGGCGATGTCGAGCGAGAGGTATTCGGCGCGGAAGTCGTCATCCGTGGCCGGCACGACCTCGCCGTACGCGGCGATCCTCGCATCACCGTGGACGGTCACGCCCGCCTCGGCCAGGGCCCGCAGCGCCCGGGGCACGAACGCGTCGGCCACGTCGGCGTGCACCAGGAACGTCTCCGCCGCGTTGCACACCGAGGGCCGCTGCGCCTTGGCGTTGACCAAAATCTGCACGGCCAGGTCGACGTCGGCGTCGGCGTCGACGTAGACGGAGCAGTTGCCGACGCCGGTCTCGATCACCGGGACGGTGGACTCCTCGACCACCGAGTTGATCAGCGACGCTCCGCCGCGCGGGATCAGCACGTCGACCAGGCCGCGGGCGCGCATGAGCTCCTTGACCGAGTCGCGGGTCAGCCCGGGGACGAGCTGCACGGCCCCGGCCGGGACCTCGGTGCCGGCCAGGGCGTCCTGCATGACCCGCACCAGGGCGGCGTTGGAGGAGTGGGCGCTGGACGAGCCCCTGAGCAGCACCGCGTTGCCGCTCTTGAGGCAGAGGGCGGCGGCGTCGACGGTGACGTTGGGCCGGCCTTCGTAGATGATGCCGATCACCCCCAGCGGCACCCTGAGCTGGCGCAACTCGAGGCCGTTGGGCAGCGTGGCGCCGCGCACGACCTCGCCGACCGGGTCGGGCAGGTCGGCGACCTGGCGCACGGCCTCGGCGATGGCCGCGATCCTGGCCTCGTCGAGCCGCAGCCGGTCGATCATCGCCTCGGCCGTGCCCTGGGACCTGGCCTGCTCGACGTCCTTGGCGTTGGCCTCGAGGATCGGCGCCGCGTGCGCGACCAGCGCGTCGGCGACGGCGCGCAGCGCCCGGTCCTTCGGCGCCCGAGGCTGCGGGGCCAGCTCGGCGGCGGCCTCTCGCGCCGCATGGGCGACCTTCAGGAACTCTGTGCTCATGGCTCCGCTCCGCTCCGCTGCCCGGGGCGCCCGGCGCCCCGTCCGTCCTTCGTCACCGGGGCCCGTCGGTCGGGCATCCGGCTCTCAACTGTGCGCTTCCAGTATGACGATGTCGTCACGGTGGATCAGCTCGCGCTCGTATTCCGGACCCAGCGTGCTCGCCAGCTCCCACGTGGAGCGCCCGAGCAGGCCGGGGATCTCGGCAGCGTCGAAGTTGACCAGGCCGCGTGCCACCACGAGACCTTTCGGCTCGCACAGGTCGACGGGGTCGCCGGCGGCGAACTCGCCCTCCACCGACGTCACCCCTGCCGGCAGCAGCGACTTGCGCCGGCCCACGATGGCGTCGACCGCGCCCTGGTCGAGGTGGAGCCGGCCGCGCCCGGTGGTGGCGTGCGCGAGCCACAGCAGGCGCGTGCCGGGATGGCGGCCGCCGGGGTGGAAGTAGGTGCCGACGTCCGCTCCGCTCAGCGCCTGGGCCGCGTGAGCGGCCGCGGTGAGCACCACGGGCACTCCGGCCCCGGTGGCGATCCTGGCCGCCTGCACCTTGGTCACCATGCCGCCGGTGCCCACGGCCGCGCCGTTCCTGCCGAGCTCGACCCCGATCAGGTCGCCGGCGCCGCGGATCTCCGTCAGCCGGCGCGAGCCGCTGCGGCTCGGCGGGCCGTCGTAGAGCGCGTCGACGTCCGACAGCAGCACCAGGGCGTCGGCGTGGATCAGGTGCGCCACCAGCGCCGCCAGCCGGTCGTTGTCGCCGAAGCGGATCTCGTCGGTGGCCACCGTGTCGTTCTCGTTGACGATGGGCACGATGCCCAGCTCGAGCAGCCGGTTGAGAGTGCGCTGGGCGTTGGCGTGGTGGGCGCGGCGCATCATGTCGTCGGCGGTGAGCAGCACCTGGCCGACGCGCAGGGAGTAGCGGGCGAAGGAGGAGGTGTAGCGGGCGACGAGCACACCCTGCCCGACGGACGCGGCCGCCTGCTGGGTGGCCAGGTCACGTGGTCGCGCGGTCAGCCCCAGCGGGCCGAGGCCCGCCGCGATCGCTCCCGAGGAGACCAGGACGATCTGCGTTCCGGCCAGGCGCCGCGCCGCCAGCACATCCACCAGCGCGTCGACCCGGTCGACGTCGATCATGCCCTGGGGGGTGGTGAGCGAGGAGGAGCCGACCTTGACCACGACCTTGGACGCCGAGCTGAGCTGTTCCCGCACGTCTGGCAGCTTATCGGCTGCTGGAACGTGCGACGCGCCCGGCCGCCGCGCGCATGGCGGCGGTGACCTCCTCCGGCGTGTCACCCCGGCGCAGCGCGTACGCGGCCGCCGAGCTCACCGCACCCATCATCGCCCCCACCATCGCGCCGACGACCACTTCGTCGTCTTCCTCCGGATAGCTACGGCACAACGCGTCGACGATGCGCCGCTGCGCGTCCAGCAGCCGCCGCATCATCCGGGCCTGCAGGTCGGGGACGGTCAGCGTCAGCTCCACCCGGACGTCGGCCATCCCGGTGGCCAGGTCAGAGCCGGCGACCTCGCTGATCATGCGCTCGACCGCCGTGGCGAGCACGTCGGGCAGCGGCTCGTCCGGCCTCCGCCCCTCGATGGTCCGTACGGCCAGCTCGACCCGCGTGCCGGCGTCGGGCAGGACGACGTCCTCCTTCGTGGGGAAGTGCAGGAAGAACGTCCTGGTCGACACGTCGGCCGCGGCCGCGATCTGGGCGACGGTCGTCGCCTCGTAGCCCTGCCGCCGGAACAGCTCCACCGCCGCCGCTATCAGCGCCTCGCGCGTACGCCGCTTCTTCCGCTCCCTCAGCCCGTCCGCCATGACGCCACATTACTACATTGACTGTATCTCTTCATTCGATGTAGTAATTTGTCCATGGGAATCCGTACTTGCGTCGTCACCGGGGCCGCGTCGGGCATCGGCGCCGCCACCGCAGATCACCTGGAGAAGGGCGGCGACCGGGTGATCCGCTGCGACGTGCGCGACGCCGAGGTGACCGCCGACCTGACCACCCCGGAGGGCCGCGAACAGCTCGCCTCAGGGGTGGCGGCGGCCTCGGACGGCCGGGTCGACGGCCTGATCGCCGTGGCCGGCAGCGCCGCCCCGTCGCCGCTCACCGCGCGGCTCAACTTCTTCGGCACGATCGCGACCCTGGAGCGCCTCCGGCCCCTTCTGGCCGCATCGGACCGGCCCAGGGCGGTCGCCGTCTCCTCGCTGAGCGCGATCGTGGCCGCCGACGACTCCATCGTCGACGCGTGCCTGTCCATGGACGAGGAGGCCACCGTGGCCGCCGTCACGACCGCCGTCGAGGCCGGCCGGGGCCGCATCGTCTACCCGTCCACCAAGCTGGCGCTCAACCGCTGGCTCCGCCGGGCCGCCGTCAGCCCTTCCTGGGCAGAGGCCGGCATTCCGCTCAATGCGGTCGCACCGGGTGTGGTGGACACGGAGTCGGCGAGGACGATGTTCCTGGACGATCCGGCCACCCGCGCGCTCGTCTCCTCCACGATGCCCCAGCCCCTCGGATTCCCCGGGCCCGTCTCCGCGATCGTGTCCCTGCTCGCCTGGACGGTCAGCCCGGACAACGCGTTCATGACCGGCCAGATCCTCTACGCCGACGGCGGCGCCGAAGCCACCCTCCGCCCTTGACCGGGCAGGGGCGGCCTCGAGCCGCCCCTCGTCGTGACCGTCGCACGCCGGACGCCATCACGCCGTGCCCCCGGCGGACAAGCCCTCGGAGCCAGACACAAGCCCCAGCGGGACGGGAACAACCGCAACCCGCCACACTGATCCACCACGGGACCCCTGACACCTGGCACGGACCAGGCTCCCCGCCCACGAGCGTCCCGAAGGCACCAGCCGCCCGCCGCCACCGCCCTGCGCGGGCACCCGCCCGGCAGGGACGGATCGGGCACACCAGAAGAGGGCCTACCCGAGGCGGCCGTCGGAGCCCCTCGGACCCTGCCGTACCGACTCGGCGTGGAGCGTGGGCTGCCAGTCGAAGACGTAGCCGCCCTCCATGGGCCCGATGACCACCTCGACCCCCGCACGGGCGCCGGCCTTCGCCAGTTCCTCCTCCACCCCGAGCCGTTCGAGCCGGTCGGCGAGATAACCCACGGCCTCGTCGTTGCTGAAGTCGGTCTGCCTGATCCACCGCTCCGGCTTCTCGCCGGTGACCTGGAACAGGTTGTCGTTGACCCGTCGCACCCGGAAGCCGGCGTCCCCGAGTTGCCTGGGCCGGATCACCAGCCGCGTGGGCTCCTCGACCGGCTTGGCGGCCCTGGCGGCGGCCACCCACTCGCCCATGGCGTACGTGAGCTCGCGCAGCCCGTCGTGCGTGGCGGCCGAGATCGTGAAGACCCGCAGCCCTCGCGCCTCGAACTCCGGCGCGACCATCTCGGCCAGTTCCCTGGCGTCGGGCACGTCGGCCTTGTTGAGGACGACCAGCCGCGGCCGGCCATCGAGCTTGCCGTACGCCCGCAACTCCGCTTCGATCACTTCGTAGTCGGTGATCGGATCGCGCCCCGGCTCCATGGTGGCGCAGTCGATGACGTGCACGAGCATGTCGCACCGCTCGACGTGGCGCAGGAACTCGTGCCCGAGGCCCTTGCCCTGCGACGCCCCGGGAATCAGCCCCGGCACGTCGGCGACGGTGAACACGGTGTCGCCGGCCGTCACCACGCCCAGGTTGGGGACGAGCGTGGTGAACGGGTAGTCGGCGATCTTGGGCTTGGCCGCGCTCAGCGCGGCGATCAGCGACGACTTCCCGGCGCTGGGGAACCCGACCAGCGCCACGTCGGCGACGCTCTTGAGCTCCAGCATGACGTCGAGCTCGTCGCCCGGCTCGCCGAGCAGCGCGAACCCGGGCGCCTTGCGCCGGGTGGTGGCCAGCGCCGCGTTGCCCAGCCCGCCGTGCCCGCCCTGGGCGATCACGTAGCGCGTGCCGACCCCCACGAGGTCGACCAGCACCTCGCCCGTGGCGCTGTCCCTCACCACCGTGCCGTTGGGCACGGGCAGGACCACCTCGTCGCCGTTGGCGCCGTCACGGTTGGACCCCTGCCCCTGCTTGCCGTTGCCGGCCTTGCGGTGCGGGCGGTAGTGGTAGTCGAGCAGGGTCGCGGTGTTGGGATCGACCTCGAGGACGACGTCGCCACCCCGCCCGCCGTTGCCCCCGTCGGGGCCGCCGAGCGGCTTGAACTTCTCCCGGTGGATGGAGGCGCACCCGTTCCCCCCGTCACCGGCCTTGATGTGCAGGACCACCTGGTCCACGAAGTCCGGCATCAAGCACCCTCTCCATCACCCCGGCAGGGGCATCTCCACTGCGTCAACGAGCCCGGCGGCAGTCCTCACGCCGGGCGGTCGCCTCTTCAACAAGCGCGGGGCCGCAGAACATCCCCGCAAAACGCCAAGGGGTGGATCGACACTCGATCGATCCACCCCTTGGCTGCGAAACCCGGGAGGAAACTACTCCGTGACGGGAACGATGCTGACGGCCCGGCGCCCGCGCTTGACACCGAACTGCACGTGACCGGCGGCCAGCGCGAACAGCGTGTCGTCGCCGCCACGCCCCACGTTGTCGCCGGGGTGGAAGTGGGTGCCACGCTGGCGGACGATGATCTCGCCCGCGTTGACCAGCTGGCCGCCGAAGCGCTTGACGCCCAGGCGCTGAGCGTTGGAGTCACGGCCGTTCCGGGTGGACGACGCGCCCTTCTTGTGTGCCATCTCTCAAACTCCCGATCAGGCCTGGTCGATGCCGGTGATCTTCACCTGGGTGTACCGCTGGCGGTGACCCTGGCGCTTCTTGTAACCGGTCTTGTTCTTGTACTTGAGAATGCGGATCTTGGGGCCCTTGGTCTCGCCGAGGATCTCGGCGTTGACCGTGAACTTGCCCGCCTCCGTGGTCACATCGCCGTCGTTGACGACGAGCACCGTCGGCAGCGAAACCGAAGAGCCGACCTCGCCGGCGACCTTGTCCACCTCGAGGACGTCACCGACGGAGACCTTCTGCTGCCTGCCGCCGCAACGAACGATCGCGTACACCGCGGAACCCTTCTACTGACTCACTGTTGCACTGCGAACCCCGGCCACCCCGCGCGGGAATGGCCGCTGACTCCGAATGCTGCGCCTGTCATTCGGCCTGTCAAAACCGACGAACCGAGTAAGCGCGCCAACAGGGCACGTCACCTGACGCACCGGTTCACCAGGGTACCGGATTAACGGCGCCCTAGGCGAACCGGACGGAACGTCGGAAGTCTGCCGAAGCTACTCGGCTGACTTGGCTCGGCGGGAGCGTCTCCGCCCCCTGCCGGAAGTCTGGCTGGCTTGGTCGTCCTCAGCGGGGACTTCTTCAAGCGCACCGGTCACAGTATCACGGTTGCCGGAGACCTTCGCCGCGGAAACCTTGTCGGCGACCGCCTTCTCCACGGCCATCTTGCCCTGCGTGCCGCGCGGTTCCGGCTTGGCCTCGACCGGCTCCGTGGAGATGATCAGGCCGCGCCCGTTGCAACAGTCGCAGACCGTCGAGAACGCCTCCAGCAGGCCCTGACCGACCCGCTTACGGGTCATCTGGACCAACCCCAGCGAGGTCACCTCGGCCACCTGGTGCTTGGTCCTGTCGCGGGCCAGGCACTCCAGCATGCGCCGCAGCACCAGGTCGCGGTTGGACTCGAGCACCATGTCGATGAAGTCGATGACGATGATGCCGCCGATGTCGCGGAGCCTGAGCTGGCGGACGATCTCCTCGGCCGCCTCCAGGTTGTTGCGCGTGACGGTCTCCTCGAGGTTGCCGCCCTGGCCGGTGAACTTGCCGGTGTTGACGTCGACGACCGTCATCGCCTCGGTGCGGTCGATCACCAGGGAGCCGCCGCTCGGCAGCCACACCTTGCGCTCCAGCGCCTTGGCGAGCTGCTCGTCGATCCGGTACGACTCGAACACGTCACCCTGACCGGCGTCCCACTTCGACAGGCGCTCGCCCAGATGCGGCGCGACGTACTTCACGTACTCGTCGACGGTGTCCCAGGCGTCGTCGCCCTGCACGACCAGCGAGGTGAAGTCCTCGTTGAACACGTCACGCACGACCCTGATCGTCAGGTCGGGCTCGGCGGACAGCAGCTCGGGCGGGCTGGCCGACTTCGCCTTCTTCTGGATGTTCTCCCACTGCGCGGACAGGCGGGCCACGTCGCGGGCCAGCTCCTCCTCCGAGGCGCCCTCGGCGGCGGTGCGCACGATCACGCCGGCGTTCTCCGGCATGACCTTCTTCAGGATGCTCTTGAGCCGTGCGCGCTCCTTGTCGGGCAGCTTGCGGCTGATGCCGGTCATCGACCCGTCTGGGACGTAGACCAGATAGCGGCCTGGCAGGCTGATCTGCGACGTGAGCCGCGCACCCTTGTGCCCGATCGGGTCCTTCGTGACCTGGACGAGCACCGACTGGCCCGACTTCAGCGCCGACTCGATGCGCTTCGGCTGGCCTTCGAGACCGGCCGTGTCGAAGTTCACCTCACCGGCGTACAGGACGGCGTTCCTGCCCTTGCCGATGTCCACGAACGCCGCCTCCATCGAGGGCAGCACGTTCTGGACCTTGCCGAGGTAGACGTTGCCGACGTAGGACTGGCTGGCCTCGCGGTTGACGTAGTGCTCGACGAGCACGCCGTCCTCCAGCACCGCGATCTGGGTGCGGTCGCCCTGCCTGCGCACCACCATCATGCGGTCGACGGACTCGCGGCGGGCCAGGAACTCCGACTCCGTGATGATCGGCGGGCGCCTGCGCCCGAGCTCGCGCCCCTCGCGGCGGCGCTGCTTCTTCGCCTCGAGCCTGGTCGAGCCGCGCACGCTCTGCACGCCGTCAGTGGCGGTGTCGAGCCCGGCCGAACGTCCCGAGCGCGGCGCGCGGATGCGCACCACCGTGTTCGGGGGGTCGTCGCCGGCCGGCTCCACGCCCTCATCCGTGCCACGGCGCCGGCGCCGGCGGCGGCGGCGCGAGCTGGAGGTCTCCTCTTCCTGAGACTCCTCGCTCTGCCCCTCGTCGGAGTCCTCTTCCTGCTCGTCGGAGTCCTCGGACTCGTCGCGCTCGCGTGACTTGCCACGGCCCCTGCCGCCGCGACGGCGGCGACGGCGACGGCCGCCGCCCTCCTCTTCCTGCTCGTCGGAGGTGTCGGTGTCGGGCTCGTCCTCGTTCGCGGTCTCGTCGACCGGCTCCTCCGCCTCCTCCGGCTCGGCGACCGGCTGCGGAGGCTCGGCTCGCCTGGTGACGGCCGGCTTGGCCTTGCTGGGATCGGGCGCCTGGAACAACGGCGCGAAGATGGCCGCAGGCCGCTGGAAGGCGGCGCCCGGCTCGTCCTGCCTGCGCGCGGTCAGCCCGAACGGGTCGGCGAGCAGGCTCGGACGGTCGACGTCCTCGTCGAGGTCCTCCCCCGCGGGCTCGTCGTCGAGCGGCTCGTCCTCGGGCAGGATCTCGATGATGTCCTCGTCGTCCCCCGTGCCGTCCTGCGCGCCGGCGGCCGCGAAAGGCGCCACGTCCGCGCCGGAGGGCGGCACCTCGACGTCCCCCCCGGAACGCTCGGCCTCGAATGCCGTGGCCGACGGGCCCTCGGCCTCGGACACCGTCCCCGCACCGGCCCGTGCGTCCGCCGGGACCGCCGTCCGCGCGCCGGCCTGCGAGACCTCGGCCTCGCCGGCCGCCACGGCGGCGACGTCAGCGGCCAGGTCCTCGGTGTCACGGCCGCCGGCACCCTCCTCCGTGCCGAACGGGGCTGCGGCCTCGGCACCGCCTGTGGGCGCGCCCACAGCGACCGCGCCACCGGCGGGCGTCACGCCGTCCGGCTCTTCGGCGACCGCGCCGGACTCGGGCTCAACCTTCTTGCGGGTCCTGCGCCGCTTCGCCGGGGCCTCCTCGGCGGGCGCCGCGCTCTCGGGGAGCGCTCCCGCCTCTTCGGCCTCCGCCTCCGCGGCCTTCTTCGTGGTACGCCGGCGCGTCGTCGTGGCCGTGGACCGTGTCCGCGTGGCCCTCTTGGGCTTCTCGGCCGCCGGCGCACCCTCGACCGTGCCGGCGTCAGCGGCACCGGCGGCGCTCATCCCTCCACCGTTCGCGTCGGGAGCTCCGGCAACCGTGCCACCGGCCGCGGCCTCAACGACCGTGCCGCCGGCGCCTGCGGCCTCGCCAGTGTCGCCGGCGCTTCGAACCCCGTCGGCCGTGTCGCCGTTGCTCGGAGCGCCGGCCGTGTCAGCGCCGCCGGCCGTGCCGGGACGATCGGCGCTCGCGGGCGCGGCCCTCGTGGCGGCGGTCTCCGCGACGATCTCGGGTGCGGGCTCACCGGCGGCACGCTGCACGGCGTTGATCTGCACCGGCTGCACCTCAGCCACCGACGGCGCCGCCTGCGCGGCTGCGACGGTGACCGGGACTGAGGCAGGCTCGTCGGGCTCCGGCGGCGGACCCGCGGGCCGGCTGGCGGAACGGCGACGCCTGGTCACCTCGGGCTGTTCAATTGTCTCCCCGTCAGGGCCATTGGCCCCGGCGTTGGGCTCGTTGTCGAGCATGCGGGCGCTCTCCCGTCAGCTCCCGGGCGCGTCGCCGCGCCGCGCAGGAGCCCTCGTGTCTCGTTGTCCGCCGGCTCCCCCGATGAGGAGGCGCCGGCGCCAAGTCCTGTCAACGGTCGTGCCCGGCTCGCGCAGGGCACTTCCTTAACCGGCGACGTGCTCACCCGCCGGTCCCGCCTCGCCGCCGCGCGTCGTGTCGCGGTCCAGGTCGAGCGGGTCGGCAAGCGCACCGGTGCTGGCGTCGAGCGGCCCCTGCGCCAGCCTGGTCACCTCGGGGGGAACCGGCGGCGCGAAGTCGGCCACAAGGCGCAGCCCTGTGAGCACATCGTCGGGTCGAACGGCAGGCGTCATGTGCCGAACAACCATGCGCAGTATGACACACGGTTGTCCATGCACCTGAGCTGCGGTTCTGTCTGTTCCCTCGGACACCACGAGCCTCAGGACGGCCTCCCGCGCGTCGAAGCGGCGGGGGCCCTTCTTGGTGAGGCGCTCGACGTCCACCGTGCTTGCCGCGAGAAACTTCTCCACCGCCACCTCGGCGAGCTCGCGGTCGGCACCGGGCAGCCGCACCTCCCAGTCGGAGACCTCCAAGCGGTCGGCCAGACCACCAGGCCCCGCCTCCACAACGTCGAGCACGTCGAGCCCGGGCGGCAACGACCCGTCGAGGCCGGACTTGACCTGCTCCGGAACGCACGGCGTGGTAACACCGATCTCGAGGTATTCGGCTTCGCTGGCGACGCCGGTCGGCGCCGCGCCCGCGTAGGAGATCTTCGGGTGAGGCGAGAAGCCCGCGCTGTAGGCCACCGGAATGCCGGCACGGCGGACCGCTCTTTCGACGGCCCGCGAGATGTCGCGGTGGCTGGTGAAGCGCAGGCGACCGCGCTTGGCGTAACGCACACGCAGGCGCTGCACCGTGGGCGCGGGCGGAGGCCCTTCGGGAACAGGTTTCAGAGCTTGTCGTCCTTCCCTTGTAAGAGTTCCTTCCACTCAGGATAAGCCGCGCCGGCGTGTGTACGTGTACGCCGTGACACGGCTCGCCCACTGAGCGCGCTAGACCACCGTCAGAGGAAGGAGTTTTCGCCCGGTAGGGCCGATCTGAATTTCCGTCCCCATGGTGGGACAGACTCCGCAGTCGTAGCACGGGGTCCAGCGGCAGTCTTCGACCTCACCGCCGGTAACGGCCTCCTGCCAGTCCTGCCAGAGCCATTCGCGGTCGAGCCCGGCGTCGAGATGGTCCCACGGGAGGATTTCGTTCTCTTCTCGCTCGCGCGTGGTGTACCAGGCGACGTCGACGCCGGCCTGCTCGGCCGCCGCCATCCAGCGCTCGTAGGAGAAGTGCTCGCTCCAGCCGTCGAACCTGCCGCCGCTCTCCCAGACCGCGCGGATCACGGCGCCAACGCGGCGGTCGCCGCGCGAGAGCAGGCCCTCGACGATCGAGGGTTTGCCGTCGTGGTAGCGGAAACCGATGGCCTTGCCGTACTGCTTGTCGCCCCTGAGCGAGTCGCGCAGCGCCTTGAGCCGCCGATCGACGGTCTCGTGGTCGGCCTGGGCGGCCCACTGGAACGGCGTGTGCGGCTTGGGCACGAAACCGCCGATGGAGACCGTGCAGCGGATGTCCCGGCTGCCGGTGATGTCGCGGCCCGCCTTGATGACCTTCTTGGCCAGGTCGGCGATGCCGAGCACGTCTTCGTCCTGCTCGGTGGGCAGCCCGCACATGAAGTAGAGCTTGACCTGCCGCCACCCCTGTGAGTAGGCCGTGGTGACCGTGCGGATCAGATCTTCCTCGGTGACCATCTTGTTGATCACCTTGCGCATGCGCTCGGAGCCGCCCTCGGGCGCGAACGTCAGGCCCGAGCGCCTGCCGTTCCTGGAGAACTCGTTGGCCAGATCGATGTTGAACGCGTCGACCCTGGTCGAGGGCAGCGACAGCGAGGTGTTGGTGCCTTCGTAGCGGTCGGCCAGGCCTTTGGCGACGTCGGCGATCTCGGAGTGGTCGGCCGACGACAACGACAGCAGGCCGACCTCGTTGAAGCCGGACTCCTTGACGCCGTTCTCGACCATGGCGCCGATCGTGGTGATCGAACGCTCGCGCACCGGCCGGGTGATCATGCCCGCCTGGCAGAACCGGCAACCGCGCGTGCAGCCGCGGAAGATCTCCACGCTGAACCGCTCGTGCACCGTCTCCGCCAGCGGAACCAGCGGCTTCTTCGGGTAGGGCCACTCGTCGAGGTCCATCACGGTGTGCTTGTGCACCCGCCACGGCACGTCGGCCTTGTTGGGCGCGACCCGCTTGATGCGGCCGTCAGGGTGGTAGTCGACGTCATAGAACTTGGGCACGTAGACGCCACCCGACTCGGCGAGCCGCATCAGCAACTCGTCACGGCCGCCGGGGCGGCCCTCCGCCTTCCACTCGCGGACGACCTCGGAGATGGCGATGGAGATCTGCTCCCCGTCGCCGAGCACGGCCGCGTCGAGGAAGTCGGCGATCGGCTCCGGGTTGAAGGCAGCGTGGCCCCCCGCGAGCACGATCGGGTCGTCGTCGCCCCTGTCGGCCGCCGTCAGCGGGATGCCGGCCAGGTCGAGCGCAGTCAGCATGTTGGTGTAGCCGAGCTCGGTCGAGAACGACACCCCGAGCACGTCGAAGGCGCGCACCGGCCGGTGCGCGTCGACGGTGAACTGCGGGATGCCCTCGGCGCGCATGAGCGCCTCGAGGTCGGGCCAGACCGCGTAGGTGCGCTCGGCCAGCGTGCCCGGCAGCTCGTTGAGGATCTCGTAGAGGATCGCCACGCCCTGGTTGGGCAGGCCCACCTCGTAGGCGTCGGGATACATCAGCGCCCACCGCACCTCGGCGGAGTCCCAGTCCTTGACGGTCGAGTTGAGCTCGCCCCCGACATACTGGATCGGCTTCTGCACCTTCGGCAGCAACGCTTCCAGGCGGTGGAAAATCGACTCGACAGGCATACCGTCAAGGGTAGCGGCGTTCAGACGGTGACAGGTCCCGGGCCGATGCTCCGCCCTCCAGGGGCCTTCAGGTGAACGAATGACCGCGCACCCTGATGGCCTGCAACAACCCGACCGCGATGAGATTGGCGAACGTGGCCGTGCCGCCGTACGAGACGAACGGCAGCGGCAACCCGGTGATCGGCATGATTCCGATCGTCATCCCCACGTTGATGAACATCTGGAACGCGAACCAGCACACGATCGTCCCCGCGACCAGCGTCCCGAATCGGTCCTCGCACTGCCTGGCGATCTTCAGCCCGCGCAGCAGCACCACACCGAGCAGCAGCACCACGGTGACGGACCCGAGGAAGCCGAACTCCTCCCCCGCCACCGTGAAGATGAAGTCGGTGTGCTGCTCGGGCACGAACCGCCCGGTCGTCTGCCCGCCGCCCAGCAGGCCCTTGCCCAGCAGCTGTCCCGAGCCGATCGCGATCAGCGACTGCGTGCTGTTGTAGCCCACGCCCCGCGGATCCACGCTGGGATCGACGAACGCGGTGAACCGCGCCACCTGGTACGGCTCCAGCAACTGGAAGTAGAACACCGCGAACACGCCGGCGCCCGCCACCATCGTCAGCGCCGCGATCCACCGTTTTCGCACCCCCGCGATGATCAGCCCGGACGCCGCGATCACCGCCAGCACCATCGCCGTGCCGAGGTCGGGCTGGAGCATCACCAACCCGATCGTGAGCGCCGCGGCGAGCAGCGCCAGCACGACGTCGAACCCACGCGGCCGGTCGGACCCCTCCGCCGGCTGCGCCAGCAGCATCGCCGTGATCAGCAGCAGGCCCACCTTGGCGAACTCCGACGGTTGCACCGCGAACCCGCCGCCGAGCAGGATCCACGAGTGCGAGCCGTTGATCGTCGCGCCCAGCGGGGTGATCACCAGGCCCAGTCCCACCAGGGACATCAGGAACACCAGCGGCGCGTACGCCCGCATCGCCCGGTGGTCGACGGAAGCCACGATGCCGCACAACACCACGCCCAGCGCCTGGTTGAGCAGGTGCTTCTTGACCAATCCCGTCGCCCCCGGCGCCCAGGTGCGGGTGGACGACCACACCAGCAGTGTGCCGATCACGCACAGCCCGGCCACCGCGACCAGCATGAGCCCGTCGAAGCGCCGCACGGCCGAGTTCTCGCCTGCCACCCGCCGCAGCAGCGAGGGGCGCCGGACGGCGGCCGTGCGGCCCGTCATCCCCTTGCCACCGTTCCGTCAGGCGCGAACGTCGGCAGCCGCGTCGTCAACCGCCCGCCGGGCACCGCCGGGGGCCGCTTGATGCCGTAGATGCCCTCGTAGATCTCGCGCGCGGCCGGCGCCGCCGCCGAGCCGCCCATCCCGCCCTGAGAGATCATGACGACCACGATGTACTGAGGGTTCTGGGTGGGTGCGAACGAGGCGAACCACGCGGTGTCCTTCTTGCCCCAGACCTCGGCAGTTCCGGTTTTGCCGCCGATGCGTACCTTGTTCATCGGGAATCCGGCGAAGGCGCCCGCGGCGGTGCCGTCGGAGGGCACCTGGCTGAGCGCGTTCTTGATGTAGCGCCGCTCCTTCTCGCTGAGCGGCAGCTTGCCCACCACCGGCACGTCGATGGTCTTGACCACCTTGCCGTCGGGCCTCACCTGCGCCCAACCGATGCGCGGACTGCGCACCTTTCCGTCGGTCACCAGCGCCATGTACGCCCTGGCCAGCTGGAGCGGCGTCACCAGCACATCGCCCTGGCCGATGGAGAAGTTGGCCGCGTCACCCGGACGCAGCAGGAACCCCTCGGTGCAGTTCTCCAGCGCGAGACGCTTCAGGAACTCCGCCCGCGCACGGTCCTTGACCTCCGGATAGCCCTTACGCGACCGCTCGCAGTTGACCGCGCTGGTGCGGTTCCACAGGTCCTTCTTCCACGCCCGGTCGGGGATGCGCCCCGACGACTCGCCCGGCAGGTCGATGCCCGTCGGCTCGCCGAAGCCGAAGGACCTCGCCACGTTGGCGAACACCTCCTTCGGCGTCTTCTTCGGGTTGCGGCCGCCGTCTTTCATGTACTGCTCGAACGCGGCCTGGTAGAAGATCGTGTCGCATGATTTGACCAGCGCCATGTGCAGGTCGAGCGTGCCCAGAGGGATGCCGCGGAAGTTGTTGAACGCCCGTCCGCCCACCATGACGGAGCCGGGGCAGCTGTATTTGCCGTTGAGCGGGTAGCCGGCCCGCAGCATGGAGGTCACCGACGAGACCTTGAACGTCGAACCCGGCGCGAACTGGCCGTTGATCGCCCGCGACACGAGCGGCTTGCCGGACTTCTCCGACATCAGCCACTGGTACCCGCGCGCCGAGATCCCGCCCGCCCAGATCGCCGGATCGTAGCCGGGGGCGGTGGCCAGCGCCACGACCCTCCCGGTGCGGGCGTCGAGCACCACCCCGGCCCCGCCGTCGGCCGCCGGCGCCGACTTCATGGCCCGCGCCAGTGCCTTCTCCACCACGTTCTGGACGCGCGAGTCGATGCTGGTGACCAGGTGGTCGCCCGGAATGGGAGTGGTCTGCTCCTCGACGCCGAGCGCCTTGCCCATCCGGTCGACCTGCACCCTGCGCAGCCCCGCCTTGCCGCGCAGCGCCTCGTCGTAGACGTATTCGAGCCCGTCACGCCCGACGAGGTCCACTCCCGAGAAGCTGGCCTTGAGCCCTTCGCGCTTCTCCAGCTCCGCCTCGGTGACCGGCTGGAGGTAACCGAGCATCTGAGCGCCCGCCCTGCCTCCCGGGTATTGCCTGACTGAGTGGATCTCCGCCGTGACCCCGGGAAACTCCTCCTGCCGCTCGAGGATCTGCAGCGCCTCACGGGTGTCGACCTTCTCGTCCAGCGGAACCGGCTGGTACGGCGAGCCCGTCCAGCACGGCTTGGCGATCCCGGGCCCGCACGGCGTGATGCGCTGCTGCAGGTGCGCCACCGGCCTGTCGAGCACCGCGGACAACTTGCGCAGCACCTTCACGCCGCCGTCGGGCATCCTCGAGAGCCGCGTACGGTCCACGGACACGACCAGCGCGGTCTTGTTGCGCACCAGCGGCCGGCCGGACGAGTCGAGGATCTGCCCGCGCACGGCCGGCACGATCACGGTGCGTGTCCGGGTCTCCGTCGCCCGCGTCACGAACTCCTGCCCGCGCACCACCTGCACCTGCCACAACCGCATGGCCAGCACGACGAGCAGCGTCAACACGAGAACGTGCAGCACCAGCAGCCGCGCCCGCATCCTCATCATGTCGAGAACCTCGCCCGCCCGGCACGCGTGGTCAGCCAGATCACGATCGGCGAGACCAGCAACGTGTAGACGACGGTGACGGGCACCTGCTCGGTCAGCGTGGACATCGTCACCCGGGAATCGGAGATCAGCCCGCCCACGCCGGCCGCCAGCAGCGGCGCCATCAGCACGCACAGCACGACGGTCGTCACCGGCCCGCCCGCGCCGTGCCCTGCGACGTAGCCGACGAGCGCGAGGACGAACGCGTACTGGCCGAGCAGGTGCGCGGTCGGCGGTATGACGTCGACCAGCAGCCCGGCGAAGAACCCGACCATCGCGCCCGACGCGGCCCCACGCGACAGAGCCGTCCCGATCAGGGCGAGCAGCACCAGGTCAGGCGCGCCCCCGCCGGGCAGCGGCAGCCGGTTGACCAGCATGACCTGCGCCAGCAGCGCGATCACCACGGACAACCCCCCGATCACCGCGACCCCTCCCCATCGACGACCGCACCGGACCGGGCGTACGCCCTGGCCGACGACGCCCCTTCCTGCCTCAGAGCCGTCATCCCTCCCGGCGCCCGGATCACCGCGCCTTCTCCTTGGGGGGCAGCACCGCGTCGCGCGGGTCACGCTTGGGCGCCCCCACCACCACACCGACCACGTCGAGAGCCGTCAGATCCGCGTACGGCCTGGCGTAGGCGATGCGCGTCAGCTCTCCAGGCGTCGACTCCACCCTCTCGATCACCCCGACGGGCACGCCGGGCACGTACGGCCTCCCGTGCTGCGATCCGAAGCTCACGATCCGCCCGCCCCTGGTCAGCGGTGCGGTCGAGTCGAGGAGCCGGAACTGCACGAGCCGCCCGTGCTCGCCCACCCCATGCACGACGCCGATCTCTTTGGCCCCTTCCAGCCGCGCCCCCACGGCCGAGGCGGGATCGCTGAGCAGCACCACCGTCGAGCTGTGCGCCGACGCGCGGATGACCCTCCCGACCAGCCCTTCACCGTTGAGTACGGTCATCTCCGTACGCACGCCGTCGCTGGTGCCGGCGTCGATCTGCACGGCGTCCTCGAACCCGGGCGCTCCCCGCCGGGCGACGACGTTGGCCGGCACCACCTTGTATCCGCCAGCACCGGCAAGGCCGAGCAGATCCTTGAGCTCCTTGGCCCGGTCGGAGTCGAGTTTGCCGACCAGCATCCCCGCCCGCAGCTTGGCGTTCTCCGCCTTGAGGGCGTCGATGCGCTCCTGAGCGCCTGGTGCGGCCACCAGCGCCTGCACGAACCCGCCGATGGGGCGTACGACGCCGCCGCCGAGTTGCTCCACCGTGCCGAACACATAGGCGCCGGCCGCTCGCAGCGGCTGCAGCGGCGAGTTGTCGCCCGTGCGATGGTCGATGGTCAGGATGACCAGCGCCGCCGCCAGCAGCGCTCCCAGGATCAGCCGGGCACGGTTGGAGTCTCTCATCAGTGTCGCGACTCCGGAACCAGGACCTGCTGGAGCGCCTCGAACTCCTCCGCACACTTGCCTGAGCCGATGGCAACCGAGTCGAGCGCGTTGTCGACGAGGTGGACGGGCATGCCCGTCTCGACCTTGACCCGCTCGTCCAGCCCTTTGAGCAGGGCGCCACCGCCGGTGAGCGCGATGCCGCGGTCCATGATGTCTCCGGACAGCTCGGGCGGGCACTTGTCGAGCGTGGTCTTGACCGCGTCGACGATCGCGTTGACCGGCTCCTCGGTGGCCTTCCTGATCTCCTCGCTCGACACGATGATGGTCTTGGGCAGCCCGCTGACCAGATCGCGGCCGCGGATCTCCGCGTGCGACTCCTCGCCGTTGGGGCAGGCCGAGCCGATCGCCATCTTGATCTCCTCGGCCGTGCGCTCGCCGAGCATCAGCGAGTATTCCTTCTTGGCGAACGAGATCACCGCCTGGTCGAGCTCGTCGCCGCCGATCCGGATCGACTGGCTGGTGACCACGCCGCCCATCGAGATGATCGCCACCTCGGTCGTGCCCCCGCCGACGTCGACCACCATGTTTCCGGTGGGTTCGTGCACCGGCAGCCCGGCACCGATGGCGGCCGCCATGGGCTCCTCGATGATGTAGACCTTCCTGGCGCCCGCCTGGTATCCCGCCTCCTTCACCGCACGTTGCTCGACGCTGGTGATGCCGCTGGGCACGGCGATGATGATGCGCGGCTTGGCGAGGTGGCGGCGTCGATGCACTCTTTGGATGAAATATCGCAACATCCGCTCAGTGACGTCGAAGTCGGCGATCACACCATCCTTGAGCGGGCGAACGGCGACGATGTTGCCAGGCGTACGGCCGATCATCCGCTTGGCCTCGATGCCGACCGCCACGATCTTGCCGGTGGCGGTGTTGATCGCTACGACTGACGGCTCGTTTAGCACGATGCCCCGGCCCCGCACGTACACCAACGTGTTTGCGGTGCCCAGGTCGACCGCCATGTCGCGGCCGAGAAACGCGAGCTTGCTGCCCATGGGGAACGGAGCCCTCCGTAACGTCCAATGCGAATGACTACGGATCGAATTCGAATCGTAACGTGACGTACCCACCGATGGGCGCAATGAGCCCCCGCGCCCCTCAAAAATCTCCAGCCCCTACCTCAACCGCAATTTTGCCCGGATTGCACCACAACATCCGACCGGCCGCGGGGACATCTCAACACCCAACCGCAGGCAAGACTATGGGAACGCTCCGACAAAACTCTGCTCGCGCCCCCGTCAAGAAACCGTCGAAAAGACCACGTGCCCGCGCAGCCAAAAGCTACGCGGGCACGGCAGGAAAGGGGGAGACGGCTAGAAACGGTCGGGGAAGAAGATCTTGATCTCCCTGGCGGCCGACTCGGGCGAGTCCGAGCCGTGGACGACGTTCTCCCCGATCTCGAGGGCGTGGTCGCCCCGGATCGTGCCGGGGGCCGACTTGACCGGGTCAGTGGCGCCGGCCAGCGCGCGGAAGGCCTCGACCGCGCGCGGACCCTCGAGCACCATGGCGACGAGCGGCCCGGAGGTGATGAACTCGACGAGCTCGCCGAAGAACGGCCGCTCGGAGTGCTCGGCGTAGTGAGCCTTCGCGGTGTCGGCGTCGAGGGTGCGCAGGTCCATTGCCACGACCTTGAGGCCCTTGCGCTCCACGCGGGCGATCACGTCACCGATGAGGCCGCGCTTGACCCCGTCGGGCTTGATCAGGACAAGAGTGCGCTCGGACACTTGATGTTCTCCTTCGAACAGAGTGGGACGCGGCGACAGGCACCGGACCTGGCCCGGTGAACGCTCCGCGGGGCACGGGCCCACGCGTCGCCATGACAGGGCCCTCAGCTTACCGTCCCGTGCCGCACCCTCGTTTCGCTACGCGGAGGCGGTGTCCTCGGGCGAATGCGCCTGTGGCGGCACCGCCGGCGGCTCGGGCCGCCGTTCGTCACCCCACCGCGGCCGGCCCCTGTCGAAGGCCGACTCGCGGGGCGTGCCGGCTCGAGCACCCCCATCGGCGGGCCCTCCGGCGCAGGGTCGCTCCGCCGCGGGGGCGTCCGTCCTCTCGTGCGGGGGCGGCGCCTCCTCCTTCACCTGCCGCCGGGCCATCACCGAGGTGAGCGCGATCACCACGACCAGCAGGAAGCCGCCGATCAACGCCCACCAATGGAGGGCCCCGACGAAGCGGTCGACCAGTTCCTGGGCGGAGCGCACCCCGTCGAGCATCGTCATCTGCACCCCGGTGCCCAGCAGGAAACCCGCCAGCACCCCGGCGCAGCACAACGACAGCCCGTAGACCGCCGCCCCGAATCCCACCTCCTGCGACGCCGCCGTCAGCGCCACCGCCGCCCCTGCGGCGAGCAGGGTGAACGGCACCACCAACACCAGCCCGTCAGCGGCGGGCACGACCAGCCGGACCGAGCACAAGCCCGCGACCATGGCCAGCAGCCCCAGAGGCACCAGCCACCGCGCGGCGATCCCGGCGAACAGCCGCACGGCCACAGCCGCCGCGCCGGCGAGCAGCCCGGCCAACCCGAACGGAACCCACAACCCGCGCAGCCCCGGCCCGCCGAGCCCGCCCATCTCCATGAGCGTGACCTGTGCCGCGCTCGGCAGGAGCACCACGCCCACCGCCACCATCGAGTACGATAGCGTACGGTTCGGCGGCGGCCCGAATGAGGCCAGCACCAGCAACCCGACGACGGCCAGGCCGGCCAGCGCGATGACCGGCGCCGCCCGCCAGCCTTCGTTCGCGGTGCTGATCGCCATGATGGCGATGCCCGCCGCCGGCGCGACGGCCAGCAGCAGCCTGCCGCGGTCCTCTTCGTCGGCCGCCTGCGTGGACGACCGGCCGAGCACCATCCATCCGACGAGGTGGACGGCGGCCAGAGCGAGCGCCACACCCGTCACCAACGGGTAGGGCTGCAACGTCACCTTCCAGCTGCTCACCGCGTCGAGCGGCCAGAGCGCCAGCGCCTGGGCCGCGAGCAGGCTCAGACCGAACGTGCCCACCCACAGGGCGCGCAGCACCCGAGCCCGATCCCAGACGGCGGCGAGCGTGGCGGGCAGGATCAGGCCCGCGCCGATGCCACGCACCACGCGCACCGCTCCGACCAGCAGCTCAGACCCGGCGTAGCCGCCCGCGGCGTCGGATAGCGCCACCAGCGTCAACCCGGCGAGCAAGAGGTGCGCGGCCTTCACCCGGCGCAACGCCACAGAGGCGAGCGGCACGGTGAGCATCAGCGCGGGCAGGGCGAGCCCGTGAGTGCGCACGAGCCCGATCTGGTCGATGTCGCCGGGCAGCAGCTTGGCGACGACGGAGAGCGTGTTGGGGATCGCGACGATCGCCAGCGGCAGCGCGGCCACGACGAGGAGCCCGAGCACGGCATCGAGCAGCCATGGAAGCCTGGGGCCAGCCGGGTGCGGCGACCGATGGATCGGGGGGACGGCCATGTAGGCCGACTTTAGCGGGTAGTAGCGCCTTCGACACGGCGAGCGACGATAATCGCTGTGATCCACAGTGCGGCGAAGATCGCCCCGAGGAAGAACATCGCCGGCACGAGGAAGCCCGCGCAGATGGCCAGCACCTGGACGACGCTCCCGAGAACGTAGCCGAAGGGCTTTTTGAGCAGGCCCGCGGCGACCACGCACAACACGGCCAGGCCGATGCCGACGGTGACCGCGAGCCACGGCTCAACCCCGACGACGCTGATCGCCACGGGTGTGATCAGCCCGGCGACGATCGCCTCCATGCCGAGCACGCTGGCGCCGAGCCGCCGCATCCCTGGGGTGACCTCGAAGTTCATCACGAACCATCCGCCTTCAGCAGCAGCCGCGCATCCCCCGCAGTGACCACGGACCCGGTGATGAGCACGCCCGTGCCGCTGAACTCTCCCTCGGCGTCGGCGATGCCGATGCCCTGGTCGATGGCGTCATCGAGGCGGTCGACGACGTGCACGCGCTCCTCCCCGAAGACCGGCGCCGCCATGGCCCCCAGCTCCTGCGGCGTCATCGACCGAGGAGAGGAGTTGCGCGTGACGATGATCTCGTCGAGCACGGGCTCAAGCAACTCCAGCAAGGCGTCGACGTCCTTGTCGCGCATGACCGCGACCACGCCGACGACCTTCGCGAAGTCGAACGCCTCGTGCAGCCCCTCCAACGTCGCCTGCATACCGGCGGGGTTGTGAGCGGCGTCGACCACGACCGCCGGCGTGCGCCGCACGACCTCCATCCGCCCCGGCGAGGCGACCTCGGAGAACGCCTGGCGCACGAGGTCGACGTCGAGCGGGTCGTCGCCGCCGGTCAGCGCCTCGACGGCGGCCAGCGCGCAGACGGCGTTGCCGGCCTGATGGGCGCCGTGAAGCGGTAGGTAGACCTCGTCGTAGACGCCCTTGAGCCCGCGCAGCGTGAGCAGTTGCCCTCCGAGCGCCACCTCGCGGTTGAGCACCCCGAACTCGAGCCCCTCCCGCGCCACGACGGCGCCGACGTCGGCCGCGTGTCTCATGAGCACCTCGGCGGCCGGCAGCTCCTGCTGGGCGAGCACGGCGGTGGAGCCGGCCTTGATGATGCCCGCCTTCTCCGCGGCGATGCTGGGGATGTCGGGCCCGAGCCGATCGGTGTGGTCGAGCGAGATGGGCGTGATCACCGACACGGTGCCGTCCGCGACGTTGGTGGCGTCCCAGGAGCCGCCCATCCCGGCCTCGACGACCGCGACATCGATCGGGGTGTCGGCGAACGCCGCGAACGCCATCGCCGTCAGCAACTCGAAGAACTGGATGCGCCGCCCCTGCGTGTCGGTCAGTTCGACATACGGGATGATCTCCTCGTAAACCTCGGCGAACCGTTCCTCACTCAGCGGCGCACCGTCAACGGTGATCCGCTCGCGCATCGACACCAGGTGCGGGCTGGTGAACCGCCCCACTCTGAGGTTGCGCTCCCTGAGGAGCGCCTCTGCCAGCCGCGCCGTGCTCGTCTTGCCGTTGGTGCCGGCAATGTGCATGACGGGGTACGCCCGCTGCGGGGAGCCGAGCACGTCAAGAAGGGCCGCGATCCTGTCGAGCGTCGGCTCGAAATCCCACTCGACGCCACGCTCCATGATCGCGCGTTCTACCGCACGATAATCCACACCCCAACCCTACTGACCGCCCCCACCGCTCACGACGCGGCCTGGCCGCGGAGGTGGCCCAACACAAAAAGAGGGGGTCCCGACGCGCTTGGCGTCGGAACCCCCTCCACAAAGATTGTCCGGCGGTGACCTACTCTCCCACACCCTCCCGAGTGCAGT